>JBGSYC010000122.1:0-45795 GCA_041751095.1 Flavihumibacter sp.
CACAACTTTTAATCGCAGCAGCTAAAGGTGGTTTGATAGCAACTCCTGCAAGCCGCTACCGATGGGCCTGCCATCATCATTTACACAGCATCAACTTTCAATAAATAAAGAACTGATTGTTGTTCGTGACACTCAATACCCTGGATTTTGAGTTACCAAAGGATTGGTAGAGACCTCGCTAAATGGAATTGGATATAAATAGTGATTTTTGCCTGTAATTGGATGCTTGCTTATTTTAGCAGGATTAATTATTATTTTTTGTGCTGCTAATCTTTCTACAGTTCTTCCCGTCCTGTTTAAATCGAATAATCGTTTCGATTCAAAAGCCATTTCGGTTCTTCTTTCTTTCCAAATGGCTTTTCTAAATGAATCCTGATTAGAAGTAATAGTTTCGGGCAAAGCACTCAGCCCGGCACGTTTTCTAATTGAATTATTGATAATGTTAATTGCTTCAGCATTTGCAGCGCCCAATTCGTTCAATGCTTCAGCTCGAATGAGTAATACCTCTGCATAACGAATAACCGGATAGTTTACCGGGCTAACATTTAAAGGGAAAGCTTTTCCCATAAAGTATTTATTAATAAGAGGATCAGGAAGTCCTGATCCCAGAACAACTCCAACTGTAAAATTATAATATGAAATCGATACATTTTTTCTTACGTCTCCGCTTTCGAATTCCTCTACAATACCAACTCCTCCACCGGAAGCACCAGGGAATCCTTTATCAAGAACATTACTTGTAGCAATATGCGCATACGCTGCATTACCTTGTACTAAAGAGGGATGACCGAAGAAACTGTTTAAATTTGATGTAGGAGAGCCTGCGTTACCGTACTGAACTTCAAATACAGACTCTATTCCATTTTCATTTGTGCCGTAAAAGTTACTGGAATAATTAGGAAAGAGATTATAGTTTCCTGAGGTTATGACTTTTTCTGTGGCATTTTTAGCGTCTTGCCAATTTTCCAAGGTAAGATGTACAGCGGCTAATAAAGCATTTGCGGAACCTTTGGAAGCCCTCCCTTTTTCCCTGCCAACGCTTCCTGAATAATCTGTACTATTTGGAAGCAGGCCGGCTGATGTTTCCAGGTCCTTTACTATTTGCGCATATAGGTCTTTAATTACCGTTCGTTCCCTTGTAGCTTCTTTTACTGTAGTAGTTTCTTTAAGCAAAAGAGGTACGCCACCAAACAATCTTACCAGATTATAAAAATACAGTGCTCTTAAAAAATATGCTTGTCCTAATATGATATCTTTAATTTTAGGATCGTTATTAAAAATTAAAGACGGCACCCTGTTAATAACAACGTTACAATTGTTAATACCCTGATAGGATAATGACCAAAACTGTCCAACAACCGGATCTGAGTAATCTGCTTTAAATTCTTTATGTTGTGTTTCTGCTCTCCATATATAAGCGTCATCACTTGCCAAATCTACGAGTATTTGCAGGTTTGAATTATGCATACCAGTTAAGGGCTGATACGCTGCATTAATACCTTCTATGGCACCTGCTTCGTTCACGTATACATTATCTAATACTGATAAACCAATTGGTTTCGGTTCCAATATTTTTTTACAACCGGAAAGACATATTACAAAAGACACAATAAATACAAATAGTACTTTCATGTTATTCTATTTTAAAATTAAAAACCTAAATTCAGGGTAAACATGTAAGTTCTTGCCAACGGATAAGGTGTCAAATCCAAACCGCCGGATAAGATTCCGCCACTTGAACTTTCAGGATCAAAACCGCTGTATTTTGTGATTGTAAGTAAATTTGTAATATTGAAAGCTAACCGGGCTGAGTAAAAACCTGCTTTTTGACTAATCTGATTCGGTAAATCATATGATAGACTTACATTCTTTACCCGCATGAAGGAGGCATCCTCTAAAAATCTTGTTGAGGGCCTGCTGTTTTCACCAAAGGCTCTCCCTCCAATCAGCGGCCGGGGATACAAATTAGTAGGATTTTGAGGGCTCCAGTAGGGTACATTAAGTGCATTTACAGCAGGTTGCCCTGATTCTATCAACTGTCTTATTTGATTAAACATCTTATTGCCATATTGCCAGTTTAAGAATACGGATAACGTAATATTCTTATAGCTGAATGTATTGTCCATGCCACCAAAAAACCTAGGCATAGGCTGGCCGGCAAAAAGCCTGTCATCCAGTGTAATGGCACCATCCCCATTAAGGTCAACATATTTAGAATCACCCGGTTCAAGGCCAAATTTCTCTGCTTGTGCCTTATTATCAATCTGCCAAATACCCTCCCATTGATGCGTATAGAATACACCAATAGGATGCCCTGCAGTAGTCAAATTAATAGGAGTTCCTCCTAAAAAGCCGGGAACTGAATAACCCGGAATTTGAGCACCCTGTCCCAAAGAATTTTTTCCTATATCAAGAACCCGATTTTTATTAGTAGAAATATTGAATGATGTTGACCATTTTAATTGTTGAACTAAATTCCTGGAAGTAAAAGCAAATTCAAATCCTTTGTTACTTATCGAACCTAAATTTACCGTGGGATTTGCAATTATGCCTGTGGAAGGTGGTTTGGGGACCACAATCAATAAATTTTCAGATCTCTTATTGTAATAATCCGCAGAAATTGAAAAACGACCTGTAAATAAGGAAAGATCAAAGCCTATGTCGAATTGCTTATTTGCCTCCCATTGTATATTTTCATTTCTAAAACCGTTCGGTCGTATACCCCCGACCTGGGTGTTTCCAAAAACATAATTAGCGGAAGCTGTGGTTGCCAGATATTGGAAATTACCGATGGACTGATTTCCCGTGAGTCCATAACTTGCTCTTATTTTCATATCATCTGCCCAATGGATTCCCTTCATAAAACTTTCCTCGGAAATTCTCCAGGCTATCGAAGCTGAAGGGAATATTCCGAATTTATTATTTGGACCAAATCTGGAAGAACCATCCCTTCTTACCGTTGCAGTCATTAAATATCTGTCATTGTATGCATAATTCAATCTGCCAAAAGCAGAAACCAATCCCGCGTGAGTTTCGCTCCCACTTCCACTGGTGATAATCGGCTGGTTACTAATTTGGTTTAAATTATTATTAGTAGTTCCATTGGCGGAAACCCCAAAACTTTCATTAATAAATTTTTGTGAAGAGAATCCAAGTAAACCATTAAATTTATGCAGGTCAAATGTTTTGGCATAGGTTAATGTAAGGTCAGTTACATAATTTAATGCCGAAGAATTACTTTGAGAAACAGATCCCTGCTCGCGTACATAAGCTCTGCGGGCATAAACCGGGAGATAAGTATAATTGTTACCATTAACTAGATCTACTCCAAAATTAAGCCGAATCTTGAGTGAATTAAGAATTTCATAATCTGCAAAGGCGTTCCCTAAAAGCCGGTTAATTTTTTCCTCCCTCACTTCTTCCAAAAGAACGGCAACACGGTTTTCCTGCGGCCCGTCAGTGGGGGCTGACCTACTTGGTATCCCTGTAAAATTACCGTTTTCATCCTTATAGGGATTCCAGGGATGGGAAAATGTTGCTTGTCTAAATCCCCGTGGAAAGATATCATCGTCAACGGAATTATTTTGCCATTGGAAGGTATTTGTAAGTCTGACTCCGACATTTAGTTTTGAGTTAACCTTATGATCAATATTTGCTCTGAAAGATGCCCTGTTTAAATATGTACCGATTAATATTCCTTTTCTATCAATATAAGATCCTGAAATAGCAAAGGCTGTTTTTTCATTACCACCGTTAACTGATAAATCTAATTCTTTCCATATTCCTTTTCGCAGCATTAAGTCCTGCCAATCATTATCATTATTAGCCAATTCCCTTTGAATGCCTGGCCAACTTTGTTTGTTATTAATATATGCCTGTTCAGCGAAATCTAAAAATTGTGCTGTATTCATCATGTCTAGTCTTTTGGTATCCTTCTCTACTCCATATTTTGCAAGTAAATTTATATTTGTTCTACCCGATTTACCAGACTTAGTAGTAATTACTACAACGCCATTAGAGGCCCTTGCGCCATAAACAGCAGTTGCAGACGCATCTTTCAAAATATCAATTGAAGCAATGTCGGAGGGATTTATTGTGGAAAAAGACCCCGTGGCCAGAGGAACCCCGTCAACTACGTATAATGGACCGTTTTCACTGGTAGAATTAATTCCTCTTATCATTATGTTGAACCTTCCACTCAGGTCACCACCGGTTTGTTGAACCTGCACACCGGCTGCCCGTCCCTGCATTAATTGTTGTAGGTTATTAACCGGAACTCTTTCCAAAGCCTGACCAGAAATGGAAGATACAGATCCTGTAACATCTCTTCTTGTCTGGGTACCGTAGCCAATTACTACCACATCGGATAATGCCTTGCCTAAACTTCTAAGGACTATTTTTAAATTTGCTGTGGTACTGGATACTACATATTCCTGTGATTCATGGCCAACATAAGTAAAAATCAATACATCATTTTCATTTTCCAAATTAATAGCAAAACGTCCGTTATTATTCGTAGTTGTACCTTTTTGAGTTCCTTTGACTGTAATGCTAACCCCTGATAATGGCTTATCATCTTCATTCACAACGACTCCATTCACCGGAACGGCCTCTACATTTTTATCAGGGACAGTAGCTTTTTTTGCTATTTCACTCTTATCCTGTTCACTATCTTGTTGCCAGGTTCCCTCCGTATTTAGTATTTTATACATCTGCTTCTTAATCTGCTTAGAACTAGCATTAGCAACAAATATTACGTAGGTAGCTTTTTTAACCTTCCTGAACTTTAACTGAAAATCTTTCAATAGCTTAGTAAATGCTTCTTCAGCATTCAATGCCTTGGACCAGGCAGCTTTCGAGCTCACGGCCATGCCACTCACTGCGGCATCGTCAAACAAAATATCCACCTTGAAGGTTTCCTTAATTCGAAGAATCGCATCTCTTAAATTTAGATCGGTATCTCCGTTCATTGTATCATTCGAGCTATTATTAAAAGATTTGTTGTTCAAAGCAGTATGCTGAGTGAAACCATATTGAATATTCGTATGTAGAGCCATCAACAGCATGATACATAGCCAGCCTTTCGGAGAAAGATTTATTTTCATATTACCATCATTTGGGTTACTTCAATACAAATGTTATGTGGGAGAAAAAACGTATGTTTTTAACGAAGTCAGTTATCTATCATAGACTACTTTTCTTGTAGTATTAAACTATCTGCTCTTTCAAGCAGTGTTATATTGTACATTTCTGCAAGAATTCTTAGAAGCTCTTGGGGAGATTCTGCCTTGAAAGAACCCGTAATACTTTTCTCCTTCAACGAGTTGTCGCGAATGATAATCTTAATGCCAAAAAATTCGTGGATAGAATGAACCGCATCAGCCAAAGAAGTACTGTCATATACAAAGCGATGGTCTTTCCAGGCTATGAAATGGTGTTCAGGTTGCTGGTGTTTCACCATTACCTTACCGGTAATATTTACACTCAATACATCGCCTGGTTTCATAATAAGCGGTTCATATTCCCTCTGCTTAAAACGAATTTTAATCGATCCTTTTCTTAGCGCGACTTTATTATTATTGTTGCGACTGTATACAGAAAATTCCGTGCCCAGCACCTCTACATTCAATTTACCTTTGGTATTTACCAGGAATTTTTGATCTGATTTGCTGTGTTTTACGTTAAAGGCGGCCTCGCCTGTCAGCTCTACATGACGGTCACCTTTGTTAAACTTTAGACGGGGAACAATAAGGATGGAATTAGCATTCAGTATTACATTGCTTCCATCAGTAAGTGCAAATTCCTTTATTTCTCCATAGCCGGTTTTATATGTTCTATTATTAATATCAAATCGAAAAACAAAATAAGAAAAGAATAAAATTAATAATGAAGCCGCAATCAGGGCAACTCTGTATTTCTTCATAATTAAATACTTCGGATGCTCCACGAATACTACCGCAGCTTCGGTATTTTTATGCTGTACTTTTAACGTTATGTTTAAAGTATCCTTTGCGGCTAAGTCTGTATTCGGCTTAAATTGTACATGTTCGTTTTCCCATTCTTCCAGACACTGATAAAATATTTCAATATTAGCATCGTCTTCAAGCCATCCTTGAATCATCTTTCGCTGAAGGGGTGATGCATTCCCTGAGAAATATTGAAACAAAATGCTTTTGGGTAAATTACTCATGCTATTAACTATTCAGTTTTCTTTTGCACTAAACCATTCGTTAAATTTGAACTATTTATTTAAAGGTATTAGTCGATAACACTTCTTACTTTTTAAATATCTCTCTAAAAATAGTCATTGCTTTGCTAATGTGAGATTCCACAGTTTTAATCGAAATATCAAGCTCATTGGCGATTTCAAAATTTTTTTTTCCTTCAAAATGGCTCATCACAAAAATCTTTTGAGTACGGTCATGTAATCCTTTGACTGTACGTTCAATTTTAATATGCGTATCGGACGCTTCCAAAATCTGATCAGGCGTGGGAAGTGGTGATTTGGAATTTAAATCAAATACTTCTGTGCCTGATTCTTTAATCAATTCCTGTTTAATATAAGTGAGACATTTGTTTCGCACTGAAGTGAAGAGATATGCCCTATAGGATGTTTTTATATTGTTATATAAGCTCCCATGCCAAAGCGAGACAAAAATTTCCGCTACTATATCCTCCGCGTTTTGCTTTGAATAAACAAATCGAACCGCGTGATTGCACATTATTCCGTAATACTTCCTGAATAATAATTCATATGCTTTATGTGGTTCCTGGCTGAATAATTTTCGAATGAATATATCTGCATCATCAAAAACAATAACTTTCTCTCTATCGTTGGTAACAACAATACATTTGCTCTTACTCGTACCATTTTCGCCAGGTGTGTCCTCCTGAGGACCAAGGTTATTCATTTGTTCAACAAGCTTTCGTTTTTATTAAGACTTTAATTTCGGGAAAAACCCTACGCAATTCTAAAAAATTAAAGGTTATATCTTTCATGTAAGCAAAATCATTGCGAAAGGTGATGTTGCAATAAAGTCTGCAGCGGCAGTAAACCCCTTAGAGAAAGGAAAAAAGTTTAACTTAACAGTACTAAGTAAGTACTTAATACAAGTGGTTGCAGAATTTGTTTCTTATGCATCCAGACTTCAATTTATGAGGACATGAAGGTTTTCAAATTACTCACTCTCTGCCTAGTGACTATAGGGGAATGATACTGCGTGGCGCAACCGTCGCTTAGTTGTTATCACACATATCAGATAAAAAGCCTGCATTGAAACAGCTGTCTGATTATTTTTTTAAACCATCATACCATTGTTAATTTTTATAACTGTAGCGATACAATACAAAAGAGTTCTGCTTAGGCAAAGTGATCTCAGCTTTTCATTTTTAACAAGCCTGATCGTTGCAGATTTTTCACCGATACCCACCTGCTCAAAGAGAATTTTCTTCCCCGAAGGGAGATAGGTCTCCAGTTCTGTTGTGGCCTTATCCGACATCTCCCTGAAGATCAGCAGGTATCCCGTGCCGTTACTCACAGATTGGAAACCCGTCCCATGATGCGCCGTTAGGCATATCATCCAGAGGCAGTATTGTAACACAAAGTCATTGGTGAATCGGGGATTCAAACATCTGATAAGATAACGTTAGTCAGGTTGATCTCCAATCACAGTAGAAACACAAAGCACAAAGCACAAAGGGCAATTATAGAGAACCGCAACCATTGCTTTTTCGTGCCTCAGTGGTTTTCCTGCTTAGTGCCTTGATTTTCTTCTTCATTCCCCTCCGTGGTTCCCTTCTCTGTTCCTCTCCCTGGTTCCCTTCTTTGTCGCAGGGAAATTATTACGGAAGCCTGGAAACCATTTGCTCCGGCAGCAACCGGAGGATATGATAGATCATTTTCCATTTATATCCCGGCACAATGATAAAGTTTGTCCCCGTCTTCACTACAGCCTTTGCTATAAAGGCAGGCTCCATCATCAGTGATTCCGGAAGATTGAGTCCGGCTGTCATCTTGCTCCTGATATACCCCGCCACCACTACGCTTACGTTTATGTTGCGGGTGAAAAGATATTGCCTGAGGCCGGCGAGATACTGGGTAAAAGCAGCCTTCGTACTGCCATAAATAAAATTGCTCTTTCTTCCACGGACCCCTGAAAGGGAAGACAAGCCTATAATTCTCTCCAGCCGGTCGTTCGACAGGTCAGTAACGATGATATTCAGAATGGAAACCGCACCGCAGTAATGCACTTTCATCATCCGGTAGCTCCCGTTCCAATCGAGCAATGCCAATTCATTGTTTTGCAAAAACCCCGCTGCATACACAACGATATGAGGCTTCTCCGGAAGGTTTTGATAAAAAAGTTTATGATCATCAAAGGCAGTGGCATCAAAATACAGTACTGTTACCCTATCCTTTGCCGTTATAGATTGCTGAACAAAATTATTGAGCTCCCCTGTGCTTCGTGAAGCTGCTATAACATGATTTCCTTTTTCCACATACAATTTAACCGCCTCCTTGGCCACATCAGAATTGGCACCCAGTATGAGCACTGTTTTGTTATGATGACTGAGCATGTTTTGCCCTATGGATTTGATTAGATAATTGCCTTTGCGTTCTCATAAAATAAAGTCTTCCCTGGCAGGAGAAAATACGTCGATCAGAGAGCCACTTTCCAAAGCAACAACACCGTGCATAAGACCCGGCGCCACAAAAAAGCTGTCGCCCTGCTGCAATGTTTTCGTATCTCCGTTAATGGTAACTTCAAAGCGCCCCGATTCAACATAGCAAACCTGACGATGATGGTGGTTGTGTGGCATCCCTATGGCGCCTTTTTCAAATCTGACACAAACAAGCATTAGCTGATCGTCGTAGCTAAGAATTTTACGGGTAATGCCATCTCCTGCTTGTTGCCAAGCTATTTCTCCGGAATGAAGGAATGCTTTTTCTTTGACAGGCTCAGTAGTTAACATAATATCTTTATAAGATTTACAAATTTTGGTAATCAATCAAAGATACTACAGGAGTAAAGACATCTTTAAACTATTTGCCGGTCAACAATGCACTGGCAATTCCGAAAACTTCGCGTGGCGGCATTGATAATTATAATTAAATTTCCGCTGCGTTAGTACGACTAAAATCATACAAACGGCTCACATTGCCATGGCATCAAAGACCAAAAACTGTTTTTGAATTTACCTTCGATGCCTTAAATAATTCATTGACAAACCCTGACTACATGAAAAAAATTTACTGGTTCTTATTGTTAATGCTTACAAACCTCTTGGGCCAGGCGCAGAACCTGATTGAAAATAATCAATACAAGGCATTATTGAACAAAGATGGGTCTGTTACACTGTGGATTAAAAACGTTTTAAATCCTTATAAGATCCATCCCACATTTATAGTCATGATTCGCGAAGACGATCCGGGAATCAGGAATGTCAATGCACATACGATCGTAAAGAATTTCAAAGGTGTGGTTACCATTCCTACCTGGCGGGTGCAGGAAGGAGAAGACAGGACGGCTGATTTTTTCAAGGCGGCCAA
Source organism: Flavihumibacter sp. (assembly GCA_041751095.1). Taxonomy (GTDB): domain Bacteria; phylum Bacteroidota; class Bacteroidia; order Chitinophagales; family Chitinophagaceae; genus JADCRZ01. The sequence continues at coordinate 9,551 of JBGSYC010000122.1, forward strand.
CATTGTTACGCTAACAGCGGTGTCAGGAAGACTTTTAGATAATCAAATCGTGTGGGCCTTCCCTGATCACCCGGACTTTACCCTTGAAGCTACTTGCTCTTTGCCTGGTGGAAGTAAGGAGCCGGTAGTTCAATATACCTTTTTGCCGCGAAAGACGGCGTGGTTTTCCATTGGCTATGCAGGAATGGCTCAGATGAATGCACAAGACGCTGATGCCATCTGGCAGCCCTTTGTGTGGCAGGAAAAACGATTTCCAGAGCTGCCGTTTCTTTCTCCGGAAGACATGTGCAGCTTACCATCGGTAATGGTTGAAAAAGATGGAGTTACGGCCGGACTTGTAGCAGAGCCATCGCATTTTCCGTATGAGCTACCTTCTGCCGGCGCGGGTAATCTTACGTTTGGCGTCCTTGTTCGCAATGCAGCAGGCAAGGCTCAGCCGATGATGTTTGCGCCCGTGTTTGGCACTAAAGCTTCAAAACTTCCAGCTAACCAATCCTTTTCTTTTCAATTCCGGATATTGCTTTATAAAGGAACCCAGCCTGCGGCCTTTCGTCATGTAGCGCAAAACATGTTTGGGTTTAAAGACTACCGCAAAAATGTCTTCAGTAACCTCAACCAGACCATAGAAAATACGATAGATTTTGCAATGAATGATGTTTACAGCGGCTGGAACCCCGATCTAAGGGGATTTGATTATTCAACAGATGTGTTAAGTACGGTTAAAGTTGTTTCCGGTTTACACCCGCTTTCTATAGCCCTTGTTACAGATCATGAAAGCATCTATAACAAAAGAGCGCTTCCTATGATTGAATTTCTGATGTCGCGCGAGAAGTTCCTGTTTACGATTGATAAAAATGTTACCCGGCAAAACGCGTCAGGTAAAATGGCGGGCCCGTCGATGGAAGTTGCGGAATTGGCGACACTACATACATTTTACCAGGGCAGAAGCCCCGTTTTCAGTTACTATGCTGATAGTCTTAGCCATGTGAGCAGAAGTTTAAACCTGAGTATTACCAGTAAAGGAGATAGCTGGCCAAATCTGTTGGCTTTATACCGCATGACAGGCGACCAGGCCTTTTTAACGGCCTCCAAAAGCAAAGCTGATGCATACATTACTTCCCGGATCGCTAAAAAATCAACAGACTTTAGCGGAGTAGAGCAGGCCGCCCAGTTCTGGACAGATTTTGCACCCTGGTGGATTGAATTGTTAGACCTTTATGAAGAAACCAGGGAAAAGCGGTATTTGGATGCAGCCGTAAAAGGCGCTGACCTGTATATGCAATATGTCTGGTTTTATCCATCCATTCCCGAGAAGGATATCATCATTAATAAGGATGGAGTTGTGAAATACCGAAGCTTTGAAGCCCTTCGCGACAGCATGCCTTTCATGACAGCTCCCCGGCAATCGGTACCCGCCTGGCGCCTTTCGCAAATTGGCCTGACGCCAGAAGCAAGCAATACCTACGGCTCTAACCCTGCTATCTTTTTAACGCACTATGCTGCCCATCTTTTACGGCTGGCCTTTTATACAAATGATGATTTCTTCAGATCCGTAGCCCGTTCCGCAGTAATCGGGAGGTATTCAAATTACCCGGGTTATGACATAAATGGCATTTTCAATACCGTTTATTCAAGGCCGGATTATCCTTTGCGTGCATACAACCAGATATCCTACAACCAGGTTTACTATAATCATGTCTGGCCGCAGATTGCGTTATTGATGGATTATTTAATTTCAGATGCCTATGCTTTATCCAAAGGCAATATCAAATTTCCAGGCCAGTTTGCTCCCGGGTACGCTTATTTGAAAAGCAAGGTGTATGGACACAAGCCGGGAAACTTTTATGGCGATAAAGATGTCTTTCTCTGGATGCCCAAACAGCTTTTAACGGCAGACAATGAGCAGTTGAATTACCTCAGTGGGTATGGAAACGGACAATTTTACGTTGCCTTTTTAAATCAAAGCGATAATCCAGTAGAAGCAAAAATACGTTTGAACCAGGATCTTGTCCCCTACAAAGCGTCGCACAGAATGAGAATCTGGAAGCAAAACAAAGCCTCAGCGCCCGCAACGATGACGGACGGCCGGTTAAATATTATTGTTGCCCCAAAAGGAATAACAGCTATTGCCATCGATGACATAGAAATTGTTACGCAGTTTCAGCAACATGTTTACAGCAGCGAAGACAGGAAGCTCTCCGACTCAAGCTTTAAAAAATCTGATTCGCCATTTGGGAAAATCAGTTCAGCCATATTTTCATTAGGCAGATTTAATCACTTTCATACCTGGCTTGAGGCATCAGCTGACAAGTTATCAGCTGCCACAATGCACTACAGGTATGGTTCGGACAATACCTGGAAAACTATAGAAGACAATAGCTTCCCTTTTGAATTTTCCCTGCCACTAAACCGCTATGATGAAATTGAATTCAGGATCGAAGGAAGATCACCGCGGGGGGAAATGATAAACAGCGACCCTGTTAAGGTAAAAAAATAAAATGGTTATTGGACGTCGACGCCCTTCTTTGCCGAAATGCAGCAGGTACAAATGCTATTGTTTCACTATGGCTTAGCAAAACAATACGGAATTATGCAGAGCCGTTTTCCGGCCCCGGAAATCTCGATTGAGCAACCTGATTTCACCATTACTTACCGTGTCGTTTTTGAGTAGTTATACCCACATGAATGCGTATAAAAACGATTGTTGCTTCCCGTATACTTTTCCACCTTTACTACATGTCGGCCTATGATATATATCTCCATTCACTTAAACAAGATAAACATCTCTAAAACCAGCGCTATGATACCTCCAACCGAAGTACCCGGCCAGCCTGCTGCAACCGGATTTGATCACTTAAATGCGGAAGACTTAAAAGATCAGATTACTGTTCTTGCGCAATGGAAACAAAAAGCTGTTGTGCAGCTTCAATATTTTCAGACAGCATGCAGCATATACCATTTTTGCGATGCAAACCAGGTAGATGAACTCCTAAGACGCTCATGATTTTTTCCCGGACATCATAAAACATTAGAAGCATGCCGCGCTTAAGTTCAAGGTGAGCGGAACATAAAACCATTATCATTAATCACCGTTAGCAAATACTTAAGGAATCTTTCATCCCGCCAGGTCCTTCATTCCAAAATAAAAAGCGCTACTGAGAAAGGGTAAGGGCTTGAGCGAGTACACATCATTTTGCTACCTGTACATCAAATATATCCCTGATACAACTGTACGGATCCTGTACTTCATAGCGCGTTTTACCTGCGGGTGGAACCACTTCAATGCTACGGGTCGTTTCACTTCCCTTATTCCATTTATACTTCCCAACGTAAGAAGCTTTCAACGTTACACGTTCACCTTTCTTAACCGTGATGGAAGTAGTTTTATTAACGTCTTTCATCATGGTAAAATGGTCTCTTAAAACACCATCTGCAGCTATAAATTTCAACTCCAAACGATTGCCTTCTACTTCCAATATGGACGCTCCACCAAGACTGTTGTAGGAATAATACATCGCATCATGAGGATAGGTATCCTGTCTCCCGCCCTGCGCACCTGCGGAGCCCGTTACAACATAAACGGTGCCTTTGTTTGTAACCGGATCTTTTATATAAGGGCAGGAATTGTTGCTGCCATCGTATAAAGCCGTTGACCTGCTAAGCCCATGATTGGCTTCATTGTAAGTTGCTTCCATTCCGTAATGTCCTTTGATTAATTTTGAACGCTCGTAGACATGACTATGCCCGCATAAGATCAGATCAACACCATACCTTTCGAGCACCTGGATGAAATTCTCCCTGATCTTCACCAGTTCCAATTCCCTGTCAGAATTGTGAGAACCCATGGTATACGGCGGGTGGTGCCAATAGGCTACCACCCATCCCCTCTTCGTATTTTTAAAAGCTTCCAGATCTTTTTTTATCCACTGAACCTGCGCCCCCATCGTATCGGAAATTCGCGTTTCATTGTCCTCCTTCCCATATGAGTCAAGAGATAAAAAATGAACATTGCCGATATCAAAAGAATAAAATGCCTGTGAATGAGAAGGAACTCCGCCGGCTTCGCCATTTACCGGCATGGAAAAATTCTGAAAGTAAGCTACATCGTGCGTGGACTGTGCCGTTGCTTTAAACCGGTAGAAATCATTATAGTCGTGGTTACCGGGAGAGGGAAAGAGCGGGTATTTCTTTAAAAAATTATCCTTATAGATATTAAAGAACTTATGTTGGTATTCCGGGTCTGTACCTGCTGAATAGGCATTATCGCCTAACAGTATCCACGAGTCCATATAATTATCCCCGAGATATTTTGTTACCTGGTCTCTCACATTCCGCTGGTTGGTGGAATTGTTACCGCAATCACCAAAAACCCCTATCCTGTATAAGCCTTCCGTGCCAGGAGCCGGAAGCGTCATAAAATAATTATCCGGGCCCGATTGCAGGGTATCTCCCAACCCACCACCGATAGCATAAAAATATTTTGTACGTGGCGACAACCCGCTCAATTGCACTTTATGTTCGAAGGTTAACGTAGTGTCTTCTGCGGACCTGTCAGCCTTACCTGCAGTTGTTCCATAGGTAACAACACTCCTGGTAAGTGCATCAGTCCTCCAGCGAATAATGATCCCGGTACTTGTAGCCACCTGCAGGTAAGGGCCTCTTAACAAACCCGCCACTACATTCGGTTCACGTTCTGCCTCGGCGGGCCTTACCCGCGGCCGAGTTGTATCCTGTGCTTCTGATGGTAAAAAAGAGAGCATCAAAAATGCTGCGAATGCCAGTGCGATAATATTTTTCATAATGTATGTTGATCAAAAAAAATGGCGGTTAAAAGCAATACCGGTTAAGAAATCTTACCAATCATCACCCGGAAGATCTGCCTTACCTTACCCGGAGACAACCGACCTAAAAGCATCTTTCAAGCACCAAAGATATCTTTACTTCATATATAGCTGTGCCTGCGGCAGAAGTAACCTGAATAAATAGAAGCTGACCACCGGCAAAGAAGCACAATATTTTTCGTTCTGCTGCATTTACACGTTAACGAATCATTAATCATCATGCAGGTGGTACCTGTTGATCTGTTGTTGTAATCCGGTCATTTGCAGGCGGACCTTAGTTGGATAAAACCGAATCTTCAAGAGACCTCATAAAATCCACCAGGTCACTAATTTCCCCGTCGCCAAGATGCAGGGGTGAAGAGGACAGTGTCTGGTTTTTTGCCCGCAATCCAATTCCCCGGCCACCTCCGTTATTGTAAAATTCCACAACCTTCTCAAGTGTTTTAAATGCACCGTTATGCATATAGGGCGCCGTAGCAGATACGTTTCGCACCGTCGGGGTTTTAAAAGCCCTCTCATAATATTCGATCGGGAAAACATTATACCGGCCAAGGTCATCATCTTCTTCCGGCCTGGAAAAATCTTCTGATTTGGGGGTACCCAGAATCTCGAGTTCTGAAAGGTTGTAGAGCGGTGGAACAAGCCCGTTAAAAAGCGGTGCAAAGTGACAGGTGCCACATTGTGCTTTTCCCATAAACAGATTAAATCCCCTGGCCTGTGCGGGTGACAATGACGCCTGGTCTCCGTGCATGTATTTATCAAAAGGCGAATTGCGGGGATTAAGGGTGCTTACAAAAGCTGCAATGGCAAGGCTTATCTTATTGAAGGTTATTAAGCTGTCCGTTGTTTCCGGGAAAGCATTTTTAAAAAGATCAGGATATTTGGCGTCCCTGTACAACGGATATTCACTGGTTAGCGGGCTGCCATTCATTTCTTCCGGGTTGGTTAGCACATTGTTCACCTGTTCTTCAAGGCTTTTTGCCCTTCCATCCCAGAATTGCTCATACTGAAATGCAGCATACAATAACGAAGAGGCGTTTCTTTTAACCGTTGAATGACCATTGAAGGCAATGCTCTTCGGCAAGGCGTCAGTGAAATGTTTTTCAGGCTGATGGCAGGTAGCACAACTGATCTTATTATTTCCCGACAGGGCTTTCTCATTAAAAAGCATTCTGCCAAGGTCTGTTACAGCAGGAGTTATGTTGATCTTCGTTCCGGGAAAAGCAATTACATTGAACGCATCAGCACTAAACAGATGCGCAGCATCGTAATTCATTACCTCACCGGTAGAGTTTTGCTCCAGGTGCATGCTTTTAATGAATAACCCGGTATGTTTTTGTAACGGTAACGCATGTCCGCAGAGAAATGCCAGCCTGTCGAACGTATCAAAATCTTTATTTACATCTAGAAAATGCAGGCTCGATCGTAAATAATATGCAACACTATCGGTGTGCGGGGTACTGATGGCGAGATAGGGTTTTAATGAAAACTGAACTGCCTCTAACGCAGCAAAAGATTCTTCTATACCCGATTTTAACAATGGTGCATCAAACCCGGAAATGCCCAACGCATAAATCCGTATTAATTCAATGCGTATGCTTTCCAGTATCTGTTTATCGTCAGCGTGAAATCCGTATAGTAGTGAAGGTATATCCTTTGACGAGGATGCAATAGCCTCAGCCTGTTCGCTGAGCTCATCCTTCCTAGCAAAAACATTCTCTTCGAACAACAACGATTCAATAACCTGCAGTCCGATGGGCGTTTGAAATTCCATAAAAGGCTCTTCAACTTCAAATTTGGCGGGCCCGTTGTAGACAACAGCAGTACTCTTAAAAAAATATTCAATAAAGAACTCTATTTTTTTATACTGAAGCCTGCAGGTTTTTAACGCTTCACGTGCGCTTGTGACTGTCTCCGGCTTATCATTTCTTATCTGCGCAATGGCTGATTTAAGCCTAAGCGCTGCTGAAGCAAACTCAATTGACTTTTCTTTGAAATAAATGACAGAAGGATTGAAACCTATCGAATGCTCTGAAGGAGACATGCGGTTCGACAATGAAACCAGGCAAATAGCAGTGATCATTATGAATGGTGTCAAACGCATTTGCCAAATTTACTAAGCCGGAAGAATAATCCATCTATTATTTAGCCGTTCCTTTAACTACGGGATTAGCTCTTATATATTTCTGCCCGGGAAAACCAATTACATACTCAGATAAAAAATGTGTGCTTTTTTGGTAATAATCGGTTGTTATAATCTGTGCCCCCGACCGGCAGGCTGCTTCAAACGACGACCTGTCATTATTGCGGGCCTCCTTTGTATCGGCATCCGCCCGTGTGCGTACCACATAACCCAAATCGACCATTGACTTAATATCGTCTTTTTTGGGGTTATTGAGGATCATGATTGCCGCTTCGGGTGTTCCCTTTTTGCTATTGGTAAATAATATTCGTCCCTCCAATGAAGGATGGCCTTCAGTGTAAGCCGCTATTTTATTTGTGTTTTCATCAAGGATGAAAAGGAATTTTCCTTTTACCGCTTTCACTGCAGGCCAGTTTTTACTCATCACGGCGTTTTCCAGCGTAGCATATTTGCCTTTAACCATATCGGGAGTAATCAGATTCTCTCGTCCAAGGTATGTTGTTATCTCCTGGTCAAGCGAATCATAAGTTGAAGAGGTGTATTTCTGAGGAATGATAAATCCTTCTCTGCTTATTCCTTCGTCCTTGGCATTGACGGTAATAAAAACGGGGTAATGGTCAGGATGTTTTGCAGACCAGTTTTTTAATTCATGTAAGCACATTTTAAAGCTCAGGCAATTGCTTCTGAAATCGATATCAGGTATATGAAGCACTTTAAACCCCGGTTCTTTCATCACACCGCCCTGGTCGAAAGCGGGTTGGCCTTTAACCAGTTGAAGTCCTAAAGGACGATCATATTTTCCCCCTACCGGATCAGCGTAAACATCTATTTCAAGATTCAGCAATCCTAAATCCAACTGTTGGGTTAAAGAAATATGGCTGTAATCGATTTTGCTTAAAGATGCAGAATCTGCTTTACTGAGGTATGAAAAGAGTGACGGGTCTATAGCCTGTTTATAGCTGTTGTGCGAGCCAATGACCTGTATTTCGTTTAGCTTAAGATTGTCAAATTCACGATCTGTATCCGGAAAAAGCCACAGGGTCATCAGAAAAAATAGTAGAAGCAATTTCATAAGGAAAATACACAATGACTAAAAAAATAATACAAGCGCCTGGGTTTACGACACTCAATACCCGGGATTCTGTACAAGGTTCGGATTCAGCTTTAATTCTGTTGAAGGAATGGGATAGATTCTCCTCGTTACGGCTTTATTCATTGTCAACACGTCGTTGGGCAACGGGTATTCCTTTTCAAATTCGCCAAACCGGATAAGATCGTTTCTGCGCCAGGCTTCCCATGAAAATTCACGGGCCCGTTCATCAAGCAGTTCAGTCAGATTGATTGCTGCAACCCGCGGGGCGCCTGCCCGGGCACGTATCCTGTTTACAAGTGTAGCCGGCGATTGTGCTTCGCCGTTAATGATGGTAGGGGTTGCGCCACGCAAAACCGCTTCCGCTTTCATCATGATCACATCTGCCAGGCGAAAAACAGGTACGTCGTTGCCGTTCAAACGGGTCGCCTGGATAATGGTGACGTCCGGATAATATTTTATAGAGCGCACACCCTGCGCCTGCGAGGCAATCGTGTTGCCTACATCCATAGGCTTTGGCGGCACCAGTATCAGGTTAGGCGTGATCTCGATCTGTGTGGTAGTACCGGGGTAAAAAACAGGCCTGGTGCTGTCAGGCAGTTTATCAGGCCCCGGCGCATATTGTTTTCCAACCAGCCAGGTCGTATTCCTGATGTCGCCGGGCAGATTGAAACGCCTGTAAAATTCAGGTGTGGTGCTCATAGCGATGCTTAAGCCTACATTAAAACCATATGCCGGGGCCAGGTAAAAATAAAAACCAAACCGCGTAAACTGGTTGCCGGGTATCTGTTGGTCATAAGGTACGGCGAAGATGGTTTCGTTTATCTGGGGGCCGTTGTTCGGAGCAAAAATATCAGTATACTTAGCATCAAGGCTATAGTTGTTTCTCGACAAAATACTATCAGCCATAGCTACTGCTTCGTTAAGCCGGGGTTTACCGGTATACACTTCAGCGTTCAGGTACATTTTTTCGAGTAGTGCAAAAGCCATCGCTTTGGTCGGGCGTCCGTAATTTAGAACGGCATTGGCCGGCGTTTTAACAGGCAGCTGCGGTAGTATATTTTTCAGATCGCTTTCGATGAAATCAAAAACTTTTGTCCTTGGCTGGGTTGCTGGCAACGCACTTACCGGAAAAGTGTCGATGATAGGAACGTTTCCATACAGATCCATCATGAAAAAATAGTACAGCGCCCGCATTGCTTTGATCTCTGCAATCGTTGCAGCCTTGCCCGCGGCATTGGCAGATGAAGCGTTCGTAAGATTTACCAAACGGTTGCAATTGTTAATGCCACCAAACCCCCACTGCCATATGCCGATAACATTGGGATGGTCGAACGTCCACGTATGATAATGCAACTGCCTGAACTGGCCGCCATCGTCAAAATTACCATCCCTCGCCGGTATGATGGCTTCGTCGGTCGACAGTTCCTGCATCCTCCAGTAAGGTACCGCATAGCTTGAAGATAAATTTGAATACATGGTACCCAACAGCGCTGAGTAATCTGATGGTGTAACGGGAAAATTGGATGCGACATATTGCGAATCAACAGTTACATCTAATTTCCTGCAGGAAATCGTCATGATCACAAGTACCGAACACAACAATAAATTTAATTTTTTCATAACTGTAACCTTAGATAATTTAAAATGATGCATTCACCCCAAAAATGAACGTGCGCGTTTTAGGGTAAAAATTATTGTTATCTATACCGGGGGTTAAACCACCGATGTTAATTTCAGGATCAATTCCACGGTACTTAGTGATTACAAAAATGTTACTGCCGGTCACGTACAAACGAAGACTTTTAATCGCCGGAACGTTAGTTTTGATCGAATAGCCTATTGTGGCATTATCCAGCCGCAGGTAAGAGCCGTTTTCGAGGAACCGGTCTGATACCAGATACCCGTTGATGTCTTTGAAAGACTCTCCAAGGGTGAACCGTGGTATGTTTTGAATTTTTGAATCGGTCGGATTATTAAGCGCTGCGAGGGTAACGTTGAGGATCTGGTTTCCCAAAACACCGCGGAATAAAAAATTAATATTAAAATTCCTGTAGGTAAAGCTGTTGGTCCAGCCATAAACCAGGTCGGGCTGGGCATGGCCACTTATCCGGGCGTCAGTGGTGAGGGGTTGGGTTGCAGTAGTTGAGCCATCTGCTTTCTGATAAGTACTTAAGCCGTTATCATTTTTACCCATGTAATGCCACAAATAAAATGTGCCAAGGGGGCTTCCCGGCTGAACAACCTGGCTGAAATTACCCGATTGCCCTTTGCCTCCTACCTGGGCTGTGGGTATAGACGGTAAAGTGAATTTTTCATTTGACAAGGTTTCAACAATATTTTTGTTATGGGCTACATTTACCGATGAGTTCCAGGTAAAGTTTTTACTTCTGAAGGGAACGGCGTTCAACACAAACTCGATACCTGTGTTCTTTATCCTGCCTACGTTTGCAGTATATATAGGTAAGAAATACTGGGTTGTGGAAACCGGGTACTGATCGTAGATAAGGTCAGAAGTTTTTTTGATATAGTAATCAATTGACCCGCTTAAACGATCATTAAACAAACCATAATCCAGGCCTATGTTTACAGTAGAAGTACTTTCCCATTTCAGATCCGGGTTATTGCTTCTCACTGGCCCGATAGCGTTGGTGATGTTGCCGTTGTATAAAAATTTATTGTTCCCCTGGGGTGTTCCGTATACCAGCAAAGCAGAGAAGGCGTCAAAACCCAGGCTGTTACCCGATACACCATAGCCTGCCCTGAATTTCAGATCACTGAAGGCGCGGGCCCGGTCCATAAAGTCTTCCCCGATGATGCGCCATCCGGCGGAAACAGCAGGGAAATATCCCCAGCGGTTATTTATCCCAAATGCCGAAGAGCCATCATTTCGTAAAGAAGCCTGCAGCAAATACTTTGAGTTATACTGGTACTGAACACGGCCATAATAGGAAATCAGCCGTAACGTTGATATGGGATTGTTATCGAAAGTGATCTGCGCCGTAGAAGCCGGGTTTGATAAAAATAAGTTGTTATAAGTTAAATTATCATTGGAGAACCGCTGGCTTTGAACGCCAAACCCGTCGTTTGTGCGGTTTTGCTGGTAGGAGTAACCAGCCAATAGTTTTACATTATGGTCACCGAAGATCCGGTCATAATTGAAATAGGATTCTATTACATCGCTCTTATTTAAGTATGAATTTCTGCGCGCTACTCCACCGAGGTTGACCGCAAGGCCTGAAGCGCTGTTCAGGTAGCTGTTGTAATTGTTCTGATTTTTTTGGGTGGAAACGGAGAGCGTATATTTCAAACCTTTGAAGATATCCACCTGCCCAATACCATTTATCAATATAACATTGTCCACGATCTTTATGATGTTATTATCGATCAGAGAAAGCGGATTAAGAGGGCCGCTGCCGGTTCTGGTAAAATTTTCCTTGTAGGTGCCATCGCTGTTAAAAGGGCTGACGGTGGGCAGATAAAACAGCATGCCTGGTAATATGGCAGATTGAAATACATCTGAAATATTTGAACTGCTGTTGGTTATAGAAAGACCCAGCTTTAACCTTTCCTCAAAAAAACGCTGGTTTACATACCCTTTAACTATGGTACGCTGCAAAGAGCTGTTCTTTAAAATACCTTCAGATTTCAGATAGTTTAAGCTTACCCCGTAGTCTGTATTGGCTGACGCCCCGCCGAAAGACAAATTATGGTTATGGGAGTAGCCCTTTCTTTCAACCAGGTCTTGCCAGTCAGTATTTGATCCGTCATCATTGGCAGGACTTGCCAGCGTCTGGCCATTATCTTTCAGATACTGCCGAAGTTCATCCCCGCTAAGCATATCAATTTTTTTAGACACACTTTCCACACCTGCATACGCGCTATACGCAAGCCTCGTCTGGCCCATGCGTGCTTTTTTGGTAGTAACGATGATGACGCCATTGGCAGCGCGTGCACCATAAATTGCGGTTGAAGCAGCATCCTTCAATACATCAATACTTTCAATGTCTGCCGGCGCCAGCAGATCGATGGAAGCTCCCGGCACGCCGTCGATTACATAGAACGGCTGCTGTGCTCCGCCAGCCCGCAACGTAGACGGGCCCCGAAGGATAACCGACGGTTGCTGATTCGGGTCGCCGCTTTTAGTAACGTTTAAACCCGCTACTTTCCCCTGCAGCAGTTGTGCAGGCGTGGTTAAAACTCCCTGGTTAAAGTCTTCTGATTTGATCGAAGTAATAGAACCGGTAACATCACGCCTGCTTGCAGATCCGTAACCAATCACCACCACATCTTTTAATTGCTTCGCCTCGGTAGCCAGGGAAATATTCAGCACATTACCTGCTCCGGCCGGCACCTCCTGCATGCTATAACCAACATAAGTAAAGCTGACAATGTCGTTGGCACCGTTGACCGTAATGGTATAACGGCCTGCGGCATCGGTTACCGTATTTCTCCCGGAGGTTTTAGCCCTGATCGAAACACCCTGGAGAGGAGTTTGATTGTCGCCTGTTACTGTGCCTGTCATCGTTTTTTCCGTTTGCTGAAAACCATAGATGTTTCCCGAACAGCATAACAGGAGAGCCAAAAATGCCGTTATCCCGGAGCAATGCTTTATACGCAGGAACAATCTTACACCGGCTTCGTACTTCTTTTCCATAAATAGTATTGAATTGATGGTTAGCATGTGATGAGATACCAGGAACTGAAGGGCTATCTTTTCGCAAAGAAAATGCTTTACGTATTCTAAAAAGGTGATCCGGCTTTTGATAATAATTAGTTAATGGCCCCGGATTTTTAGATTATCCTTCCCGTGGGAGAGGCTAACCTTATAGGTTCGCAACCTCCTGTTTAAATTGTTGTCTGCCGGAAATGTTTTTTGTTTAATTTTATGCAAATCATAATCAAATAAAATGGCTATTTATAACCTTCAGATCAACGGCAAGGCTAAGCAGGTTGACGTTGCCGCGGATACTCCTTTGTTGTGGGTATTAAGGGATCATCTCGGTTTAACAGGAACCAAGTACGGATGCGGAATAGCTCAATGCGGGGCGTGTACGGTTCACCTGGACGGCGCTGCCGTGAGATCCTGTATGATGCCGGTATCTGCTGCAACAGCAATGAAAATTACCACCATCGAGGGCCTCTCTGAGAATGGAGATCATCCGTTACAACTGGCATGGGATGAAATTGACGTGCCTCAGTGCGGTTATTGCCAGGCAGGACAGATCATGACGGCTGCGTCACTGTTGAAAAAGACACCCAAACCTTCCATGGGAGAAATAGATGCAGCAATGCATAGCAATATTTGCCGTTGCGGCGCCTACCACAGAATAAGGGAAGCAATTAAATTAGCCAGCACTAAAATCTGATCTATGACAACCGAAAATAAACGTAGCAGGAGAGAATTTTTTAAAATTACATCCATTACCGGCGCTGGCCTGATGCTTGGTTTTAACTGGTTCAGCGCCGAAGCAAAAGCGCCGGCAATTATCAGCGAAGCGGCTCTTGCAGGCAATACCGGTTTTAACAGCTACCTGTCGATCTCAACCGATGGGATCATTACCATTCTTTCACCAAATCCGGAGCTCGGGCAGAACATCATGACTTCCTTTCCCATGATCGTAGCAGAAGAACTGGATGCCGACTGGACAAAGGTCAAAGTGTTACAGGCACCTTTAGATACAAAAAATTTCGAAAGGCAGCTTACCGGCGGCAGTGGTGCAGTTCCTCACTCCTGGAAACGGTTAAGAACCGCAGGAGCTACGGCGAGGCATATGTTAATTCAGGCAGCAGCCAAACAATGGAATGTAGATGCGGGAGAATGTACCGCCAGTAATGGTTTTATTATCCACGAAAAATCGGGCAAAAAACTTGGCTTTGGGGAACTTGCGGCAGAGGCTGCTAAAATGCCGGTACCTGTCGAAGTAAAATTTAAAGACCGCAAGGAGTTTAAGCTCATCGGGAAGGCCATCAGGAATGTGGCTAATAAAGATATAATAACCGGCAAGGCTGTTTTCGGCCTTGATTTTTACCGCGAAGGGATGTTACATGCCATGATCCAACGCCCGGAATCTTTCGGAACAAAGATCAAATCGGTTGACGCGTCGAAGGCCAAAGCCATGCCCGGGATTATTGACGTGGTAACTTTCAAAAATAATGTTGCGGTAGTTGGCAAATCCACATGGGAAGTGATGAAGGCAAGAAAAGTATTGAATATAGAATACGAGAAAGAGGGAAATATTGAAAGCACCGCAGATCATGATAAATTATTTTTATCCCTGCTTGAAAACGGCCAGGCTACTGTGCGGAGAAAGGATGGAGATACAGATACCGCTTTTAAGAATGCCGCTAAAATTGTTAAGAGTGATTACCAGTGTCCGTTTTTATCGCACAGCCCGATGGAGCCGATGAATTTCTTTGCGCACGTTAGGCCTGATGGCGTTGAGTTGGTCGGACCAACGCAGACACCCGCGAGTGCCCGTACGGCTACGTCTAAATTATTAAATATCCCCGAAGAGAAGATCACCGTTGACATTACGCGGTTAGGCGGTGGTTTTGGGAGACGCCTTAAATTTGATTATGTCACTGAAGCTGCCGAATTATCGAGCATCATAAAAGCACCGGTGAAGGTGACCTGGTCTCGTGAAGACGACATGACTGGAGGCAGCTACCGTCCTGCTGTACGATACCGGTTTGAAGCCGCTTTGGATGCAAATGGAAATATGACCGGCTATAAATTGAGGGGTGTTGGCATTAATTCGGGTAACCCTACCCGTGAGGATAACTTCCCGTCGGGCGCGGTGGACAATCTATTGATTGATTCGGTTGAGCATGCATCGCCGATCACAACGGGAGCATGGCGTGCACCGATCACAAACTTCCTGGCTTTTGCCGAACAATCCTTTCTGGATGAAGTTGCGCACGCTGCTGGTAAAGACCCTGTTGAGTTCAGGCTTAACCTGTTACAAAAGGCAAAGCAGGCACCTGCCGGCGCAATCAAATACGACATCGACCGCATGGAAGGCGTCATTAAATTGGCGGCTGAAAAATCCGGATGGAAGAGCAGAAAAAAGGGGGTGTCCCAGGGATTCAGCGTGTATTTTTCTCACCGCTCGTATGTAGCCCAGGTTTGTGATGTAGTAATGCAAAACGGGTTACCCCTTATTAAAAAAATCTATGCGGTATCAGACTGTGGCGAGGTGATCAACCTGAGCGGGGCCCGTCAGCAGGTTATGGGAGGCATTGTCGACGGATTAGGGCACGCAATGTATAGTAAGCTGTCATTTAAAGATGGTGTTGCCGAGCAGAAAAACTTCAATACTTACCGGCTGATCCGCATGAAGGAAATCCCTGAGATTGAAACTCATTTCGTCAACAATGGAATTGAACCAACCGGATTGGGTGAACCAGCCCTTCCCCCTACCGGCGGAGCGGTCGCTAACGCGATTTTCGCAGCTACGGGCAAGCGCGTAAAAAACCAGCCTTTTACCGAAGACGATGTATTTAATGCGACTGCAAAAAAGATCCCGGCAAGTAAATTGAAAAAGCAGGGGCGGATGTAAGATTATATTATTCTCTTCTTCGTGTCTCTTCGTAGTCCCTTCTCTGGGTTTCCCGGTGATTCTCTTCCCGGCGAAGGAAACCACCGAGAGGCACGAAGGAGGAAAAATGACAAAGTAAAGGGTTATCGTAGCAGATGTTTGAATCCGGATTCACAAATGACTCTGCGTGGTTCCCTTCTCTGCGCCTCTCCGTGGTCTCCTCTCTGATCCTCTACGCTAAAGCAGACACCTATTTTTTATTGTTCTACTATACTACTCCAGGGGAGCTTATTGATAATCATAAATTTAGTTTTATGCGGCTTTTTTCAAAGCAGCAATTTTTCTTTCATAAAATTCTAATTGTCTTTCTTTACACGAACGGCCTACCACACGCTCTTGTCATCTTTCATGAGCCCCCTTTCGGTGTTTTGTTGCATAGCGATCTTTCGGGCGAAATGAAAGATCACTGAAAATTTTGCAGGCTGTAATTGGTGATCAACCTGACTAAACAACTGCCCGCTAAAATTCCGGGGATTTCAAAGTCCGCCGCAATGAATTGCCGTGGGTGCAAGAGCGTACATCGGCGGCTTTGAAATGACAAAGTAAAGGGTTATCGTAGCAGATGTTTGAATCCGGATTCACAAATGCCTCTTCGTGGTTCCCTTCTCTGGGCCGTCGATCCCTTCTCTGATCCTATACACTAAAACGGGAACCTATTTTTTATTGTTCTGTTTTGATATTGAGTCTGCTTTTTTGAAAGTGTTCTGGATATTTATTGCAGCGGTATCGGTGCTGATCACTGAGCTGTTATCCACTCCTGAAGGATGCTTTGTTGTATCTATGGTAACCGGATTTGTAAGGCCTACGGTATCAGAACCAGGACTAGTGCTTTCGTTATTGTTTGTTGAATTACCGCAACTGGTGAGAAGTATGAAAAGGGCAGAAATGATTGATCCGTTTCTCATAATAGATGTTTAATAAACTACTGCAATTACATTGCCATCTGCTGAAGAGAATTAAGTTTCAACGGAACGGCATCTAACGGTTTGGGAGTTTACAACCGGTAACCTGAAAATCATCTGAGCGCTACTCCTTCAACTATTCAGGCAGCCAGAACTTTGCCATTTTCTTTCGCACGAACGAAACGCTTCTTTCCAGTTGATCCATCCCATCTACACCGTCTTCAATGCTTATCCAGTTGTCAAAACCGACTCTCTTCAGTTCTGAAAAAATGGCGTCATAGTCATTCAGTCCTTTACCGATTTCGCCATGGCTCAACCTTTTTGCATATCCCTGCGCGCCGCCTTCCTCTTTCCGCAAGTCTTCAATGCTGCCTTCCCTGAGGAACCGGTCGCTGGCGTGCATGGTCACCACCCGGTGAGACACCCGTTTGAGAAGCTCCAGGGGATCTTCACCGGCTAAATACGTGTTACTTGGGTCATAATTCACACCAAAAAACGGATCATTCAGGCGATCAACAAGCTGACAGAAAACCTCCATCTTTTGTGCAAACTCGGGGTACTCCCAGAAATCATCCTTATAATGATTTTCGAGAATCAAGGTAATGTTCCGGTCGCGGGCATAAGGGAGGCAGGCAGCTATACAATCAGCCGCTAATTTCACACCCTCATCGGTGGAAAGTCCGGGGCGCTTCTGACCTGAAAGCACCCGGCAGTAAGATCCCCGTAAAACAGCCGTCATATCGATCCATTCTTTTTGCTTTTCTATTTCGCGCTCCCGGAATTTTGGATCCGGATGCGTAAAGTCGGGAGAACAACACATCATTGGAATTGATTTCCCATGATCTTCAACCTGGTGAAGAAATGTCAGCCAGTTTCTTTTGTCGCTCATCTCCAGAAAACCTGCATACCATTCCAATCCATCGATATCCAGCTTTACGGCAAGTGCTATCCATTCTGAAACCCGCATGCTCCCGTCTTTACACAATGCATGCATAAACGCTTTCGGAAATACGGCAAGTTTGGGCATGGGTTACTTTTTTAAACATTACCGGGGCGGGGCATCCTTACTCAAATTACGGCCGATTAAAGGGTATTGCTCCAGGTCTATGACCTGCCCACTGACCGGGCCGCTTTCATCGCTGAGCCAATACACGGCTGCTGCCGCAATTTCAGATGGCCATAGTATCCGGCCGGATGGCGCAAATATCGCCGGGATATTGTTATACCACTCTTCGGGTGAGCCCTGTTCTTTTTTGCGTTCAATTTCCTTTTCGGTCAAAACCCATCCCGGATTGATCTGGTTCACACGTACATTATTTTCCCGGTGCAGGGAATCACCAAGATTTCGTGTCATTGTCATCAACGCGCCTTTCGAAATGCTGTAAGCCAGCAGGCCCGGTTCACCGCTCCATCCATTTACGGAACCGATATTCAATACACAACCCCGTTGTTTGGTGAGATAAGGCAATGCTGCCCTGATCAATACAAACGGCGCGATGGTATTAACGTTTATAACTTTACTCAGGAAGTCTTTACCCGTTGTGTGAATATTGGACGAAACCACCATCGCTGCGTTATTTACGACGGCATCAAGCCGCCCATACGTCTTTATAGCCAGGTCTACGAGGCTTTCAGGTGCACCATCCCCGCTGATATCCCCGATGTGCAGCACGCACCTGTCATCGCCAATTTCAGCCACTACCTCTCTACCGAAATCTTCTTCGAGGCCGTGAACAACAACGAGAGCGCCTTCCTGAACAGAGCGCAATGCAATGGCTTTCCCGATGCCCGTAGTACTCCCTGTTATAATGATCACCTTGTTTCGCAATCGCATATCATCAGACCGGTTTAAGCACGCTTTTTACAATATCGCCATGGTGCATCGTTTCAAATGCTTCCTGCCATTGGGTAATAGGCCAGACGCCGCCGATGATCGGTTTTACATCGAGACTGCCACTACCTAAGAGAGCGATCACGTTTTCCCAGATTGGCCAGTTGTGACTGAAACTGCCCCTTAGGGTAATACTTTTTTGTACCAGCGGATCAAGGGAAAACCCGAATGGTTCACGACCCCATCCTACTTTGGTGATATGCCCGTTGGGTCGTACAAGATCCATGGCAATCTTAAGCGTATAGCTTGAGCCTGCGGCATCAACAACCGTATGAACACCTAATCCGTCTTTACGCCTTGCCCATGCTGTTGCATCGCCGGTAACCACGTCGCACCCATATTGCCCGGCTATCCGGAGCCTTTGCTGATCTGATTTCAATCCTACCACCGCCACTTCAGCCCCGCAAAGTTTTGCCATCGCCGCACAAAGAATACCGATAGTACCGGGCCCAAGAATAACCACCTGGTCGCCGGGCCTGATATGAGAATTTTCAACGACCGCATTATACGCAACGCAACAAGGCTCAGTAAGGCAGGCCTCTTCAAAAGAAAGATTACCGGGAATATGATGCAGACATCTTGAAGGCACCCTCACATAACGTGTCATGGCCCCGTTCACGCCATAGCCAAAGCCTTTCCTGTCCGGATCGAGGTTATACAATCCCGCCCTGGTTAAGGGACTATCAGGGTTGATGACGGCGGCAGTTTCACTTACTACCCTGTCGCCGGTCTGCCACCCTTTTACCCGGCTACCCACCTCCGCGATGTGGCCTCCAAACTCGTGACCAAGAACAACGGGGTAATTCACAGGCCAGCTGTGATCTGAAGTCCATTGGTGTAAATCGCTTCCACAGACACCCACGTTAACCACTTCCAGCAATACGTCGTCTTCACCGATCTCCGGCCTGTCAAGTTCCCTCACTTCCACCGAGCCCTTTTCAGGTGCATAATTTACAACTGCTGCGTATTTGGCACTAATTGACATGTGTAGAAATTTTGTGAAGGAATGATGATCTATTTTTTACCTGTTTCGCCATAAGCATGAACCTTACTACAGATCAGGCGAAGTGATTCTTCAATATTTCCATCTGCCGTTTTGAACGAATTGGCATCGATGGTTATGGGAGCTCCTATAACGACCAATGGCGCGCCGTACTCGACACAGCGGACGGCTTGTTCCATCGTTAATCCTCCGACTGCCTGAACAGGTACATTTACTGCCGCGACTACCTCACTCAACTGATCCAGCGGACTTGGCATTCGCATACCCTTCGCAGCAATTCCTCTTCTCTCGTCATAGCCTGTATGATGAACGATAAAGTCGCAGCCAAGATCTTCAAGCCATCTTGCTGCTGAAACCATATCATCACAGGCAAGGTTATCTCCCATCACCTTACCACCAAAATCACGGCCTGCCTGCACAACGCATTTTATCGTTTCTTCATGAGCCCGGGCCATAACCACTACGTGCGTTGCTCCTGCCCTGAACATCATTTCCGCTTCAAGGTACCCTCCGTCCATTGTTTTAAGATCAGCAACGATAGGCACACCCGGAAATGCTTCGTGTAATTTTCTCACGCCGTGCAGCCCTTCAGCGAGTATCAATGGGGTTCCGGCTTCAAGCCAGTCAAAACCAGCCCGCAAAGCCATTTCCGCTGTTTTGAGCGCCTCATCGATATTTGTAAGGTCAAGTGAAATTTGAATGACAGGTTTCATAGATGAAAATGTACAGATTTTTCCTGTTACCCGGAGGGCTATTGCCATTTGCCCATGCGTTTTATTATCAATAAGGCAATCAGGTTATCTTTCGCTACCAATCATGTCTACTAATGTTTGCAATTTGCTTTCCCGGATTGCGTTTACCACCCAACTAAGCATAGAGGCGATTTGAGCCGGGCTGACTACCTCTATGTAGCCTTACTTGCGTCGCACACTTCAGCATATTTTCTATATTGAGCAGGTCACGAATTGACTGTCTCTTGCACGAATACCTGCGAAACCTGAATATTATGCGGATCACACGCGGGATTATTTTTACAACCGTACAGCTTTTCCGCTCGCCGCTGATTTATCAGCAGCAAAAATTATTTTATGCGTTTGAATGGCATCGTTCAAACTGGTAAGCGGCATTTCAGCACCTTTATCGATTGCATTAAAAAAAGTATCAAACTGCGTTTGATAGGGGTGGTCTGCCACGTCTCCCGAGTCGAGCAATTTTATGGCCAGTTCGCTCCATTCATTCCGGTTTGTTGCCAGCTTCATAGAATGAAATTTATTATCAAGAAGGCTGCCTTCGCTGCCGCAAAGATGTGTGTGGAAATAATAAGGCTGCAGGCAGTCTACGATAGCGGCACACTTTCCCACACGGCCACTCCGGAACTTTACGATAGTCACGCTGCTGGTGTTATACTGGTAAGGCTCGAATATCCCGCTTCGTGATTTGGTATCGTAGCTGGTGACTTCCTCTACATCAGTGCCCATGCAAAGAAGCAGCGCGTCGAGCGCATGGCAGCCTGCCGTAAGCAGCGAACTGCCTCCTGCGTTTTTAAGAATATTCCAGTTGAATTGCCGGTACCATGGACCAATGCCATGATAATAATCTACCTCGCCGTAATGCAGGTCGCCAAGCAATCCCTGGTCAAGGATCGCTTTAACGGCAATAAACTGGCTGGAAAATCTGCATTCAAAGCAGACACACGTTGTAACGCCGGCATCACCTACAGCAGACTGAATGGTGAGACAATCTTCCAGGGAAAGCGCCAGCGGTTTCTCGATGATCAAATGCTTACCCGCTTTTGCCGCGGCCAAAGCATGGTCTTTGTGCTGGTAAGGATAACTGCATATGGAAACAATATCGACTTCTTTATCAGCCAGCATTGCATCCAGATCAGTATAGGTTTTGATTGATGAACCCGACTTTTTCCGGAGTTCGGCCTCGTCCATCTGCCGGGAAGAATAGATGGCGGTAACCTGCGCATTTGCACAGGCGTTGATAGCATCGATGTGAGCAGTGGCGACCCAGCCGTAGCCGATAATCCCGACATTGTGCTTTTTCATCATTCAAAATGATTATCGGTTCGTTTACAAACCGGTTTTCTAATTTATCTGGTTTCATGGTGATGACCTAACGGGAAAAAGAGAACGTATAACTTTCAGATCAGATCCCACTTTTTCCGGTATTCCCGAAACAGGTAATCATTGGCTTGTTTGTCATTAACAAACCTTTCTTTGCTACTGTTCCACTGCAGCTTTCTGTTCAGGCGGTAAGATATCAGTCCGAGGTGCATGGGCAGGGTCATGCGGCGGGCGTATTCAAGGTTTGATTCTGGCTGCGTACGGGATTTTACCGCATTCACAAAATTCTGCTGATGGCCCGGTGAGCGTTCGATAGTCTTAGGGACTTCAGGAATATCGGTCATCGTTTCGCCGTTGATGGTGATTTCACGTGTCTGGTAGTCGCAAAGAAGCGTTCCTTTATCCCCTTCAAAATAGGCGCCTATTCCTCTTTTGGCCGCACCCGGCACGTCGGGTGGAACGTGTGTCCAGAAAAGGTTCAGGCCATCAAATTCATAGTCAACATCAAGCCATTGCGGAGCGTCTGAAATACCTTCAGGCGCCTGGCCGCGGGCATTAATGCTCCTAAGGCCCCTGGGCTCTATCGACCAGAAAACAACGTCTGCGATATGACTCCAGAAATCCTGGAAGACACCTCCTGAGTAATCAAGAAAATACCGGTACGTGAAATGACACCGCTGCGGAGTGTATTCAACGCGGGGTGCGGGCCCCAGCCACATATCCCAGTTTAAAGTTTTTGGAGGGGCCTGGATTTGAGCCGCTCCGAGATCTGGAGGAAGTCCTGTTTTCCATAAACGTACCGTATGAACTTTGCCGATGGCACCCGACCGGATAATTTCTACAACGCGGTGGTAGTTATCACCGGCATGGATCTGGGTTCCCAACTGGAATACCCGTTTATGGCGGTTCAGGCTTTTTAGCATGATCTGTCCTTCTTTCACATCGTAAGAAAGAGGTTTTTCTCCGTACACATCTTTTCCTGCCTGAAAAGCCAGGGAAGCGATCTGAGCATGCCAGTGGTCAGGTGTGGCGCAGGTGATCGCATCAACATCCTTGCGGTCGAGGATGTGCCTGAAATCAGCGTAACCTTTGGCGCTACTGCCCGGCCGAAGTGTTTCAAGTGTCTTCATGGTGGAGCTTAGGTGATCTTCGTCCACATCACAAAGCGCTACAATGTCCACCTCAGGCAAAGCGGCAAACCATTTCATATGATTGTTACCCATTCCACCAATGCCGACATGTGCGATCCGTATCCGGTCGCTGGCAGGCACCTTTAGGTTCATACCGGGTAAAAAGGCCAGGCTCAGGGCCGCAGCTCCGCCGAGCTGAAGAAATTCTTTTCGGTTAATGGATTTGTTCATCGGTGCGAATGTTTACGATAACTAATTGCTTTATAAATTTAATAAAAGTTGGCCTTGATCAAATTTATTTGATGGGAAGGACAAAGCAGATTTTTGTTTATAAATATAGCTGAAGGGCCTTATAGTTGCACAAATGCTTATTATATTTATCTCAGCTTAGTTGTATATACCTGGAAAAGAAAAAAGATCAATTTTCATGAGAATAGCTACCTACAATGTGAATGGCATCAACGGACGCCTGCCTGTGCTACTCCGCTGGCTTAAGGAAACCACACCTGATGTTGTTTGCCTGCAGGAGCTAAAGGCGCCGGATGAAAAATTTCCGGAGAAAGCTATTCAGGATGCCGGTTATTTTGCTATCTGGCATGGACAAAAGAGTTGGAACGGCGTAGCGATCCTGGCGCGGCATGGTCAACCGGAAGAGGTGCGGCGGGTGCTGCCCGGTGATCCGGAGGATAGCCACAGCCGTTATATCGAAGCAATGATCAAAGGAATGCTTATTGGTTGCCTCTACCTTCCGAATGGCAACCCTGCTCCCGGGCCCAAATTTGACTACAAGCTGCAATGGTTTGAACGCCTGACCAACCACGCATCAGAGCTGCTTAAATCTGGTAAGCCGGTAGTATTGACCGGGGACTATAACGTGATGCCAACCGAACTTGATGTGTACAAGCCGGAGCGTTGGGTAGATGACGCACTGTTCAGACCGGAAGTTCGCGCAGCATTTAAGAAACTTGTGGCGCAGGGCTGGACAGACGCGCTTCGCAAATTGTATCCCGATGAGGTGGTCTACACTTTTTGGGATTATTTCCGGGATGCCTATGGACGCAATGCAGGCTTGCGTATCGATCATTTCCTGCTTAGTCCAAACGTTGACCGACGCCTGATTACCGGCGGCGTTAACCGGATTGTCCGCGGGTGGGAAAAATCCAGCGACCATGCCCCGGTATGGATCGAACTGGCTGATGAGTAAAAGGTAATTGGATTCTCAAAAGACCCTGCAATCCTTTTTGATTGCTTAGGGGATCGTATCGCGGGATCTTTTGAACATGCTGTTATTTATCCGGTTACTTGTTACAAAAAGGGTTTATTTTTAAAGTAGAATTCATTGACCAAAAATCATTGGAAGAGCCAATATGAGCGGAAATGTTTATGGAAACAGTGGAAAGCTGACGTATATATTTCTGATGCTCCTTTTTCCCTGTATCGGCCTCGCACAAACCAGGGTTTGGGAGGTGGGTTTATCCGGAGGTGCTGCTTATAACTTCCGTACGCCTTTAACCATCCGCCAGAGCGGAGAAGAGGTTATTGACTTAAAAGCCTTTTACAAGACTGATCCTTTCCGGTCGCCACCCTATTACGACATCAAAATAACCACTGTAAAGGCGAATAAGGGATTAGCGCTAAAGCTGACGCATCACAAGCTTATTCTAAAGAATTTAACTCCTGACATTCAACGGTTTTCCATTACTGATGGCTTTAATTTACTTACGATTAACCGCGTATGGCTTAAAAAGGGATTTGCCTGGTCGCTGGGAGGAGGTATTGTTATCACCCATCCGGAATCTACTATCCGCCATACTCCCTTTCCCGAGAATAAAGGAATGTTGAGCAGTGGCTACTATGTATCAGGACCAACAGTTGAAGCGGCTATACATAAGCGTTACTTTTTTGTTGACAGATGGTTTATATCAGGTGAAGGAAGAGCAACGGCTTCATATGTGCAGGTTCCGGTTTCGGGCGGCCATGCCCGGGTTACCAACGTTGCTTTACACATCTTGTTTGGCGTTGGATTTCAGTTCAAATCCTGACAAAAAAGCTAAGGACGTTCATCAGGTTTCCGCGCACAGCAAGACGATCAGCAATGGCCTTAATATTGTTCAATCTTATCCTTATAGATGCTTAATATTGTTCAATCCTATCCTTATAGATGCTACTAACCCTATTATCCTGTTTTAGCTTCGTTATCATTTATTTCAATAAGGTATTGACTTAGATTGGCTCCTATCGGAGCCTCTTTTTTATAGCAATGCTGTTAATTAATTCTTCGGCTCCATAGGAGCCGCGTAAACATCACGTGGCTCCTATGGAGCCGAACCGTGGGGGCATGTTTTGCTATAAACACGAGGCCCCCATGGGGCCGTTCCAAATTTTCAACCTTTTATATAACTCAACTTTGTACTGTTCAAAATCAACTGTTTAAAAATTGAGTTATTTTGGTGAAAACACAGAAGCTTGCTTTTGTCGGAATACTTAGTAGATAAAATGTTCTTGCCAAATCGATCCAACCTTATTACTTATTTTAGCTCCGCCGTCATTTGATTTGACTGTAATAAGGTAGAGTATGCCTGATTACCAATGGCCAGGTGAGCGACAATTTGAAATGGGCCCATCGAAAAGGCGCCAAAGGTATATGAGCGCAATAGTGTATAATTGCAGGTGATCTGGAATAACGTGCGCTTTAGTGTCCCTTCCATTTACACTGGTACCTGTTTCATAACAAAGAATAAAGATGTCATCTTCGGGAAAATATGTGATTGTGCCGGCAATACTACGTTCTGCTTTCAATGTAAAGGCGTTTTTACTTGCACCTTGTTTGATGATTGCCGTCGCGTTTATAAGCTGTTCCGGTCACCGGGAAACAGAGAAAGAAGAAGCATCGTCTCCTTCACCTGCGCATTCTCCGGCTGAAGAGTTGTCAACGTTTGAGCTGTCACCGGGATTAAAGATCCAGCTTGTTGCCGCCGAACCTATGGTTCAGGATCCGGTGGTGATTACTTTTGATCCGGATGGCAGGCTTTGGGTAGTAGAGATGCGCGGGTTTATGCCTGACATAAACGGCAGGGGTGAGAAAGAACCTGTAGGCCGCATATCCGTGCTGGAGGATACTAACGGCGACGGACAGATGGACGTCAGTAAGGTTTATATTGACAGCCTGGTGATGCCAAGAGCCATTGCGCTCGTTCCGGGCGGCGCGTTAGTTGCCGAAAATGAAGCTTTATGGTTAACGCAAGACCTCAATGGAGATCTTCAGGCAGACACAAAAAGCCTGCTCGATTCAGCTTATGCCGGCGGTCCAAGTCCTGAACACTCCGGTAACGGGCTCTGCCGTAACGTCGATAACTGGTACTATAACGCAAGGTCGCGGTTTCGTTATCATCTCAGTGAAGGAAAATGGCTGCGTGACAGCACGGAGTTCCGTGGCCAATGGGGCATTAGCCACGATGATGAAGGGCGTCTCTTTTACAATTACAACTGGTCGCAGCTTCATGCAGACCTGGTGCCTCCGAATTATTTATCCAGGAATAAAAACCATACGTCCACAACAGGAATAGATCATGGGCTTACCATTGATCGGAAAATTTATCCGATCCGGCCCAACCCTGCGGTTAACCGGGGCTACATACCGGGAACGCTGAATGAAGAAGGCCGGTTATTGGAGTTCACGGCAGCATGCTCCCCTCTTTTTTATCGGGGAGCTACGTTGCCGAAAGAATTTTATGGGAATGTGTTTGTATGCGAACCGTCAGGCAATTTGATCAAGCGCAACATTGTTTCCAAAAAAGGACTTCTGCTGACGGCTCATGATCCAAACCCGGGAAAGGAATTTCTTGCCTCTACAGATGAAAGATTCCGCCCCGTTCACCTCGCAACCGGCCCTGACGGTGCGCTGTATGTTGCCGATATGTACAGGGGTCTTGTTCAGCATGGAAGTTATGTAACTCCTTACCTGCGCGAACAAACCATTAAGCGCAACCTCGTTAAACCCATAAACCGCGGAAGGATATGGAGAATAGTTCCTGAAAACTGGAAACCCTCTAAGCCAAAAAAACTTTCCGGGGCTTCTGCTGATGAATTGATGGGTATGTTATCTCACGCGGAAGGATGGTACCGGGATATGGCGCAACGCCTGCTGGTAGAGCGGGGCGATAGCACCATACGTGACGCGTTAACGGATTTAGCACTGAGAGGAGATAGCTACTTGGGCAGGTTCCATGCATTATGGACTATGGAAGGACTAAAACTACTGGCTCCGGATATACTCTTCCAATTGTTGCACGACCCGAGTGCGCTGATAAGGGCAACTGCTGTGCGACTGCTTGAACCCATGGCCAGAGAGCATCCGGCCGTCGGTAGAAAACTCGGGGAAGAGATGCTTAAGATTTGTTATGACGCACCGGTTGAACAAATACTACAGATCACGCTCGCCGCCGATATACCCGGCCAGGAAACAGGTCACCAGGTATTGGCGTATATAGCAGAACGTTATGATACATCAGCATTGATTCGGGATGCCGTACTGAGCAGTCTTCAGGACCGGGAATTTACTTTCCTGCAAAGACTCTGGAACTCATCTTCGTGGCAAAAACACGAACCCAACAAAGAGATTTTCGTGGAAATGCTTACAACTTCTATTGTCCGCAAGGGAGATCGTACAGAGCTTGCAACACTGTTATCCATGTTGGACGTAAAAGACACCATGGGCTGGAAAGAAAAAGCTGTGCTCACAGGAATTGCTATCCACGGAAAAGCAGCTAACGTCAAACCGGTTCGTCTTCCGTCAGCGCCACGGATTTTAACCCGCAACAATGGTAAAAACCAACAACCACAGCTTCAAGCCCTTATGTTGATGTTCGAGTGGCCTGGGCACGTTGCAAAAACCGCCGGTGTACAAACCCGGCGTTTGTTAAACGAAAGAGATCAGAAGCAATTTGTTTCGGGAAGAGGCCTTTATCTCAATACCTGTTCCGGGTGTCATGGTACGGATGGTGCCGGCCTTAACCGGTTTGCTCCTCCGCTAATTGGATCGGATTGGGTGACAGGAAATGAAAAACGATTGGTTCTCGTGCTTTTGCACGGTATGGAAGGACCTGTGGAAGTAAACGGGAAAATTTATAACTCACCCGGCATTCTTCCGGTGATGCCGGCTCATTCTACTTTGGATGATGAATCTATTGCGGCTATTTTAACTTATATCCGAAACGAGTGGGGCAATGCTGCCGGCCCGGTTAGCAGAGGCACCGTAAGTACAACAAGACATACTTCGCAGGGAAGGGTTGTACCATGGACAGCGGAGGAGCTTAATAAGCATGTCGGGAGATGAGGTGTGAGGGATGGGGTATGGGGTATGAGGTATGAGGTATGAGGGAACCACAGAAACACGAAGCGGATGCAGTCGCAACCATTGCTTCTCCGCGCCCTCTGTGTGTTCTTCTTTGCGCCTCTTTCATATAACTCAAGGGCGAGTTTCTTGGGAATCATCGATTTGTTTTATGCGGTTTTTTTCAAAGCAGCAATTCTTTGTTTCATAAAACTCTATTTGTCTTTCCTTACACGAACGGCCTACCTTACTCTCTTGTCATTTTTCATGAGCCCCTTATTTGGTTTTTTGTTATGTAGCGATCTCCGGGGCGAAATGAAAGATCGCTGAAACTTTTGGAGGGTGTGATTGGTGATCAACTTTACTACGTTACCTTACCAGATGTTTGAATCCCCGTTCACCTAAGGACTCTGTGGATAGAATAGGTAAAGAAATAAAGTCCGGTACAACCAGTTCGTGCTTTTGAAGATCATCTCTTCCGGCAATTAAAAAGGACTACCACGAAGCGTTCCTATGGAACGCGGTTCAGGGTTGGCTTCGTTTCTACCCACGAATTGTTCCTATGGAACAAAAGGAGCAACGTTTCGTGTTCCATCGGAACACCCCGTGGGTAGAACGGGCAAAGAAATAAAGTCCGTTCCATAGGAACGGTTCGTGCTTTTGAATTCCAACATACCAAAATTACAGAACATAGCACGAAGCGTTTGGATGGAACACGGTTCCGGGCGGGTTATGTTTATACCCACATATTGTTCCTCCGCAACAAAAGAGCCAACGATTTTGTTCCGGGCGAAATGAAAGATCGCTGAAACTTTTGGAGGCTGTGATTGGTGATCAACCTAACTACCGTTATCTTACCAGATGTTTGAATCCCCGATTCACCAATGACTCTGTGGTTATAATTGCTGATGGAGGGAACCACAGAAACACGAAAGCAGAAGCAGTCGCCAGCGTCTAGCTTTCTGCTCGGCTGTAAGCTATTGGCGCCAATACTGCAAAGTGTCAACTTTTTCACGATCTATGAGACGGATAACGTTATTTCCATGTATCTTTCTGATAGCTGACGGCTGAGAGCTCATACCTCAAACCCCATACCCCATACCTCCTAGCTTCCAGCCAAAGAACTAAAAATTTCTACCAAATGCACCGACGAAAGTTTTTAAGTGACACTACTGCCATAGGAATTGGAGCCATAACACTGCCTTTTCTTAAAGTGCCCGGCTTCTTCATAGACATGCGGATGGGTGTAGTGGTTCACTCATATGGCAGCCGCTGGCAGTCAAAAGTAAACAGCCGGAAATACCCGGGCTTTTCCAACGCGATCGACCTCGTAGAACACTGCCACCGGATTGGTGCAGGTGGGGTGCAGGTTGTTGTAAAAGACTGGAGCGCAGACTTTGCAAAAAAGCTCCGCGCGAAACGCGAGAAGTTGGGGCTCTACCTCGAAGGGTCAATCGCAGTGCCGCGCAAAGTGGAAGATGTGCCGAAATTTGAACAGGAAGTGATCAACGCCAAAGAAGCGGGAGCGCACATTTTAAGAACAGTGACATCAACAGGACGCAGGTATGAAATCTTTCACTCACCGGAAGCGGTGCAGGAATTTAAAAAAAACTCGTTAATTTCTTTACGCCTTGCAGAGCCCGTTCTCCGGAAATATAAAGTGAAACTCGCCATAGAGAATCATAAAGACTGGCGGGCAGACGAGTTGGTAAGCGCCCTCCAACAGTTGAAGAGTGAATGGATTGGCGTAACACTCGATTTTGGCAATAGTATTTCCCTGGTGGAAGATCCTATGGAAGTCATCCAAACGCTTGCGCCTTACATCTTTAGCACGCACGTAAAAGACATGGGAGTTGAAGAATATGCAGATGGTTTTCTTTTGTCGGAAGTTCCTTTAGGCAAAGGTTTTTTGGATTTACCAAAAATCATAGCTATATGCAGGCAGCATAATCCTTCCGTTGCTTTTAACCTCGAAATGATCACACGCGATCCTTTGGAAATCCCCTGTCTCACCACCGGTTATTGGGCCGCCTTCGATAGCGTAAAAGGCAGTGACCTGGCACGGACGCTTCGTATGGTAAAACAGCGAAAATTCACCTCTCCACTTCCAAGGGTTTCACAGTTGAGTGCGGAAGAGAGGCTTGCAGTGGAAGAAGAAAATATACTCGAATGCTTTACATACAGCAGGGAGAAGGCCGGACTTACCTGAATTATACTCAAATGGGAATAGCCCTGCGGGTTGGCAAAGAACGCCTGCCCTCTTCACCGGGTGAATATGCAATGCTAAAATATTTCATGAAATAATCTGATTGCAAATCATTTTTATATACTTTTCTTTTACGTTCTTCGGTGGCTTCTCAAATCCCGCTAAAGAGGCAGTGTGGGTAAAGATGCCTGTGTTTAAATCTATAAACAACCGGGAAGATGAAGACGAATGAAGAAAAAAATCGGCGTCACTTAATATAATGTTTCTATGAGTAAAGAAATACTTCCTGGAATAAGACAATTTGACCTCACTGGAAAAGCAGCCCTTATTACCGGCGGCTCAAAGGGTTTGGGATACGCCATGGCTGCCGGACTGGCCTCCGCAGGTGCAAGCGTTATGTTAGTCAACCGCAATGCAGACGAAGGGATTCAGGCTGCAAAAGACCTGAGCGACGACTATGGAACAAAGGCACTATCATTTAGTGCCGATATTACCGATCTGCACCAAACGGAAGCAATGGCCAAAGAAGCCATGAATGCTTTTGGCCGGATAGATATCCTTATCAATAGCGCCGGCATCAACATCCGCGGACCCATTGATGAAATTTCCCCTGAAGACTTCGCCAAAGTGATGCATGTAAATGTAAACGGAACCTGGCTTGCTTCAAGGGCTGTCGTTCCTTTCATGAAAAAAAAAGCAGGCGGCAAAATAATTAATCTGGCAAGCACATTAGGGTTGGTTGGCCTCGCAAACCGCACGCCTTATGCATCCAGCAAGGGAGCTGTTGTTCAAATGACCCGGGCACTTGCCCTTGAGCTGGCTCCTTTCAATATTAATGTAAATGCTCTTTGCCCCGGTCCATTTCTGACAGAAATGAACCTTCCCATTGCTGAAACTGAAGAAGGGAAGAAGTTTGTTGTAGGCGCTACCGCACTTGGCCGCTGGGCAAAGTTGCAGGAGATTCAGGGAGCAGCTATCTTCCTTGCCAGCGATGCTGCCAGCTATATGGTTGGCTCTATGCTTACTGTCGATGGTGGGTGGACGGCAAGATGAGCTGTGAGCCATCAACTTTCGGTTATCAGCCTGCGCTGTCGGAACTCCGGGTGTTGGTATGGTTTAGAAATTCCGGACACTAAATAAGTCAATATTGAAATAAATGGAACAACTGAGTGGTACAATGAAAAGAACACGTGTGCGTTACCGGATGTTAGCGCTTGTTTTTATAAACGTCGTGATCAATTATCTGGACCGGAGCAATCTTTCTGTTGCGGCCCCCGGCCTGAGTAAAGAGCTAATGTTATCGCCCATACAATTGGGATCGCTTTTTTCAGCTTTTGGCTTGACGTATGCCGCTTTGCAAATTCCAGGGGGCCTGCTTGCAGACCGCATCGGCCCACGATTATTATACGCACTTTGTTTGGTTACGTGGTCTCTATCCACGGTGGCGCAGGGGTTGGCAAAGGGTTTTGCCAGCTTGTATGCTTTCCGCCTGGCGACAGGAGCTTTTGAAGCTCCTTCCTACCCCATCAATAACCGCATCGTTACTAGCTGGTTTCCCGATCATGAAAGGGCATCTGCCACAGCGTTGTATGTTTCCGGCCAGTTTATAGGCCTAGCTTTTTTAACTCCTGCATTGATAGCGCTGCAGCATTACACCGGATGGAGAGGATTATTTATTGCTACAGGCCTGACAGGTTTAGCCTGGGGAGTAATCTGGTACCTGTTTTACAGGGATCCGCTGGAACATTCAGGCGTAAACAACGCAGAACTGGAGTATATTGAACAAGGAGGCGGCGTTCTTAGAAGAAAAGAACCTGACACAGCGAAAAAATCTGCCTGGCGAAAGGAAGACTGGATACAGGTATTCAGCAGCCGGACATTATGGGGAGTTTACATCGGGCAGTTTTGCGTTAATGCTACCCTGTGGTTTTTTCTTACCTGGTTTCCAATATACTTAGTGCAATACCGCGGCCTGAGCTTTTTAAAAACAGGGTACCTGGCCTCCATACCTTTTTTGTCAGCTTGCGCAGGCCTGCTTTTATCAGGTTTTGTTTCCGATTATTTGGTTACCAGGGGGAGATCGGTAAGCATGGCGCGTAAAACACCAATCATCATCGGACTTCTTTTGTCAGGCTGCATCGTCGGCGCTAATTATACAGACAATACTACCCTGGTCATTCTCTTTATGTCTCTGGCTTTTTTTGGCTCCGGCATGGCCCTGATCTCATGGGTATTCGTTTCGATCTTGTCACCCAGGCACCTGGTGGGACTAACCGGTGGCGTATTTAACTTTATGGGCAATCTCGCTTCTATAATAGTTCCCCTTGCGATCGGGTTTCTGGTTAGCGGAGGAAACTTTGAACCTGCCCTGGTGTTTATTGGCACATTAGGACTGGCGGGAGCATTTTCGTATATATTCATAGTAGGCAAAATAGAACGGGTGACTGTTAAGTAAATTTCTCAACATGATCAATATATGCCACAATCAAATCTTAGGAAGAATGGGTTGATGGATTTTATTTCCAGGATTTCCGAAGACATCAGTGCTGAAGATCTCAAATTAAAAGTAGAAACCTATATTGAGGAGCAGAGCAACTTCAACGCTCCGGATACAAACGCCGCAGACGAAAATGATACCCTCCACATTGGTCTGTGTATGGCCGGAGCCGTGTCCGCCGGCGCCTATACTGCGGGTATGATGGATTATCTTATTGAGACACTCGAAAGATGGGAAAAGGCCCGGCAGGCGGGCGAAGCACAAATTCCGCAGCACAAAGTAATGATCGACGTTATGGCCGGCGCTTCAGCCGGAGGTATGACTGCAGCTATCGCTGCCGCCGCTTTGCAATGCAATTTTCCACATGTGAATTTCGCAAATTATACAGATGAAAAAATAACTAAAAAGAACAGGCTATTTGACAGTTGGGTAAACCTTACCGGCAGAGCTGATATGCTGGATGAATTACTGGATAAAAGTGATTTGGAAGCAGAACCAGGTGAGGCAAGCCATCGTGCTGTAGCAATCCTGAATTCTTCGTTTATCAACGCGATTGCAAATGATGTATTGTTAAATCCGGTTTGTGATACTTTCAGGCCATATATCTCAAAAGACCTTGACGTCTGGCTGGCACTGTCCAATATCAACGGTCTGCGGCATCAG
This sequence comes from Flavihumibacter sp., assembly GCA_041751095.1. Classification (GTDB taxonomy): domain Bacteria; phylum Bacteroidota; class Bacteroidia; order Chitinophagales; family Chitinophagaceae; genus JADCRZ01. The sequence goes on from JBGSYC010000122.1 coordinate 42,922, forward strand.
CTCAAGTTCCATTCCTTGCCGGATGCTCCGGGCAAACCTCCTGACAGCCTGGAGAGAATGCCGGGAGAGAATGCATACATCTCCTATAACTATCGCGACTTTGTACATTTTCGTGTTACCGATAACCACGTGCCCGCGTATATACAACAAATTGATTTCAAACAAAAAAATAACGCAGGAAGTATTCTTTTAAGGGATGCAGCAATGGCAACGGGCGCATTCCCGGTAGCACTTGCGGCACGACTGTTAAAAAGGCCCCGCAATCTTATTCTCCGGAACCCGCTATACAAAATACTCTATGGCTTTGATGTAACCGATGATATTATCCGCCGGGATAATACATACGTAATTACTGATGGTGGTATGATGAACAATGAACCGTTTGAAGTTACCAGGATACTTATGCACCTGGCACTTTCAACTAACGAGGAAACCGCGAAACTGGAAAAAAGCATATCTGAAGCTTCGGATAAAATAAACGAAAAGCTGGCTGTTAAATTCAAAGAGATATCAAAGGCTGCACCTGAAGAATATACAAAAGAAGAGTTGCACGAGGTGATTAAAGAAACTGAAGAATTACGGCTCAAAGGCTGGGATCATTCGAGCCATGATAAATTCACACGAACCGTCATCCTTGTTGATCCCTTCCCCAGCCATAGCCGGGAAGAGGCAAATGAAAGCGAAACACAACCACCCCGTACACAAATCACAGAAGTATTGAAGGGCCTGGTAAATGCGGCAACCGGCCAGTTACTTTTTAAAGTGGATGACATCGAAGAAGCATATGATTACGAAAACTTCAGCCGTTTTTTAATTGTACCCAAAAGAAGAGTGCCTGCTAACGCCGGTGATATTCTTGCTATAGGAAGCGACGCGATTGCCTGTGGTGCCATGGGTGGCTTCAGCGGCTTTTTTCATAAGGAATACCGTATCCATGACTTTTTACTGGGCAGAAGAAATTGCCAGCGGTTTTTACAGAGAAGGTTCCTGGTACCTGAAGATACCACCAACCCGATCTTTTTGAACGGCTACCAAAACGGGGAATGCAGGCGAAGATTTACCATAGATATAGACGGAAGGAAATACCTGCCTATCATCCCGGATATTGACCCGGACTCCCTCAACAGAAACGAGAAAGTTGAGCATACGGTGTATTGGCCAAACAGTCGAAATATTTCAACCCCGTTTGACCTTCGTTCATATTTGTATAAACATAGAGTCCCTATCGCTAACCGGCTCTCACTGGTAGCCAAAGACCTCTTCTTCAGGCAACTGAACTTATCCGGGATAACAAGGCAATATCTGGCATTACCATTCAGATGGCCTTTCAAAATTTATCTCAGTAAAACAATCATCGAAGTAATCCTGGAAAGAATGGAGAAGCATCATTTACGTTAAGAAATGCGTTGTGATATCATCAGGTAAAATCCGTACACTGGCAAACATCTCTGTGCATATCCGACATTGCTCATTTACCGCTTCTTATGGCTACTGCAATTTTGGAATCTGCTGTTCCGTAGTAGAGCATCCAGTTCTCTTTAAAATACACCAGTCCTTCCACAAAGCAAACTTCGTTAACCTCTCCTGTTTTTTCATAGGGTTTATCAGGATGAATGAAATTGGTATCGGTTCTTTCTATCAGCTTGTATGGTTTACTTTTATCGAACAAAGCCTGTCCGGCGCTATAGGTAAACTGAGGCATTGTGGTATCATTGAAATTAGCTGCGTTGCTTCCGTTATAGATTAAGAGAATGCCTTTTTCCTGCAGCAATGCGTATGGACCAGGTTCCACCAAACGGCTGTCAAAATAACCCAAACGGGGGTGTAGCACAGATACCATTTTTTTGCTCTCTTCATTCTCTCCAACTTCCCAGTGAATGAGATCGGTTGAAGTGGCAAGGTATAAATCCGTGTCTCCGAAATACATCCAATACTTACCGTTTATTTTAACGGCGATAATTTTATCACCGGCCTGCTTTGATACAATGGCTCCTGATTTCGACCAGATATCTTTATATTTTCCTTCTCCCAGAACAAGCCCATGCTTAGTCCAGGTTCGGAGGTCCCTTGAAGTTGCCAGACAGAGGCGTGCCACTTTTCCGTCGTAGGAAGTATAGGTTAAAACATAAGTTCCGTCCTCACTTTCTACTACCCGCGGATCTTCTATGCCTCCGGGCCATTCATATTTTTTCATATCATCATTGCCAGGGAACAGAACCGGTTCAGGTTGTTTATCAAAATGCAAACCGTCTTCACTGATAGCCAACCCTAAGCGTGACGTCATGTGTTTGTCCTGGGCACGATAAATTAAATACACCCGGCCTTCTCTTACCACAGCAGACGGGTTGAGTACATTTCTCTGTTCCCAATAAACCAGGTCTTTACGAATGGGACACTTAAAAGCCTTATCGGCAGAAGGGTGTAAAATGGGATTCAGGCTATCTACCTTTACAAAATTCAGCATAGCCCAGCCGTCCGGTTTCGTACCGTTGTCCTGCTCCTTTTCTTTCTTTTGATTGCAACGGGCGAGCAGCGTAATGAGAACAAGGCTGTAGAGAAATCGCATATACATCAACTTTAGGTTTTAAATATGAACGCTAACATTCAGTGTGTTAAAGTTAGAAGGTCTTATTGAAGGGCCGCACTTCGGGCATTTCATTCTTTTGCTTCTGCCCTTTTTTTTGCACATAATCAAACCACCACCGGATCCCCGGATCGTCCATAGTACCCATGCCTCCAAGGTCGAAACGCATTCCTTTGCCTACAGCCGGTCCCTGGCACCACGGGCTGGAATGAAAATGAACATACAATCCGGCATTTGCAGAGGCTTCGTCTACATCCTCAAAGTGTCTTTTTTTGCCGTCTTCCGGATAA
>JBGSYC010000123.1:0-15320 GCA_041751095.1 Flavihumibacter sp.
CTGGATATCTGTAGGGCCGGAAAGAACAATATATTTTGGTTGTAGTACGGCAGGCCCGTCTGTTGCGATTGTGAAAGTGAGAGCAGGAATCGTAAATCCAGGCCCTTTGCCGCTAATGGTAACCGTTTGCCCGGCCTTTCCATTGATCTTAAGCTGCGGCCAGCCAACCGTTACTGCATCAAAGAAAGCATGGTTGGCTTTAACACGGAACGGCTTTTTTACGCCGTTTATCCTGATGGGCGGAGCCATTGGTGAACATAATTTTCCCGAGGGTGCGTCTGCAATGCATACCGGTTTCCAGCCGGCAGCAGAATATCCCGGTATATTCCAGCCCCGTTTTTCATAATGACGGTCTTCCGTGTAACCGGTCCAAAGGTCATTAAAAATGACCGGGCCGCGTTCCCATTGCCACGTTTCATCTGATCTGATCGTTTGTTTGCTGCCATCGGTAAATTCAATCTCGGTTTGCAGCAACAACTGCGGCGGCCCGTTACCTGAATGCCTTTGACCGAAACCTTTTCCAAGCGGGCTGAAGAAGCCATTTGCCAGTGTTGCTCCAATCACATTTTCGCCTTGTTTGAAATGATCAGTTACGTCATGGGTTATATAGATCACCCGTTTGGAATAGTCAGAAAAAGGCGGCCCAAGTTCCTGGTCACCAACTTTTTGCCCGTTGATCGTAATGTCGGCCATTCCCAGTGCAGCAACATATAATGTTGCCTGACTGATGGATCTGTTTATCGTAAACGCTTTGCGTAAAACGGGCGCCGTTGTGATCGGGCATGCATCAGAAGTTGAAGAGTCTCCCTCATTTCTGGAAGGCATCCCGTCAACCAAAAAAACTGCGTGGCCCCTGTTCCATCTTGTGCCGTTTTCCCGGGTGAATTTGTACCGTGCGACGTTCTTTCCTCCGGATATGACTTCCATCTGTCGTACGATAAATCCTTTTTTTGATGTATCGCCGGGGATAAAAAGCCTGATAAATCTTGCTTTGATCTTCTTACCTTCTAACACCCGCAGGCCACTGTCTTTAAGCAGGTATTTACGCGTAGAATAATCCACGAGGGTGGAAGGATGTGAAAAAGAGTAATCATCCGAAGCTTCAATCCTGAAATGTACCGGGAATAAATCTTTTGTAAAAGGATAAAGATGTACCTGATCGATGACAGATGAGGTTCCCAGGTCCACATCAGCCCATCCGCCTGTTTGATTGATCTCTAAACCTTTTGAACGGTAGGCAGGTGGATAAAACCATTTTGAAGCGGTTATCCATTGCGCTTTCCAGTCTCCCGGTTGAAGTAAACCCATTGTCCAGGACGCATCAGCGCTCCAGGCGGAAACTTTTTTGTCTTTATTCCAAATGCGTACTTTCCAAAAATATTTTTTACCGGATCTAAGTTTTTTTCCGGCATAACGGTGATAGAGATTTTGCTCCGAGCTAATCCTGCCACTGTTCCAAACATCACCATCACCTGATGCCAGTCGCCGGGATGAAGAAGAAACCAGCACCTGGTAGCCGGTTTGACGCTCACCACGAACCGTTGAATGTATGTTCCAACTTAATTGAGGGGTTACATCATCGATACCGGCAGGGCTCGACACATAGTTACAGGTAAGGTTCTGAATGTTCTGCGTGTAAGCAATGCAGGGGAAGGTGGAGAGGAAGATTGCAATGTACTTTAACATACCGCATCGATGGCTTAAGAATGATGGTATTACCAGTTGTCTGTTCTGAATGACGATGCAGGCAATCCGTCATTATTATACAATTCTCCCGTCACCCAGTCTTTATAGGCGTATCTTACCGCAACGGGTTTCAAAACCTTATCGCTTTGAACAATGACCTGGTTAGCTTTAATTTCAGCATTTGCCTGGTAGAATTTTTGATCTTCTCCTGCTATTTCAAACAGGGTCAATTTTTTTCGGAAGGAGGTTAGGTAAGGCGCATGATCAAAAGTTACGATTGCTTTGTTTCCTTCGATAGCAACAGACCTGTAGTCAGGAGAATAATATTGAATTCCTTTGATCTCATAGGTTTTGCCAAGAGCCCAATAGGAGAGGCGCATGGCAAGCGTTGTTTTGTCCATGGAGTGGATATCGTTCTCCATCCCGACATCAATGGCAGGCACCATGCCGCTATTGGGAATAACTTTCATTGCATTTAACTGGGCCTCACGCAAGCGGGGGCCGTTGCGGGTCTTGTCGGATGAGGCGAAAGGCGCGATCTGTACATAATAAAACGGAATGTCTCCAAGTCCCCATTGTTTCCGCCAGTCAGCAACCATTGCCGGGAAAAGTTTTTCATATCGTTCGGCCTCATGACGGTTAGATTCTCCCTGGTACCAGATAAACCCTTTTATTGCGTAGCCTGCCACCGGCGCGACCATCCCGTTGTATAGCGCAGTTGGTTCTTTATGAGGCGCCTGCACAGTATCAAGGCTCGCCGGGATCTTCACTTCAGGAAATGATGCCAGGCTGCCGGAACGCATCCAGGCTTCAATCATGGTTCCACCGATGCTTGATAAAATAAGGCCTACCGGGACTTTAAGCCGTTTCTGAAGGATTTGTCCAAACTGGAAGGCAAGCGCACTGTATTCACGCGCATGTTCAGACGTAGACAGGTTCCATTGTCCTTTCGGATCTTCAACAGGTGATAACGAAGAAGCCCGGCCAACCCTGTACAATCTTAAGTACGGATTGTCGGCGTTTAAAATAATTTCAGCCGCATTTAATATGGGAGATGAATTGCCTCTTAGAGGCATCTCCATATTGGACTGACCTGAACAAAACCATACTTCCCCGATCAGCACATTTTTTAACGTTAGTTTTTCGCCATCACTGATACTGATGTCAAACGGTCCGCCGGCGGTTGGGGTACTGACCATTTGTTTCCAGTGTCCGTTATTATCCGCTTTTGCCGTATATGATTTTTTATTCCATGAGGTAACGATTACCACCCCTGCACCTGCATTGGATCTACCCCATATGGCAACCTGCGATTTTTGCTGAAGCACCATATTATCACCGAATATTCCGGGCAGCGATATTTTACCTAAACACAGTAATGTTGATAACAGTAAAGTCAGGGAACAGGTAATCCTGGGCATCATTGGTTTAACCTCCGTGTTTTTGATTGACGTTGCAGTCGTTTCATTTCCTTTGCAAAGCGCTTTCCAAGCTTGTCTGCCGAAGGTGAGTCAAAATGTGTCCCATCTCCTTTATGCTTTAATCCTTTGGAAGATGCAATGGCGGTGAACGGAACCTGACCAGGGAGCTGCATAAGAACTTTATTGATGTGATCGTATTGATCTCTGTAAGTTCCCAGTTCGCCCGCTATAAATGGAATATCTTTATTTTGCACACGGTCGCGGACCTGTTGAATGAGCGAAATAAGTTTGGGCAAATAATCAGCAGCCCCGCCAGGAGTACTGTTTGATTCTCCCTGGTGCCATAAAACGCCTTTGAAAACGCCTTGCTGACGAGCTACATCGATACGTTTCATCGCATCATCATAGGGGTGCGTTTTCGTGGCTGAATCATACGCTCCGGCCTTCCAAACATTTATCGATGAGCCTCCTACCGCACAAGGAACCAGGCCGATTTTAACACCCGGGCCGGATCCTGCCATCTCCATCGCGAAAGATAATCCGGGACCTACACCTGCCACATTAGGCTTGTCGAAATGCAAAGGATGTTTGGCAACGACCCATTCGTTATTTTTATTCAGCATGTAGATGTTTGGCCTGCCGGCTGACTTATATTTTCCACTGACCTCTCCCCTTCCTGCCATATTCGATTGCCCGATCAACAGGTATAAATGAAATGCCGAATCTGATTTAGCCTGGGCATAACTGAAACAGCATATCATTAAACAATACAGGCTGCAAAAAAATAGTTTAACCATTTATGTATTCAGTAAGGACAGAACACCCCTGTTTTTCAGAAGTATTATGCTTTAATAACCCGGGTTTTGGAGAAGTTTTTTTGTAAGGTTTGCATCAATTACGTTTTGGGGGATAGGCAAAAGCGCATCCCTGTCGGAAATAGTAGCCTTTGAAAGCACATTATAAAGCCTGACCCGCTCTACAAACTTCCCGGTACGCACCAAAGTATATCTTCTTTCCTCTTCAGAAAACAATTCCCTGGAACGTTCATCAAGGATAAAATCTAATGTTACCTGCGCAGCTGTGATGACGGGCGCACGCGCACGTGTCCGCAGGGCATTAATAGCAGTTGCGGCACTGGCACGGTCACCTAATTTAAAGTAAGCTTCTGCAAGCAAAAGGTATGTTTCAGCCGCCCGCACATAAACCTGGTCATTATAAGCCCTGTCTATATTCGGATCGACGGGGCTTGCATAATCCCACTTGCGGGTACTGGGCCAGTTAGGATTATTGGCTTTCTCATTGGATGTGCGGTCGAGGTTGTACGTTTGCCCTAACGTATATCCCGCAGGAATTCCGTTCGGGTTATTGATAACATAAGAGAAACGCCAGGCAAAATTCGACCCCCTGTCATCACCCGGCGGATAAATGCTGAGCGCCCATTTGGTTGGCCCGAATCGTCCAATACCTCTCCCGCCGTTTTCTGCACTTACCAGGAAGGGGCTTTTTCCACCTACAACAAGTGAATAATATCGGTTCACCCAATATCTCCGCATAACGTTATCCGGTTCTCCGCCAATCACATTCAATTCCGCCTGCATAACCCATAACGCCTCTGTATTACCCTGGCTACGATTGGAATTCCCTTCCAGGAAAATATCCGTGAAAGGGGTTCCGGGCCTTGAAGCGTTTACCCCATATCGTGCTGTTATCAACCTGTAATTTGTGTTGGTGGTCACTTTTAATGCATAGTCCCTTGCCTTGTCGTTTGAGCCCCGGGCAAGATATAGCTCGGACAGGTAATGCTGAACGGTACCTTTTAGAATTTTACCCTGGTTGGGAGAAGTTACCGGCAGGAATTGTTCGGCAAACAGCCAGTCTTCTTCCATAACCTTCCTGATCTCAGCGACGGGAGTTCTTTCAAAATCTGTCCTGATATTGGAGCCGGAGGATTCTGTCAGAACCAATGGCACATCTCCCCAGGAATAGGTAAGGTGGCGGTAACACCAGGCTCGTATTGCCCGTGCTTCTGCGAGTACGGCGTTCTTTTCAGCTTCGGTCCAGGTTACTTCCGGATTTTCAGCTCTTCCAATGATGGTATTTGCAGCGTTGATGGTTTCATACAACCAGGCCCATTCTGCCCGGTATTCACCAAGAGTAGGATTGTTGGCAACACCCCAGATGTTAAATGAGCTTGCCGGCCCCAGGTAATTACCATAGGCATTGTCGGTGCCAATATATGCCGGCACCAGCATCATACCGTTGATATCGCCTGCAGTATACCCGGAACGGGACCTCCGCACCTGGTAATACAATCCATTTAAACCGGCTTCAAAACCAACTTTGTTTTTGTACAGGTTATCAGCCAGGATTATGGCTGGAGCGTCTTCTTCGAGTATGTCTTTTGAACAACCTGCAAAAACGATCGCGGCGAATGCAAATAAAAGTATCTTAATTCTTAAAGTCATGTCTTAATAATTTAATTATAAGCTGATGTTTAAACCGAGAATGAATTCCTTTTGCAGCGGAATATCGTCCTGTGAATTTAATTCGGGATCAAGGCCCGTCCATTTTGTAATTGTCACCAGGTTACGGGCGTTCGCAAAAACTTTCAACCTGCTTATTTTTAACTGACTTAAAATCTTCGAAGGGAAGTTGTAAGATAATGACAAATCCTTCAACCGCGCATAACTGTCACTTTCATAGATGTTGGCGCCAAATACATTTGCTCCAAGCACGTTGGCGTAGTAGTCATTTGTGGGATTTGTCGGTGTCCAGTAATTTTTGGAAAAAGTATTGTTTCTTACGCCGTTCTGAACATTATCGGAGATCAGTGCATTGACCCTGCTGGTTCCTTTAACGCCCTGCACAAAAGCATACAACGAAATATTCTTATAGGTAAATGAATTGCCGATACCATAGATAAAATCCGGCTGGCGGCTGCCGATGATCATTCTGTCGGCAGACGGCGTTATTCTAAGATCACCATTTACATCCACAACTTTGGCAAAGCCTGCTTTTGTTCCCGGAGGTGCCTTGCTGAGATCATCCGTCAGCTGCCATACACCAGCGTATTTATAAGAATAATTGACATCAATTGGCTGGCCAATAAAATACTGGTTTAATGTATCACTTTTGCCATCGCCGTAAACGTCTGTAATTTTATTCCTGTTTCCGGAAATGCTGAGATTGGTAGACCAGACAAAATCGCTGTTTTGAATGTTTATACTGTTTACGCCTAATTCCAGACCTTTGTTTGATGTCTTCCCTATGTTCTGTAATACCCTGCTGACACCATGTACCGACGATATTTCCCTCGACAACAGCAGATCGTGGGTGTTTTTCTGGTACGCATCCAACGACCCATCAATACGTCCGTTAAATAAGGTAAAATCAACCCCTACATTCGCCCCAACGGTTGTTTCCCACTTTAAACCAGGGTTCCCAAGCGAAGTGGGTATATATCCCGGCAATGTCGTCGCCCCATCCACATAGCTGCGGGTTGACAGCCTGGCCAGTGTATTATAAGCACTCACTCCCTGGTTACCATTACTGCCGTAAGAAACCCGGAGTTTTAAGTTGGATATGGCCTTGCTGTTATTCATAAAATCTTCACTTGAAATATTCCACGCGGCTGCCACGGAAGGAAAGAACGCGTATTTGTTGTTTGCGCCAAAGCCGGAAAAACCATCGCGGCGGGCTGTGAAAGTGAGGAGGTATTTACTGTTATAGGAATAATTCAATCTCGCCATCTGGGAGATCAGCGTTTCTTTGTTATACCCGGCAGAAGGCCTGATACTCGATGCCACGTTTGCCTGGTAGAAGGTCAGCACATCATTTGGGAAACCGGTTGCATCAAGATTGTCGGTACGGCCGATTTCGTTTTGCATGCTGTACAGGCCTGTAAACGCAAATGTGTGCCTCTTCAACGAGACATTATAGTTTACGATGTTTTCAACAAGAAAATTTTTGTTGGTTGAATTGATAATGGTAAGGTCCCCCTTTGCCTGCAAGCCTGTCCGGGTATCAGATCCGAAATAGGTATTCTGGGCCCTGGTAGTATATTCAATACCTGTATTTACCCGGTATGACAACCCTTTGATAAATGGTATTTCGATATTCACATAATTATTTGAAATGATCTTATACGTTTCGTCGGTATTGCTGGCCAAAGTAGGGGCCAGGGGGTTTGCGAAAAACAGGTCCTGCGGCCACGGGTAGATGGTAGGGGTTCCATCCGCGTTAAATGCAGTAGTCAGCGGGTTAAATCTGAATGCTCCCTGGTAGTCAGCAAACGTAGCAGGCAAGCCACTTCTGTCATTATACGAAAGTTGAGTATTGGAACCCAGGGTCAGCCATGATTTAATATTTGCTTCTAAATTTATACGTGAGGAAAGCCGCTTGAAGTCGTCGTTAACAGCAACTCCTTTTACGTTAAGATAAGTTCCGGACACATAATATTTAAATTTCTCACCACCGCCGTTTACACCAAGGGTATGTTGCATTTTGCTCCCCTGGCGGGTCACCAGGTCAATCCAGTCAGGGAAGATCTTTGAATCATAAACAGCTTGTTCGGATGTTGTAACGGAACCTGGCTCACGTGTATTCTTATACGCGTAGAATTCCTCCGGCGATAATGCTTTGGGCAGATTGGAAATATTTTGCACTCCATAAAAGCCATTGTACGAAATAACAGGTTCGCCGCGTGAACCCTTCTTTGTAGTAAGGATAATTACACCATTGGCTCCACGCGATCCGTAAATGGCTGCCGATGATGCATCCTTAAGCACATTGATGGATTCAATATCGGGAGGGTTGATGTCTGATATACTTCCACTGTAGGGAACGCCGTCAAGAATGATCAGGGGCGATGTGGCCGCAGTAATGGAGTTTCTTCCCCTTATCCTTATGGTATTGTTGTTACCCTCCGCACCGCCACTGTTCTGGTCAATACTTAATCCGGGTACAGATGCCTGCAGCGCCTGTGCAAAGTTTGTATTCGGCAAGTTTTCAAGCCTTTTTTTATCTACGGATGCCACCGCACCGGTAACATCGCTTCTTCTTTGAGTGCCATAACCTACGATAACCACTTCTTTCATGGATTGTGCTGCTGAAGGCTCTAACTGGACGTTGATGGCATTTCCCGTTACCTTTACCTCCTGGGAAATAAAACTTACATGGCTTACAATCAGTGTTGAGCCCGGAGGGGCCGGAAGTGAAAACGTGCCGTCATTGCTGGTTTGCGAGGCAGCGGAGGCGTTCTTTACCCTTACGGTAGCATTTGCCACAGCGCTGTCACCGGAAGTTACCCGGCCTGAAACGACCTGTTGGGCAACGAGAGAAAAACAGGCCCCGAGTAATAACAGGGTTAACACGCTGGTGCGGTTCAGCACGCCTTTTATTGAACACATAACAGGTATACTCAACACGGAGTTTGGCAAGCAGACATTCATAAACATTTGTTTAATTAGCAATTTAATTTACATGGCACACGGTGGTCAATCAGGTGTGACAACAGATATAGGGATACTTTTGTAAAATGCATTCGAGCACATCCTGCTGCTTAAACCATTGAATTTGTGAATTTCAATTGCTTAAATCAAAAGTTTGATAAAATTACGATAATAAGTTGGCTGCATGTAAAGGAGAGACGATAAACAGTCTGATGTCATCAGACCATCTGAGCTTTCATACGGCCAGCCTCAACAATTAGTAACAAATTTAACGATGTTAAGAGCTGTTTCAAACATCCGAATTGATATTTTACATGTATTTTTTGATATTTTTGAATGATACGTGATGCAGAATTATTTTAAATATTTGCCTGTCAGCGAAGAAGATGAAAAGTGGGGGTTGTTTGTTTTAAATGTGGGTGCAAGCCGTATTCATAAATCAGAACCTTATCCGCCTGAAAATCATCCTGCTCATCATGTATTCATCTGGGATACAGGAAGGGTATTTGATGAATACCAGCTGATTTATATTACCAGGGGAGAGGGCTTTTTCGAATCGCAGCATTGTAAACAAAAAATTGTTTAAAGAAGGAACAGTCATCCTTCTCTTTCCAGGCGAATGGCACCGTTTCAAACCCGATACAAAAATGGGTCGGAATGAAATGTGGGTAGGTTACAAGGGTGAAATTATTGACCAATTGGTGACCAAAGGAATTTTCCGACCGTCAAACCCCTTGTTATACATCGGCATACATGAAAGCATCATCCACCTTTACGCTGACATCATCGAAGAAACAAAAAACGAAAACCCGGGATACCAGCCTTTAATCTCCGGTGCTGTAAATCACCTGCTTGGGGCCATCCACGCCAAAACAAAACAGGAATGTTTTAAAAGCGAGAACAGCACCGTTGGAATCATTAACCAGGCAAGATTGATATTGCGCAATAATATCACTCGGGACATTACGATCGAAGAAATTGCAGAACAACTCCAGGTAAGTTATTCCTGGTTTCGAAAAGCATTTAAAGCTTATACCGGGATAGCTCCCGGGCAATACTTCATACAATTAAAAATAGACAGGGCAAAGACACTCCTGTCTGATCTTCCAAAGCCTGTTAAAGAAATAGCGTTTGAACTCGAATTCGAATCTGCTGTTTATTTTTCTAAATTGTTCAAGGGAAAGACAGGCATGTCCCCTGAGCAATACAGAAAAAGCATTCAGCACGGGTAATCTTATTGATATACTTCAACCCTGCGGAACACTTAAAAATTTAATGTTTTGTTTATTTGCTCAAATCACGGTAAATAGCGCAGGAATCACAAATGGCGGTCAGTGAAATTTTCCTGTTTGTGCCCAGCCGGTTTAGTGCGATTGGCAGCGTGATGTAAAAGCACATCGCCGTCGTCAATACTTTAGTTAATAAAACAAGCCTGTTATAACCGAATAAATATATGCTGCATATGAATATCTCCATGATGTTTAAAATATTCTTTATAACGGTCACTGCATTTACCTTAACATGTTCTTTCGTCCGGTCCCAGGTTATCAATGCGGCATTGAACAAGCAACTGATTGTAAGTTCTGAAGATAACGTGTACCGTGGGTCAAAGGCAGTGGACGGCCTGAAAGGGGAAACGAATAGCTGGAAAACCATTACCGGGAAGAAGGCGCCTCATTTTATTGAGATTGATCTGCATAAGTATCACAAGCTTTCCTCCCTTGTTGTATATGGCTTGCCAGGCGGTTCCGAAAAATTACAGAGGGAATTGAAAATACAGTATTGGGATGATGCCAACTGGACTGACCTGAATCTTGTTCCTGTTCTCATGAATGGAGGTGCTTCTGTAAGATATACCATTGGTACTCCCGTAACCACTTTTATGGTACGCCTGCAAACAATCGCTGCCGACGGGTTAGCGCTGGAAGAAGTTGAGGTCTATGGAGAATTAATAGAAGGGCAGGCACTTCCGGATAAAACAGCTTCCAAAGAAAAAAAAGATACGGCAACTAAAACTTTAAAAATACAGGTGTTAAACAATAAGGCAGGCAGGTCATTAAAGTATGTCGGCTATAACCAGGGGTATTATATGCCTGGCAGCAATGTATCAGCATGGGTCGAGTATTCATCTGTTAACTCGTTAAGGGTTTGGACGTCCTTGAATGAATTTGCTCCGGAAAAAGCATTCATCATACAAAACGAAATCAATAATCTGGAAGCATTTGACAATCAGAAAAAGATATTCAGGGATAATGCGGTCAACTCTTCCCGGGTAAACTGGGAAATGCTGAATAAGCTTTATGCCACTGAAAGTGGAGGAAACAAGATGGTTTTTAATTATGCTTTGAATGAATTAAAGAAGCTGCGCATTGACGTTATCCTCCAGATCAATGAAAGGAATTTCGAAGATACCTGGCAGCACAAATGGTTAAAATGGCAGCAATTCTACACGCTTGCTTACTACGCTGCCAAAACAGGTGATGTAAGCATGTATGCCTTGCAGAATGAACCAAACCACCGCGCTGCAGGACCCATGCAACTGGAAACCTGGACGCGGGGACTGCAGATTGCCTCTGATGCAATCAGAAGTGCAGTGGAAGACGTCAACAAACATCACCATAAATCCCTGAAGGCGCGGCTGGTGGCCCCGGTCACTGCCGGAAATAATACCGACTGGTGGGCTTATGTGGTTGGCCATATCCGTGATGGATACAACGGTAAAAAGCTTAACCATGACCTGTTTGATGTTTTCAGTACCCATTCTTACAATCAACCTGCCATCGGCTATCAAACAAGGGTTTCTGATATCCGGGAGGTGATCCGGAAAAACCACCCGGTGAATAATGAGTTGCCAATTGTGTTTACAGAAACAGGCAGATGGATGAACGCACTGCTGATCGATAAAGAAGAAACATATGACTCACCATCCGTATTTTCAGAATGGGCCGGTATGTATTCTAACAACATGAAAAACGGCGCTTACGGCATGTGGGCCTTTAAATTTGCAAATACTACCAGTGATGTCTACCCGAGGGGAATAAAATCTGGTCATCATCTTACCTGGCAGGGCAAACGCATTGTAGAGGATGCTTATGTTAACCTTGCCCTGGGAAAGCCTGTTTATGCATCTTCAAAAGGTGAGACAGCAAAATACATTAACGATGGGGATAAGTCAGATACCTCCTCATGGCAGCCTGATTCTTCATCAAAGGAAAAGTGGATAGAAGTTGACCTTGGTTCAAAGCATTCTCTTGGAAGCGCCGTTATATATACCGGCTCTTCCTATGGAGTCTACACCGGAACGGACCGGGTTAAAAATTTCAGACTGGAATATTTATCAGACAGTGGCAGGTGGATGGAAATACCCGGAAGCGAGGAAAAAAATTCAAAGTATGTCCAGGTATGGCTTGAATTTCCTAAGCCCGTATTTACTGATAAGGTGAGGTGGACAAGTACCGACACCGGGAAGGTTAAAGTAAGAGAGATCAAGCTTTTTGCCGAAGGGGACGGCCCTTCAGCATCAGCTAAAGCCAATTATAATGTATCCGGTTTACTCCGTACCGGAGAAGTGGTCAGGTTGTTTGCAAAGGGTTTTAAAGAAGGGCGTGACCTGATGGAAACAAAACCTGATACAACGGATAGCGGGCTGGATACACATACGAGTTATGACCCTGTGTCAGATAATTATCACGTATGGCTTGTGCAAAGGGGATCATTTAATTATGAGGCTACTGTCAACTTATCTGCTATTGGCGTATATGCCGGGTCACCGGTTACGTTGGAAACGGTTGATAAAAACCACTACGGAGAGGTTACTGAACTTAACTATATGCCGGCAAACAGAATTCTTCAGCTAACCCTTCCTCCTCAGAGTGTTCAGCTACTGACCATTCCGGCAAATAGAAAATTAACAAAGAAAGCCATTCTACCCGCAGGCGATGCAATGGCAGCAGGTGGCACAACGGGGCTGAAAAATTATAGCAACGATAAAGAGCTCAGGGTGGAATTGGACGCATCAAAAGCTGAAAACAATAGTGTCACTTATATCAATTTTAAGAGTGGAAAAGAAGCCATTGGTAAAGCCGCGAGGATTGTTCTAAGTGTACACGGCAGCGTTTCAACAGGCAAAACTTTCCGGATGCATGCATATCTGATACCAACTGATCACTTTGATGCTAAAAAGCTTACCTGGGAAAATGCGCCTTTGCTGGATGAAACAGAAGCACTGGTTCAGGATGTAGGTGAGCTTGCTTTTGTTGCAGGTGAAATAACTTTTGATTCAACCGGAAGATATCATCATATCGATGTTACCGATGTCATTAAAAGGCATCCGGGAGTTAATCTAACGTTTGTTTTTATAAGGGAAACGAGGCACCCCGGAGACGATGAAGACAAAGGAAGGCATTGTAAGATCAGTTCTATGGAAAGCGCCAACAAACCTGTGTTGAATATGTGGATGAAAGACTAAAGCTACTTTGGTTTGTCTTTTATTGTCCTGCTTTCCAGTAAGCAGTACTTCCGGGTTTCCTTTCATCTGTTGCCCTGCTTACAAGGGTATCCCCATTTTTTATATCCCCGAAAATCTCGATCCCTTTATCTGTTGACATACCCTGACGAACATCTACCCATTCGGCTTTTCCGTTGCTTACCCTGATAACAAATTTTCTTTCCTGGTTAGTGACAATAGCAGCAGGTGGCACTACAAAAGAATTGCCACTTCTTTGCAGACTTAGTTTTACATAGGCAAAGGAGCCGGCTTTCAGCTCATTGCCTTTATTATCATAAGTATATTCCCATTGTTCAGTTCTTGTTTGGGGATCAATGCTTTCACTTTTACGTGAGAGGGACGCCTTAAATAACTTTTCAGGATATGCATCCACTCTAAAAACCGTTTCTTTGTTTGATGTATTGGCTGCACTATATAATTCCGGAACTGCAACCCTTAACCGCAGTGTACGATTATTTTGAACAGTGAGTATCGTTTGATCGTTACCGACCAGCGTTCCCCTGTCAGCGTTTCGTGCGGTAACAACCCCATTGAACGGAGCTTTAAGCACTAAAAAACCTGCCACTTCTTCGTAAGATTGTGCAAGCTTTTTTGAAGCCTCAAAAGACGCGCTGTCTGCCATCAGTTGGTTTCTGCTGCGTTCCAGGTCTACAGGAGCTACGATGCCTGCCGTTTTTGCCTGTGACGCCTTCTGTAAACGCTCAAAGACATCTTCGCTGCTCATGTATTTTGCTTTTGCCGCCTGCAGAGATGACTGAAACTCGGCGTATTTGGTTCTTAACTCCGGAGCTTCAATTAGTACGAGGGTTTGGCCCCTGCGGACTTTATCACCCAGATCCACTTTCATTTCTTTTACATAACCCTGAACCCGGGAAAACAACTGAGCCTGTTCAAAAGGTAGTAATTCTGCAGGCAGTTCTATTTCTTTAGATATCCTGGTGTCCTGCAAAATAAAAACGGGTATCGTATCGGGCAAGTTGGTAGCGGTAGCTTGTACAGCCGGCTTATTGTTGTTACATCCTCCAATGATCAACACCGTGCATGCTACAAAGAGTACAAGCGTCAGGAATGCCTTATTATATTTCATGGTCTATTAAAATTTTTACTATTTACATCCTCAGGGTCCATCGATGCTCCCACATACTTCCGTGTGCCAATCGCCCAATGATAGATGTGCGGTAAAAAAAACAGAACAGTAAAAGTAGAAAAAATCAATCCGCCAATAACTGCAATGCCCAAAGGCGCTGTTTGATCGCCACCCTCACCCAGCCCTAACGCGATTGGCAGCATGCCTGCAATCATTGCCACGCTTGTCATTAAGATAGGCCGCATCCGGCTTTCCGCTGCTTTAAACTGAGCATCGACAATATTGCCTTCTCTTCTCAATTGTTCGGCATTGGTGATGAACAAAACTGCGTTGGCAATCGCTACGCCTACAGCCATAATGCTTCCCATATACGATTGTATGTTTACCGTCTGGCCTGTTATCAGCAGGAGCAGCAAACAGCCAGCTATCACGGCGGGCACAACAGACAGCGTGATCGCTGCAATTCGAAATGACTGGAAGAAAATGGTCATGATAAGAAAGATAACAACGACCGCTATCAGCAATCCGAACTGTAAACTGATCAGCGTTTGCCGGAGCAATTCAGGTTGCCCGCGTAAAAGGACCTTTGAGCCCTTCGGTATAGCGGTATTGCTGATCACTTCATTTACTTTCTTAAAGGCACTACCGAGGTCATCACCATGTACATTAGCTGTTAAGGTAATGTAGCGTTGCTGATTGAGCCTGTCATACTCACCGGGCATACTGATCCGTTTCCAGGAAGCTACTTCATTCAGGAGGTGTACGTTTCCTTCCGCCGAGGCAACAGGTACCATCTCGAGTTGTGTGGTACTGTTCATCCGGAATTCAGGATACTGCACTTGTACGATATAGGCGGTTCCGGTTGCCTTATCCAGCCAATAGCTTGGTGAAGCAAAGCGGCTGGATGATGTTGCAGCTACCGCAGAACGCGCTACCTGGTCAGCAGATATATTAAGCTGGCTTGCCTTTATCCGGTCAACCTCAATTTTTATTGCAGGATAATCCAGCGGAGTAGCGATCTGCACATCCCTCAATGAAGGGATAGTTGATAATTGCTTAAACAACTGCATGGCAGTTTTTTTTCCGTCATCCAGGTTCCTGTTCACTACAGCGATGTCAATGGGGTTGTTTGATCCGAGGTTCAATACCTGTTCCGCAAGATCTCCGGG
>JBGSYC010000124.1:0-4166 GCA_041751095.1 Flavihumibacter sp.
GAGAATAACGAAAAGCAGGACAGAAGGCTGATAAAATGAAAGCACAGGTGATTCAGAACAAATACAAACCGTGGTTATGATGCACAGGCAGCAAAACAAGCAAAGAGGGATAGCACAAAGCTGCTAATCGTACACCGATACACTCAATCCAAGTCGGCTACTTTGCACCCAATAGCTGCGCCGGCTTCGGTCAACATGGAGTAGAACAAAAAGCCCCGGTAAGTTTGTGCTTATCGGGGCTTCGTTTTTGGGGCTTTTCGTCTACTCCACTTAATGTTAGGTGCTGGCGCTCTTGTCTTTTGTCAATTGACTTGTTTAAATTCTTCAATTTCCTTGTAAAGTTCCATTGACTTTATAACAGGTGTCCATTCTTTTCCATCAAAAATTAGCCTGAACCACTTTTTATCTTTGTTCTCATATTTGATATTGAAGAAAAGCCAAATAGCAAGGTAAGTAAATGAAAGTGTAACAATGGCTTGAATAACATACAAGAAAGCATTTCCATTTTCAAGCATACTTTCATTCCAATAAAAGGTTGTCCACACCGGAAGCTGCAAAAACAGAATACGTGCAACCCAAAGTGTTGATGATTTTAAACTTGCTAATTTTTCTTGGGTTCTAAGTATCGGCTCACTAACATCTACCTGATGAATGAGAATTAGCTGATAAAGATATATTACAATAGCAATTGCTGTAAGCAATACTTGTATGCTCGCTGAAAACAGGAAAAACTTTGAAGCTTCTGCAAATGCATATACAAATAAATGGGTAAGAACCACAACGCCTAATCCAGCCCATATTATACCAAGCAAAATTGTAAATAGTTTTAAAGGCTTCATTGAGGATAGGAAAGACTGCACTTTCATTTTAGTAATATCCTCTGTGTTTTTCTTGCTCAGCAAGAGGCTTTGTTCCAACTTTTCGTTAGAAGATTGCCAAAGTTCTTTTATTTTAATTTCGTCCATTTTATTCAATGTTTTGTTGTGAATAACGTTGTTTCAATTTGTCTTTGATACGTCCCACTTTTGTACCCACATTGCCTGCTGATATACCCAAAATATCAGCAATTTCTGCATGGCTTTTATCTTCCAGATACAGCAGTATTAAGGCTTTGTCTAATTCTTTGAGTTCGGTAATAAACTGGTCTAACAAATTTAATTGCTGTTCCTTTTCAGCTTTTTCAACATCTTGTATTTGAGAAACATTTTCGTTCAACGAAATATTATTGTCTTTTCTGACTGCATTTTTGCGATAAAACGAAATGGCAACATTCAAGGAAATACGATACAGCCAGGTAGAAACTTTGAACTCATCATTGTACTTAGGAAACGATTGCCAAAGTTGTATCATTATTTCTTGGATAAGGTCTTGCCTGTCCTCCTCATCCTGGCAATACGTTCTGGCAACTTTGAATAAAATGCCTTTGTGTTGCTCAATGAGTTCCTGAAATAATATGTTATGTTCTTTGGTTTGCATTACAATTTTGAAAACCATTTAGTGATTAATTGAAAACCTTGCAGGTTTTGCCTAATTCCATTGTGGGTTTCCCCTTCTATAATTCTTACTTCTCCTTTACTATTTTCTACAACAGCCTTTTGTATTGCTTCTGCCACAAACGCCTCATCTTTATTACCTATCAAAACAAGCATTGGCACTTTTACAGCTTTCAAGCCATCAGTATAATTATCAGGAGCCATACTCGCATTTGCACGATAAGAATATTCTCTTAGCGGCATTCCCTTTGGTAAATTGAAAAATAAGACGGGTAAGCTATCCTGCTCATGTCTGTTGATTTCATTGAGCATTTTCAAACCAATAATTCGGGCAATATGAATTTTTAAAAAAGCTTCTGTGCTATCGCTTTCAGAAACTTGCCTTTGCGGAAATGCCGGTGAATTATGCCCAATCAATGGTGCAAAAAGTAAAAACCCATCAACTTTTTCTTTGTTATTTTTCATTGCATAACGCAAAGCCACACCACCGCCCATTGAGTGTCCTGCAATGATGATTTTTCCTTCAGTTTTTTTCTCGCGAATAGTCCTAACAATATCCGCCAAATCATCAGCATATTGATTGATGTAATTAACATCCCCTGATTTACCACACGACTTTCCGTGTCCTCTCAAATCTATTGCGTAAACCTCTGCTTGCGTTGCTTGTTGCAACATTTGGGCTGTTTTAGTATAATCAAATGCAACACTTTTTACACCGTGAATAAGGATAATGGTGTTAGGTGAGTTTTGTGGGAACTTGTAAGCAAATATCTTATGCTTATCTCTTACTGTAAAGTAAAAATTGTCTGCCTTGTATGTTAACCCTTTGTCTGATAAGGTCGCTGCGTCAATTTGAATAGGCTTAAAAGGTCTGAAAGTCGGTTCGGGCATAAGGATAAGTTTGGTAGCCTCTGCTACTAAACTGTCTTTATTTCCGTTGAAATATTGTGCTAAAAGGTTTTGTGCAGAAACATTTGAAAAAAAGACAAAACTGAAAAAGGAGAGTGCGAAAATTTTTACTGACTTCATTGTATGAATAATTTGAAATTGAATTTATTTACCTGATTATTACTTAGCTAAACCATAAAGAAGAGCAAAATTTACTGCTTTCTTACGCAGTTAGATGCCACCATTTCGTTATACTAATTAAACTTTATCCCGAAATGAAGACCTGCCTCAAAACAGAAGTAGTTTGGCCATTTACTTTCAATTTTCGTAAACGATTCAGGCATATTGGTGTTGATAGGCCAATAGGTAAATGCCATTGAGGGTTCGAGAAAGAACCGATTTTTAAATAATTGCAAATGGTAGCCAAATCGAAGTGAGAAAATAGCTGAAAGCCATTCTGTATTTTTTCTTTTTTTTCGCTTCTATATGTTTGCAGAAATGGGGTTGCATGGATTGCGGAATAGAAATTTTTCCAAAGAAAACGCTGATAAGCCAAACCTAAACCTACTCCTTTAATGGAGCCTGGATATGACTCTTTCGGTGTATCTTTGGATGGTCCATACGGTATCCCTAATGGTGCATGATACGTCCATGTTATTGCTTCGATAGAGATAACATCTTTTGGGGTTAAACGGTACCCGTAGTTCAACTGATAAGACGAAGGTGGGTCAGGCAACAAATTTGACAAAACGAAAACCGAGCTTCCAATTAAATGTCGCCTGTAGGTAGAATTTTGTTTTGTAGTTTGTGCTGAAACATTTGAAACAGAGACCAAACTGAAAAGGAATACTGCTAAATTTTTTAATGACTTCACTGTACAAATAATTTAAGATGAAACTTGTTTTCCTAATTATTCGCACAAGGGTCAAAAAAATAACAGTTTTTGTCAAAAATATTTTTTGTTTGTCTGAAAAGAGAGCGTTTATGTCAAATTTGTTGGTATGATTGTATGATTGGTTTAGGGTTGTCGTCAGCTACGCTTGCACCTAACGTTAAAGCATTTAAGCAGTTGGGGCAAATGTGTTCCTGTCGCGCGGTACCGCTGCCCCAATTTATTACTAATTGCTCATTAATTGTTCTTTGCCCGGCTTTGCTTGTCTGCAAGAACCAATGCCCGGACTTGCAAATAGCTCATTGTATTTTCGTCTGCCCTGCTTGCCCAGAGCCGCTGTGCGTCTATGACAAATGCCGTATGGTTGCTGCCAGTGTTGCTTTCTTCTTTAAGCATGTGCTTAAACGTCCTTACGGTCTTCCTTCAAAGCTCTATCCACGCAAAGCTTTTAAGTTACCCAATGTAATGACCACAGATGAAGTATGGCAACTATTAACCCATACAATCACCATTTAGACAAAAAGCAATTACAGGGCTGTTTTACAGTAGCGGAGTACGTCTGGAAGAGGGTAGCCGTATTAAGTTTACTGACATTGACAGTAAGAACATGCACATTAAAGTAGTAGAGGGCAAAGGCAAAAAAGACCGTTTCGCCATTCCTTTGCTACGCATCTCCTTGATACCGGCACCGACCTTCACACTATCAAAGAACTCCTGGGTCATAGTAAGATTGAGACTACGATGATTTACCGGCACCTGCAAACCCACCGGTGCAGCCGTATTATCAACCCTCTTGATCAGCTCAATAACAAGCAGTCTAATGATAGCAAGTAACACTACAGGCTGCAGGGCAACTGTGCAGCAACTGCTGCAACAGATGCCCGGATGGAAAG
>JBGSYC010000125.1:0-18817 GCA_041751095.1 Flavihumibacter sp.
AAGCTGCGGCGGCGCTGTTGCAGAAAACAAGTAAGCTGTAATAATTATTGATTTGAATATAGCTGTCATCATTTTTGTACGTCATCCGGAGCCCGGAAAGGTAAAGACAAGATTAGCTGCAACGATTGGTAATGAAAACGCTTTAAAGGTTTACCGGTTGCTGTTACAGCATACCTTTGAATTGGTAAAAGACACGGCATTGCCCGTTTATGTTTATTACGATGACCGCATCAGGGAAGATGATCTGTGGCGTGGAGACAATATCAAAAAAAAGACGCAGGCTGATGGCGATCTCGGGCAGAAAATGGCTTCTGCTTTCCGGGAAGTATTCGCCGGGGGTTACGCCGGCGCCGTTATTATCGGAAGTGATTGCTATGAGCTTAGCCGGCAGATTTTACAAGAAGCGCTTGATGTGCTTGGATCGAAAGAGATCGTTATAGGGCCTGCAAAAGACGGCGGCTATTACTTACTCGGCATGCGTTTCCCTGTTAAAAATTTATTCGGGGGGATAACCTGGAGCACCGGTACCGTATGTGAGGAAACCATCCGGCAGGTGAGTGAAAACGATTACACTTACGGTATTTTACCTGTTCTCAGAGATGTGGATACAGAGGAAGACATCAGCTTTCCTTACTGACCTGTACATTTTAGCAACACCTGTACTAGCCAACAATATAATAAATGGTTTTTTGTATGGCAGTTCCTGCAAGTTCTTTTAATGAACGGAAGCATCACAGGTAACATTAAGCGTTTTGAAACCCGAAAATAAATTATAAATTTATCCATGGGTAAAGTAAAGATTAATCCCGGATCTGTTCCGGTAGGGGTAGTCGGCCTGGGACTAATGGGTTGCAGCATCACAACCTGTCTGTTAATTGCAGGCCACCCGGTAATAGCCGTCGCGCCAATACCGGCAGACCTCGAAACGGCCCGCCCCCGCATACTGGAGCACCTTGAAAAATCAAAGCAGGAAGGGGTGACCGATCTACATCGGGATGAAATATATGGTAACCTGGTGATAACCGAAAACTATGGTCTTTTAAAAGACTGCCAACTGGTTATCGAATGCACCCTGGAAAATATCGACATAAAGAAATCGGTTTATGCAAAAATAGAAGCAGCGGTGCCGGATAGCACCCTCATCACCAGCAACACTTCAGCCATACCCATTAGTATCTTACAAAAGCAAACCCGGTCTCCCGAACGCTTTATTGGCCTGCATTGGGCCGAGCCTTCTCATACCACCCGCTTCCTGGAAATCATCTGTGGCGATTTAAGCGATATTCATAAAGCGGAATGGCTGTATGACTTATCACATGCCTGGGGCAAAGAAGCTACCCTGGTCAGAAAAGATATCCGCGGCTTTATTACCAACCGACTGTGTTATGCAATGTACCGCGAAGCATTTTTCCTTGTAGAGAATGGTTACGCTTCTATTGAAGACGTAGACAGGGCCTGCCGGAATAATCCCGGTTACTGGATGACGTTAGTAGGTCTTTTCCGTTGGATGGATCTTACCGGGGTGCCGGCCTATCATACCGTAATGAAGGATCTGTTTCCCACTTTGAACAACCAGAAAGAGGTGCCTAAATTAATTGATGATATTGTAAATGCAGGCGGCAGGGGAGTGCTGAATGGGCAGGGATTTTACAATTACACACCGGGAGAGGCCGCGATGTGGAAAGAGACATTTGAAGAGTTCAGCTATGAAATCCGGCGGCTGGCCTTGAAATACCCTGCAGATATCGTTGAGCAAAAGCTTGCTGCTAAAGAAGAAAAAACTTAGGCGGCCTATGCTGCAAAGCCGGCGGCAAGTATATTGATTCAAAAGTTTTTTTTAAGCAGGTGTCCTGGCCGAATATAAATGCAAACGGGATGGTATCACAAAGGCTGTAAAATTAAGGCGAAAAAGGAGTAAAAAGCATAGACATGAATAATGAAATTTTATTCGCGGAAAGACAAAAGTTTAAACAATGGTGGATTTGGCTGACATTGTTAACAATCGATGGCCTTGTCTTATTGCGGGTGGTTAAACGTCTAACAGGTACACAATCATTTGGCGGCAGACCGATAAATTACCCTGGACTTTTATTAGCCATAGGATCAATCATTGCAGTGACAATTTTGTTTATCTGCTTACGGCTTGACACGCAGATAAAAAAAGACGGAATCTATCTAAGATTTTTCCCTTTTCACTTGTCCTTCCGCCATTATACCTGGGACAACATATCCAAGTCGTTCGTCAGACAATATAACCCGATTACTGAATATGGCGGTTGGGGTTTACGGCTTGGCCTCTTTGGAAAAGGAAGAGCATTTACTGTTTCAGGCAACAAAGGTTTACAACTGGAATTTTTCGATAGAAAAAAATTGCTGCTCGGGACAGGCAAACCTGACGAATTAACAGAGACGCTTAAAAAAATCGGACAATTGAAACAATGAAAAAAGCACCACTTTAAGCGTAACATGAACATTACCATCAAAGATGAAATCTATAGATGCCGCAATCTCTCATGAAAGGTATACTTTGAAACGGTTTTTGCGTAACGTTCATATGTGCAAACCCGGATAAGCAATGGTCAAATAATTTAGCAACCCTGTATAAAAGTGCTAATGAGCAAACAACCAGTCTTTACCATTGATGCCCACCTCGACCTTGCCATGAATGCGATTGAATGGAACCGTGACCTGCGTCGCTCTGTTTTTGCCCTCAGGGACAGGGAGAAAGGCATGACAGATAAATTAGACCGCGGCAAAGGAACCGTAGCTTTACCGGAACTACGGCAAGGCAACATTGGGCTGGTGGTAGCTACCCAGATTGCGCGGTTTGTAGAACAGGATAGCATACTTCCCGGGTGGAACTCACCTGAAATTGCCTGGGCCATAACACAGGCGCAACTGGCCTGGTATCGTGCCATGGAAGATGCAGGCGAAATGGTACAGATCACCAATGCTTCGCAGCTAAATGACCACTTACGGCTGTGGCTAAACGAAGATGTACCACCCGCACAGAAACCCATTGGGTATATTGTGAGCCTCGAAGGAGCTGATTCGCTCATCGATATTTCTTACCTCGGGAAATCGTACGCTGATGGTTTGCGTGCATGCGGGCCGGCGCATTACGGCCCCGGACGTTATGCACCAGGCACTGGCATGTCCGGCGGATTGACAAAGATGGGCCGCGAACTGATCCGTGAAATGGACAATTTAAAAATGATCCTCGATGTAACACATCTTACCGACGAAGGATTTACGGAAGCCACAGATTTGTTCAAGGGGCCGGTGTGGGCAAGCCACCACAACTGCCGCGCACTTGTACGACACCAGCGGCAGTTAACTGACGACCAGATAAAAATATTACTGGAACGCAATGCAGTGATTGGTGGAGTATTGGACGCCTGGATGCTGGCTGATGACTGGGTACGCGGTGTGCATGACCCTAAAGAAAGGGGGGTAAACATCGAAAAGGTAATTGATCACTATGATCATATCTGCCAGATGGCCGGCAACAGCCTGCATATCGCTATCGGCAGCGACCTCGATGGTGGCTATGGCAGGGAACAATCGCCCTATGACCTCGAAACAATTGCCGACCTGCAGCTTCTGCCCGGTTTGTTAAGCGGCAGAGGTTATTCCGGGGAGGATATTGACAATATATTTTATAAGAACTGGCTCCGGTTTCTCCGCGAAGCCTGGCACGAATAATTTCATTTGTATGAAACCATATAAAGGTCAGGTAGCCGTTATTACAGGTGCGGCGTCCGGATTAGGTAAGGCCATTTCCATTGTTTTGGCAGGTGAAGGCGTAAGGCTGGCCCTGCTTGACGTAAATGGCGAGGGACTGCAGACAGCGGCGGACAAATTACCTGTCGAAACAAAAACATACACGGTAGATATCACTGATGAAGAACAAGTGCGGTCGGCAATAGAGCAGGCCGGAAAACACTATGGAACCATCGACATCCTTGTAAACAGCGCCGGAATTACAGGCGCGACTAATATTAAAAGTCACGAAACGGATACCGCAAACATTCGCAGCGTATTCGATCTAAATTACTACGGTTCGTATTTTACATCGAAGTATGTTCTACCTTATATGTTGAAACAGAACTACGGGCGGGTACTGCACATAGCGTCTATTGCGGGAAAAGAAGGGAATGCGGGCATGATCGCGTATTCCTGCTCGAAGGCTGCCGTTATAGCAATGGCCAAAGTGCAGGGCAAAGAATATGCGGAAACGGGGATTACCATCAATGCCCTCGCGCCCGCAGTTATCCAAACGCCGTTGGTGGAGGCTTTACCGGAAGAACAGGTAAAATATATGACTGATAAGATACCGGCAAAACGGTGCGGCACACTCGAAGAAGTTGCCAACCTGGTAGCCTATGTCGTATCGCCGATGAATAGCTTTACGACTGCCTTTACCTTTGACCTGTCCGGAGGGCGGGCAACATATTAGAAACAGGGAACATCCAAACGTCATCTGTACATACATTAATACGGATCTGATTATGAAAAGAATATTTTTCCTATGGCTTGTTTTTCTTCTCGCCGGAACATCTGCAGGCGCCAATACAATGGAAGACTTTTCCGGGAACTTTAAACTGTTGCCGCAGCCACAAAAAACAACGCTGCTATCGGGCCGGGGCATCGCTTATACTTCCCTGAAAGGCATACAGTTAAAAGGCGCTTTACAAAAACCGCCGCTGACAGGGCTGCTCGCGGCATTACCTCTTTTCCCTGCATCGTCAAAAGGCCTGTTGATCCTTGAAATTGCACGTGATGTCAAAGTGCCTTCAGATGAAGGATACATCCTGCACGTTCAGCATGATGGAGTACAAATAAAAGCAAAAGCATACGCCGGAATATTTTATGGTTGCCAGACGCTTCATCAATTGCTGGAAGACGCCCGCGACCAGAACATCCTGATACCAGCTGTTAGTATTACCGACTACCCTGATATCGCCTATCGCGGAGTGCATATCGATGTTAAGCATCACCTTGACGTGGGGAACTATTATTACCAGGTCATTGACCGCCTGGCACAGGTGAAAGTAAACGCTATTATTTTTGAATTTGAAGACAAGCTGCGTTACCGGAAAGCCCCTGTAGTGGCGGCAAGTCACGCCATTTCAATTGAAGAGTTTGCTGCCATCAGCAGGTACGCGCACGAAAGGAATATTGAAATAAGCCCGCTGATACAAGGACTGGGGCATGCCTCTTATATCCTGAAGCATGAACAATACAAACAGTTAAGAGACAATCCTGAATCTGACTGGGCTTTTGATGCGTTGAATCCGGGCACGTACACATTACAGTTTGCCTTGTACGATGATGCTATTGCAGCAACACCTCATGGCAAATATCTTCATGTGGGAGGCGATGAAGTGGGAAATCTGGGCATGTCTGAACTGGCTAAAAAGTCAGGCAAAAAGCCTTTGGAATTGCAGATGTACTGGTTGAACAAAGTTTGCGAATATGCCCGCCTGCAAAAACGCATCCCGATCTTCTGGGACGATATGTTATTTAAAATAGCCGGATTATATGGCACTACCCATGACCCTAAAATTTCCGAAGAAAAAGTAGTGAGCCTGTGGAAGGCAAATGAAAGCAAACTGAGTGAGTACATCGACCTGTTTCCAAAGGATTGTATTTACATGCGCTGGAATTACGAAACGCCATCCATTTCAGGAAATAAAAAAGCCATTGACTGGTATAAATCCCATCATCTCAGGGTGATGGCAGCTACTGCTGCTCAAACCCGGTGGCCTATGCTTCCGCGGGTCAATTCTAATTTTAGCTCCATCAAAGCGTTTACCAGGATAGCTGCTGAAAAAAAGATGGAAGGCATCCTTTGTACGATTTGGGAAGATTCGTCTCCCCATTTTGAAACAATGTGGCGCGGTATTTATCATTCAGCTTCCTTAAGCTGGAATTTCGAAGATATTACTGTCGGTGAAGCCAGCGCCGCATTCCGTCACCGGTTCTATGCGCCGCCTTTAAGTAAGCCGGAATATGAGTTCCAGGATTTACTTGAAGAGGCCCTTGGGTTTTGGGACAAGGCATTAACCGGCAAAGGCCGCAGGAGTCAATATGTAACAAACCCGGACATTATCGCATTACCGGATGCGGGTAAGCCGGGGACCTGGAGTCTAACCTACCGGGAAAAAATTGAAGGCGCGAAGAAAGAGGCTGTCCGTTATGAAATGATAAAAGAAAGAATCGGGAAAGCTGAAAAATTAATTCGCCGCAATGAATATTCCCTGTCTCTTTTTAAACAGATAAATGAGCTACAGGTGTATCCCGCACAATTGTTATTGCTGCTTGAAGCCTATGACAGGGAAACATCGGCTGAAAAAAAGCAGTCCGCTAAAAAAATATACAGGATCATGTAGCGGGGTTTTCCCGGATTCGAAAGAATTATGACAGCGTGTTTTTCAAAACCCGGATCGCCAATCCTCCGGATTACAAGCTCGATTCCAATGGCCACCATCATATAGCAGCAGGCACTGCAAACAGCGACTGGATGCATGCGTATGAGATAGCCATGAATGATAAGATCAATGCTTGGGCGGGTGCGCGATTACAAAGATCGGTTTGTGCGTTCGAGATCAATATATCCCGACGATCAGAACATAGCACAACGCGTTCCTATCCCCGGCTCGCCGTAGTGCCACGGCGGGTTCCCCTCAACCATCCCCGCCGATGTCTCCGCAGTACGCCCTTACGATATTTTGCTGCCAACGCGGGACCTCGGCGGAGCATAGGCCACTACTCACTACCAACTGCCAACTACCTACTTCTTCTTCCCCTTCCCCCCTCACCATTCCCGCTGATGTTTCCGCAGTACGCCCTTGCGCTATTTTGCTGCCAACGCGGGACCTCGGCGGAGCAGAAGCCACTACTCACTACCAACTGCGAACTACCTACTTCTTCTTCCCCCCTCACCATCCCCGCCGATGTCTCCGCAGTACGCCCTTACGATATTTTGCTGCCAACGCGGGACTCGGTGGAGCGGAGGATGAAAGCCGGCTCGCTGTAGCGCCACGGCGAGTCCCGGCTTAGTCGCTGCCAGTCTAAATCGCTGAGCCGGAGACTCGCCTGGGATGGTGAGGGAGTGCCACGGCGGGTCCCCTTCAACCATCCCCGCCGATGTCTCCGCAGTACGCCCTTACGATATTTTGCTGCCTGGATGCTGCCAACTACTGCAGGCTTGCCTGCTTTAAAGTTTCAATCTCAAGTTTGTCCATTTTAAGCATTGCTTCCATAACTTTCCTGGCGTTGGCTGAATTTTTGCCCTGCAACAGCTCACCTAGAATTGGCGGAACAATCTGCCACGATATGCCATACCGGTCCTTAAGCCATCCACATCTCTGCTTCTCTCCTCCCGCAGACAGCTTCTCCCACAGTTCATCTATTTCTTCCTGCGTCTCACATTTAACAAAGAGTGATATGCCCTGCGAAAAAGTAAAAGACGGGCCTCCGTTTAATACAATAAATTCCTGTCCTTCAAGCTGAATGGTAGCACCCAGTATCTTCCCGTTGCTTCCGGCCATGGTTTCTCCTGATGGAATTGTGCTTACGATCTTTGAATTTTTGAAAACCGAAATATAGAAATCCATTGCCTCTTCAGCCTGGTCATTAAAAGTGAGGAACGTGGTTATTTTTTGCATATAATTAATTTTATCTGATATTCATCTTTGACGATTTAGTACCGCCGGTTTCAATTTTCTGCAATTTCTTTGACCTTCTCCAACGACTTCGGAAAAGATTGCTGTAAATACGTTTCGAAATCCTCAGTAGCATCTACTTCAACAATCAGTTCTGTTGAACTGCCAACCTGCTTTAAGTAATAACTTTCTTTCGCTCCATAGAACCCCGAATTTTCATCCACAGGTTGCTCCACACCTTTACTCACTGCACCAAGATGTTTAAATGACATCAGATCGTTAGGAACGATTTTGTCGATCACGCTTGACATTCCATCGCCCATGGCATCCAAAAACAGCGTTTTGCTTCCCTCCTTCCAGTCGCTGACAACATGTGAACCTTCGCAGAAAGCACTTGTCCATTGCCGATAGGTGAAATCATTCCAGAGCGTTTCCCAAATCTTTTGTTTGGGAGAATTGATTTGAATGGAGAAATTTAAGGTTTTCATCAGTGATTTTTTTAAGTTAATAAATGATAAGTATGGTTGGCGTGATTACAATGTCAACAGTTTTTACTGTACATAACTTCACTTTTCTAACCCTGTGTCATCATCTTTACATTCTCCAGGAAAGATCCTGACATCGCTATTAAATTGAAAATTCTTTTACAAATATAGCAGCCATCTATCCTTTTGAAAGGGTGTAAATGCGACTATGTAGGGGGGTGTTTTACCACCCTGTATTCCATGTTTCGACTAGGCAAAATCCTGCCATCAGCCGGCTTTCTGACTCCGGTGATACCAGACGGCGTAATGCAAATATGTAAACACCTTGTCTCAAAGGCCCTGCGTGTTGAAAAGTGACAGCGATACATCAGTAAGCTGAACTAATCCCGGTAAGCATTGTATTAAAAGGGAGGATATAAGACTAGCAGTTCGTAAATGCAAGTCGTGAGATTTTGAGCAATTAACAGGCATTTAAAAAATAACGCAAGTATTGGCATTTATAGACATCTAACGAGACAGTATAGCATCGGATTTACAGGATTACGACAATTTATCGTTAAAGAAGGTTGGCCCCTCTTGTGCTTCCCTTACCGAAGATTAGAAAAATACAATATTTATGAAAAGAAGCTTAGCCCTTTTTATCCTGACACTTGGTTACATGTATGCGGTTTCCCAGGAGGGCATGGATGTACCAATGGACACCTACCGGGCACCAGGAAAGCAGCCGGGATTGTATGGTAAAGTCGTTGAAGATCAAAGCAATACGGGCCTTCAGTCTGCCGCAGTACAGGTTTACATGAAGAACGCAAACACTCTTCCAGGGGAGGCCCATGACAGCCTTGTTGCCGGAATGCTGACAAGATCCAACGGAGACTTCAGCTTCATTAACTTGCCTTTACCTGATTCATTTACTGTAAGGATTTCAGCAGTTGGCTATTTAGAAATCACAAAGAAAATGGCCCCTCGAACTAGGACATCTTCACCAGCTTTCCTGGATATGGGAAACATTAAACTCGGCATAGCGGCTAAAGTACTGGAGGGAGTAACAGTTGTGGCGCAAAGACCAGGATTGGTGATGGGCATTGACAGGAAAGTGTTCAATGTTGACAAAAGTATCACCTCCACGGGTGGTACCGCAATAGATATCATGCGCAATATTCCATCGGTAACGGTGGATATAGAAGGGAATGTGCAACTGCGAAACAATAGCCCCCAGATCTTTGTAGACGGGAGGCCAACCATCCTTACACTTCAGCAGATTCCCGCCGATGATATCCAAAGCGTGGAACTAATCACTAACCCTTCTGCAAAATTTGATGCCGCCACTACGGGGGGCATAATAAATGTGGTTCTAAAGAAGAACCGCCGTGCGGGCTTTAATGGCGTTGCCTCTGTCGGAGCGGGAACACCCTCAATCTTAAACGGCAATCTCAGCCTTAACCTCAGACAGGGAAAATTGAATTTTTTTGGAAGCGGCAGCTATAATACATCAGGCGGCCTCGCCCGCGGAGAAACCAGGAGGCAAAATAAAAAAAATGGAATTATAACGGATTATTTCAACCAGGTGTCAGAGACAGAACGGTCCAGGAAATTTACTTCCGTGCGGTTTGGAGTTGATTATTTTATTGATAACAGGAATACCCTCACATTATCGCAGAATTTTGTAAACGGTACGTTTGAGAACGATGAAAGCCAGGACCAGGAATATCTGAGCAATGAGAAAATTCTTTTGCAATTGGGTGAAAGGTCATCAATTTCGAAATCACAGTTCAAGAGGAGCAACAGCCAGATGAACTTTAAACATACATTTCCAAAAAGCGGCCAGGAACTTACTGCAGATGTAACCTTTAATAAAGGTTCAGGGAATACAAGTGCGGCTATCGCCAATTACTACTTTAATCCTGATGGGGCCGCTTATTCCATCCCAAGATTTGTAAACAACCGCGGGATGGATAATAGCGAACAGCTAACCGTACAGATGGATTATGTAAACCCCATATCGGAGGTCTCTAAAATTGAAATGGGCTTGCGTGGATTCAGGAATAACAACAACAACATACTTAATGCGTATGCACTTGTTAATGGGAATGAAAATAAGCTTCCACTAAGCACCAATGTAAAGTATGATGAAACGGTGTATGCCGCTTACACTACCTATACCAATGTTTGGAAAAAAATCAGATACCAGGCGGGCCTGAGGCTTGAACAATCTACTTTCAACGGAATACTTGTTGACAGTGCCCGTAAATTCGGGTACAAGCTTCCTGCCGACTTTGGAAGCATTTTCGATGGACTCTTTCCCAGTTTGTATCTGTCCAAAGAAATAGCAGAAGGCAAGGAATTACAGCTTAATTTCAGCAGGCGGATACGCCGGCCAAATTTTTGGCAGCTAAATCCATACATTGACATTAATGACCCGTTAAACATCAGCCAGGGCAATCCCGCACTACGACCTGAGTACGTTAACTCGTTTGAATTCAATTATAACAATCAATATACCAACGGCAGCTTTCTGGGAGTTCTGTACTTCCATAACAACCAGGATGATGTTACCCGTTATAGTGACACTATTACTGCCGCACAGTATGCACAATTGAACCGGGCCGCCATAGAACCTAATGCAATCCTAAACACCTATATAAACGCCCAGTATACCAATAGGATGGGCGCTGAATTTACGCTGCAACATAAAATCGGCAACTTTGAAATTATCCCAAACATCAATCTTCAATACCGCAAGGTTAAAGCAACCTTTGGAAAGCTGGACCTTAATAATGAAGGATTCAATTGGGAATCAAAATTAATCCTGAACTATAAGCTTGCCTCAAAGTCGTCCCTCCTGAACAACTTTAACTTCCAGTTGAATGGTGAATATGAATCGCGTGAAATAATTCCCCAGGGCCGTAATAAAGAACAATACCAGCTGGACTTTGCCCTAAGAAAAGAATTCCTGAAGAACAACACCGCTGCCATTACATTCGCTGTTAATGATGTTTTTAACAGTAACCGTTTTGGCCAGATTTACGATACCGATAACTTTTACCAGGACGCATACAGGAGATGGAATGTGCGGAACTTCCGTGTAACATTTACTTACAGATTCGGCAGGAGCGACGTCAACCTCCTGGGCGGCGGAAACAGGAGGCGCGGAGACAATGATGAGGATGAATAATTTGCATCCTGCTATTCATTCCATAGAGTTATTCAAGCTCGCAAGGGTATATTGGGTAACTTGCCAAGAATGTTCATACACGCGAATTAAGCAATTTGCCAGCTAATTTTACATAAATCTTTTCCCTGGTTATCTGAACAAGTATAAACATGCCGTATGTTTCGTAGAATGGTTAGAACAAATGATGAAGCTTCTACATTTTTGATCAGGCTGATGACAGACGCCGTATTTCTCTCCGAAGGCATCCAGAAATTTTTTATTTGCGGAAAAACTGGGTTCCGGCCGGTTTGCCAAAATAGGTTTGCCGAACGCTGACTTCTTAGGTCCATTTGTAGGAAGCTTTGAAATTGCCTGTGGTGCATTAATCCGCGCCGGGTTACTGACAAGACTCGCAGCAATTCCGCTATTAATCATAATGCTGGTTGCCATAGCCACAACCAAAGCGCAACTGTTTAACGACAACGGTTTCTGGTCTATGCTTCATGATAGCCGAACTGACTAGGCCATGATGTTGGGAAATATTTTCTTAATCATCAAAGGAGGTGGAAAATGGTCGCTTGACAATAAAATCATGAAGCAAAAATGGAAATAATTGTTCTGTCCTTAACTGCGTTTATCGTAGCCATTCTGACATTTTTTTCAGGCTTCGGATTAGGCACTATTCTCACGCCGGTGTTTATGATATTCTTCCCCGTTGATCTGGCTATTGCGTTGACGGGGGTAGTACATTTTTTTAATAATATTTTCAAGCTGCTCTTAGTAGGAAAAAAGGCCCACAAGGGCACTTTGATACGCTTTGGCATTCCTGCGGTGATAGCTGCCTTTGCAGGAGCATGGTTGCTCCTGCAGATTACCAGTCTAAAGCCCCTTTTCTCATACGAAATCAGCGGCAGAATCTTTGAGGTATCGCCGGTAAAGTTTATCATATCAATTTTGCTCATCTTTTTCGCGATCATGGATCTCATTCCATATTTCAACAAATTACAGTTCGGTAAAGATAAGCTGCCGATTGGTGGTATACTAAGTACATTCTTCGGGGGTTTATCAGGTAACCAGGGAGCATTGCGAAGGGCTTTTTTGATAAAAGCAGGCTTATCAAAAGAAGCCTTTATTGCAACGGCAGTAGTAGTCTCAACCTTTGTAGATATCACAAGGAAAGCAAAACGCGAAACCCGGTTCAATGATTTCTGATGGTAACTGACAACCCTTGTCTTGTTGCAAAAATAACGGCGAAACCCAAAGGAGGCAAGGCTGCAAATGATCTCACCACATCTTTTCTCTGCTGCTGCCAAAAAGAGGATTAAACCTCCAAGAATAGCATAAAAAAGCCCAACTCTATTTTTACTCCCGTGCAGACGACTAATTTTTTCCAGATTTTACAATTAGATTGTGGAAATTTTATGCATGAAGCTGTTGGCGGTAGAAGATGAACCCGGTCTTTTAACAAGTATACAGGAATACTTCACGGAAGAGGACTTTCTTTGCGAGGCGGTATCTACGTACGCTGAGTCGCTGCGTAAAATCGAAGATTTTAACTACGACTGTATCATACTTGATTTAAATCTTCCGGATGGCAGTGGTCTTACGTTGTTGAAATACCTGCGGCAGGAAAAAAAGGAGGACGGGGTAGTGATTATTTCGGCCAGGGGTTCTCTTGACGACAAGATTCAGGGGTTAAACCTTGGTGCAGATGATTATATAATAAAACCTTTTCATCTTTCTGAATTAAACGCAAGGGTAAAAGCGTTAATACGAAGAAAATACGGGAAGGGAGTAAACCTGCTTGAAGCAGGCAATCTGCGGTTAGATTTATTATCCCGCACGGTCATGTGCAACCGGCAGCCGCTTTCTTTATCCAGGCATGAATTTGATCTGTTAAACTATCTGCTGAACAACAAAAACCGGGTGGTAAGTAAACAGGCGATTGCAGAACATATTTATGGTGATGAAACTGAAAACATGCCTTCCTTTGATTTAGTGTATTCGCATATTAAAAATCTTAAAAGGAAACTTAAGGAAACCGGTTGTGATGGACTCATTGAGACCGTTTACGGGTTAGGCTATAAAATATCGTTATGACACTTCTTCAAAAAAATACCCGCTATTTGTTGACATGGCTTCCTGTTGTGTTACTAACATGCTGTATTATTTTTTACGTGCTGATGCGAATGCAGGCAAAACACATGCAGGAAAAGCAGTTGGAACTAAAGCTGCTGAATGTCCGCTGTTTTCATTAAAAACGGCGGTAAGATGACAAGATCGACACCGGGTGAATACGATATAACAAAGGTGCCATTACTCTCTCCCATAGTGCCTGGTAAAATAAGCGATACGTCTATGTTCCTGCCTTACGTTGGCGAACTTCTGCCATTTGAATTATTGTCAGATCAGTTTACATGGAACGGAGATAATTACAAAGTAACCGCGTATGTTTCCTCAACAGAAATATCTCATCTGATCATTAAGGTTTTCCTCACTGAAGCGGCAATTCTGGGTTTGCTGCTGCTGTCTATTGTCAAGCTCAATAAAAAAAGTTCAAAATTATTGTGGGAGCCTTTTTTCAGCACTTTGAAGCATGTTAGTGATTATGATGTTTTGCGCAATCAGAAAGTGAATTTAGCGCCTGAAACGGGAACCGCCGAGTTTGATGAGCTAAATAAAGTTTTTAATCACCTCACCAATAAGGTCAGTACAGCCTACTATAATCAAAAACAGTTTGTAGAAAACGCATCCCATGAAATGCAAACGCCCCTGGCTATCATCCGGTCTAAACTTGAATTATTGATCAACCAGCCGGAACTCACGGAAAGAACAGCTTCTTTACT
Organism: Flavihumibacter sp.; assembly: GCA_041751095.1. Taxonomy (GTDB): domain Bacteria; phylum Bacteroidota; class Bacteroidia; order Chitinophagales; family Chitinophagaceae; genus JADCRZ01. Next base: position 14,153 of record JBGSYC010000125.1, read on the forward strand.
GGCCGACATTACTGAAGCCAACGACCGGCTAAGCCAGATGAACCGGACTTTACTCCTGCTTGCGAAAATAGAAAATCATCAGTTCCCGGATACCGAATCCATTGACTTTTCAAAACTGCTTTGTAAAGACATTAATACGCTTAAAGCCCACTACGACGGCAACTTTCCCGGACTGGCAACAGATATTAAGCAGGGAGTTATACTGAATGCCAATCATTCGCTGCTGGAAATTTTGGTTCATAACCTGATCAATAACGCTGTTGAACATAATATCCCAAAAGGCAACATTACAATCGCATTGACATGCGAAAGGCTGGTTATTGAGAATACCGGGTTACCGCTCACACAACAGGCAGAAGAACTTTTCGAGCGATTTAAAAAAGGCTCGCACAAAACAAGAACAACGGGTTTAGGCCTCGCACTGGTCAAACAAATTTGTATCCTTTACAATTACCTGGTCAGTTATAATTATATGAACGGGCTTCACAAGGTTGAAATAATTTTCAAGTAAGCTTCCGTCTAAATGGGTGCATTTAAATTGTCGCCGTTGGTAAGGCGCCAACGTTGTTGCTCAATATTGTTCAATCCTATCCTTAAAGATGCTATCCTTAAAGATGCTACTAACTCTATTTTAGCTTCGTCATCATTTATTCAATATGGTATTGATTTACATTTGCTCCGATAGGAGCCTCGTGTTTATAGCAATGCTGTCAATTAATTCTTCGACTCCTACGGAGTCGCGTAAACTTCACGTGGCTCCTATGGAGCCGAACCTTGGGGCATGTTTTGCTATAAACACGTGGCCCCTATGGGGCCGTTCCAAAATTTTCAACCTTAATAGATAAAATGTTCTTGCCAAATCAATCCAACCTTATTGCCTGATACCAATGGCCAGGTGAGGCGGACAATTATACATACACTATTATTAATAAATTGTAAAACAACATCTTCTATAATGGTGTATAATGCTTTTGTTGCGTCCAAGAGCAGGATGAATTTGAAATGCGCCCGTCTAAATTTCTCCAAAATCATTAAACAGCTTTGACTTTCGGGATACACTATGCAGCGACCGGATACACCGGTTCGAAATGGGCCATCTGCTAATCAGCTTCAGAAATACACCGTTAAATGTTGGAAAGGCAATGTCAAATATGAACTGTACATTATATACATGTCGTTTATGGATTCCTGTGATGTTGATCTTACTGATTACAGCCTTGCAAAACGCTGCCGCCCAAACGGCCAGGCTTTCCATTAAGGAAACACTGCAAAAAGTGCAGACGCATCTTCCGGCGTTAGAGGCATTGCGGCAACAGTCAGCAGCTGAGAGCCGGAACATAGAGTTAGCCAAAAACACCCGGGTTCCGGACCTGAACATCGGTTACCAAGCCAACATGGCAACCCTGAACAATATTACCGGCATGAGTTATCCCGGGTTTCTATTGCCCATAAGCGGACCTCCTTCACTAAGCAATGAATTTAACTTTGTGCCAGGCTCCGCAGCCGGCGCCCTGGTTATATGGAACCCGGTCACGTTCGGGCAACGGCCTGCAGCAATAGAAAGAGCCGTAGCTCAGTTTAAACAAGCCAACGCCGCTTATAATGAACAATTGTTTAAATATAGCTATATCGCTGTCAATACTTACCTGGAAACCGTTTATTATAAACAGCTCTTAAAAAGCTTACAGGCGGCTATCGGGAGAAACAGTATCGGGTTGGAACAATCAATGGTACTTGCCAAAACCGGCCTGCGGCCAGGCATTGACACTGCCCAGTTTCAATCTGCAATTGCCCAGTCTGAAGTAGAACTGCTGCAAACGGAACGTACGTATCAGCAACAGTTGACAGAATTAAGCAGGCTAACCGGGATAAACGGTACTGCAGAAAACATTTTACTCACTGATACGCTATTTACTGAGAATATCAGTTCTTCAATTGATACGGCAGCGCCCTTTACAGCTCATCCATATTATCAAACCATGCAGGCCCAAAAGAATACTACAGCCGCAGGCCTGAAAGAAATACAACGTTCATGGGTGCCGCAGCTCGACATATGGGGCAATGTTTATGCGCGTGGTTCGGGTGCTGATGCAACTGGCCGCATCAGTAAACGTGATGGATTTAATTTCTCGCGGACCAACGCAGGCATTGGCCTGCAGCTCAGCTTCCCTCTTTTGCAGTACAGTAAGGTGAATATCCAAAAGAGGCAATACGAGTCATTGCTGAAAGCGGATGAGGCGAGGCTTTCACAGGTTCAACTGGATATCTCAAAACAAACAGAAACCGCTTTACAGCAATACCGGCAGGATCTGAAAATTGCCCGTAAATCACCTGTGCTGCTGAAAGCAGCAAGCGATGTGTATGAGGGATTGAAGTTAGGCTATGAAGCAGGGCTGATTGATTATACCCGGCTTTCCCAGGCCCAGTATGATTTGCTGAAAGCAGAAGTAAATGATGCCAATATCCGTTTGCAGTTATGGCGTTCGTTGCTGGATGTTGCCGTTGCAAAGGGCAATCTGAATTTATTTACCGAACAATTGAAATGAATCTATGAGGCTTATCACTGCAGCTTTAAGGCATCCCATTACCATACTCGTTTCAGTGCTTGCCATCGCTTTCTTTTCCTGGCTGGCCATTCGCCAAACGAGGATCGACATTTTTCCAACGCTCGGCTTGCCCACTGTATATGTTGCCCAGCCTTACGGTGGCCTGTCTCCGGAACAAATGGAGGGGTTTGTAACCTCTTACTACGAATATCATTTTCTGTACATTACCGGCGTGAAATATGTGGATTCAAAATCCATACAGGGTGCTGCGCTGATAAAATTAGAATTCAACGAAGGCACCGATATGAGCCAGGCGATGGCTGAAGTGGTTGGTTACGTAAACCGTTCCAGGGCTTTTATGCCACCGGGTACTGTACCTCCTTTCATAACCCGCTTTGATGCCGGAAGTGTACCGGTGGGTCAATTGGTCTTTAGTTCTGAATCGCGTTCCCTGGGCGAAATATCCGATCTGGCATTATTTAAAGTGCGTCCGATGTTTTCTACCTTGCCGGGTGTATCTGCTCCGCCTCCCTTTGGTGGTAACCAGAAAACAGTACTTATCACGGTTGACCCGGATAAAATCCGCAATTACCACCTTTCGCCTGACCAGGTTGTACAATCATTGCTGAAATCCAACTCTATAAGCCCGGCGGGTAATGTGCGCATTGGCGACAGTACGTACATCACCCCGCTAAACAGTGTAATTGAAAGTTTGCAGGATCTGCAAAATACTCCTTTGCAAACGGGCAGCGGGCCTGCCGTATACATGAAAGATATTGCTACGGTCAGTCTGGGGTCGGATGTTACCAGCAGCTATGCCCTGATTAATGGCAAGCGCTCGGTGTATATCCCGGTCACCAAACGGGCTGATGCTTCTACGTGGGATGTAGTGCAAAGAGTGAAAGCAGCTTTACCCGATATGCAGGCAGCTATACCCGAAGATATTCACGTCTCCTATGAATTTGACCAGTCGGGCTATGTGATCAACGCGCTGAAAAATTTATTGTTTGAAGGCGGCCTGGGCGCCATTCTAACCGGGCTGATGGTGTTGTTATTCTTAGGTGACAGAAGAGGCGCGCTGATCGTTGTGATGACAATACCACTTGCGTTATTAACCTCGGCTACGTTATTATACCTGTTCGGACAAACGATCAATATTATGACGCTGGGTGGTCTGGCCTTATCAGTGGGTATATTGGTAGATGAAGCAACGGTAACAATTGAGAACATTCACCGGCACCTCGAAATGGGCAAAACCAAAGCCCACGCTATAGCGGACGCCAGCAGGGAAATTGCGATGCCGAAACTGCTTATCTTATTAAGTATTCTCGCGGTGTTTGTGCCTTCCCTTTTTATGAGTGGCGTACCAAGGGCGATGTTTTTTCCGCTGTCACTGTCTGTAGGCTTCGCGATGATTGCTTCATTCCTTTTATCGCAAACATTTGTGCCCGTTGTTAGCAATTGGCTGATGAAAAACCATTTGACTGAAAAGGAAAAAAATCATTCCAATCGGGTTTTTGACAGGCTGAAACAAAATTATGCAAGAGCAGGCCAGCGGATAAATATTAGCGGCGGTATGATTACGTCTTTATTTTTGATAGCCTCTGTCGGCTTACTTGTCTTGTTCTTTTCGCTTACCGGAACTGAGTTGTTCCCAAAAACAGATACGGGGCAAACACAGGTACGTTTGCGTTTGCCGGTAGGCACAAGGTTAGAACGTACGGAAGATGCAACAAGAAAGTTATTAGCGCTGGCAGATGAGATTGCAGGAAAGGAAAATGTAGACATTACGTCTGCGTTTATCGGAACGCAGCCTTCCAGTTTCCCCGTAAACTATATTCACCTATGGACCAGCGGGCCCCATGAGTCTGTCACACGGATAAAGTTGAAGCCCGGGGCCGTTGGCATTGAAAATTTTAAAGAACAATTGAGGGCTGCTGTTCAAAGAGAAATGCTTAATGCAAAGATATCTTTTGAGCCCGGAGATCTTGCGGAACAGGTATTGAACCTCGGATCAAACAACCCCATTGACATCGCTGTAGTGAACAGGAACCTGGATGACGGAAAAAAAACTGCCATGCAGTTGTTTAAGCAATTATCAACTATCCCTTCATTGAGG
>JBGSYC010000126.1:0-25958 GCA_041751095.1 Flavihumibacter sp.
GAAAGTCTGTGATGTATGTGATCCTTTATTAATTATAGCCATCAGTGCTTCTACTTCCGCTTTGGTTAACTTAACAGTATAACGTATCATTTGTAAAATGTTTTACAAATATACTACTAATACGTCATAATATAGTTAACTCAACACTAGAACACTACCAAGAATACCGATTCAGCCGCGATCTCCTGTATGTTTTCTATCTTCACGGGAGATACCGTACCTTCCGGATCAGGTCAATTTTTCTTCATACTAACGGAATTCATTCATTAATTAAGGGGCATTTTATGACTTCAGACGAGAGAAAAAAAGCAGACAATAATCCCGGTGATCAGCAGGATCAGGTTCAACAAGCGGGTAAAGCTGACAATGCAGCCAAAGATGAAAAGGTTTTAGAAGCTCATGCACAAGCAGAGAAGGATATTGAGGAAGACCCCGACTTCAGCCCAAAGACCGAAAATGACGACCTTGATGAGGGAGAGACTGCAAGGTTGGGAGAAGAAACAACGGACCCGATATAGAGTCCAAACTTTTGAAGCTTTAGTGCTTCCTTCGCCGGACTTATTTAATTACATCAGCAAGTTTCTCTTCAAGCTCCCTGGCGTGAAGGTCACGTGCCACAATTATGCCTTCCGGATCAATGAGGTAATTTGATGGAACTCCATAAATTTCAAAGGTTCTTCTAATCTGCGGATCCCACCCGTTTATACATCGCACCTGTTTCCATTTTACACCCTGCCATGCAAGTGCTTTCTTCCAGTTCTCCATTCCTGAATCCAAAGATACCTGAAGGATGTTAAACCCTTTTTCGCTAAACCTCTTATAAACTGATTTCAATTCAGGCTGTTCGTCGTTGCAGGTAGTACACCACGACGTCCAAAAGTATAGCAGGAAATATTGACCCCTCATTTCCCTGATTGCCAGCGTATCCGTGTTTTCGGTAAAGAAATAATCAGGTATGTGAGTGCCTGGTTTCAATTGCTGCGAAGACCTGATAGCAGTTATTTCCCGGCAGATTAATTTTCCCTGCCCGGATAACAACCATTTTCCTGGCATAACGCGCACAATTTCCTCCATATCGGGTAAAAACATGACACGTGAGGCTGGCGTTGCTGAAGCGAAAGAATTAAGTTTTTCCCGGGCAATTAAAGATGAGGGGTTTCTGCGTATAAACTGCAGGAGTTCACTCGTTCTGATATTCGTAAGCTCAGTTGTATATTTGCCATAAGCAGCTCGCAGCGCAATCTGCACCTTAGGGTTATTATTGCTCTGTCTAACGGCCCCCTGGTACCACTTTCTCAGGCTGTCAGTTCTTCTCGAATTACGCTCGTTAATGTGAGTTAATTCGCTATTTGCCTTATTTAACTCTCCACCTTTAATGATAGCATTGGGGCTACCCGGTGTGATATCCACGAAGACTGCTGCCTCCACGATAACATCTGTAAACCCACCCTTTGCCGATTGCAGCAAAGCCGGATAATCTTTTTTTCCCAAACCGGGTTTATCATGCAAGAATATCCTCGCTCGGCTGTATGTTCCCGGACTTTGCTGAATACTCCCGTTAAAAATGAACACTCCGTTTTCTATGCTGGCACGTACAAATACTGCCGGCTGAACATAAGTTGCAAATATATACAGGTAGGCAAACCGGCTATTTGTTTCCCCTCCAACTCTTCCTTCAATTTTATAGGGCAGCACGTTGCCGGCATTTGCAAGGAAACAGACGGTCAGGGCCAGGCACAAGCTAATGAGTTGCATACTGCAAATATCCGGTATCTTTCCTTGCCAAATAACTTTAAGAGTGTGCTTTAAAGATCAGATATTCAGGTGACTGAAAACAACTTAAAATCTCGTCAACACTACCTGGACCTTCTTCCCCAGTTATTCTGCATATCCTTATATGCTTTCTTAGAAATGCCCGACTTCTTTTTTGGTTTCGCCGTACCGCTTTTCTTTCTGGCATTAATATTATTCACCAGGGAATTTTTTACACCCAACTTATTTTTCTTTGCCGGCTGAGCCGCTTTTTTCTTAGAGGCAGGTGCCGCCTTTTTCTTAGAGGGAACCGCAGCCTTCACTCCTTTCTTCGGTGCAGCTTTCGCGGCAGCTTTCGACGGCGATGCTGCTTTTTTTCTGCCCCGTTTTTGGGCCCCGGGAGCCGATTTCGTTGGTTTTCTACCCGCTTTTTTAGCTGCTTTCACCGGTGGCTTAGGAGCTTTCTTATTTGCCTTCTTCAGGGCTTTTTCAACTGCCTTCTTCGGAGCTTTAGATGCTGCCGCCTTAGCTGCTTTTTTTGGAGCCTTACTGGCACTTTTATCTTTTTCCTTTTTTGCTGATCTGGATGTTGCCATAGTTATATTTTAAAGTTTATCTGAAGTGAATAGTGTCTGATTGATGCCAGTGCCTTTTTGAGAAGTATTCCGGATTGTCGATGGTATCTGTATGATCACCTTTTTTTATTTCTCTGACTGGTTCTTTAATTCAGCTAACCGGTGTAAAAGATCACGCTCCTGCTGGGAAAGATTCTTTGGAACTTTAATATGGATCCTCACAAAGGCGTCACCGCTGACCTCCGGACTGTTATAATGAGGCATTCCCATTCCTTTAAGGCGGAAGGTTTTATTGCTGTCGGTACCCGCAGGTATATTCATTTGAACGGGCCGGCCCATTGTTTCAATAGAGATTTTGCCACCCAATGTAGCTGTATACATATCTATGTAATGATCAAAGTACAGGTCGTTGCCCTTCACTTCGAAGCGAGGGTGCTTTGCCACATGCATGGTGATGATAAGATCTCCGTTGGGGCCATTATTTATCCCGGCGTTTCCCTTCCCTTTCATTCGCAGGCTTTGGCCTTCACGTATTCCAGGCTTGAGCTTTAAATTCAGTTTCTGTCCATTCAGCGTTATCTGTTTTGTTACTCCATGAAACGTCTCTTCCAGCGTAATTTCCATTTCAGCTTCAAGGTCTTCTCCCCGGAAAGAACCTCTTGAAAAACTTTCGGTATTGCCCCTGGCTCCGCCACCAAACAGCGATTCAAAAAAATCAGAAAACTGTCCGGAACCCTCAAAATCCTCTCTCCTGAAATCTCCAAAATCCGGTCTTCCTGCCCGTGTTCCCCTCCTATGTGCATTGCCGTGATTTGTACCCTGTTGTTGCTCATAGTATTTCCAATTCTCACCGACCTCATCATACTGTTTCCTTTTAGCCACATCACCAAGCACTTCATTGGCTTCGTTAATCTCCTTAAATTTTTCCTCAGCTTTCTTGTTACCCTGGTTTTTGTCGGGATGATATTTCACAGCGAGCTTGCGATATGCTTTTTTGATCTCTTCATCAGAAGCATCTTTTTTTACTCCAAGAATTTTATAATAATCCTTATAATCCATGCGGTGAGTTAATGATTCTAAAACTTAACAAAATTAGTTATTATTTGGTTTCTTAATTAAATAACAAAACCTCACCTGTAGTGAGGCATAAACTTCTTAACCGATCGGGCTAAACAACCATTAACAACGCTGCGGCTTCAAAAAACAAATCTACCAAGATGATTTTCAGTTCTGCGGACTTTGCTGATCATCATGAATGTGAAACAAATAACCCACAAGCTTATTAAGCGGCTCTGATGAGTGAGTTTTCATATAACGTAGAATGGTGTTAAATGCAATCGTCGCCTGTTCCCTGTTTATTCCGGTTTGTGCCATCATTAGATCAATCGTATGACTTACCGTGTTACGTTTGATATGCGATCTTCTTTTCACAAATGAAACATTTATATATCATTATAATTTTTAACAAAAGCATGCCATGCCTTAGCCATTAACTTTCATGTAACGCTTCTCTCAGACCATCACAAGCTGTTGAAAATTTTCATCAACACATGACTTAATTTCTACATAAACCGCGCCTATAGAGATGTATCGTGCGCAGTGGGGATAAACAATAACTCATTGCATCCGGATATACAGGGCGAATTTTACGACATCAGATTTTGTGATAGTAAAGAGCTTTGCGTTAAGCACAGTAAACAAAGGGAGAACAGTTTAAAAGTGGAAAACTTTTCCCGGTTCTGTCTTAACCGACATGCATAAGCGAAGGCAGATGCCTGTATTGAGGTGAAACTACCGGAATAATGATACAGATGACGCCTGATACAAACAAGTTAACAATACATAAGGAATGATTCACATCACCCGCATCAGTTTAGAAATGTTATATTACTACATTTATCATTTTGTTTTTCACATAGATAAATTTTTTAGGCTGTTTTCCTTCAAGCCACTTCTTAACGACTTCGTTCGATAACACCATCTTTTCCACGTCTTCGGAAGAGGCGTCCAGACTTATTCCTATATTCGTACGTACCTTACCATTAACAGAAACGGGATAATCTTTGGAGGTCTCGATGACATATTTTTCCTCGAAGGCCGGGTAAGACGCATTCAATATACTGCCTGTATTCTGTAAAAGGGACCATAGTTCTTCACAGATATGTGGCGCGTACGGACTTAAGATTATCAGGAGCGCCCCGAGCACTTCCTTTTTATGACACTTAATTTCACCGAGTTCGTTAACGCAAACCATAAATGCACTTACTGCAGTATTGAAATTAAACTTCTCTGTGTCTTCGCTTACTTTTTTTATAGTCTTATGCAGTATCTTAAGCTCAGCATCAGAGGCTTTGTCTATATTCCATAGCTGCCCCTTTATCTCATCATAAAATAGTCTCCATAACTTTCGAAGAAAGCGGTGAACGCCTTCAATTCCTTTGGTATCCCATGGCTTACTTTGTTCAATAGGGCCAAGGAACATTTCATACATGCGAAAAGTATCAGCTCCATAATTATCAACCAGCGTATCAGGATTTACCGTATTAAACTTGCTCTTGCTCATTTTTTCAACCTCACTGCCGCAAATGTATTTTCCATTTTCCAGTATAAATTCGGCGTTCCTGTATTCGGGCTTCCATAATTTAAACGCTTCAGTGTCTAACACCAATCCATCAACTAGGGCAACATCTGCATGTAGCGCCGTACTGTCATAACGATCCTTTAGGCCTGCCGAAACATACTGGTTACTACCTTTCACGCGATATACAAACCTGGACGATCCTTGAATCATGCCCTGATTTAACAGTCTCTTATAAGGTTCGTCATGCCCAATCAATCCCAGGTCGAACAATACTTTTGTCCACATACGGCTATATAGCAAATGACCTACTGCATGTTCGGTTCCACCTACGTAAAGGTCTACCTGCCCCCAATAATCAGAAGCTTTGCGGCTACAAAATTCGCTATTGTTGTGAGGATCCATAAACCTGAGAAAATACCAGCTGCTGCCGGCGTAACCGGGCATGCTACTTGTTTCGCGTCTGGCTTCCGGGTCTGAATCCGGAATAGCCCAATCTTTAATATTTGCAAGCGGGCCTTCGCCTTCCGGGCCTGGACTATACTCGTCTACATGCGGCAACTCCAGCGGCAACTCATTTTCCGGTAAAGGATAAGCCACGCCATTTTTCCAGATAATGGGGAAGGGTTCACCCCAATAGCGCTGACGGCTGAATCCTGCGTCACGCATCCGGTAATTTACCTGCCGTTTACCAATGCCTTTTTCTTCAATTTTGCTGATGGCAATATCGATTGCATCTTTCATCAACAGGCCGTCAAGAAAACCGGAATTCTGGAGTATCGCATCTTTAGTGGGATTGGCTTCCTCACCATTAAAGTGTTCTCCAATAATATTTGTAATGGGAATATTGAAATGTTTCGCGAAATTAAAATCCCGCTGATCGCCACACGGTACTGCCATAATCGCCCCTGTTCCATAACCTGCAAGCACATATTCAGCAATCCAAACCGGAATTTCTTTGCCATTGAAAGGGTGGATAGCATACGCGCCGGTAAAGCACCCGGAGATCTGCTTTACTTCCTGCATCCTTTCTCTTTCACTCCTGCTCTTTACATAATCAAGATAATGATCCACCGCCTCCATCTGGTCATCACTGGTTATTTGCCTGACGAGATCATGTTCGGGCGCCAACACCATAAAGTCTACACCAAAAATGGTGTCAGGGCGGGTTGTATAAACTTTAAGCCACTTCTCTGTATCTGCATCCTGCCCCGCTTCGGGTGCTTGCCCGGCGGAACTTGCGGAATCGGACTTTACCTTGAAACTCATCTCACAACCCTGGCTCTTCCCGATCCAGTTTCTTTGTTGTTCCTTTAGGGATTCCGCAAAATCAATCTTTTCAAGTCCTTCCAGCAAACGATCAGCGTATTCCGTTATTCTTAAATACCACTGGCGCATTTTCTTTTTTACAACCGGGTAACCTCCACGCTCGCTTACTCCATTAACAACCTCATCGTTGGCCAAAACTGTCCCTAATGCTTCGCACCAGTTAACCTCACCATACGACGAGTAAGCAAGCCTGTATTGCATTAAAATATTTTGCTGCTGCTCTTCAGTGAAAGCATTCCACTCCTCAGCAGTAAAAGGAATATCGTGCCTCCGTTGGCTGAATGAGGCATTGCCCCCGGTTCGAAAAAGATCGATAAGGTCATTTATGTCCCGGGCCTTATTCTGTTGGTGGTCATACCACGAATTAAATAACTTTAAAAAAATCCACTGTGTCCAACGGTAATAGCCAGGGTCGCTTGTTCTGATCACCCTGCTCCAGTCGTATGAGAAGCCGATGTTATCAAGCTGGCTTCTGAAGGTGTTGATATTTTGTTCTGTAGTGACTGCCGGGTGTTGCCCGGTTTCGATCGCATATTGCTCCGCAGGTAATCCAAAACTGTCATATCCCATAGGATGTAATACGTTGAATCCGTTTAATCTTTTGTGCCTGCTGATGATATCACTTGCAATATAGCCAAGCGGGTGGCCCACATGTAATCCGGCACCGCTGGGATAAGGAAACATATCCAGCACGTAGTACTTTGGCCTGCTCTCGTCATTATTCACTTCATATGCTTTCGAATCCTTCCACTTCTGCTGCCATTTCTTTTCAATATCCGTAAAATTATACTCCATATTCCTTTTACAACTTTATAGGTTTGATGTTTTTTAACTCCCTGTAACTGATCCTAAAAAACGTCTGCCTGAACTTACGACAGGTAGTTCAATATTAATCTTAAATCATCGGCGACTTTAAGCAGGCATTATGCGGCGGGGAGTTGCCAAAAAATACTTAAAATTTTTTCTAACCGCTGACTACATATTCCCTGATGCTATAAAAGTTTGCCAGCATTCGTTAAGAGGAGGACAAAATTACGCATTCGAGAGATAAATCCATTATTTTTGCCCGTCTTCATTATACCATAATTTATTTGTGATAAATGGCGCAAATCGGAAAAGGCTCATCCAAACGCTCAATGCCATCCTATTTTATGGCTATACTTGGCGTTTCTCTTATTCTGTTCATTCTCGGAATTCTGGGGTGGATTGTTATCAACGCCAGCAAGCTTGGTGATTACTTTAAAGAAAATGTAGAGGTAAGGGTTTACCTGCGTGAAAACATTACCTCCAAAGACAGCGCATACCTCGTTGCATACATTGCCTCGAAACCTTATGTAAAAGAGTATACTTACGTAACAAAGGAACTTGCGAAACAAAAGTTTTTGGCAGACGGAAATGAAGACTGGAAAAATGTGCTGGATAAAAACCCGCTGCAGGCGAGCGTTGATTTCAAGTTAAAAAATCAATATGTTGATTCGGATACACTTGCTGCAATCCAGAAAGACCTTCAGACGAATATCGCCGTCAGCGATGTTCAGTATCCAAAATCTCTTGTTGACAATCTAAACAGAAACGTGCGTAAGGTGAGCCTTATTCTGCTTGGTATTGCGGTTGTACTTTGCGTTGTAGTGATTGTACTGATCGACAATACCATCAAGCTGGCCATGTTCAGCAACCGCTTCCTTATAAAAACAATGCAGATGGTCGGCGCTACGCGGTGGTTTATTGCCAAGCCAATGGACCTTCGGGCAATTATCAACGGCGCTATAAGCGGCATCATTGCTCTTGCCGGAATTTTAGCCGTTGTGTTTACCGCCGAAAACCAGTTGCCTGAATTAAAAGCAATGCGGGACATCAGGTTACTGGCCCTGCTTGCGGTAGGTATTATCATACTTGGGATGTTGATTTCTTTATTCAGTACCCACAGGAGCGTAATTAAATACCTGAAAATGAAATTAGACGATCTTTATTAGCCGGATAGCATATCCATCCGGTAATTCATGCATAAAAATTTTCCCTTACTTATAAACTGTGTATAATGATCGAAAAAAAGACGGCAATAACTCACTCTTCTCCGACCAAAGCTGCCCAGAATGTAAATACATCATCTCACCCGGGTCCGGTTCAAACCCCGGGCACATCAGGTTTTTTTTACAGGGAAAATTATATCTGGATGCTGGCGGGGCTTGTTGTAATCGCTATCGGAATGTTTTTAATGAGTGGTGGTAAAAGCAACGACCCTAATGTGTTCGATCAGAAGGAAGTTTATAGCACCACCCGCATTACCATTGCTCCCATATTGATCCTGATCGGCCTTGGCCTTGAGGTATTCGCCATTTTCAGACGACCTGCACCGAACGCTGCCCCGAAAAATTAACAGCAGGCGATGGTTGACATCGCTTTTTTATTATTACCCTCTCCAATATTTTGATGAAAAGTTATGACTATTATTGAAGCTGTCATTATTGCAATCGTTGAAGGAATAACTGAATTTATACCGGTATCCTCCACCGGGCATATGATCATAGCAAGTTCATTACTGGATATTGAAGAAGATGAATTCACCAAAGTATTTGAAGTGGCTGTGCAATTTGGGGCGATCCTCGCAGTGGTTATTCTATATTGGAGAAAATTTTTTGATTTTAAAAGGTGGCGGTTTTACGTTAAGCTGTTGGTAGCGGTAATCCCGGCGCTGTTGCTGGGTTTTTCATTTTCCGATAAAATCGATGCTTTGCTTGAGAGCCCTTTGACAGTAGCTATTATGCTGTTAGCAGGTGGCATTATCTTAGTATTTATCGACAACGTTTTTACCGCACATACCATCGAAAAAGAAGAAGATATTACTTACACCCGTGCATTTGCTATCGGTGTATGGCAGTGTATTGCAATGATACCGGGCGTGAGCCGGAGCGCAGCTACCATTATTGGAGGCATGCAACAGAAACTCACCCGCAAACTTGCGGCAGAATTTTCATTCTTCCTAGCTGTTCCAACCATGTGTGCTGCCGCGGGATATAAGATATTGAAGGAGTATAAGAACATTCATGCCGAACAGGTCAAGTTACTCGTAATTGGAAATATAGTCGCTTTTGTTGTGGCTGTCATCGCCATAAAATTTTTTATCACCTTTTTGCAAAAGCACGGGTTCAGGTTGTTTGGATACTACCGGATAGTTGCCGGGATCATCCTGCTTGTCCTGATTTACACCAAAGTGATCGGATGATAATTTTGAACCTGCTCTGGCGACATACCTGCCATTCCGGGGACTTATTTGACATCGCACTTTTTACTTCGCACCGCTATGTCTCGGCCATTAAGCCGGGCTGAACCCGTGGATTCTAACCCCCTGATTACAGATCATAAATACCATTTTTGAAACTTTATGTATACTTCGTACTTTGTATTTCGTACCCGGTAACTGTATCTCGTATTTAGCATTTAACCCCTGTTTATGCAAACTGCTTCCAAAAGAGTTATTAATGGCTGGGCGATGTACGACTGGGCCAATTCCGTATATAATCTGGTAATCACCTCTACTATTTTCCCTGCTTACTATGCTGTTATTACGGGCGACACCGATCCTGCAACTATTGATTACGTGAAATTTTTGGGAAGGAATTTCGAAAGCAGCTCACTATACAATTATGTGCTGGCTTTCGCCTTTCTTATTGTAGCAGTCATGTCTCCGGTTCTTTCTTCAATCGCAGATTATAAAGGCAACAAAAAGGTGTTTCTCCGGTTTTTCTGCGCCATGGGAAGCCTTGCTTGTTGCGGCCTGTTTTTTTTCAAAGGGATAGATACACTGGCTATCGGATTGATATGTTCTGTCTTTGCCTGTATCGGGTTCTGGAGCAGCCTTGTCTTTTATAATTCATACCTTCCGGAGATCGCTCCGCCCGAGCAGCGCGATGCCGTAAGCGCAAAGGGCTTTTCAATGGGGTATACCGGAAGTGTTCTCATGCAGTTGGTGTGTTTCGTCTTCGTATTCAAACCTGAGTGGTTCGGAATGGAAAATGACGGCACCCTGCCTTCACGATTTTCATTCCTTCTTGTCGGCGTATGGTGGTTCGGATTTGCGCAGATCACTTTAAGCCGTTTGCCAAAAGGCAAACCGGCAGCTCACCGGCCGCAATTTAATGTGTTATCCAATGGCTTTATCGAACTAAAGAGGGTGCTTGCTGAGATATCCTATCAGCCTTTGTTAAAGCGGTTTCTTCTTTCGTTCTTTTTTTACAATATGGGTGTTCAGACCGTGATGCTCGTCGCTACACTTTTTGGAAGCAAGGAACTCGGCTTGCCAACGGAAAAGCTGATCATCACTATACTTATCATTCAACTGGTAGCTATCGCTGGTGCATGGTCTATGGCAAAATTGTCTTCTGTCTACGGAAACATACAGACACTGATTGGCGTTGTGATCATCTGGATCGGGGTTTGCATTGCTGCCTGGTACATAGCCACCCTTCATGCCCGCAACATAAATGTAGAAATGTATTTTTATGTACTGGCTGCAATCGTAGGATTAGTAATGGGAGGAATCCAGTCGCTGAGCCGTTCAACGTACTCGAAGCTTATGCCGGTAACAAAAGACACTACTTCTTACTTCAGCTTTTATGATGTTACTGAAAAGATCGCTATCGTAATCGGCATGTTCAGCTTTGGCTTAATAACGGAAATTACACGATCAATGAAGAATTCCGTGCTGGTGATCATGGTTTTTTTCATTATTGGTCTGCTTTTACTGTTCAATACTTTAGGCCGGCAAAAACAAGTTGCTCACATGGCTATTTGAAATAATGAGATCGCATGAAACTTTACGTAATTAACACGGGTTATTTTAAGTTAGATGGCGGTGCCATGTTTGGTGTTGTTCCAAAAAGCATCTGGAATAAGTTGAATCCTGCCGATGAAAACAATCTATGCACGTGGGCTATGCGCTGCCTTCTTATCGAAGATGGCAATCGCCTGATATTGATAGATAACGGGATTGGTGATAAGCAGGATCATAAATTTTTAAGGCATTACTTTTTACATGGCAATGACAGCCTTGATCGTTCCCTGGCCGGACATGGATTTCACCGCGACGACATCACCGACGTATTTCTGTCGCACCTGCACTTTGATCATTGCGGCGGCAGCATAACCAGAGAAGGCGATAAATTGATCCCGGCATTTAAAAACGCTGTTTTCTGGAGTAATGAAGCACACTGGAGATGGGCTACAGAACCAAACGACAGAGAAAAAGCTTCCTTCCTGAAGGAGAATATCTTACCCATTAAAGAAAGCGGGCGCTTGCAAATGGTGCCCGTAAAAGATGGCGTGCGCTTTACAGAAAATATCCAAATCAGGTTTGCAAATGGCCACACCGATGCTATGATGCTGCCCCAGATAAAATACAAGGGCAAACAGGTCGTTTATATGGCCGATCTTCTGCCTTCCGTGGCGCATATTCCTGTTCCATATATCATGGCATACGATACAAAGCCTCTACATACACTTGTAGAAAAAAAAGATTTTTTGATTGAAGCAGAGGCCAGGGGATACATTCTCTTTTTTGAGCATGACCCGGTGCATGAATGCTGTACGCTGGTATCCACAGAAAAAGGCATCAGGGAAAAAGATGTTTTCGGTTTGGCAGACATCTGACAGGCATCAGTGTTACCGTAGGACTTCACTTTGCCGGTCACTTTTAAGTAAAGCAGGTTAAATAAATAAAGAGTCATTTTCAGATTACAACGGACGTATGCTTACGGGTACATTAAATTATCTGATACTAATGAGTGAAGAAAGCGTATATTTAAGCTTATCATATCCCATCATATCTATTTTGACGCTTCCCACACTTATCGGGCTCTCTACACGGAGCGGAATACGGTTAAGATCGTCGCTTACCCATACAGTCATCTTTTCACCACCTTCGAAAATTGTTCCTTTGATCAATAGTGGTTTAAATTTAATTGACCGGAACTTTCCGTATTTGGTCTTGATGGTTTCTTTTCCCATGTATCTTAAATACAAGTTGTAAACTTCGTTGTCAAGGTACATGGAGAAAGGCACTTTGTCGTTTACCTTGTACTTGTTAAAGTCGATGTTACGGGCATAATAGAGGGAGCTCAAAACATCCTGAATGCAATTAGGCACTTTCGTTACACCCTCGGCGCTTACTGCGGTATTGGTTGCCTGGTTAAAAGTGACATTTTCGTATTTTTTGTATCCGCCTTCATATACATTCCTGATAAACTTATACGGCTGCAAAGTTTCGGTATCAATGAACGACTCGTACCGGTCACGTACTTTAAAGAAGTTATCATAAAAGCTATAGGTCTTACCATCTCCGGTAATATGATATACGGCTTTATTGTTTAAACGTTCAAGATTCACCGAAAACTTAGCTTCCCCTGCACCGAAATAAATTCCTGATATAGTATAATACACCTTAAATGTGAGAGATTCCCCTGACTGAAAAGTCGTATTCCGGATCCCGCAGAAATCATCGCCGGCGTTCAGATGTAAGGCATGAACCAACAGCAGGGTAATGAAAAGTGCTTGACGCATTTATTTCTTAAAAATTTTAATCCGTAAAATTAATAAACTGCCGAGTAAGGCCGGTATAATAAGATTAATGGCCCATATACCTACTGCTGCTGCAAGAATGCCAATTGAATTAACACTGAACAGGCCGAACAGTTCAAGGCTTAGCTTTCCTCTTAACCCAACCTCTGCCAGTGCAATGGTTGGTAAAACGGCAAGTACTAAAAACATGACACTAATTAGCCAAAAAGTCTGCCATACTGAAATATCCACCTGCATAAGGTTTAGCATAAAAATGTATTGAAACGCAAAAACCAGGTATCGTATGACAGACAGACTCAAAATTCTCAATAATATAACAGTGCTCAGATGCTCTAATACGGATAGATAATCTGACAGCTTAGCAATGACAGGCACCTTTTCAATAAGTCTGACAAACCAGCCAAGGCGAAAAAAAAGCAATAACCCGATCACACTGACAGCGATCACGGAGGATAACATTGCCCATACCCATCCCTGATAAGACCTTCCTTCCATTAATGGTGTTGCAGTAGCGGAAACATTTAACAGGAATATTAGTCCGCCGCAGCCTGCGATAAGGGTCACCAGGAACTGGCTTAGCCCCCCGATTGCTGCCAGTGAAAGTGCCTTAAGCCGGCTTCCTTCTCTGACGAATAAAATACGGCCCCCATACTCACCTATACGGTTTGGTGTATTGATACCAAACGAAACTCCTGCCAGAGTAGCCTTAAACGCCCACCACCAACTTATTTTTTGAACCGGCTTTAATAAAACCTGCCATTTTCGTGCTTCCACTCCCCAGTTCACGAGCATTAATATCAATACCACCCCTAACATCCAGCTTTTTTGCCCGTATGTAGCTGTTTTGATCTTTGTTAGAAATAGCTCAAGGTTCGGCTGGCTTTCTATCTGCCGGTATATGGAATAAGATAACCATATAAACAATAAAGGGCCAAGGATATAATTGAAGAAGATTTTGATATTTTTGTTTGAACGCAGCATTTGCCCGCTCAAAAATAATCTCCTCATTGGAAAAGCCTTCAAAAATAATTTTAGGGATTGACCCCGGAACGTTAATCATGGGTTACGGGATCATAGAAATAAAAGATAGTAAGATTATCCTTTTAGAGATGGACATCCTTAAGATCAGTGCAAAAAAAGACGCCTATGAGCGGCTGAGAATGATCCATAACCGTGTCACCGAACTGATCAGGCTGTTTAAGCCAAACACATTTGCCATTGAAGCGCCTTTCTTTGGAAAGAACGTACAAAGCATGTTAAAGCTGGGCCGGGCACAGGGCGTAGCTATTGCAGCGGCCATGCAGGCAGATATCCCCGTTACAGAATATTCTCCCAAAAAGGTAAAGCAATCTATCACAGGTAACGGAAGTGCGGGAAAAGAACAGGTATGGAAAATGCTGCAACGGCTCACCATTATACAAGATACGCCTGAATGCTTTGATGCGTCGGACGCCCTGGCCGTGGCTATCTGCCATCATTTTCAGCATAATCGGGCCTTAACAAGGAGCTCGCCAAAGGTAAAGGGCTGGAATGACTTTATAACAAGGAACCCCGCAAGGATTAAATGATGAGATTCCAGCGGTAAAACCATGCTCCCGCCGAGATGTGCATGGCAATAAACATCTCACCTGAAGCCCGTTACAGCAGATCAAGTATCTTTTTTTGTGCCTTAGAAAAATCGTCCGGAGACAATTTCAACTTTGTGTTCGAGAAGTTCATGTCATTTGCTGAATTGATAGGGATCAAATGTATATGAGCATGAGGCACCTCAAGGCCGATTACCGAGATGCCACACCGGTTACAAGGGAAAGCCCTTTCAATAGCTTTACCGATAGGTTTTGCAAAAACCAGCATTTCGGCCAGGTAATCATCGGGGACGTCAAATATCCTGTCAACTTCAATTTTCGGTATCACCAGTGTATGGCCTCTTGCCAAAGGGGCTATATCCAGGAAAGCATAAAATTTATCATTTTCCAGGATCTTGTATGAAGGAATGGTTCCTGCTATAATTTTAGAAAAGACGGTCATGCTTAATCTTATTCGGTCGCTGAACGGCAATACTGACTTATAAGGTTATATTGTCCACCTTAAATTTCATCTTGCCATTAGGCGCTACCACTTCTGCCACTTCGCCCACATGCTTACCAAACAGGCCCTTACCGATGGGAGAGGTAACGGAAATTTTACCGGCTTTCAGGTCAGCTTCTTTTTCGCCAACCACCTGGTACGTTACCGATTTCTTGGTGGCCATGTTGGTGATAGTAACCCTTGACAAGAGGCTTACTTTGCTGATGTCAATATCTTTAGCGTCTATTATACGGGCATTTGAAAGCGTACCTTCCAGTTGTTGTATCCTGGCTTCGAGCAATCCCTGTGCTTCTTTGGCGGCATCATATTCGGCATTTTCTTTTAGGTCACCCTTTTCCCTTGCTTCAGCAATAGCCCTCGAAGCAGCCGGACGAGCTACTGATTTCATCCTGTGAAGATCAATTTTCATTTGCTCAAACGCCTCTTTGGATACATAATTTAAATCGCTCATAATCTTTCTTTTTTATTTACAGAAGAGTCAGAATTGCTTCTGTCAACAGTAAAAAAATACAACGCCTTAGCTGTAAAACCAAAGCGTTGCATGTCTGCAAATATAAAAAAATTATTATAATAAGCCTCCATTTGTAGCCGGTACCGTACGGGGCGATTTAAGGGGAAAGAATAATATTACGGTGCGCTGCATCTAAAATCAAATTATGAAATGAATTTCTACAAGTAGCCGGGTGCGCTGTACCATTATAAGAACTCTTTTACAGCCTGAATCTCCCATGACAATAATTTACAATTGACAAATACTAAAATGAAGCAACCCGGGGGAATTACCATAACTTAAGGGCAGTAGACTTCACCTATATGCAAAGAGAATTGTATTTCGACGTGGTTTCAGAGGAAGGAGCAGGCGGCTTGTACCGAGTTCGCGGGAACAATGACGGCGCACGGTTTACCTATCATTATTCTTCGGCGGATCTCGAAACCGATAAGGTGGTAACAAGTGAGACCTCCTTTGCCGAATTTGCCGGTTTCTGGGATTTTTTTGTTGCTGATCCGCTTTGGTTCTGCCTCCACCCCTTATATATTCACCCCGATCAACGGGCATTCGTTAAGCAGCAATTAGCAAAAATTGACTGGATGATCGTGCGGGACGAGAAATGGCGGGAGATGTACCAGCGACAATGGAACAAAGTATTAACGAACCCGGCGGCGTATTATTCGCCAGACAGGCCTAATCTTCCTTAGAGCCGTAATTTATCTATGATCACTTTAGCCATTTTATAAAATGCTTCATGACTATAACCTGCGATATGAGGAGTTATGATTACATTGGGCTGATCGTGCAGCCACTCGAGCTGCTGCTTTTCTTGTGGGCTATAAGTATCAAGCTTTTCATTTTCCAGCACATCAAGCCCTGCGGCGGCAACTTTGCCGGTTTTTAGCGCATTAATCACCGCCTCCGTCTGGTGTACTTTACCCCGGCAGGCGTTAACAAAGTAAGGCTTACGCTGAAGGCCATTAAAAAAGGGATCATCAGCCATGTGAAAGGTCTCTTCTGTAAGCGGCACGTGAAAACTAATCACATCCGCGTGCCGCTGAATATGTTCAAGGTTCACTTCCTTTATATTCCCCTTGCCAAAATCGCAAACGTATTTATCGTATGCAAGAACCGTTACATCAAAAGCAGCAAGCAATTTGGCAAGTGCGCGCCCTGTGTTTCCAAAACCTATTATTCCAACTGATTTCCCGGTTAATTCAGTGCCCCTGTTGGCATCCCGGATCCACTTTCCCTCACCCACCTCCGCATGACTCGATGAAATCTTGTTCATAAGGTTTAGCAGCAATCCTAAAACATGTTCTGCAACCGCGTTCCGGTTTCCTTCAGGGCTACTTACACAGGTTACCCCTTTGCTTTCAGCATACGCCACGTCTATCAGTTCCATTCCACTTCCAAGCCGGCCGATCCATTTTAAAGAGGTAGCTTTCTCCAGGATATTTCTGTCTATCTTAAGCCTTGTGGTTACGATCAATCCCGTGATGCCTGAAATTTCATTTGTCAATTCATCATAAGTGATCGCAGGAGAGAAGATCACCTCGTATCCTTTAGATGATAAGTGGTCGATAAGGTATTGATGTACCTTAGCCGTGATCATAACTTTCTTACCCATAGGGTTATCCTGCATACATAACGGGGATTTAAATCATTTTAAATGTAAGCGCAGCAAATTCAGCTACACTCAGTTGTTCGGCCCTTTTGCTAAAGATATCTTCGTTTAACGTGTCAGCATCAAATAAACTCTTTACTGCATTCCGGAGCATTTTTCGCCGCTGGTTAAAAGCTGTCTTGACCAATACGTGGAAAGAACGCTCACTTTTTAAAGCCGGCTTATCGGCAAGTGGCTTCAGCCTTATGACTGCACTTTTTACATTAGGCGGTGGCCTGAAACTGTTTTCATGTACTTCAAACAAGTACTTTACTTCAAAAAAGGCCTGAATCAGTACGCTTAATACCCCATAAATTTTGCTTCCATGGCTTGCAGCAATCCGTTGTGCCACCTCTTTCTGAAACATGCCGATCATGCACTCTACGTCTTCCTTCCATTCAAGCAACTTAAAAAGAATCTGCGTTGAAATGTTATAAGGAAAATTACCGATTACCGTGAAGGCAGCATCAAAAGGCCTGTCTATATCAAGAATACTTTTGTGAATGATATTGTTATTGATGACAGGATATGTTTTTTTTAAATATTGCACTTTCCCGGCATCAAGTTCTACTGCCTTAAATTGTATCCCCTCAATTTCAAGTAAGTACTTTGTCAGCGCCCCGCCACCAGGCCCAACTTCCAGCAGGTTATTAAAATGCGATTCCTGTAACGCCGCCACTATTTTCCGGCAAACATTTTCATCTTCAAGAAAATGCTGCCCTAAAGATTTCTTTAACGTGTACATGCACCTGCAAAATACGAAATATGAAGTATGAAACAGGAAATATGACGAGTCGGCATCACAAAGGCATCTGTGATGTCAGCGGTTTAGAAACCCGGCTTCCTTTTAGTACTTTGCATTTAGCGGTTATTATCATTCTGTTCTGCTTATGTTGTAATTTAGCGTTCCTAAAGAAAACAAGAATGAATCAGCCGGCAATTGATCATCCAAAACCTATAATCGGTATTTCCTGTGGAGACCTGAATGGAATTGGAATGGAAATTATTATAAAGACAGTATCCGACCATCGCATCCTTGACCTATGCACTCCGGTTATCTTTACTTCAAATAAAGTCATTAACTTTTACAGGAAGATCCTCCCTGAGATGAATTTTAGCTTTCAAAGCATAAAAGATTTTACAAAAATAAATTTAAAGCAGGTTAATCTTTTTACGGTATGGGAGGAAGATGTAGCCATACAACCCGGACAGCTAACCGACGTGTCCGGCAAATACGCCGTCCGTTCGCTGATCGCCGCCACTACCGCTTTAAAAGAGAGAAAGCTGCATGGGCTTGTTACCGCCCCTATTCATAAAAAGAATGTAAAATCAGAAGAATTTAATTTCACCGGGCATACACCTTTCCTGAAACACTTTTTTGGTGTGAAGGATGTATTGATGCTGATGACCGCCGAAAATATGCGGGTTGGTCTCGTTACAGAACATGTTACCCTTCAGGAAGTGGCGGCTAACATAACACGGGATACCCTCTTATCAAAGCTCGCTATTCTTAAAGATTCACTTGTTAAGGACTTCGGCATAGACAAGCCTAAGATTGCAGTATTGGCGCTCAATCCGCATGCAGGTGATGAAGGGCTGATCGGCAAAGAAGAAGGTGATCTTATCGAGCCCGGCATCAAAGAATTCAGGCAGAATAACAATGTGATTGTATTTGGCCCTTACAGCGCTGATGCATTTTTCGCACGGGCACAACATGAAAAATTCGACGCGGTGTTAGCTATGTACCATGACCAGGGACTCATCCCTTTCAAATCACTGGCAAACGGAGAAGGAATAAATTACACTGCCGGCCTGCCTGTTGTAAGAACCTCGCCCGACCACGGCACCGCTTTCGATATCGCCGGCAAGAACAAAGCAGACCCGGCATCCTTTATCGCGGCTATCTTTCAATGCATCGACATTTACCGGAGTAGAAAAGAGTATGCTGACAATCACAAAAATCCACTTAAGAAAATAACCGCCGAGATCATGGCAAATGCCGAGGATGAAAGAATACAGGAAGAAGGTTAGTCTCGCAGCGGTGCTAATTGAATACCTTGTCGTCTATCCCTTTGTTAATGGAATAACCGAGATAAGTGATTTCAAGCCGGCCCCTGTTGTTTTTTAGCTGGTCGTTGTTGGTTGTTTTTTTACGGCCATCATCATAATCAAAGGTCATTCCTTTAGGCAGTTTATATTCTTTGGTGTTAAAAGTAAATACAGCCCTGTCTGGAAGGGCATAGCTTGCATATTTTCCATAATCCATTTCCAATTCATACGTTCCGTTTTCCCGGGTCGTTGTTCTTGCTTTTAAGATCAGAGACCTTTCTTCGTCAATATACAGGGTTGATAGTACCACATCAGCACTTTCGTCCATGGGCAACAACTTTATCACTTTTACGGCAACGCCGTTAATTCGATCAGACCCCGCCGCAATTGCAGTATAGTTTTGGTTTGACATCAACTTATTAAGGCTCATGCTTACTGCGCCCTTTGGAACCAGCGAGATTCCCTGCTCATTCCTGATCTTTAATTTACCGGGACTCTTAAAAAAAACCGTAACATTGGCAACGGGCACTTTGAGAAAAGGGACATTTGTCTTCATTATTCCCGAAGCTTCATAATCTTTAACCCGTTCCATTTTATCCTTTACCTTTTGAACTGAGTAAATTGCGTCCTGGCAAAAAGAGTAAGATGAAATGCAAACGGTTAATCCTATAAAAACAATTATTTCTTTCATGTTCTGTAATTAAGATAAAATATCTTTTTTTCTGAAAATAATGATAGCCGCACCCACAAAACATACGATGTATCCGATCAGCACGCCTAAACTTCTGAGAATTGCCGGCAAATTTTCAATTGATCCTTTAACCGCCTGCCCTTCTCCACTTGATTGCGAGTAAAAAAAACCTTTCCATGCCAGCATATGTGATGTAAAAAGCCAGGGTTTCACCGTTTCATCATATATCGGAATCTGCATTTCCGACAATATGGTGAATACAATTACGATACTTATGGTAGAGACAATCGGCCCGATCGAATTCTCGGCAAATACCGACAACAGGAATGCAAGGGCTGCCACCGTTGTTAACGCCACGGCAGCGTAAGCGAACGCAGCCATATATCGCCACAGCACATCTGTTTTAACGATTTGCTCAACCACATCATTGCGCGTAATAATCAGATCATTTGTCCCAAAGAGAAGAATACTGAGCACCAACGAAAGCAGCGCCATCCATACCAGCAACATAATGGTATAAACAGCACAAGCCGCAAATTTCATCAGCATAAAACGGGTACGGCTAATTGGCCGGGTAAGCAATAACCGCAACGTTCCCATGTTGGCTTCGCCGGCAATGGCATCACCGGCAACCAATGCAACGAGTAAAGGCACATGGATAAGCAATAGATTCAAAATAATAAAACATACCAGATAGCCATTAAGAACAATATCATAAGGTATTTCAATGGTCTCTCTTAATCCGCCCATTAAAAATTCAAGGTAAGACCTTCCATCTGCCTTCAAAGCTACCTGCACTATCGCAACCATGGCTGCAATAGCTACAAAGCTGATGTAGGTGCGGGGCCTCCGGAATATTTTAAATAGCTCAATTCGTAAAACTGCCAACATATTGCTTTCCTGCTGTGATATTTAAGAAATAATTCTCAAGAGAATTTTTTGGGGTAATCGAAATTACTCCTACACCAGCCTGCACGAGATCATGATTGAGTCCGGGTATCTGATTCTTATTCATTTTCAGTGTCATCGGTGCAACTCCGGAATTGATTAAAAAAGGCGCCCATTTACTTTGTTGTACAAATTGAAGTGCACAGGCAAAGTCTGTCGTCACCAGTTCCACAATTGTTTTTGAAGGGTCAACCAATTCGTCAACGCTTCCTTCCACAATTTTCCTGCCCTTGTCTATGATCAGCATCTGTGTAGCAATCTGCTCTATCTCACTTAACAGGTGGGATGAAACCAAAACTGTTTTACGTAAATGCCTGCTTAAATGAAGAATGAGGTTGCGCATATCGGCGATGCCCTGCGGGTCTAACCCGTTAGTTGGTTCATCAAGGATGATCAGTCTCGGATCGTGGATCAGGGCAACGGCAATGCCAAGCCGCTGCTTCATTCCCTGCGAATAGGTTCCCACCTTACTGTGGGCACGGTCCGCCAGCCCTACAAGCGACAATTGATCCATTATCCTTTTGCGCGAAGCGTCAACAGCATTGATCTTTGCAAACAACAACACATTTTCGTAACCGGTAAGGTATTTGTAAAGGTCAGGCCTTTCTATTACCGCACCAACCTGGCGAAGGATTTCCCTGCGGTGGGAGCTGAGATTCAATCCGAAAATGTTAATGCTTCCGTTTGTTGGCTTAATCAGTGTAAGAAGCATCCTTATTGTTGTTGATTTTCCAGCGCCATTCTGTCCTAAAAAACCATAAACGTCTGCTTCCCCAACAGAAAAGGAAAGATCATCAACAGCTTTAACATCTTTGAATTGTTTGCTCAGGGAAGAAACATTTATAACTGCAGACATCGATTATACCCGTAATGTACATGCACTTAACACGTTGTTTGAACAAATTGTTTTCGTAACGCCATAAAAGTGAAAATGCATCTAAATAAATTTGCTGAAACATTGCGTAATCTGGATTATGTTTATAATTTTGTTAGCATCCTACGAACTCCGTACCAGGGTCTTTACCGATCCTGCGGCCATTTCTTTTAAATCCTTTTGTTACGGTTTTGAATTTTGATATAAGTATAGCATTTACACCTAAGGAAAGATAATGTAAAATGCTTACCGGATAAATCCACATCCCTTTGAAATACCAGGATTGATGCGTTCCATCAATCAGTGCTAACTTTTTATAACATCTGAAACCCTTACGAATGAAAGCGTTATTTACACGTACCGTGTTAGTATGTTTACTGGTATTTACGAGACTCTCAGTCTTTTCCCAGTCTGTTGAAGATTTCAACTCCCGGCCAGGTACACCTTTAAGCAACCTTAAAAATCACCTGCAGGGTAAATGCTGGCAATTTCCCGGCTTTAATCTAAACGAAAATAATGGCGCCCATGGAATAGAAGGTGACGGAGCTATGGTTTCAGAAAATGGAACAGCCACAGTACTGGGCTCCGGTATTTATACCCCCGTACTTGATGTCAATGGAACCATTCAATTGTCTTTCACGTATAAAATTGATGCGGAAATCACCGGCCCCCAGGAGCTCCGGGTATATTTAACAGCGCCAGACAATCAGATTATTGAATTACTTGACAAAGTGGAGTTACGCCTTAAGTCAGCCAACGCAGTCTACACATATCACAACACCTTTAACCCGGCTTCTGATAAATATAAGCTTTTCATAAACTACAAACACGAGGGCCTGAATACCGGCGTTACCATTGATCAGCTATCAACAGGGGCAAACCAGCTTTATGCAAACGGCTGTAATCAGGCGCCAGTTGCTGTTCCCGATCAGTTTACGGGGACAAAGAACCATACTGCGAGCGGGAATATCTTAACGAATGATGCGGATCCGAACAACGAATTGTTATCTCCGTTTATTACCGAATCCCCTGATGGAACAGTCAGCCTGCTGCCTACCGGTGAATTTACCTTTACTCCGAATAAAGATTTTAACGGCTCAACTGCAACCTTTACATATGTAGTTTGTGACAACGGTGCAAACCAGATGTGTTCCGTAGAAACACCGGTGAATCTGAATTTCGCCCAGGCAGGTCTATTGCCGGTTAGCCTGATCAATTTTGTTGCTAGCTTTGACGACAGGTCGGTAATACTTAACTGGACGACAACTTTTGAGAATAATAATGCCTATTTTGAACTCGAACGCAGCCTCGATGGCGTTACATACGAGACAGAAGCAAAGGTGAAAGGCCAGGGCACTACCGGCATTACTCACGTTTATGCACATACGGACCGCACGCCCGAAAGGATCACATCAAATAAAGACCTTTACTATCGCTTAAAGCAGGTAGACCTGGATGGTACCACAACCACATCCAAAGTACTGGTTGTGCGGGTGTATAAAACAAAATCATTACAGATGATAAGTGTTACGCCTAATCCGGTAAAAAATGATATCAGGGTAAATGTTCAATTAAATGAAAATTCATTTATTGTAATGAAAGTTGCGAACAGCAATGGCAATGAGATCATCAGGAAATCTGCGAAATGCGTTTCAGGGGAAAATATGTTTTCTCTGGAAGGAACAAGCAGGCTGGCCAGCGGCTTATATTTTCTTGAAGTGATGATCAACAGCAATGAAAGAATGACACTGAAGTTAGTAAAAGATTGAAGAGATTTTAAATTAGAGAATGAAGAAGTGTTAGATTTTGTGCGGCGGCTGGTATACAGGAAATAGTGTTAAACGGTATTGATATCAGTTTTCTGAATTAATTAATTTAACTACCCTGATTAAATCTAAGATCCTTCCCGTTTATTATCGGAAATAAAATAGGATTGCAAATTTTTTACATAGATATCAAAAGCATCAATTCCCTTAGGCGTTATTTTACAGGTTGTCTGAGGATAATTATCCTTAAACTGTTTCATTACATCTATATAACCTGCGTCTTTTAGTTTGTTGATCTGAACACTGAGGTTACCTGCTGTCGAATTTGTTTTTTCTTTAAGGAAAGTAAAGTCAGCTTCCTTAACGCTTATCAGTAGTGATACAACAGCCAGCCTAAGCTGCGAGTGCAATATTGGATCAAGGTCTTTAAACATGTAATGATCTGATATACTTAAGCCGCAATATCAAACCCGGGATTATCCACGCAGCCGTGGCTCCTGCTGCAAGCAGTAAAAAAGCATAATTCCCTTTATGCAAAAATGCAATAATGGAAAATATCCAGCAAACAATCCCCCCCACGATCAACGGCCTGAACTTATTGATGCAGCCGGTTATCACTGTCGGCATGCCAAAAAACAACAGCAACACGGGGAGTACGGTATATCCGATATTTGCGATTCCACCAACGACTGTTAATATCAACACACAAACTCCGAAGGTGATCCATACGTATTGATTAACGTCTTCTTTATAGGTTTTAGCTCTTCTTCGTTTCTTCTCTTTCCTGCCGTAATACAGGGCCACTATAAAGGTCAGGATCATCAGTAAAAAGGGACTAAACGGCAAATCGAGTCCTGTTACCGTGGCATCAAGATAGGCTAACGTAAAACAGATAAGGTTGGTGAATCCCCAAAGCAAAGCGCCTAATCCACTTTCATAGTAATAGTTTTTTGCCTGGTAGATCATTGACGTGATCAGCTTCAGGCTTTCCTCTTTACTGAGTTCCTTTTCTTGCATATTCCTGCATTTGTTTGGTGAATCTCCACTTCAACAGATAACCTGGTATGATCCATGCCACTATCATTGCCGCGCCAATAAGAAGTGTCTGGTATTGGAACGAAGTAAAAGTTGCCAGCACTGATAGTATCCAGCAGCAAATGCCTCCCGCTATTAACGGCTTAAAGCGAAGGATGGTTCCAGACAAAAATGTCGGGATGCCATACAAAGCGATAAAGCCGGGGTATATCATTGTATAGTATTCAAGTCCCCTTCCCCTTGCGATGATAAACGCAAAAAGCATTATGGTAATAAAAAAAGATAGCCACACGAAGCCGATGATCTCATCGGTGTAAGTTCTGACGGTACGCTGTCTTTTTTTTCTGGTAATATACACAGCCTGATAGATTACTCCGATCCAGGTGATGAACCATACCAGGTAATGTTTGTCGTAACGAAGGGTCAGCATTACAAACTGGGCAATGCTGCAAATGAGTATTACCCATCCCCATATTAAATATAAATGGCCATTTTCGCTGAATTGATTTTTTGCCTTGTTGATCATCGATTCAATCAAGGCAAGGCTCTCATGCCCGGAGAATGGCTTGTCCTGGTCCATAAATGTGTGTATTGCATTTGCTGAAGATCAGCATTAGATAAAAGACAGGTGAAAATACTTTAATAAATATATCCATTGCGTCTTTTTAAGCCACATGGACTTCTCAAAGATCAGTTACTCTGGGTCAAAAAATACTGAGTGGATAACCTTCCCCACGAAGGATGCAATTCCGTCTCGGGTTTGAAAGCGTCAAACATCTCAAGCGCTTTTGTAAAAAGTTCCTTTGCCTGGGCCTTTCCTCCGCCAAAAGATTCAGGGGTATAAAATTTTGCCTGTCCCTCTAAATACAGTGCGCGGGGATTAGCCGGATCGAGTGCTTTGGCTTTGGCGATGTAAGCGCTGGAAGTCTGCCCATACTGTTGCCAGCGGCTCTGCGGGTCAACCATCATATGTGCTGAAGCAATCATGCTCTTAACAATGCATATCTCCGAATTTTCCTTTCCGGCTACCGTTTCCGCTTTTTTAATCAATTGCTCGGCCTTATCAGCAATGGCGTCGGTTTTAGTTTTATCTTTTTCCATCAGCGCATTCATAACAGAACAGTAACTGGCATAATAAAAGGGCAGCCACTGTGTCTTCTCGGCTTCGCCGATACGCTCGAAATTATTCGACAGCATGGCAAAATTTCCGTTTGTAAATCCGGAGTCTAACTGGCTTATGTTCGCTTTCATAGCGTTCACATACTTCTCACTCTGTGCCAGTAAAAGGATATTGATAAGTGTGGCGGCGAATAGTATTAAAAACTTTTTCATGTCGATTTATTTTAAATATTATTGACTCAAGTTTCGCAGTTAATTTAGGTTAAAATTACTTTGTGTCCGGGAGATATTAATTCAAGTATTCCCTTCAACTTATCGGAATTGATAAGCCTGGTGATGCTCGCGTCAATATCTTCCACAATTACATCTAATGTTTCTATAATAATTTTCATGATTACTATTAACAATTCCCATAATCTGAGATG
>JBGSYC010000127.1:0-2790 GCA_041751095.1 Flavihumibacter sp.
GATTTTAGAAACTACAAGACACTTCTTCACTTAAAATCCCTATATACCTGCATCTCCTGCAAAGGTAGAGTCTCTAATAAAATAGCTGATGGTGACAGGGGCACATGCAGTACTTTCTCCGTTATAATGTACTCCTTTCTAAAGTGCACTTTACAAAAGAAAATTGTTGATGCAATATTTCAAGGGCAAATTGTTTCATACTTCAATCGTTTAAATATCAAAATCTGAGTTATATTTTTTGAATGAGCTTTGAAATCGCTACGCCTGAAAGCTTCATCTTTAGTATGTATTGACCGTTTGCAAACTGATGGAGGTTTAGGTTTATGTTTTGACTGCTATTGGTTAGTATAACTGGTTTAGAAAGCAGCGTGTTCCCATTAAGGTCATACAATTCTATAGTCGTCGCCTCATTTTTAGTATTATAAACAGTAATATTTAACAAGCCCTTTGTTGGCTTAGGATAAATTGTAAACCCGGGAGTTGCCAGCTTTTGCCGGTTAATGGAAACTACTTCAAAATAGGTAATTTTTCCGTCTTTGTCTTTTTGGGCAAGACGATAATACGCTAATCCGGCAAATGGTTGCATATCGTCTAATTCGTAACTGTTATTAATTAATAAACCGCCTTTAACCGCAATGGTGCCAATAGGTATAAAATCAGGTGCACCGTTTATCCTTTTTTGAATTGTATAAAACTCATTGTTTTGCTCTTGTGCGTTTGTCCATTTAATAGTTACACGATCGGCTTTGCTTACACAAAAAAAAGATATTAGTTTAACAGGCAATGTTTGATGAACAGTTTGAATGGCTCCTACACTCACCTTTACACCGGAGGGAAGACTCAATGAATCTCTTAAATTGGCAGGAAGTTCGGCTCCCTTACCTATAGCAGGCGATCCCGGAATAAGTTGAAATGAATTAAAATTGTAGTCATTATTGGCAGGTATAATAAAAAAGGGGTTAGACGGCCTATTAAAATACTTCCCATCTAATTCTTTGGTTATTTCATTCTGAAAATCAGCTAATAAGGCAAAGTTCTTACCGGTGCAGCCGGTGTTTCTCCATTGTATAAGATATTTGGGGGAGTCTGGTATTTCCCGATAATAATAATTGTTATCTAATCTGCTCACCATAGGGTCATTTTGAGTATTGACGCAAGATCTGTTTTGCATAATTTGTATTGTTCTGCTATAAGTGTTATACGAAGGCGAAGTAGAAATAATATTATTAACAATTGCAATGTCTCTATTGTTCCAGTCATTGCCTGCAGCCACCTGTAAAGAATCATTATTTGTTCTGTTACCATCAATAATATCAATTGAAGCAAGACAATTAACTATCGTGTTATTAAAAATATTAACATTGCCGGTGTTTGCTACTTTTATGCCTACGGCATTTCCATGATATAAATTGCCAATTACCGTTCCGGTAGAACCCGCTTCATAAAACGTTCCCCATCCCTTATTAAAACGTGATAAATTACCCTGAGTAAAAGTGTTAAAACAATTTATATCATACCACAGGGCTGTACATAAATTCCTTTCAAAGAGATTATTTTTTACAAAGCCATTTTTAGAATTTCCAACTTTAAACCCTCCGGCTCCCCACCACGGTGCAAAGTCTTCTACATTATTATCTGATATATAATTGTCGGTCACTACATAATTATCGGATTGCATTATTCTTAATCCTGTTTGCCCATTATATCTAACCGAGTTACCTCTAAGAATACAGTTAGGAGAAGAGAGAAGGAAACAACCAACCTCTGATCCCCATGCAAAAGAATTATTTTCCAATGTTACTTGAGTAAATTGGGCAAAAAAAGCAGTTTTTGCTCCATGCAAAAAACCCAAACCACGTATGACAGATCCTGACCCTGCTGATCTTATTTCCAAAGGTTTTTCAAAAGAAGTAATTTCTACGCTTTTGTTTATCGGACTACTGCCTATAAAATACTTAACATTTGATTTATCTGTTTTATCCACCCAAAATGTTCCCGGAATTACCTCATTTCGATTCAATACCTGCTTTAAAGGTTTTTCATTAATGAATACATTTTCTCTATGATTTGCAATATGAAGGGAATCTCTCAGCCCTATATAACACCCGCTGCTACAATTGACTGTTTCTGAATGCAAAGGAATATGATATGGCCATTGTTTCGTCCATAATCCATCTGAAGTAGTTTGCCATTCATCCGCTTCCAAACTTCCCCTGATCCATACTTTCTCGTGGGGAAAAGGTTGAATGATAAGTTTTTTATTCACAATTACATCCCCCATTCTATAAGTACCTTCTCTTAGAACTATCGTACCTCCGGCGATAGACAGCTGTATAGCCTTTAGTAAAGTTTTATAGGGCTGGGTTTGGGTACCATTTCCCGAGGAGTCGTTACCTGTGGCTGCAACAAACTTTGCATCGGAAGGAAATGGATAATCAGTATCCTTAATTCGTATAATACTGTCTCCCCTTGGAGTTTCCATTTCAAAATCCCAGTTACCATCCACTTGTTGCGCTTGCAATGAACAACTATTAATAAATAAAATAATCTTCAACAACAGAACGCTAAGGGGAATACGATGAAATGCCCGCCGATTTGTAAAATTTAGCATTAATTTAATTTGTAGTTTTATTATGCTCTGTTGTACTTATATCTTATATAATACCTGAATGAAATAGATACTTGAAAACTATGATAAGTTTAGATGTTAGCACAATTAAAAACATTCTACTGATTGATTTCTTTCATAAAAGCTTCCATCAAACGGGTATCGAAGAACTGGTAACGCAA
>JBGSYC010000128.1:0-64670 GCA_041751095.1 Flavihumibacter sp.
CGACCCTGTAAATCAAGTATCTCCTTCAAAGCCGCCAGGTTAACTGCATTTATATCTATAGGATAAAAAATTGGAAAAGAAGCCCCGGTAAAATTACTGAGAATTACAATGACTAATGAGTGTACTTGGCGTAGTGTTTACCTTCAAACGGGTGAATGCAAACAAAATATAAGTGAGCTATGCCAGTCCTGGTAAGGGCAGGAAGCTAATTGCCTGCACCAGGAGCAGTATGATTATACCATTCTATAAACCTTTCCATTTCCATCGGTACTTTTTCGGACGGTGGCGCTTCAAAGTGCACTTTAAGTTTATGGAGAGCTCCTGATACTACTTGCATAGGATCTGTATGGGTTCTATAAGTGCCCACATCTTTCAGGTTAACATTTCCCTGCATTAGTAACTTGTGCCAATTGCATAACGTTTCCTCTGTTAGTGGATTAGAGAAATTCTGATAGAGGTCGGTCATCATATCTGGGATGCCTTGCTCTGCAGGTTTGACTTTTCTTTGGTCTGCTGTTGCGTATAAATTTTTTCGAATAGCCGATTGTAAACTGTCGCGATTTAAATATTCCCCTTCAATCTCTGACGTCTTTAGTGCCTCCTCGCTCATACTTTCGACAATCAGTTCGGCCTTATCTCGTTCCGCTATATGTGCAAGTGTACCCATTAAATAACCTGACTCACGGAGAAATCTTGCTTCCAGTTCAACCCAAAACGCTTTGGTCAAATTCAAATATCGGCCAATTCGGCTTCTGCCAGTTCCAGGTCATGAGCTATAAATTCTTCTTTCTATAACTCAAATGTAATCATAATGTGAGTTATAAGTTTACGTTTTATTGCTCATTTTGCTTTCCCATGCATAAGTAGCTATAGTTGTAAGTCAACTATGCAGGAATTTTTGCAAAATGATTTGAGGTGAGTTTGATCCGATCAGTTTCTTATGGTTAGGTGTAGGTGAAGCAGCCATCGAATGTATTTGGGAAGAACGTAAAAAGAACGGCCCTCACTTCCATGTGTCGCTACAATCATATGTAATACAAGTAAAGTTTAAGTGTTCTTTTTTTCGATTTTCATGCAAGCCTTCAACATGATATTGCATCAATTCCTGCTGCTGTTTCACCGAGAGCTTAGATGGTCGTAAGGAACAGGACGGCCGGTGAAGTTGATCAGTAAGTTCCTTCGCATACTGGCGATTTATTAGATTTGCGCACTCGAACAAATATGCTCAGGACGAAAAACGTCTCGTATATTTGAGATGTTCAACTCACTATTCATTTACTTACATGAAGTACCTATTTACCCTTTTCATCATTTTAGCATTTAAACAATTGACTACTGCACAGCAAACCATCCTGCTTTACCCGGCGGGCGAGGTACCGAATTACAAAAACGGCGGAGAAAAAGAAAAAAAAGAAACAACTGATATACTGCGTATCTCGCAGGTGCAAAATCCGGATATCACGGTATACCTGCCGGCAAAGCGAAACGCTACGGGTCAGGCTGTTGTAATTTGTCCCGGTGGTGGCTACTCCATTCTGGCTTACGATTGGGAAGGTACAGAAGTGGCAAAATTGCTTAACTCAAAGGGGATTGCAGCGTTTGTATTAAAATATCGCTTACCCGATCCCAAAAGCAACGTAGTTCTACACCTTTCGCCTTTGCTCGATGCTAAGAGAGCTTTGCGAATAGTTCGTGCAAATGCGGCTAAATGGAACATACAAAAAGATCGCATTGGTATCATGGGTTTTTCTGCAGGCGGCCATCTTGCTTCCACATTGCTTACGCAATTTGATGAAGGCGATAAAGCTTCGAGAGATTCGATAGAACAACAAAGCTCCCGGCCTGACTTTGGGGTATTGGTTTATCCTGTTATTTCTATGACCAAGCCTATTATGCATAGCGGATCACGTAACCGTTTGATTGGCTCAAATCCGGATGCTGAACTTGCCTTGAAATATTCAGGCGAACTCCAGGTAAAAAAAGAAACACCTCCTACTTTTTTAGTGCATGCTCTGGATGATAATGGAGTACCGATGGAGAATAGCCTGCTTTTCTTCCAGGCAATGAAAGATAAAGGGGTGTCTGGCGAACTGCATGTTTATCCTCGTGGCGGTCATGGTTTTGGATTAGCGACTGGTCAGGGCTCTTTGGAAAACTGGACTTCATTATGCGTTGATTGGATCAGAGGTCTGAGTAAGAAGTAAGATTGAAAGATTAATATTTATTGATGGTTACAAGCAAATGTAATTTATACATGTACAGCCTGAGGAATTAATTCTTTTCTTTCTAAACAAAATTCTCCCTTTGTAACGGTTACCATCCTGTAGAATGCACGCGACCACGCCAACGCGTTAGGACGTGTTATGACATTCCTGGAGATGTTGAATTAACTTGTTTATCCCGCCAATCTCCAGGCATCTTTAAAAAAATATAACAATTTCAGAAGATTTGTTTTACCTGTCCCGCTTTGACCAATAATGCAAACTTCTTCCAGCGGCAGACCTTCTTTAATATTTTAATATGCCGTTTAGGATAAGTTAAATCTTAGGTGAGATTTTTAAACTGCCTGAAGTTCTTAATATAGATTTCTTTTACTTTCATCTCTCAAATTGATTCTATACATAGATCTGATAATCAATTGTACATTTCTGAATAACTAAATACACGGACAAAATCATACTATAAATCGATCATCAATATTTTTGATTTCATGTATATGGGCTTTTTCATTAAGCCAATCAATTCTTATCAAATTTCTACAAAATAACAGACGACAAATTCTGGTACAGTATTATACATGCTGCTAATTTTTGGGCCCCGGCTTAAACAATGTTTGCGAAAGCTCCTTAACTCCGTCAGCATAAGACGTCGGTTTCACGTTGAAGTAATCTTCAAACTTTCTTGAATCAAATATATAATCGTATTGATACTGGTAGTACAGTTCCGTTGTTTCAGCAACGATTTTATTAAAAAGTCCAAAGGTGGTTAGCATCAACTTATTTAGCGCCGTATAAGCAGGACGCGTATTGAAAATTCCTGCAGCCAGTTCAATAAACGCTTTTCCTGTAAGAGCAGGTGCTGTAGGCAAATGCCAGGTTTGGTTATCACTCTCAGGGTGAGTGCCTAACAATGCAACGGCCTTTCCGGCATCAGGCACATAGGTAAAAGAATGTTTACTGGAAGCATTGCCAAGCCACATTGCTTTCGACTTTTTAGCAAACCTGGCAAGCACCATAGAATCGTAAAAGCTGTTAAGACTTTCAGCACCATAAAAGTCTGCAGCCCGCGCAATAGAAGCACTTATATTGCCGGCCTTCACTTCACTCATTAATTGTTCTGCAACCTGTGCTCTTATTGCTCCTTTAATACTTGATGGATGGTAAGGTGTGTCTTCTTTCATAGCTCCTTCCACCCGACCATACATATACACGTTATCAAAAAAAATCAGCCGTGCATTGCCTGCCTTTGCCGCATCAATAAGGTTTTGCATGATTAAGGGCCATTCAACCTGCCAGATTTTTTTATTGTACTGCAGTCCGGCACACATATAGATAACGGATGAACCTTTTGTTGCATCAAGCACCTGTTGTTTATCTTTCAAGTCGGCACCCACCCACCATGCGTTAACGGGAGGATCTATCTTTCTCCGGCTTACAAGCCGTACTGAATAACCTTGTTGTAATAGCTCTTTCATTACAACATTACTTACCGGTCCGCCGGCGCCTAAAATAGTATGCATGTACTTTGTTTTTGTATGTGCAAGCTACAACGCACTACGAGGCAAACCGGTTAACATAAGATAAGAAAGAAACGCAGTTGGCGTTTCTTTATTTTACGTGTATAAAGTTGATCTGAAAAAATCGTCCACTCTTGTTTGACTTTGTGAGCATCGTGTGAGTATTTAGTCAAGCTACCTTATCTATATCCATACAAAGGAATCTTTGTTACAAGGTTTAGAACCATCAAGAGATCAGTCTTGCCAGGCAAGAACCTCTTCAAATTACTTTTAAAAGTATTTCATTTCTTTTGACATCCGTTGGTAGAACTTTTTCAGGTACCTTCAAAAATTGTCAAAATTTATATTGGCTGATGTTTGATACTAGTGCCCGGCAACAAAAATGCCGTCTATTTCTTCCAAAGTTTTCCCTTTGGTTTCCACTAAAACCTTTAAGATAATTAATAAATTCAGCGCGCTGAAACCTGCAAATATCCAGAATACGCCCGCGGCTCCGACATTTTCGAGCAGCCAGGGGAAAAATTGCCCAACTAACCATACCGCTATCCAGACAAATAAAGTACAAATGGTAACTGATTTCACTCTTACATCTGCAGGAAAGATTTCATTAATCAGAATCCAGGTGATCGGGCCCAGGGAAAGCGCAAAACAAGCGATAAATAAAAGCAGCATAACCAATAACAAAGGGCCAGTCGTGTAATTGAAGTAAAAACAGGTGCCTACTACCATCAGGGAGCTGATAATACCTGAAAGGCCTGTAATCAATAACGGCTTACGCCCCCATCTGTCTGAAAGGAATATGGCAACTACGGTAAAAATAACATTAACAGCACCGATGATCACCTGGGCAAATAAAGCATCCGAGCTGTCCAGGCCGGCGGCAGCAAATATTTTGGGCCCATAATAAATAATAGCGTTGATGCCACTGAATTGCTGGAACACCGCCAGTAATATCCCGATAAGCAGTAAAGGGCGGATTGCCTTACTTAAAACTGTACGTGATGAATGAAGGTTTTTCGCGAGAGAAGCGCTTATAGCAGTATATTCCTTTTCGGCTTCAGATTTGCCCCTAATGCCCTTAAGGATAGCAAAGGCCCCTGCCGTCTTACCTTTTAATAACATCCAACGCGCACTTTCAGGCACCACAAATAATACCAGCATAAACACCAGCGAAGGAATAGCCATCACAAGAAACATGCTCCGCCATATTTCATTGTGCAGCAGCCATCCCTGAAGAAAACTGTTATTATAGCTCTTAGCAGCAAGGCTCAGTAAAAAGGCGTTTGAAAAATACGCCGATAAAATTCCGATAGTAATAGCCAGTTGATAGAGGGAAATCATTTTACCTCTGGAATGCGCAGGCGCAAATTCTGCAATATACAGGGGCGAGATGACAGAGGCTACGCCCACTCCTATTCCACCCACTAACCTGTACCACACCAGCATATTGGCGGAACCTGACCAGGCACAGCCTAAGGCGGATGTCAGGAAAAGTACAGCCGAAACTATTAAGACCTTTTTCCGGCCGATGGTATCGCTTAGAAAACCGGCTGTTATGACGCCGATAATACTGCCTAGTAGACCGCTGCTGACAAACCAGCCTTCCATCGCTATGCTCATGTTGAACTGTTTGTTGACCAGTTCGATGGTACCGGATATAACAGCCGTATCAAAACCAAACAATAAACCGCCCAGGGACGCCGCAAAGCAAATAAAGCCGGTTGTCCGGAAAGCTATCATCATGTGGAAGGAGATTTATATTACCGTTTGTAATCATCATCGTAGCGTTCAATATCTTCCAGTTGCCAGTCGCCGAAAGCCACTTCCAAAACCCGCACCGCTTTATCGCCGCCACAGGAGAGGCGGTGCCTTTCATTTACCGGTATCCAGATTTCTTCGCCCGCCATATACGTGCGTGTAATGTCTCCTACCTGTATGGTAGCATGATCATCCATCACGATCCATAATTCTGCCCGGCGCGTATGCGATTGCAGGCTTAGGCGCTGCCCAGGCTTCACGGTCATCAGGCTAACGGTGCAGGGCTCGTTGTAAGCAAATTGCTTAAAAGAGCCCCAGGGGCGCTCAACAAATGCTACCGGTGGCTTATCAGAAGGGATAACCAGGTTTTCGATTTCAGTCATAAAAATATATTTTATAATCAGGATTTAGTGCGCACGTAGGCTTTCAGTGTTCCGCATTGCTTATCCTTACTCTCACCACAGGGGCTGATAAGGTAAGCACCTACCTGCGCAGGCACAATAAATGTTTCCGCATAATGCACGACAAAAGGCATAAACAACCCGTCCGGGCTTTCTACCTGTACTTCACGCCCTTCTACCAGGTTAAGTACATTCACTACTCCTCCGGTGTGATGCAAAACCGGTTTTGTAAACCAGTGGCGGCGTGTTTCTATAAAATCGTCTTCGTGTAGCCCCGTACGTTCTTCCACACAGCCGTCTGTTTCAGCTATCCGCTCTACGCGGTTTAACAGATTCTCTTTGGTCCAGGTGGCTGTACGGCTCCATTCAATATTTTTTTCTCCGTGATTGATATTGATGGGCCGGGGCCGACCATCCATGCCCATCCGCCCCCAGTCCCATAATTTAAACGTGAAAATATAAGGAGTGGCGCTCACTTCCAGCACCATGCCATTGATACCGGAACAATGTACAGTACCCGCCGGTATCAGAATATGGTCATGCTTTTTAACCGGCCATTTCTCTACGTACGCATCTGCATTGAACCGGCCGGTAATTTCTGATTGCCGCAAATCATCCATCATTTGAGACGGTTGAATATCTTCCTTCAGGCCCAGGTATACGCATGCATCTTCAGCGGCATCGAGCATATAATAACTTTCGGCCTGGGTATAGGGTAATCCAAAATGTTCCCTGATATATTCAGTTAAGGGATGCACCTGCAAGCTGAGGTTGCCTCCTCCCATTGTGTCCAGAAAGTCGAAGCGGATCGGGAACTCATCACCAAAGCGGGCGTACACAGGGCCACCTAATAATTCCCTGGGCTGGTAAAACACCAGGTTAATAGCCGGTATCTCGAAACGCAGGTTGCCAAAGCCAAGCATTAAGCTGTTCTCTTCCGGCACACAATCAAAGCCCCAGGCGTAGTTAATGGCGGACCGGTCAAGGTCGCAGACCTCTTTCAACCATTGCCCTCCCCATGGGCCGGGGTCAAAAAAAGGCACCACCCGGAAAGGTTGTGTCACAGCCTGGCGCAGTCCCGACCGCAGGGCTTCGCCACTTACCATAGCGGGTTGTTGAGGGATTGCCGTATCTAACACATAATCCCATTTGCTGATCAGCGTCTTCTTTAACCGGTCGGCTACCCGCCAGTCTACAAAGTAGGCCCGTTTGTA
Organism: Flavihumibacter sp.; assembly: GCA_041751095.1. Taxonomy (GTDB): domain Bacteria; phylum Bacteroidota; class Bacteroidia; order Chitinophagales; family Chitinophagaceae; genus JADCRZ01. The sequence goes on from JBGSYC010000128.1 coordinate 7,110, forward strand.
CTGAAGGGCCGCTTCAGTATTTTTATTCTCTATGCCAAGGTTACTTGCTTCGTCGCGGCGGAAACGCAACTGCCCCTCCCAGCGCGGCATATCGGCATATATCAGTAAATCGGCCTTTGCCAGCAAGGAAGCACCCGTACCATAAATCAATACAATCCCTTCTGTGATAGCCTGAATTTTGTCCCGGGTAAGCGCCAGGCTGCTTCTGTCAAAAAAATCGTCAACGTCGAGGCGGGTTAGGTAACCAAATATACGGTCGTCGGTTACATCCCGATAAACCATCTGATCAATCTCTGCAGTTGATTTATAAGCATCTGCAGCCAGGTAAATGTGTGCGGGTTGCAGGGCCTGAGTAAAAGCCCGTACAACTTCTTCCTGGTGCACGCCAATGTAAGATTCTACGGTTATAATTATTTTCCTGAGAGCGAACCGGTACACCTCCTTTTTTAATTTAGCTCCGATTGATTGCCAACCCTGCCAATACTCATCATAGCCTGACACCGTGATAAATGGATGCTTATTATAATTTGATGATATTTTATGGCTCATGATCTTATGCTTCAAACAGTAAAGCGGCTCCCAGGAGTGCTGCAGTATCGGGAAATTTTGCCGGCCGTATATCAGGCTTTCCCCAGGGGCACCAGGCTCTTTTTGCGACCAATTGATTAAAGTATGGTATAAGTGTTTTGCTTGCTTTAGAGATACCGCCTCCTAGTACAATAACTTCAGGGTCATAGGCATGGATCAGATTCACCAGGCCAATCCCCCACGCTTCCAGGCAACGGTTTTGAAGAAGAAGGGCTAATTCGTCGCCTTGCTCAGACAAGTTAAAAATGGTTTCGAGGTCTATTACAGTAGCATTATTCAACCGGCTGTTATTAAACAAAGGATTTTGAAAGGCTGCTTCCTTAATCATCCAGGTAGAAGCCACCGCTTCTACACAGCCATAATTACCACAAGTGCATATGCTGTTTGTATTCTGGAAGTCAATTACAAAATGCCCTCCCAGTATGCCGGCCTGAAAATGTCTGCCTCTTAATATTTTCCCGTTTATGATGGCTGCGCTTCCGTAGCCGGTACCCAGCGTTATCATCACCATATCGGAATTTTCCTGGCCGGCACCGTATTTCCATTCTCCCAGGCAGGCGAGACGGGCGTCATTTTCTATTTTGAAGTCCATACCTAATTCCTGGCGGGCCCAATACGAAAGGTCGATACCAGGTGCATCTGCATACTTGCCGCTGGTACTTATTACTGTGTTATGATCGGTATCAACCAGCCCTGGAAAAGCCATACCCATTAAGTGAATATGATCTAATGCTGTCTGTTGCATTAAATGGGTAATATGATATTTTAGCAAAGGTAAATGCGGCTCCAGGCCTTTTTCAGGGGCGGCTTTAACAACGGCACTTATCAGCAAATGGCCATCTGCTACAATTCCTATCTTAATTCTGGTTCCGCCAAGGTCTACGCCAATGAAATTCATGGTAAATCGGTTACGATTTGTGGCTTCCCGTTTACATTCATTATTCTCGCAGCAAAACCATTTTTGGCAATCTCTTCATAATTGTGGCCCGCATCTGATGGCCAGCAGGCGCCGAATGAAAGCAATTCTGCGCCTGTATTTATTACACGGTGGGCCGTATGCCCCGGTATATAATGTAAACTGCCGGGACGCATTTTTTCAGTGGATGTTTTACGGTCGCGACTCATAAACAGCACGTAACCTTCTCCCTGAATACACCAGTAAAATTCTCCTCTGTCAGACATCGCATGATAATGCCCCCGGGTCATAAAATATTCTTCTCCTACCTGTCCGGGCTGAAGCTTTGTTACCCCGAAGAACAAACCGCCTGTTGTACCTTCTGATACAGGCATATACGCTTCCACCTGGTAAACCGTTTGATTTTCCGGCATTTGTTCCCTGGCTGATTCATCGGCGAAGATACCTTCAAGGTCTTTGACCGTGGTCGTTTTTTCAGCAACAGATGAGCCCTGTAATGAGTCCTTCAAAAAAAATACAGGAGGCGGTACTTGTAATATATCCATAATAATATAATTAATCGTTAAGATGCTGAATACTTCATAATCACACTTCCCTTTTTTTATACCACCCGACGTTTAAATAAATATTTTAGATACATTTATTTTATCTGCTTGTCCCTTATTTCGGGGAAGACGGTTAACCTTAGCATGGTGGCTCCGTACGGTACCAATTCAATCATTTCCGTAGCCTTCTCCAGGTGAGATAAATAGTTCTTTGGGAAAGCAGGGTTCTGATATATTCTTTTACCTGACAATGAATCGGTCAGCACCGGCATTTGCCAATCCTTAATTCTCCGGGCGGGTACCTGGATACGCACCGGAACTTCCGCAAGGTTCCAGGGATTTTCAGTAACCATTTTCTGAATCACCTTCATCTTTTTTAATCCGGCCTCTGTGGCTACCAATGCATAGTTCCAGGTGCCGGAAGGTTCTAAATTCAGGGCCGGCATATCAACTGAAGACTTCGGGTAATCCAGGATGATTTCACGACTATACTGTATGGGGAGGCTGTATACCAGCGGGCCCCTTTCTACCCCCGCTCCATTTTCCCTCCAGCGGGTTATCTCCACTCGCATGGGCAGAGACAATTCGATCTTATCATTGGAAGAGAAAGTACGCTCGATTTTCACAAAGGTTCCGGGAGAAATTTTACCCGGCCACGGCTTACCGTTTATGTTTATTGTGGCGTCCCTACACCATCCGGGTATGCGGATGTTAAAAGGAAAACTAACCGGCTCTTTTGTTTTGAATGTGAAAAGGATATGTTCCGAGAAAGGGTAACCGGTTTCTTCGGTTACTGTCACTTCCCTATTTTCTTTTCCAACATACGTACTTACCTTCCCGGGGCCATACAATGCGGCCGTCAGTCCCCCCTCTCTGCCACTCAGCCACATCTGTCCGACATAAACAGGCATCATTCGATTAACATTCCCGGTGCAGCATTCTACATCGTGCCCCGGCAAATAAGCCATTCTTGCAGGGTTATAGCCTAAATGATTGGAGTTTACAGTAGCGATTACCTGGTTAGGGCAGGAAAAATACTGATGTGATTTAAAGTCTTTTTCTACAGAACCAATCCCCGCATTGAATACTGCCCGTTCCAACTTATCAGCCCAACTTACTTCACCGGTGATTTGGAGCATATACCCTATCGTCCATGGGTATACCGCTACGTTACAGGTCTCGTGTCCGGCAAGCGGAGAGATGCCTTTTGTTTCTTCCGTGGAGCTGGGTACACCGGAAATTAGCTGATGATATTTTTCTAATTTTTCAAGCCCCTTTCTTGCGGTAGCTAAATACGCTTCTTTGCCTGTATACATGAATAAAATAGCCGGTATCTTCACTAGTTCCAGATACACAACTCCATGGTAATCCGGTTTTTCATCGGAATTAAAATCAAGCGTGCGCTTAGCGCGGGTTCGGTATTTTACATCATTGCTAAAAAGGGCATATGCTTTTTCGGCCATCACCAGCAATTGGTGATTACCGCTTATGCCATATAACCAGCAGATTTCTTCCAGGTTGGCAAGTTCCAGTTCATCGCTGAAGCTTTCTGGTGTAAGGCTTAAATAATGCTTCTCCAATTTCTCTATAATACTTCTGTTCCCGGTAACTCCGTATTCAGCCATATAGGCCCGGAAAAAGCCGGCATGCGGCCAGTTGTGCCAACGGCCTTCCAGATGTGTAGGCCCAAGCAGGCCGTTGCTTTGCTGATTGTCTAATACATATTGCAATTGTTGCCGGGCCTTTGTCAGCAACTCCTCGTCCTTTAGCAAATAAGCACAGCGGATAAGTCCGTCCACATAGTAACCTACCTGTTCATAGGGCCACCAGTCTTTACCTTTCTGCACCCCGGGACGCACTATTTTGGAAGCAGCCCAGCCGGAAGTGTTGAACGGATAGCCCGCCACTTCCACATTGCCGGTTAAACCATTTTTTTGATTGCTAAGGAAAGCATGAAGCCAACCCTGTGGGGTTATCTGCGAAAGCGGTAAATCTTTAAAAACATTATAGGTAACGGCCGCGCCCTTTGTTTTCGTAGCCACTTCTTTTTCCTGTCCGTAGCTCTCATGACTTAATGTAAAAAATATCATAACAATAAAAGGAAAAACGACTCTTCTCCGTACATTCATTGTATATCATTTTATGATTTTAATCACATAACTGGTATATACCTGTATACTCATTAATTTTCAAGGTAAGTTTTTTTTGTTATATATCCTGACCTTTTTTCTGTTCAGATTCGCTTACCTTCATTATTGATGATCTCGCTTTTACATGACGCATAAAAGTTATATCTGTTTATAAAAATCGCTTTGATGGACTACATTACCATAGATCATACTTCTTCAACCCCCATTTACAAACAGATTGTATCTTCTATTTCCAATGCCATTGACGAGAGCATTTTAAAACAAGGTGATTTGATTCCATCGACAAATAAAATTGCTGCACATTTTTCTTTGGCAAGGGGCTCAGTGTTTAGTGCCTATAATGAATTGAAAGCTGCGGGTATTATTGATTCGCGGCCGGGCAAAGGGTATTATATCGTTAATACAACTACTAACCGTAAGCAAAAGATTCTGCTCCTGTTAGACAGTTTTGCCCCATACAAAGAGATCCTGTATAATAGTATAATAAATACCATCGGTACTAAGGCCAGGATTGATGTATACTTTCATCATTTTAATGTTGATCTGTTAGCCTCTCTGATAAAGCAGCATCAATTGCATTACAATGCTTTTGTTGTGGTACCTATTATCCACCCCAGCGTAACAGAAATATTGGAAACGCTGCCCCGGAAGCAGTTATATATCCTTGACCTGGGTTATAATGATTTTGGTAAAAAGTATGCTTCAGTATGCCAGAATTTTGAAAATGATATTTTCCAGGTGCTGCAACAGTATAAGGATCGCCTGAACAGATACCTGAATTTTGTTTTGGTCATGCAAAAAAATCACGTGGCCCGCGAGATTATAAACGGTTTTACGCGATTCTGCAAAACCAATAACATGGCCTTTAATGTACAGGCAACCGTAAAAAACGAAGCGGTAACCAATGGATCCTGCTTTATTATTATTCAGGATAATGACCTGGTAGACCTGATCAGTACTGTGCAGCAAAAGGGACTAAACCTTGGAAAAGAAGTAGGCGTTATTTCTTACAATGAAACGCCTCTAAAAAGTGTTATCGGAGAAGGCATTACCACCATTTCTACTGATTTCCATCTGATGGGTAAAACGATAGCCGAAATGGTACTTAACCGGAAAAGAGGACATGTGGAAAATCCTTGTACACTCAGGTTGCGCAAATCTCTATAGTTCTAATTTACTGGTTGCGGCAGTTGGCTCACCGGGTTTTACCCTATCAAATTGTATAATGCTTTTGAAGCTGTAGATGGCTATTAAGAGAATAGTTATACCTAATAAAAGTCTGATATGACGCGAAGGCACGCATACAGGTGTTTCTACATAATGCCGGGTAAACCTCATTCCTTGCTCAGCCATTTTGTCAAGATTCGGAGTTTTCATCTTTTCCTGTCCGTAACATCCAAGTTCTCCAAAGCCAGGATCATCTGCAAAAATGTAGATGACATTTGACTTTGAATCTGCTTTTCCCAAGATGCTTTTGTGCGCTTCCGGTATAAACATGAAAGCAGATAATTAAGGAACATATCTTTCAAAAAGCAATTCTCAAAATAAGATAGTTTGGTTTAATCCTTTTGACACTAGGTTACTTTTGTGGCCTTGCGCGAAACCTCGTCATTGAAGTTTTGGATTTATATTCACTTCCGTCTGTGGAATAGGCCATTGGTAATCCTGCGCCCTGAAATTTTTTGATGTAACGTACCACCTGCTATAGGGGTCGGTGGTTGTTCCCTTTTTTCTCAGGGGCCTGACTGTATTTGGAAAAGGAGCACCATAAAAATCGGCTTTCAGCACTTGTCGGCGATTTTCCAGCGTAGCAAGTCCCAGTAACGGATACCTTCGAATGCTGTTTCAATTCTGCGTTCTTTACGTATGATCTCACGCAAAAGCGCAGTTTTGGTCTGGGTTATTGGAGGCATATTTACAGATGCCCTTCCTCTTACCTTATTAATCGTTAAATTAAGCATACCCTGGTCAATGGCATGTCCGGCTTCCAGCCAGGCTTCGAGGTAACTTAAAAGTACTTCTTCATACCTAATAATCGGGAGGTTACCGCCATAGTTATTAAGATTACCCGAATATCCTTCATCAAGATATTTTTTGATTCCGTACCCCGTTTGCGTTGTCTGTTTTCCTGCTCCCAACTGGTCAGGTGCCAGTGTTGAATCAGGGTGAGTAATATATCTACCTCTGAATGATTGACCGTTAAAAAGGATGTTATATTTCAACCGCGCGTCCCTGTTTTTTGTCGGATCTTTTGGATCATACAAAGGACTGGTAAAAGAAAATGGTGTACCGTTTTCCCGCAAAAGAGTTTAGGGCAATGCCAGTAAAGAGGAGGATCGCTAAATTAGTCAGCAGCCGACAGCCAGTTGTTGATAGACGGTAGTTGAGGCTTTTGATGTGCGTAATCATAAATATAAATCCTATTATAAAAATTGCTAGTGGATGAGTAAAAGAAGGATTATGCCATTGGTGTTAAATGCATAAGAAACAAAGGCTTTTATGCCTTCCTGTTCTTTACGGACAATTCTATTATGCCTAAAAATTACAAACTGGTATATACTGGTACATTGAATAATATTCAATATAATTTAATTTTAAAAATATCAAAAAAATTTCTTATGGGCTTTCATACTTCCTTCCTAAGCGATGGTTGATGATTAAAATGTAGTTCAGGTTTTTAATCCCTTTATTCGAACTGCTGGTCGATATATTTTCGGTGTCCCTTGCGATTCGAGCTTAAGAAACTTATAAAGGTTTTAATATATGATAAAGTTGATCTAACTTCCATTTCGCGGCCGTAAGCGCAGTATATATGAAGGCGGTATTCGGGTGCCATTTATTGTGCGGTGGCCCGGGCACGTACCCGCGAACCGCATCGACGATCAATCCGTTGTAAGCGGTGTAGATTTACTGCCTACTTTAAGCAAATGGGCGAACCAAGCCGTGCCAGAAAATCATGCCCTGGATGGTGAAGACATCAGTGATATTTTATTAGGGAAAACCCGACCGCGCACCAGACCCCTGATGTGGGAAGGCCGCATGCCAGTAATTGGACCAGTCATTAATCAAAATCCAACCCTGGCTATCCGTGACAAAGAGTGGAAATTGCTCATGAACCCCGATCGCAGCCGCATCGAATTATACCATATAACCAAAGACCCTACAGAGGTAAACAATTTGGCCCTGCAACATCCCGATATAGTAAAACGCTTGTCTGAGCAATTACTGACTTGGAAAAAGTCAGTACCAGGCTCCGTAAGAGATGGAGCTGGAATGATGCAGTACAATTGGCCAGGAAAAGAAACTAAGTAAATCTTCCATTAACGAAATCAGAGGTATGACTTTCCACTAAAGCTGGAATAATGCTATCTGAAGGTTTCTCATAAATTATTATATCTCTAATACAAACTAACCTTCTTTTTTCATGTACAACTAACTTACTTTTTTATTTATTTTATACCGAAAAATCTTTAAAAACCTGCTGAATACATGACGATTCATCAACGCCGACAATTTTTAAAAAGGCTTGGCATTAGTTTAGCTTCCATCGCTTTTTCTTTTTCTAAAGCCGTCTCTGCTTTTTCAGGAGAAAAAAGAAATAAAGCTAATCTTGCAATACCCCTTTTTAAAGATAATTTGTCCCGCACTACTAACCGGGTTTGGATTGGCGAGGATTATTGGGCGATCCCTATGGAGGATTGGAGAGTAAATGAAGGAAGAATAGAATGTCTAGGGGTAGAGAAGTTTTCGCGGGTTAATATTTTAACGGCGGTGATTAACCGGGGCATGGGTGACCTGCTTATTTCTTCCGATGCAGGCTTACTTAAAAAAACATCAACTGGCAAGGGCGGTTCAGCAGGCTTTGCTATTGGTATAAGAGACAACGTCGATCCGGATGCAAAGTCGGTTTGTTATTTTGGAAAGGGGATCAATGCAGGAATCTCTACAAAGGGTAATTTGTTCATTGGTAATAAATCTGCACCCCTACCGCCAGATTTTGATTATACGATTTTTAATTTGTCTGTTAAAGGAGAAAAGAAGGGCGCCCGTACCGAACTTTCCCTGACCTGTAAAAGCAAATCTGCTCAGGCATCCGTATCCTATCAAACCGAACAGGAAATATCCGGGTTGGTAGCACTTGTAAATAATTTCGAAGAAGAAGGCACTGATACTTTTTGGTTTAAAAACATTACGCTTACCGGTTCAAAGATCAGCACAAAAGCTGAAAATAGTTTTGGGCCTGTTTTATGGTCGATGTATACCCTTTCAAAAGGAGTATTGAAGATAGTTGCCCAAATGCCACCGATAGGAGCCAGAGACACACAGCAAGTACAGCTATTTTTTAAAAAAGGAAACGAATGGATTAAATCGGCTGCAAGCCCGATCGATAAAGCGGCTTATACGGCTCATTTTCATTTGCCAAACTGGAATGCGTTGGTGGATTTGGAATATCAGTTAAGATACAGCACTAACGGTAAAGTGCATTCGTTTGCTGGACGTGTCAGAAAGGAGCCAGGAGACAGGCCTTTGCAATTTGGGGGTTTAACCTGCCAGAATTTTATCGCTTACCCTTACAATCCCTTAATTAATAATTTAATAAAGCACAATCCGGATATATTGTATTTCTCCGGGGATCAAATATATGAAAACCACGGAGGGTATCCGATTAAGCGTCAACCCGAAGGAGATGCAATATTAAGTTACCTGGGCAAGTGGTATATGTTTGGCTGGGCTTTTCGGGAGGTCATGCGTGACCGGCCTACCATATGCACGCCCGATGATCATGATGTGTTTCAGGGAAATCTGTGGGGTGAAGGCGGAAAAGGAGTTTCGTTTGAGGAATGGGAAAAGGTGAAAAGTGCTCATGGAGGATATGTGCAAACGCCAGGCATGGTCAATGTAGTCGCCCTCACGCAATGCGGGCACATGCCGGCTCCTTATCATACCGAGGCCTTACCCTCGGGTATCAAACCATGGTACACCGATTTGCTGTATGGCAAAGTGAGCTTTGCCATTATCAGCGACCGGATGTTTAAATCAGGTCCGGAGGTGGTTCGTAAAAGCGCCGGGCGAATAGATCATATAACAGAACTCATTGGTGAAAATACCCTGGAAGATTCAAACCTGGAAATGCTGGGCGCCCGGCAAATGCAATTTTTGCAAGCTTGGATCAGCGATTGGAAAGGCGCCAGTATGAAAGTGTTGCTTTCGCAAACCCTTTTTGCCAACGTAGGCACTCATCATGGCGACGAAAAAATGTTCTTGTATGGCGATATGGATTCAGGCGGATGGCCAAAACAAAAGCGTGATGAAGCGCTTAAACTTATTCGGAAAGCGGCCGCTTTTCATATCAACGGCGATCAGCATTTGCCCTTTATTGTTCAATATAGTTTACAGGAAAAAAGAGATGGTGGATGGACGTTTTGCACCCCCGCTATTTCCACCGGTTATATTCGCTGGGGCCAGCCAGATGCGGTGAACGCACCCTACACAGACCGGCCCGCACATGGCCTGTCAAATACGGGATGTTATAAAGATATATTCGGAAACCTGAATTACATTTATGCAGTAGGCAACCCTAAGGATAAGTTCCAAAACAAAGACCGCTACATAAGAGCGCAAAATAAAGCGTCTGGATTTGGCATTATAACATTTAATACAAACGATCGAACTATCAAAATGGATGCATACCGGTTTTTAGCCGATAAAGACAACCCAACCAGTGATGATCAGTTTCCAGGTTGGCCATTAACCATTTCTCAAATGGATAATGATGGAAGAAAACCAGTTGCTTTTTTACCTCTTCTGCAAATAAATAAACCCGACCAGGTAGTTAAAGTTTTGAATGAAAAAGACCATTCCGTTGTCACCGTTATTCGTATAAAAGGAGCTTCCTATCAGCCACCCGTGTATGCCGAAGGAGTATATACGGTGCAAATAGGAGAAGGGGCTGCAGTTAAAGAACTGAGAGGATTACAAGCCGCCGCACAAACAGCAAGCGAACCAATCAAAATTACCGTGTGAATGGTTCGATGTATGTTATGGCGGAACTCAAAAGATGATCACTATCCTGACGATAAGCGCCTGTTGGCTCTCCGTTAAAATTTTTCAGGGTCTAAGCCTTTCATTTTACCAAAGGCCTCCAATAACCCGGTCGTCTTGGTAATAAAACCGTCACTATTCACATCCTGGTATTTGACATAGCCTGGCTTGGTATATTTAGTTTGAAAAGGACTTTTGTCAATCTCTTCCTGCATTTGAAATATACCAATGGCATGAACGAGGTTAAAGGAGTTAATTGGATATCCTATTCACCACTGGAAAATTGAAAGTAAAAAAATTAAGTCCCTGGGCTAATGTTAAAGCATTTTATTCAATCTTATAGTTATCAGCAGGTAATTAATTATTAATAACAGGCTTTTAATCATAACGTCATATGCGGCTCCGTTACATGAATATTTTTATTATCGAGTGGTATCGATTTGGCACCTGCAACAAATGAAATCGCTGCAAATGATGGTGCAAATAAATTTTACAGATAAAAAATTCGTTGAATATGTATCAACGTTCTGCATCCTCCTTAAAGGATATAGTAAATATCGGCGAGAAACTTATAGCATCTTATACTCTTATTTCGGACTACTCCCAGCCCGGGTTTTGCTTTACATTCGGATTGTTAATGATCTCACCGTTAATAATTGGGAAAAGATAACCCTTCGGATAAGGCGGTGCGCCTGCTTCGGCTTCCAGTAACTGATGCCGCTTCAGATCGTACCAGCGATCCCCTTCGAAAGCCAGCTCCAGCCAGCGCTGCTGCAATATTTCTCTCACTGAAACCGTACGGCGCGTAATACCGGCCCTATCGGTAATTTTATTGAGTTCCAACTGCGCATTAGCCGCATCTCCCATAGCCAGCAATGCTTCAGCCCTGAGCAGTATCACATCGGCTAATCGCAAACCGATAATATCACTATCAGAGAAACGGATAGTACCCTGGAGCGACCCCATATACTTCTTAACGTAATGATTAGGTTCTGTTTGTCCGGGTATGCTGTTTCTGCCGATATCGGAAGACAGCCAGCCTTCTGTGGCTCTCACCTCCCCCATTGCGGCATTAAAGCGCACCACATCGTTCATGGCTTTATAAGCCTTTATAATTTTATCGCTCGGCTGAAAGGTAAAATTGCCTCCCGTTGGCGGCGTATTTTTCCTGGGCAGAAAAGCCATTACAAAATCATTCACATTATTAGACCCGGGAATCAGCGCATTGTACACAATTTCAAAGATGGATTCAGTGGTACTGTTTTGTGTAAATATCGTTGCGTATTCTGCAGTTGGAACCAGCCGGAATTGCGTATTGCGGATAACAGAATCCGCATATTTTGCTGCTTCTGCCCACCGCACAGGCCCGGGATTAAGTTTACTTTGGGCGTATGGGGAACTGATATACACGTAGAATTTTGCCAGCAAAGCATGGGCTGCTCCTTTTGTAGCCCTGCCCCGGTGATTGGTTGGAAAATTTACAGGCATGAGCAAAGCGGCCCTTAACAGATCCGATTCAATTAATTTTATGATTTCAACCGGAGCCACCTGAGGTTTAGTGAAATTACTTTCCGCATTAAGGTGGGGCTCTGTAGACAGTACCAGGTTTTCCCACACGCGCAACATGTTGAAGTATGCAAATCCCCGCAGGAAGTAAGCTTCGCCCATTAACCTGTTCTTTTCCAGCGGAACGGTGAACCTTTCAGCAGGAATGTCCGGGCCATAAAATATGATATTATTAATGGCCCTGATTGAAGAGTAATAGGCCTGCCAGTTCGTATACGGATACACGTTATTGATATTGCCTTTAATATCTTCACGGGTAGTGGCATTCCGGCTCGTATAAGAATCTGAACGCACTTCTCCGTTAAGCAGGTAACGCAACGGCATTTCATTGCTGGCGCCCGGAGTTTCCAGACCCATCCGGTAATAGGCGCCCATAAGAGCCCCCCGCAGATCAACTTCTGTTTTGAACTGTTGATCCAGAGCGATTTCACTAACGGGTTCTTTTTCCAGCACATGGCAGCCTGCCATTATCAGCATCAGGAAAAGCAAAAAGACAATTGAATATTTCATGATCTTAGAAGATTAATCGGGTTAGAAACTTAAATATCGAGAGACAGGCCGAAGGTGAAGATGCGGGCTCTCGGGTACGCCCCAAAATCGATCCCATACTGACCTTCGCCATTGAAAGACCGTACGTCTGGGTCAATGCCTTTATATTTGGTGAAGATAAATACGTTGTTGCCTGTCATATACACCTTCAGGTTATTCAGACGCAAACGTTGGGTAATGTTGTTAGGGAACTGATAACCCAACGTGATATTGTTAACACGCAGATAAGAACCGTCTTCTATGAACAGGGTTGACTCTAAACTATTGGCTCCTCCGGTAAGCCCGGTAGCTGCTCTTGGGATATTAGTGATGTCGCCGGGCCGCCGCCATCTGTTGCGCACTTCAGCACTGCTGTTACGGCTCGGCGATTCCATGGTTATCAGAGACATACGGGTAGCATTGAAAATGTCATTACCGTAAGACCAGTTCATGAATACATCCAACGATACCCCTTTATAAGAAAAACTGTTGTTGATACCCCCCACATGCCGGGGTTGCATGTTGCCGATATTGGTACGGTCGGTTGGCGTTAGTTTCCCATCACCGTCAATGTCACGGTAAATCACATCACCGCCTGCGAACTTATAGCCGTTAAAAGTCAAATTGTTCTTGTTGTCCTCGCTTCTGGCATAAACTCCGTCTGATATATATCCATAAACTCCACCCAGCGGATATCCTACCTGAATGGTGCTCTCCAGTGCATCTACCCCATACACACGCTGCTGGGCAAAAACAAATATCTGATCGTTGGCATTGCCATACAGGGAAAGGACTTTGTTGCGGTTAAACGATACATTGACGTTAGTGGACCATTTGAAAGCTCCAGTCAAATTTCTGGTGTTTAGCCCGAACTCCAAACCTTTATTCTCTATTTTACCGAGGTTAATGGTTATGGTTCCTGCTCCTGAGGATTGGGCCAGTTGGCGGTCAAGCAGCAAATCATCCGTGCGTTTGTTGTAAGCTTCAGCAATAAACGTTATGCGCTCGTTTAAGAAACCCATTTCCAGTCCCGCATTGTATTGCGTAGTGGTTTCCCATTTGAGGTTACTATTGGGCACGGCTCCGGGCACAGTTCCGGGACTGCCGACGTAATCGGCGCCGGTAGTATAGAGGCCACGGTTGCCAAAATTGCTTAATCCACCCTGGTTACCTACCTGGCCGGCACTACCCCTTAGTTTCAGGTAGCTTAAGTATTCAACGTCACGCAGAAAACCTTCATCGGAAATGTTCCATGCTACCGAAACTGATGGAAAAGTGCCGTATCGGTTATTTTTACCAAAACGGGATGAACCGTCACGCCGCAAATTACCAGACAGGATATACTTATCTCTGAATGAATAAGTGATCCTGCCCGCCAGCGATTGCAAACCGTAAGAGGATTGATTGGAATTAACGCCTACTATCGTGGCGCCACCATTTAAGGTAGATACAATATCTCCCGGGAAATTAGACGCATCGCCGCTAAAGCCCCGGTTCGTGAATTCCTGTTGTTCAAACACGGCCAATACGGCCAGGTTATGATCCGGTGTGATCTGCTTTGTATAATTGATGGTATTGGTATTGATCCACTGAAATGCTTCCGACAAATCGAACCCACCGCTGGTTCGGCCCTGCTGGTTAGCTGTGCTTGGCGTAAAGCTCGAGTTCCGTCCCTGCCGGTAGTCAATGCCCCATGTACTGCGGAAAGTCAGGTCTTTGATGATAGTGACTTCACCAAACACACTACCGAATACCCGGTTGTTGCTCGCGTCCCGACGCTCTTCGTACAAATTTGCCAGCGGGTTGCCTGTATTGCCGGCAGGTTCAAAAAAAGTGTAACGGCCGAGTGAGTCATAAGGCTGTGTTAAAGGGTTTTTGACAAGTGCGTTCATGTATACGCCGTTGCCCGCTGTGTTAACGGCACGGGGCTGCGTATTGGAAAGAGATAAACTGTTGCCGAAACGTATGCGCTTGCTCACCTCAATATCCAGATTTAAACGTGCGGTCATGCGCTTAAAACCGGATGAAATTAAAATACCTTTCTGATCAAAATAATTAAATGAGGCAGCATATTTTACCCGGCCTTCCCCGCCTCTTAGCGCCACATTAATATCGGTGATGGGAGCGTTATTTTGTAATAACAAACCTGGCCAGTCGGTAGTTGAAGCCGTATCACCTGTTTGCCTGATCTCATTAAAAAAAGCATCAAAGGGGCGGTTGGTGTTCGTGTACATTTCTTTCATTACCTCCCAATGTTCAAAGCCATTCAGCATTTCATACTCCCGGGCAATGTTCTGAATGCCGCGGCTGATATTAACCGTGGTCCGGGGCTTTCCTTTACCGCGTTTTGTTGTAATCAGGATTACACCGTTAGCGGCCCGGGCGCCGTAGATAGCCGACGCCGCAGCGTCCTTAAGTACATCAATTGCCTCTACGTCTGCCGGATTAATATCTTCAATAAAGCCGTTTAATGGTATCCCGTCTACAATCAGCAGAGGGTCGCTTCCTGCCCTGACGGAAGAAATGCCACGGATACGGATGGTAGTGCCGTTGGTGCCCGGAGCTCCGCTATTTTGCACGATTTGTACACCGGCAGCACGGCCCTGCAGCATATTATCCAGCCGGGCCACGGGTTGGTTCTCCAGGTCTTTCGGTTTAATGCTTGCAATAGAGCTGGTCAGCGATTTTTTGCTCTCCGTACCATAACCGGTTACAATAACTTCCTCCAATACTCTGGTACCGGCCACTAAAGCAATTGTTATGCTTGCACGTCCATTTACTGCGATTTCCTGATTTTCAAAACCCTGGTAACTGACAATCAGTGTTGCATTTTCATTGGGAACTGTAATTGCGAAGGAACCCTCGCCGTTGGAAGTGGTGCCGGTAGTAGTGCCTTTTACAACAATATTTACACCTTGCAAAGGTTCACCTGTTTTTTGGTCGGTTATTTTACCGGTAACCCTGAAATCAGGCAGTCTGTAACAATAGCTGTTTATCGAGAATAACAGCAGCAAAAAAACAAGTGCAGGAACTTTTAGCAAGGCAATCATTATCTGAGATTAAGAAGTGTAAGGATACAAACTGGTATATACTGGTATACTAATTTTATTCAAGGTAAATAATCTTTTACAAATTATCTGAAAGTATTTTGACACATTAATGGGGTACCGTTACCAATCAGAAAGTTCTCTGTCACAATTTTGTTTCGTCGCCCTTCGTCCTGTGCCACAGGATGTTCCGTATAGTGTGCACCATTATGCCATTTCCAGAATATGCCGGTTTGTATCCGGCAGCCTTAAATGCCCCTGCCAGCGTTACTTTCTCTGTGTGTATAGTTTCCGATCCTCCGGTAAAGAGACGACACGGTGCGCAGATGGTAATGTCCCGTCAGCCAGGCTGGCCCTTGTTGGAGCGAACAGCGGGCGCAGGAAAAACCATCAAACCAGGCACCTTCCTCAGCTAAGCTGGCTAATGCAGGACACTGCAGGTAAGAATTACCCTTCCGGTAGAATCTCCCCAGACCTGATCCTCAGATAAAATGATGACAACATTCGGTTATGTACTTGTGAGACACCCGCTGAATAAGCACAATAACTGAAAGCGAATGCTAAATAGAAAAGTTTTGTAGTGTCACTTACTCAGGCGTATAATTTTATATAGTTCCTCTGCAAAAAGTTTAGCACCTGGAATTGTTAAGTGCACAGGGTCTGTTTCTTTTCCCGGACGTAAATTTTTTAGCGAAGTAATTTTTTCTCCCGCCACAAAGAATAACTTTTTATCCTTTTTTTGAAATTCGGTGACAATCTTAATAATGCTGGCGCTAAACTGGGCCGGTGTAGTATGCGTTTTAGGGTTTTCGGTTTTCTTGGTGTATAACAAACTAATGCAAAATATTTTAGATGCTGGCTGATTAATCCTTAAAGTCGTTAGGAACTCCCGGTATTCATTCTCAAATCGTTCAACTGATTTATTGGCCCCGTTAAAATCATTATACCCGATAAGCAACGTTATAACATCAGCTTTCGGCAGATCGCGAACCATTTTTGCAATAGGCAAAGCGATTCTGGAACCACCGATCCCCAGGTTGTATAGTTCCAAATTTAATTTTTGAGATACAATAAAAGGGTACGTTAGATACGACGCCCCATCCTGGCCCCTTCCATGTGTAATGCTATCGCCAAGGCCGATATACACTTTTTTTCGGGCAGGTTGGTAAGTACTAAGTTCACTATGGTCATCCAATTCTAATCTTGTTAACGATAAATTGGAAAAGCTGGGCAGGATAATTTCATAAACACATTCTTTATCAACCCGTAATGAGTCAAGAATAATATCTACTGACTGATTTAAAGCGACTGCATTGCATGGAATTTCTTTATAAAAAACACCATCGCGGATAACTCCAAAATATCCTTTTTCCTTTAATCCCGGCTCTTGCGTAAAAGTCAAATGAATTTTAGAACTTTTGGTTTTAAACTGAATCTTTATTCCGCTGGTAGAGCGGGCCGTTTCACCCGAAAATATTCTTTCTTCCGGTGGCAAACTTATTAGGGAATCAGAAAAATGTTTATCGAGCAGAAAACCGGAAAAACGCGTATAAAAGAGTTTAGATGGCGATCGGTAGATATAACCGGCTCCGGTTACATGAATATTCTTATTGTCCAGTGGTATTGTTTTAGCAACGGCAGCAAAAGAAAACGCAATAAAGCATCCAATTAATAAGGTTTGATATTTGCTGATCCTGCCCGCTTTCATTGTGGTTGTCATGTTGTGAGCAAATCTATTGTTTTGATGTATACAGGGCAAGCGTAGTTCCGGCACGCAGATAGACCGGCATCTGGCCCGGGCGAGCATTGACTTTTTTAGTAGTGCCTCCCTCAATTGTCTCACCAGTCCAGAAATTTTTCCACTTCCCTTGAGGAAATGTCACCTTTCTTGTGTTGCCTTCCTGCAGAACCGGTGCAACCAGAATATCCGTTCCAAGCAGGTACTGATCGTCAATGGCGGCCATGTTCGGCTTGTCAGGATAGGCCAGCATCATAGAACGGATCATCGGCAAGCCTGTCCGGTTGCTCAACTCTGCCTGGCTGAAAAGATAGCTGGCAAGGCCCATACGCACTTTTGCATAGTGTCTGTACAGCTTTACGGCTTCATCTCCGTAATGCCAGGGCTCACGGGGTTCTGTACCATGCATACGCATAAGCGGACTGAAGGTGCTGAATTCCAGCCACCGAACGTATACTTCCGGATCAGGCTGACCAAAAAATCCACCCATATCGCTGCTCCAGATAGAGAATCCACAAGAGGAAAGATTTAAGGCTCCGGTAAGGGCCGCTCTTAAGCCGGTAAAATTAGCCCTGTGGTCACCGGCGAATGAGGCAACCCAGCGCTGGCTTCCTGCCGACCCCGCCCTTCCGAAAAGAATATAATCAGCGCCGAGGCGTTCACTAAATGTCTGAGCAAATGTCCTGTGGTAATCATACGCATAAAAATTATGCATCTCTTTACCTGTCCGGCCGTCATAAAATACGGCATCTTCCGGCACTTCATCTCCAAAATCTATCATACTACCGGCAATGCCTAAGTCAATTCTCCGTTTCCAAAAGGCGCGTGATAATTGCATCGCGTTTGGATGACTGAAGTCTACGTACTCCTTGTGTTTGGATAAGAAAGGTTTTCCATTTGCATGACGCAGCACCGGAAGCAGGCTGTCTGCAATGCCGGGAAGCAGCCGACGTTGCTGATCCATACTGATAGAAGAGTTCCACCATGACAAAGGCCGTATACCTGTTCCTTTTAATCCTTTATGTAAGTCGGGGTCGTCGCTTGCCGCGCCTTCGGCATACACAGCGGAATGGACAATGCCCAGACTGTCCATTTTTCGTACGGCCGCAAGTACCGCCTTTGCAGGCTTGCCCGGACTTTCTTCGTTCCAGTTCTTGCCTGTTCTGCCTAACCAGGGTTTGAATGCCCAGAGCGGTGGCACGATCGGCTTACCAGTAAGACTGGTGTAGTTCTGCAAGGCGCGGTCGGGCGTTTGAGGCCAGAAATAAAAATCCAGTACGGGGCCAAAGGCGGTCAGAGTTGCGATACCGGGTTCACTCTGGCCCAGGTCAGCGCGAAGGCGGTATGAGGAATTGAAGAACAGGCTGTAGCCGGATGTCTGAAAAAACGGTACAGGTTTATACGTCTGATTGCGAAGGCCGATGGTAAGTCCGGGATAATCGTCCATTCCCCAGAGCGTAATGGTCTGGCCATTCAGATTAGCCGTATTGTACCTTTCTCCTGATCCGCGGACAAGGATTGCGGGGCCAAGCGGTTGCGTTAACTGAACAGCTTTTAATCGTGCCGAATCATCAAACCAAAAACCAAATGAGCGTTTATTTAATACAAATTGCCCCGGGTTAGATTGTATCGTTACCTGCCAGTCATCGCCTGTTTTTATGAAAATATTCAAACCGGATACTGAATAAACCGGCTGCCGATCTATGGTTAATTCTTTAATTTTTTCATTAGTGGCCGGATTAAAGTAACCGGTTTCTTCTCCATGAAGGCGGACTCCGCCGCCTAAAGGAAACTTCATAGTCAGTTGATAAGGCTGTTCATTAATTATACCTTCCATCAATAACGCGTCCGCTGCAAGCTTTACATTTTTCAAAGTAAATGACTGCCAACGCTTACTTTGAATATTTCCCGGCGATCCGTCTGCATACCAGTTACGGGATACGACATCCAGTGTTTTCAGATAAACGTCAAGCGAGTCGCAGGCCTTTTGAACGTTATCAGCCAGCAGTACCTGATTAACTTTACGGCGGATATCGAAGGGTTGTATTGAGTAAGGGATGGGCCCGCCTGCTTCTTTGCGAAAGTTGAAACCTTCAAGCGTAAGCAAATCACACCAGCGTTGTGTGAGATGAACCCGGTCGGCAAATGTTTCAGCGGTTGTAGCCCTTTTGAGCGTTTGCTGCATTTTCCATATAGCGGCTTTCTCTTTTTGTGCTGGATAAACCAACTTAACGGGCCGTTGCCAGCGTAAGGTGCCGGATGGGAGGCTGGTAATTGTTTGCCCGGAAGTAATCACTGCCGGTGCGGCCCCAAAAGATGTTTCCATAAACAGATCGGGAGCCGGTCGGTCATCGAAATCTACGGCTACCGGACTGGTACGCTCCGAATCACGCCACCTGGTTCTGCTAACGATGAGGCCAAAGGGTTTAACCGGTTTCCCTTCAATTGCAGACCATGGTAATTTCAGCAATACGGTCCAGGCACTTTTTTCAGCTTTCATTTCAACTGTAAACCGGGTAACAAACCGGGCACTGTGATCTTTAATCACATCGCCACCACCTTCGGGGTGCTTAACCTGCGTTAGTTGTCCGCGGATAACACCTGCCGACTGCCCATCTTTGGATACGGAGAACTGGTAAAAATGGCCACTCTCCATTGCAGAACGGACATATACATCAACCCTGTCCTGAAAATAGGTGTCCAGTAAAAATGAGTTATCAATATGATCCTTCAGCTTTAGCTTCCGGAAGTGGCCCGGATGACTCATATTCGGTTCCAGGCAATAAAACAGTATGTACAACGAATCGTTGGTCCAGGCAAATCTTGTTTGGGTAGGCGTTACGGTTCCATTTTCACCACCTGCTTTGTAGAACCGGTTCAGTACCGGCGAGGTTGTCCAACCGCCTAAAGGTGTATTAACGGTTGGTAAGGTTTTAACCTGCGGGCCAAGTGTGATGGCCGTTACACCGTAGGTTAACGGCGATTGAGCGGAAACAAGTTGCCATGCTGATAACAATGTGCAACTAAACAATACAAGCCAAAATAAACAATAAGACTTCAGCGTATTCATTACTGTATTATTGCGTTAGTTTTTAAATAATTTTTCAAATTATTTAACGCATAAACGTTAACACCAATACCGCAGTATTATTTACCGAATTTTATTACAAGTTCCGTTTTAATGAACTAATCCCACTGTTGTGCCTGAAATATTTATACACATTACGCGATAATGATCATCTGATGAACAGCAAAAGAAGGCACTGCTTCCATTCTGCTATTTGTAAACAGCCAGTTACTAACTTTTGCCAACTTCCGTTTCCGCTTTTGTGTGATGGTCTTCATGAAGCATAAGATGCTTTTTCAAACCAGTTTTTCGGAGGTGGCAAATTACGCTCATTTTTACGGGACATTAAATCCCGCGTAATCTTGCGCCGTACAACTACCCACCGAACGGAAGAAAATACAATCATTCATTTAGAATGAGTGCAAAGTACAAATCATCACCGTTCTAAAAATGGGAAGTCTTCAGTCCGCCGGCGCAGGCTCGTATTATACTTTCTCCTTTTTCGTTGTTACCTGATCATGTAATCTTCTTCTTATCCGGGAGAGTGATACAGGCGTTATACCTAAAAAATTTGCGAGGTAATATTGAGGAACTCTTTGTAGAAAAGCCGGTTGTTTTTCGAGTAACTCCAGGTATCTCTCCTCGGGTGTTTTGGTTACAAAACTTACTAAGCGGTCTTCATAGCAGCAAATAAGGTACTCTGCTACAAGCCTGCCAAATCGTTCCATTTTAAATGCAATACGTCCATCATTGAGCAGTTTTGCAAGGGCTGTATTGTTGAAACAAATAATAACAGCATCCTCCATTGCTTCAATATTCGTAAAGCCCGGTTCCTTTTTTAAGAAGCTCTTATAGGAGCTAATTAAATCACCTTCAAAGCAAAAGTAATTGCTGATCTCTGCCTCATCTTTATCAATGTAAAAGCGAAAAGAGCCGGAAAATATAAAGCCCACTTCATTACATATTTTCCCGGCTCCGATAAACAGTTGGCGTTTCTTTATTTTACGTGTATAAAGCAGATCTGAAAAAATCGTCCACTCTTCATCGGAAAAAAGCACAAATTGTTCAAGCGACCTTCTGTAAGCGGTTAGTTGCTCTGATTGCGGCATAGGTTGATTATATTAATAATTGTTATGGAGTGGCAGGGATGATTGTAAAGTTATGCCGTCTTTGAGCTTTGCATCCTATTAACCTTGTTTAGTCACTTGTACGTTCTGTAATTCTACCACGGTATAAGCTCTCCCGGGGCAGCATGCTTATTATTCCCAGTCATTTCCATTTTAGCCCTTCCTTAGGCTTTTTATTGCTCCGGGAAAGCACAAATGTTTCCGGAACGTTCCCACAGCATCTTATGTGTTTTGATACCGGTGTTTCCCATACCGTTTGTGCAATTTACTATAAACCTGACACTTATTAATTATTGCCTTTTTAGTGTTATAAGCGCTTTTTCTTTACTTTGGCTTCCGGGACTATTCATCTGATGAGTTTCCTGCCGGCAGCAAATGCGGGTATATTTGCACTGTAATACATTTTCAATTTTCGGTAACCATGTACGAGCAATTCTTCCGCAAATTCAATGAAAAAGTTTCCCTTACAGCGGATGAACAGGACTTTGTAAAACAATACCTTACTCCAAAGAAGCTACGAAAAAAGCAATACCTGCTTCAGGAGGGCGATGTATGCAAAAGCATTTGTGTTGTTGAAAAAGGTGCATTAAAAGCCTATGTTTTGGATGAGACCGGCGAAGAACACATTACAGCATTTGCATTGGAAGGCTGGACAATGGGCGACCTCTATAGCTTTATCAAGCAGGAACCTGCCACACTAAACATAGATGCTCTTGAAGACTGTGAACTTGTCCTTATCAGCAAATCTGCTCATGATGAACTCCTGCAAAAGATGCCGAAATATGAAACTTATTTCCGCATTCTTATCACCGATGCTTATATGGCATTGCAAAAACGAATGACCAGCGTCATCAGCCTTACGTTGGAAGAGCGGTACAAGGCGGTTTCTCAAATGTATCCTAACCTCATACAGCGGGTGCCTCAGCACATGATTGCATCCTTCATGGGTCTTTCTCCCGAAACACTAAGCCGCGTGAGAAGCAGGATTAACACAAGAAAGTAAAGGTCTTATCAAAAGCGTTGACAAAAATCAACGCTTTCTCCTGCTCACGATCAACACTATTTCCTGCTCAAAAGCATTGGAGCAGGATAGCCTGCAATGGTAGTTTTGTATCACCAAAAACAAATAGAAATGACTACAAAACAAACAATCGCAGTAATCGGAGCAACGGGCAATATGGGTTCCGCTATCGCTAAAACACTTTCAAAAGGCAACAACAGACTGCTTCTTCTTGCTAACAACAAGTACAAGGTTCAATCTCTGGCAGACGAAATTACAAGCAGTAATTCATCGGCTGATGTAGAAGCGTATGAGTGTCCTACCAATGCGTCGTGGGAAGCAGACGTTATCATTCTTGCAGTTCCTTACCAGGCTGAAGAGGAAGTTGCTGCCAAAATCAAAGATGTCGCTAATACGAAAATTGTGATCAGCATTGCGAACCCGCTGAATGAAACCTACAGTGGTTTACTTACTGCACCTGATACAAGTGCGGCAGAAGAATTGCAAAAGCTGTTGCCCAACTCAAAAGTGGTAAAAGCGTTCAACACTACGTTTGCTGCTGACTTTTCAACCCCGGTAATAGACGGCAGGCAGGTAGATGCTTTCATTGCAGGTAATGACGCAGATGCGTTGGAAACAGTCTCAGCATTAGCGACTACAGCAGGTTTCAATCCAATCGTAGCAGGTGAATTATCAGTAAGCAGAACGCTTGAAAACATGGCGGTTTTACTGATACAGTTGACAATGAAATACAACTACAACTGGTTAGCAGGCTTTAAAATTTTACACAATTAATTCACAACAAACTATTATAAAAGCAAAGAGATGAAAAAGTTATTAGCAACAAATTCAGAAAACACTACCGCCCTAATTGCAAGGCTTGCATCGGGTATTGTAGTGTTTCCGCATGGCGCTCAAAAATTATTAGGCTGGTTCGGCGGCTATGGTTTTGAGGGTACAATGGGATTTCTGACAGGAACAGCTGGCTTGCCCTGGATCGTAGCCCTACTGGTTATCCTGATTGAATTTTTCGGTGCATTATTTCTTATTGCAGGTTTTGTCACGCGTTTAGCTGCAATCGGTGTGATTGGAAATTTCATAGGAGTAGTAGTTACATCCCACCTTAACAATGGCTTCTTTATGAACTGGTACAGCGAGCCGAATAAAGGAGAAGGGATTGAGTTTTTTATTCTTCTTTTCGGCTTGGCAATTATCTCTCTGATTGCAGGAGGCGGTAGGGCAAGTGTTGACGCGGCGATTACCAAAGGTGCGATAGCCAATCAAAGAACATCTAAGGCAATCATCGCATAGGTATTCGTACAATTAAAACATAGCTGCTAAAATGGAACGAAAGTGATTTAGTAACCAAGGCTAATGATGTACAGCCAAAAGTATTTGTAGCTTACGGCGTACAGGATAATACCTTATCTATATAGTATTCAAGAGATGCAAAATCTTATGAAAGAAAGAGTTCAAGATAAAATAAATCGTGTTCGGGAGCTTGCAAAAACGTCCGTAAAGGAAAAGGTTGCAAATGCGGGCGGAAACTTTCGTTCTGCTGATAGTTTGTCACATGTAGTTCGTAACGCTAAAGAAGCAAATGTTTTTTTAGAAGAACTAGAAGTTGCTATTCGCATTTCCAAAAAAAATAGAAATTTTATAAGAATTGAAATGAAACGGTTTGAAGTTATTCGAACCGTTTTTGTTTTTAGCTTAAGCTTGCTGAATAAAGATTTACAAGTACAGGTGAGTGACACAACCAAAGCTCAATAGTAGCACTAAAGTTAAGTACATAACCCTTTTAAATCCTCCTCAACTCATCAATTAGGCGAGCTCCGATACTCATTAGGTGAGTACCCCACCTGCTGCTTAAAAAACCGGGAAAAATGATTAGGGTACTTAAAACCGAGTTCGTAAGCAATTTCGCTGACTGACTTATCGTATTGGAATTGCCTGAACTCAGCTTTTCACACGCCGGTATAATATTGCAGAAGACTAAAAATTATTCCGTACACCAACTTGTAGCTGAAATGGGTCTCCTGATGGATTTATTATGCCTGCTGTATTAACTCTGTAGTTGAATCTAACATTTTCCGCATCGGTATAAGGTCCGCCAAGCGGGAGCTCCTTAAAGGTAAATTCGCCCTGCGCATTCGTTAAAGCCTTTGTGGAGAACCCTGTTGATTCGTTTCGCACCAAAACCGTGGCTCCCAACTGCGGTTTTTTTTCATTGTTTACCACTATCCCCGAGATGGAGGCCTGTGTTGTCTGGGCAATCACCGCTTCATTTATAACACAGCAAATATTAATAAACCGCAAAGTAAATTTTGCAACATATAACTGTTTGATTTTTGGTTCGACGTTAGTTTCTGAGCAGCTAATATAATTCTGCTCTATTAAACCTTTATTACATTAACGTGAACCTTGTAGTACTAAATTCTTCCCTGCCTGAACTATGATTTGAATGATCTTGGGATAGGCTATGAATTTCTCATAGTGTTCATTAAATCAAATGAATGTCTGAACTATGATTTGAATGATTTTGGGATGGGCTATGAATTTCTCATAGTGTTCATTAAATCAAATGAATCATAGTTAAAGACCTTGCCGTGGACAGAAAATCTATCAGCCAGTCTTGTATAACACCCGCCAAAAGAAAGCACAAAATAGTAACGAAGATAGTTTTAATGATTACCGTGCTCTTTGAAACATCGTTAAAAAAATTCTTGTTGGTAATAATGGTGTAAATGATGATAGGAGGAAGTTCTACGTAACGGGTTTGTAAATGAGGCCATATAAATTTTAATAGATGAACCGAAGCCGTAAACAGCATTACCAAAGAAAGACTGTACAGAATTAATATCAGTATCTCCGCATAATAATACTTTGAATTATAAAAAAATAAATAGGTAAGTAACGTATAAACGGGCAACATCACGATTTGTAAGATAACCATGTATTGATGAAAGAAAGAAGCCTCGTCCGGATTGCCGGCGTTATAATATTTCATCAGCGTCAGGTTAATCCAATAGTAGACTAATGCAGCGAATGTTGCGCATAAAAAGAACATGGAAAAGGGCTTTTGATGCCTGCCTCTGTTTCCTTCAACATATTCTTTCTGCATTTGTCCGGGAGCAATGATCAATCGTTTCAATGTATATGGAAAACCCCTGTCTAAATGGGTAAAAAAATGGAAAACCTCATGTACAATATTAGAGATTGTCAATCTTTTGATTGCAAAAGGTTGTCCGCAAACATTACAGTACTTGCCCGGTCCATAAGCCCCGCATTGTTTACACGGTTGCTCTGTTGAAATATTGGTCATGGATTTGAAAAAATTTGTGATCCATACACAAGAATAATAAATATTTTTAAAAGGGTTTACGTCATTATTTCGGGAATGTGCTTTTACACGTCGATTTTGAGGTGAATGTTAGCAATTGAATTTTCTTCTCTTTTTACTGCCAGAAATTCTCCACTTGTTGGAAAACGAATCAGTTAATTGGTTCTTCTTCCCTTTTTTTGCTCTTTTATCTTCTTATCCAATTCCTCGCTGTCTTTTAACATCTGTTTTGGATGATCCATGTCTGAATTTGATTCTAACGCTTTCCAGTTGAATTTCTCATCAATAGGGGTAAGTGCCTTTTGCGGATCAAATATGAGGCTGTCAACAGCAATAGCGTTGTACGGGGTGAAATCGGGCTTATCCGTAAACAGATCCGCCATATCGGCTGCACCTGCATCGTATTGATTAAGGTAAGGGATGCCTAACGAGTTCCACAGCGTTTTAAAAATGCTGCCAAAACTATAATGCACCTTACCTGCATACCGTTTTTTTGCATAAGGAGATATTACCATCAATATACTCCGGTGTGCATCTACATGATCTACGCCACCCTGCGAATCATCTTCAGTGATCACGATAGCCATGTTTTTCCAGTAAGGTGTTCTTGACAGGTATTCTACCACCCTTCCAATCGCGAGGTCATTATCTGCCATGTAGCTTTCTCTGAAGGGATACCCGTCTTCCGGACGCTCTTCGGCGCCATGGTCATTGGGAATACGAGCCGTTATCACAGCCGGCAAAGGTTTACCGGGTTTTCTCCACCTTTCTTCCACTTCTTTAATAAACATATCTGCACGGAATTGGTCGGGGATGGCGGTATTGTACACAGGAAACAGCCTGGACGAATGTTCAATCAATTTTGCGGGCATAGGGTAGTTGACCATATATTTTACCCCTAACGGTTTAAAATCCTGATCATTCAGCCTTGCTGCCAATCCGAGGCCTAATCCAAAATTGAAATAGTCAATATTATTCCTTTCAAAATGATCCCATATAGAACCGGCTTCATTATAATCCTCAGGATAAATGGCGCTGGAAGAGCCAACCATAGACAAATTGCCAGGTGCCCCTGAGTTTGCACGCATGCTTCGATTGCCACCATAACTGGCCGAAGTACTTGTTTCTACCCATTCATTAGGATAAGTGCCCACAAGCCAGCGATGACCATCGGCGGAATGGTCTGCATCCACATAGAAATTATCACCAATTGCGAACCGTTCAGCTAATGATAAATGATTGTGAGCAATGGTTACGTTGGTAACCGTATTTGTTTTTTTCGTGTTTGTTACCATGGGAACGTTCCTGCCAAACCTGGCAATCGTTGAATCTCCGTTTGCATAGGATAACTGACCCAATACTTCGTCATATGTTCTGTTTTCTTTTGGTATAAAAACCCAATGTTTTATTGGTGATGATCTTTGCTTAGGAAAGAGTGGAATGGGATTTCTTTGACGGGACTGAAATGATTTACTGTTCACCGGCTCAAAACGAAAGTTATTATCAATTACCTGTTGGGTGTATTTCTTCAGCAAAGCGTCGTCGGGAATCCCAATAATGGAAATAGTGCCCTTCATCAGCCGGCCGATATTGCTCCCTTCAGGGCCAGGAACAAAATCCTTTCCGCCATTCGGGCCGCTTCCATATCCCTTTGCATTAGCTACATACATTTCTTTACCGTCGTTGCTGACAGTAATCTTTGCCGGGAACCATCCGGCCGGTATATGCCCTGTCACTGTCATGCTGTTGATATCAATAACTGCCACCGCATTAATTCCGGCTTCTGCTGCAAACAATCTCTTCTTATCCGCAGACAGTGCGAGGCCAAACGGGATAACGCCCCTTAAATTTTTCAGTCTTGGTTCAGGACTTAGCGGAATATTATTTAGCAAAACATTTGTTTGGGCATCAATTACGGAGATACAATCGTTATTGCCATTGCTTACGAAAATATATTGGTCTGATGCAACGATTGAATTAGGGCTTGACCCTCCAACGGCAGGCACACCATTAATTAATTCTCCTATCCTGATGCCTGTTTTTACCTTAGCAGTTACTGCAGGTTTTCGTGAAGCAGCAAGGTCTATTGTCCATACAGAAAATGCTTCCGGAGCATACGGATCGCCCAATGCAGGAATGTTAACTGAATCATTTTTAAAATCGCTGCAGGTCTCTTTTGATAAATAATCAAAAGCAGGAAATGGAAGCGCTGTGCCAGCGAGATTTTTGGGGTCTAAGCTATTGATGAGCTTGTATTCATACATCCCGACATTTGCTACATAAACTTTCTTTTCATTGGGCGATAAGGCAATTCCAAAAGGATACCTGCCGACCGGTATGCTGTATAAAAGTTTTTCATTTTCTACATCCACGATAACCATGCGAAAACCAATCTGATCTACTGCATACAATCGTTTGCCATCTCTACTAAGCATCATATCTCCAATGTAGCCGTGCGTGTAATCATTGCTGTCAGTTTTCACGGCACAATCAATATATCCCTGCGCTTCGCCGTTAATGAGACTGAATTTATATATCCGGTTTTGCTGGCCCCCGGCAACATAAACAGTGCTGTTAGCAGGGTTTATTGCTAAGCCCATAAATACCGAAGCCAAAACGCCGTTTTGCGTAGCAGGCCCTGGTGGTATTTGCTGAACTGTGGGATTATCAGCATGAATATCACGAATGATAGAAACAGACAGCGGACTTGTGCCTGAATTGGCGGTTACCAGTGTATTACCATCGGGACTGATGATTAACCCGTAAGGATGCGGGGCTACCATAACCTGTTTTCCTGCGGGCTCAACGATACGTCCATTGGGTATGATTGTCTGGCCATTTTTTACTATTCGTGTTGGCAAATTGCCCGCAGGCGGTGTAATAACATATTGTGCATTGGTTGCGAATGAATACAGGCAGAATAAGATTGACATTACCGATAGACGTATCATCGATGTAGTTTTGTTTTTTAATTAATATCCTGCGGCGTGTCCGTCTTTCCGGGATTCTGATGCCCCATAATAAACTTTCTTTTCAGCATCCCACTTAATAGCCTGGTATCCTCCAAAATGACGCAGGTCGTAGCCTGCGTGATGGCCTCTTTTCATCAGCTCAATAATTACTTCCGGGGCAAAACCATTTTCCAGAAAAACACGACCACCATTGCGTTGTGCAGCTTCTCCTGCCGGTGTTGAAGACCCTTCGTGATTGATGCGGGGTGCATCGCCGGCTTCCTGTAAATTCATGTCAAAATCTATCAGATTGACAATTATCTGCACCTGTCCGAGCGGCTGCATATCACCACCCATCACACCGAAACTTACATAAGGCCTCTCTTTTTTGGTAACAAAGCCGGGAATAAGGGTATGAAAGGGCCGCTTCCCGGGAGCATAAGTATTCATGCGGCCCTCTTCGAGACTGAAAGCGCTTCCCCGGTTTTGTAAACTAAAGCCAAGCTCCCCGGGAACAATCCCCGAACCCATACCTGCAAAATTGCTTTGGATCAATGATACCATGTTTCCTTCATTATCGGCTACGCTTAAACAGATAGTGTTATTACCTTTTTCTATATCTCCTGCCCTATAATCTGTTTTTGCTTTTCCCGGATCAATTAACCTTCGTCTTCGTTCGGCGTAGTCTTTATTCAAAAGGGCTTCTACCGGAACTTCATGAAAGGCCGGATCGGCATAGTAAGCCGCCCGGTCTTCAAAAGCCAACTTCTTTGCTTCCACAAAATGGTGGATATAATCAGCGCTGCCAAATCCCATTTCTCTTATGTTACATCCTTCAAGAATGTTCAACATTTGAAGTACCGCCAATCCCTGACTATTGGGAGGTAATTGCCAAACCTGGTAACCGCGGTAATCTGTACTGACCGGTGTTACCCATTCAGACTTATGAGTCATCAGGTCTTCCCGGCTTAAAAATCCTCCGGCGCTTTTAACCGTTCTTTCAATAGCTGCCGCAATAACGCCTTTATAAAAAGCATCCTTTCCCCCCTCAATAATGCGCTCTAATGTATTGGCAAGGTGAATATTTTTAAAGATTTCACCTTTTTCCGGCGCTTTGTTGCCCGGCATATATGTTTTTGCAAATCCCGGATAGGTATGCAAAGTATTTGCATACTCTTTCCACAAAAATGCGATGACTTCCGTTACCGGAAACCCCTGCCGTGCATATTTCACGGTCGGCTGTAGCAATTCAGGCATAGGCAATTTGCCAAAACGCTCATGCATGGCGTACCATCCGTCTACACAACCGGGCACTGAAACTGATAAGGCCCCGTACGTTGGTATCTTCTGTATCCGCTGCTGTTTGAAGTAATCTTTTGTCAATGATCGCGGAGATCTGCCGCTACCATTCAAGCCATATAATTTTTGGGTCCTGGCATCCCATATAAGCGCAAACAGATCACCTCCCAAACCATTACCTGTTGGTTCTACCAAACCCAACATACAATTAGCTGCTATAGCTGCGTCTATGGCTGTTCCCCCTTTTTGTAAAATATCGATGGCCACTTGGGTGGCCAAAGGATGACTGGTAGCAGCCATACCATGTTGTGCAATGACTTCTGATCTTGTTGCAAAGCTTTTGCCTGTATAGCGGAACTGACCTGAACATACAGGGATAGAGAAAGTGAGAATGCCACAGACGGATATCCAATGTCTGTTGAACACTCCTGTACAAAAATACCTTAACCACAATGCAAAGGCACGTTGTTTCACAAAGAACATTTTGAAAGCTATTTTCAACGTTATGATCTTTCTTTTTTAAGTTGGCTTCAAAATTTTATTTGTCTTTCCTTACACGAACGGCCTACCACACTCTCTTGTCATCTTTCATGAGCCCCTTTTTGGCTTTGTGTTATGTAGCGACCTCTCGGGCGAAATGAAAGATCACTGAAACTTTTGCAGGCTGTGATTTCTGAACTTGCCAATATACCGGCGAAATCCAGTAAAGTAATAAGGTTGAAAAGGAAATAAACAAAACAGGTTAATTTTCCTGTTCGATATAATAACCATCATTCTTTATCCCACCAAACTTTAGTGTTGATGTTATCAGGACCCTGTATGCTTACTGCGGCAGCATAGTTTTCCCGGTTAGTGACCTGTTGTTCATCGGGATACTGAAATCTTACAGGAATTTGGTTATTGTTATTATTTACAAATGAAGGAGTAAGATTGGGGATACCTGTACGTTTCCATTCGTGCCATGCCTGCAGATCATTAAAGAACAGCGCAATCCACCGTTGTGTGCCTATCACTTGCATGCCGTTAGCTTCATTGAAAGCAACCCCGGGTTGATTCAAATAACCGGCAGAAGCATTGATGTTAGTTCCTGACACATTTCTGTAATAGTCAACAGATAATTTTATACCATCTTCATAAAGCGCTTTGGCATCGCCGCTGATCCATCCTTTCAAAGCAGCTTCCGCTAAAATAAATTTCACTTCCGAAACAGTCATCACCAATCCTTCTGCTCTCACGGGCACCTGCAGACCCAGATAGTAAATAGTACCAAGAGCCGATACTTTCCTGTCAATATTACTGCCGAGGTTAGCATCCGTTTCTCCACTGCGTACGCCTGCCCATTTTGGTTGTGCCGTACCTGCAGATTCAGCGGTTGGCTGTGCAAACACACGCAATCGGGGGTCATTAAATTCGTTTAATTTATCGGCGAAAGTTTTACCCAGGCGTCTGTCAAAAAAGAAACCTGAACGCTGACCGGTGATGGGAAAAAGATTGGGTGATTCTACGTATTTCAATGCCGCATTATCGTTGTTTGCCATCATAACAGGGTAGGTAGCCGTATTATTGATCATTTCCTGCATAGCGGCAGCAGGATTTACCTTGTTTGACTGGCGCAACAGTAAACGCAGCTTCAGGGAATTAGCAAACCGCTTCCACCTGGTTACATCCCCGTTAAATAGAATATCGCTTCGGATGGCTCCGCCGTTAGCAGATAATAACCTGTTTGCTTCTGTTAATTCAGCTATTAAACCTTTGTATATGTCTTGCTGGCGGTCGTACTTTGGAGTGTAAACGGGGTCGGCCTGTTTTCCTTTAAGCGCTTCGGTATAGGGAAGATCACCATAACAGTCTGTCATCCTTGAAAAGATCAGGGCCCGCATTACCAGGGCTACGCCTTTATAATTGTTGAGGTTTCTTTCGCTGCCAATGTCGTAAAGATTTTGAACATTTCGCAGGGTATTGTAACCATTGCTCCAAACGCCAAACGAACCCCATTGATACCGGTCTGTTCCCGGCTCGCGGATCTCTGCTGACTGCTGGGCTACAACATTACCAATAGAAAAAGCATCATTCACCATCTGGTTTACCGTACCACGAATGATACTGACCATCAGAAGTTCAGGATTCACTTCTTCGGGGTTGTTGGGATTTTTATTGACTTCTTCAAAACCTTTATCGCATCCTGCAAAAGCAAACAGTACAATAAGAATTAAAGAGGTAAGAATATGTTTGTGTGGCATTTTATCAAAAATTGACAATTGGTAAAATTATTTATCAGAATTTAAAATTGACATTCAAACCCATGCTTCTTGGTGTTGGTAAAGTCATGTCTTCAATACCCGGTAAGATTGTTTCTCCGGAAATACCGGAAGTGTCGGGATCTATGTGGGGTACCTTTGTCCATAGCTTCAGATTTCTGCCTACCAGAAAAATACTTATGTCCCGCACGGGTAATTTTCCCAGCAGCTTGTTTGGAATGGTATAGCCGATTTTTACTTCACGCAGCTTTATATAAGTGGCATCAAAAGTGGCTTGTTCAGGATTAAAGAAACCAGATCCCCAATATCTTTCAGCGGTTACATTTACATTATTGGGCTTGAAAGTACCATCCGGATTTGCCATTACACCCACGCCAACGTAGCCACCGTTTCTTCCACCTAAACTTTCTTTCAGTTGTCCGGCTTCATTGCCTCTTACATACATATACGAGTAAATTTCACCGCCCTTTTTCCAATCGAGCAAAGCGCTTGCCTGCACTCCTTTGTACGTGAATGCATTGGAGATGCCGGCCATCCAGTCGGGGTTATAGTTACCTACTTTTATCAGATCTTCGGTAAATTGCGGCAGCCCGTTTAAATGAATAATGTTGCCCTGAGGATCTCTTTGAAATCCACGTCCATACATATCACCCATGCGTTCGCCCACTCTTGCCTGCACAGATACATATCGTCCAGGCAGGGCATAAGTGTTAATGCCGTCTACCAACGATATTACTTTTGCGCGGTTTGCTGACCAGTTAACCGAAACATCCCATCTGAAGCTATTATTAAGCCTGATAGGATTAAGATTAAGCATCACTTCGATACCCTGGCTTCGTATTTCGCCGGCGTTTAAAAAGCGGGAAGTATAACCACTGGTAAGGTCAATAGGGATATTCAATATTTGATTCCGGCTGCGGGTGTTATAAAAAGTAACGTCAATGCCTATTCGACGGGCAAAAAAATTCAATTGAGTTCCGAATTCATACGTATCAATATTTTCGGGCAACAGATCGGCGTTGGCAATAGCGGCAGGCTCGGATACCGTTTGGGTTCCTGCCCAGGGAGTTGCATAACTGTAAACATTTCTTAGCCTGTACGGCCTCGTGTCGTTACCTACTCGTGCCCAGCTTGCCCTGATCTTGCCAAAGGAAAGCGGACTGTTTGCCGGGAGTTTCACCAGGTCAGTAAACACAGCGCTTAAAGATGCCGAAGGATAGAAATAAGAATTATTAGCGGAAGGCAAAGTGCTTGACCAGTCATTTCTTGCGGTAACATCAAGGAATACAGCATTTCGGTAGGTTAACTGTCCGAAGCCATATAAACTGTTGATCTTATATTTTGAATCAAATTGCTGATTAACCAGGGGTATACGCGAATTACCTAAATTATAAATGCCCGGAATACTCAACTGCCCGGCAATTGCACTTAGGTCTTCTTCGCGCTGCTGCATTTGGTTACCGCCTGCAGATACTTTGAAATTCCAGTCTTCCTTTAGCTTTTTGTCATAGGTTAGCAGGAAATCTGCATTACGCTCCTGGAAGAATATACGATCTAAACGATACATACCTAATGGAAAGGCGTTGCTGCCGGGAGTACGGCGGCTATCCCTGCGTTCATTGCTCTGATCTAATCCTGTACGTAACAATAAACTGAGATCCGGGGTAAATTCATAGGTTAGTGTTGCATTACCGACCCAACGGTTCTTTGTAAGCCCGTTTAAATTTTCATACACTGTATAATACGGGTTATCATTAAACTGATAGTTATACGTAAACGGCTGTACGCCTTCCAGACCTTTTACCCAGTAATCACGCATTTTATCTGTAGGCACCTGTCTTCCTTCCCATATCCATGTATATACTACGCTTTCATTTCCATAACTTACTACAGGCCTGTTTTTGCTGTCTGTACTGATGTAATTTATACCCGCATTCAGACGCAGCTTTTCTGTGAGTGCGTAGCCGGTGTTCAAAGCGATCGTATTTCTTTTTTGGTCTGTATTAGGCACCAATCCTGTTTGGTCAAGATTGGTAAACGAGAGGCGGTAATTTCCTTTGTCATTGCTTCCGGTAAGAGAAATATTATTGGTAAGGGTTCGCCCTGCCTGATAAAACTCCTTTACATTGTTTGGGTATGGCGCCCATTTTATTTTCTCGCCATTTTTTGGGGGCCATTCAGTATTTACCGGTACGGCTAACTCCCGTCCGTCTAAGGCAGGTCCCCAGCTTCTTCCGCCATCGCCAATATTATATACGTCACCGCGGCCTTGTCCATACTCATTCTGATAATCAGGTAAGCGTAGGACAGTTTCAAAGGTGGTTGTTGAATTAACCGTAACGCCCATTCCCCTTGTTCCCTTACCTGTTTTGGTAGTGATCAAGATCACCCCGTTTGCCGCCCTCGACCCGTATAATGCAGCAGCAGTTGGACCTTTTAGCACAGAAATGGCTTCAACATCATCCGGATTGATTTCGCCTGCGCCATTACCATAGTCGATGTTCTGTCGTTGGGATGAGGCGCTTACCTGATTATTAATAGGTATCCCATCCACTACAAACAAGGGCTGATTGTTACCTGCAAGGGAGGTCTCGCCTCTTATCACCACCCTTGATGAACCGCCGATACTATTTGAGCCTCCAACTACGTTCAAACCTGCCACCCTGCCTGCAAGAGAATTGACAAGGTTGGTTTCCCTTGCCTGCGTTAAAGATTCTCCTTTTACTTCCTGCACTGCATATCCTAATGCTCTTTTTTCGCGGGTAATGCCCAAAGCCGTAACAATTACATCACTTAGTACATTTTGAGCTGATTGTAGTTGTACACTAATGTTGTTATTTCCGGTAAATGGCACCTCCATAGTCCGATAGCCTGTGAAGCTGAAAACGATAATATCCTTTGTTGTAAAAGCATTTTTATTGGTGAGGGTATAAACGCCCGCTGCGTCAGTCGATGTGCGAAAGGTAGTTCCTTTAATTTCCACAGTCGCTCCTTGTAGCGGCTGCCCTAAACTGTCTGCAACAACACCTTTAATAATTTGACTGAATGATAAAAAGGGGAGGGCTAAAAAAATAAGCGTAAGACAGCATAGATTTCCTGTGTAATTATTTCGCGGTTTCATCAATACTTAATTTCCGCAAAAGTGACCTGAAGATTGTTCAGGAAATACGTGATCCGGGAGAATTAACAATTCAATGTTTTTAAAGCAATCATTTCATAACAATGAGTAAATGATTTGGAAACATAACATACCATCAATTAATTCAAAAAGGGATTATACGAGTAATAAATTGCGGATAATTAATTTGCTGCGGCTACAATTTAGAAACCGCTTGTTTATTTTTTATTATTATGCCGGAATAGAAAGTGCCGCCGCTATACAAGTGACATAACTTTGCGACGAAAAAGATGATAACGAAAGTTTTCAGGTAAATAAAAGACTTAAAGTGAAGATGTATCTCTGAGCACAAATAAGCGTAAATTGAACAAAACTCAGAAACTGTAGGTTATACGGGAAGTAGAACAAAACCGGTTAACCGGACGGTACGAAAGCATAGTCTGAGACCCTTGTAGTGACATATAACTTCCATTCTATTGGTCTCCCCATATGGAAGACATTCGTTCTCTGATTGTTGTCTTGTCATAATTTTCCTGGCAGGCAACCAATACTGCAAAAACTCGTTATATTCATATCCCATAACTATCACTTCATACCAAAAACCACTGCTATGTTGAAAAAAATTAGTTACACACTTTGTTTTTTAGTCCTGTTCGTTTTTGTTGGTAACACCATGCTGTTTAACAGTTCCCAGCCTCCGCAGGGGTATACCGGTGCTACAGGACAATACTGTACCAGTTGTCATGGTAGCTTTGCTTTAAACTCTGTTGGCGGCAGTGTAACTGCAACCGGACTTCCGACAGGTAGTTATGTGCAAGGTCAGGCATATAATTTTTCCATTACCATATCTCACGGGGCAGTAAGAAACAGGTGGGGCTTTTCCATAGCTGCCCGTAATGCTGCCGGTCAGCCTGTAGGAACATTTTCTGGCACTCATCCTAATGCAGCACCTAACGGCAATGAGCTTAGCCACAACAATGCTGTTAGCTTCAGCGGTACCTCTTACACCTACAATAATTTAACCTGGACTGCACCAGCTTCGCCTGCCCCTGCAGATAACCCGGTAAGCTTTTATTACGTAGGAAATGCAGCAAACGGAGACTTTGGCGCCGGGTCTGATTATATTTATTCAGCTTCAACGGTGGTTGCTTTGCCTATTATACTTTCTGCCTTCACTGCCGATGTAAGAGGAACATCTGTCAACTTAAAGTGGGAAACCTCGAGTGAAAACAACAGCAGCCATTTTATTATTGAGAAAAGTGCAGATAACCAGCATTTTTATGAGTTAGCTAAAGTGAATGCATCGGGCAGTTCTTCATCGAAGCGTAATTATGCATTTACTGATGATAAACCGGCATACTATGAAGGAGCGACTTTTTACCGTTTATCTTTGGTTGATAAAGACGGTTCAAAAAAATATTCAAACGTGTTGAATGTATCTATCAAAGCGATAAGCACATTTATTAAGAAGCTATACCCAAACCCAGTCAGGAAAGGGAATAATATGCAGGTTGAAATAATTAGTAACAGGCAACAGCGTGTGTCAATTCAACTAATAAATAATAGTGGAAATAGGGTGCAGCATACAGCATCTTCTCTTCGGAAAGGAAATAACACGATCAATCTTTCTATAAATAAGAGTGTTGCTGCCGGCATGTACGCTTTATTGGTGCAGATGGAAGATGGGGTACAACAAATTCCGGTTTTAATACAATAAAGTTGATGTGGTTGAATACGAAAGGGCCTTAACAAAAAGAGCCGCGACTTTTGCTTATCCGTGTCTCTCGGTGTGTACTTCTTTGTGCCTCCGTGGTTAAAATTGGTGATGAAGGGAACCACAACACAAAGCGGAAGCACGGAGAAGCACAAAGGCAAACATTGATAATATGCTTTTATTCTTGCAATACTTAGGTATTATATGTTACTTTGCACTTCAAAGCTCTTTTTAATATGGAGGAAAACGATTGGCTTTGGCATACTACTTATTCTTTACAGTTTGAATTTAACAACAAAAATCATAATTTTTTTCCCCGTATACTTTGTATTGCAAAGTACTTTAAAGTAACTTTTATAAAATCCGCTTTGCCTTAATAAAATATTACAAAGCTTACCGGATAAAACATTTAAAAATATGGAGATATGATTAAATTTCAGAAGAGCTATTTCATAATTGCAGTATCATTATTTGTTACCGAGGTTCTCATTGCCTTATACCTTCATGACGAGATTATCAGACCATATTTTGGAGATGTTCTTGTAGTAATTCTGCTTTATTGTTTTGTTAAAAGCTTCCTGAACATACCAGTCGCAATTGCCGCTTTTTCCGTTCTTCTCTTTTCTTACCTGATAGAAACATTGCAATACTTTCATATCATTCATTACCTGGGCTTAGACCGTTCAGCATTAGCCAGTACTATCATGGGAAATTATTTTACCTGGGTTGATATTCTGGCATATACATTGGGAATCTCAATCGTGTTATGTATAGAATGGCTAATGGTAACTGGTAAGAAACTGCGATCGTTAACAAACACACGACAATAAAAAGCATGGCATTTTTTGTAAGCAATGATTCAATAGTTCGGAAAATCTGGGGAAAGGGCGACACTATCCTGTTGATTTTTGCCGGTGCTTCAGCTGAGTTTGCCTTAAATAGGGCAGTGGACTGGCTTTACTTTACCGGGCGTCTTCCCGCCGACCCGCTGGGCAGGCTGTTCTCCACAGTTTGTTATGCCAGGCAAATTGTATTTTCAGAATATCATGAAGCGCTCAATGCTATTGACAAGATTACTGCTATTCATAAGTCCGTAGAAGACAGTCGTGGTGCTCAGATACCCGGCTGGGCTTACCGGGATGTTTTGTTTATGCTGATCGATTATTCTATCCGGTCTTTCGAAGTAATGGAAAGAAAACTGACGCAGGAGGAAAAAGCCGAAACTTTTGATGTGTTTTTGCGCGTTGGTATAAGGATGGGGATTAGCGGTTTGCCACATAATTACCAGGCCTGGATAAATATGCGGAGCGAACATTTAGAGAAAGATATTATTTGCAGCGATTTTACGATTGATTTGTGTAAACAATACAGAAAGCATCTTGGATGGCTCAGATATCAGTTGCTGAAGCAGTCTCAGGTGCTGGTTGTGCCTGAAAGAGTTAGTACGCTACTTTCTTTGGGCACAATTCCTTTGCTAACACCTGTTCTGCAAGTGTATAAACTGACGCGGTTCTTTCAGGTGCACGGGTTGCTCAGGAATGCCATACTTCCTCCCGGTTATAAGAAACAAATAGCGAAATTAGATACCCGTAATTGAGCAGGTCCGCGTGGAGGAGTTACTGACAAAGTGAAAATGGTTGATTAAAAAAAGGACACCGAACCATCAATTGATGTGAAAAGGATATCACTAAAAATGAAGTTGAGATAAATAAGGGTGTTCTCATTTTCAAAGCGGAATTTACCCTTATGAAATCTAATTAGCCTCATTTAAAATTATTCATACACCCAAAAAACGGTTCAATAGAGTAATTTTACCAGAATGTTCATGAGCGATCAGATTGGCAATTACACATAAATTCCAAAAATTAAGCGCCTGAGGCAATACAATCTCCTATTCACTCTTAGTGTGAAAACCAGTTTTTATGAAAGACATTTCCGAATTCTTTTCCGGCCTTTTTGATACGGACCGTTGGCCGCCGAGGTGGGAGTGTGGATACTGGTCTGAATTTCATGGCTGGCTATATATTGTCAGTGATCTGATGATCTGGCTGGCATATTTTTTAATTCCTCTCATTATCATCAATTATTTCAAAACTAAAAAAAGTTCGATCAGGTTTCATGCAGTGTATCTGTTATTTGCAGCCTTTATACTGCTGTGTGGTACCACTCATTTTCTTGACGCAGTAATGTTTTGGGTACCAGCGTATCGCTTTAATGCTTTAATCAGGTTTCTAACGGGTATAGTAAGTCTGGTTACTGTTTATCAACTGGTGCTTATCTTACCAGGCATGATCAAGTTGAGAACCGGCCTGGAGCTCGAAAGCGAAATTGCGCGCCGCGAACAGGTAGAACGCGATCTTGCCGAGGCGAATAGCCGGTTAAACGCCTTTGCTTCTGTAGCGTCTCATGATCTGCAGGAACCTCTTAGAAAAATTAAGCTTTTCACGGAAATGGTCTACGAGAAAAACCAGGCTTTATATGATGATGCCAGTAAATTGAATACTGGGAAAATTATTCAATCCGCGTCCCGGATGCAGGGTCTTATCAAAAGTGTGTTAACACTTTCTTCCATGGATAATAATATAGAAGTTAAAAATGTCGACACGAACGAAGTGGTGCGTTTAGCTCTTGAAACACTTGAGTTGCGCATTCACGAGAAAAAGGCTGCCATTCATACCAACGAATTGCCTGAAGTAATGGGCAACTTATCATACCTGACACAATTGTTTACTAACCTGGTTAATAATGCCCTTAAGTTCAATAAAAGGACTCCGGAAATTGAAATAACAGGTAAAAAAATGGATGGCGTTGTTGTTATTATGGTCAGTGACAATGGAATTGGAATGGGTACTGAATCTTATGATAAAATTTTTCAGGCATTTCAACGAGTGCACCCTCAATCCGCATATGAAGGCACCGGCATTGGCCTTGCGATCTGTAAACAAATAATGGATTTACACAGAGGAAGTATAAAGGTAAACAGCACTCCGGACGTCGGTACTACATTCACCCTTACATTCCCCTCTCCTGATAATTGATTCAGGCGCTGGGCTCAACGTAAGCTTACAAATGATTCACTTGTTCACACTAGCTGCGAATCCGGAGCGGTAATCTTATCCCCTCTTCAGAATCCTGCCGGGTGCAAATAAAAAGAAGCGGTTTGCTTATCTCTTTTGTTCAGAAAGAAAGGTGACAAGGGCAGCGAATTCTTCATAAGAGAGCGCATTGGCAAGTCCGGCGGGCATCATAGATTTCTCCATTTCCTTTCGGCTTACAATATCTGAAGTTTTGATCGTAAACACCTGACCGGCAATATTTCTCATCACCAGTTTTTCGGCGGATTCTTCAGTAATGAATCCCACGTAGGTCTTGTCGCCCTTTGCGGTAATTAACACGGTTGCAAAGCCCTGTGAAATGCTTGCATCAGGCTTAAGGATAGATTCGGCAATCCGTTCCTTGTTCATGATAGATCCGATCTGTCCCATAAAGGGCCCCTTTAAGGGCTCACCTTTTCTGATGCTGTGGCAGGCCACACAGCCCTGCTGCGTATAAAGCGCTTTACCTTTTAAGGTGTCTCCCTTGATATTGGCGATGGCAAGCATTATATCTTCAATGGAGGCTTCGCCGATCTGGCCTTTTTTGCTTTTTATTTTTTCGAAGTCTACCCTGATTTCGTCTGTGGCTGCAACTGCTTCTATTCCTCCAAATTCCGCAATTCCCATATAAAGTCTTTTATTAAGGTCGGCATAGAATTGCTTATCCGCCTCATTGGAAGCTGCCCATTCCCGGGTAAGCAATTCTTTGATCATGGGCGAATATACCCAGGTTGCAGTTTTATAATACGGCCCATGCACAACCGGCCGGGTGCCCCACCAGGTAGTACCGTCATAGGGTGCTTCCTTTTGGTAGAGACGCGCAAGGGTTGT
Organism: Flavihumibacter sp.; assembly: GCA_041751095.1. Classification (GTDB taxonomy): domain Bacteria; phylum Bacteroidota; class Bacteroidia; order Chitinophagales; family Chitinophagaceae; genus JADCRZ01. The sequence goes on from JBGSYC010000128.1 coordinate 48,033, forward strand.
GAGGATTTGCTTTTTTAATGCGGCATCCCCTGCTTTTTTATATGCAGCAATCAGGCCCTCCACAGCTTTTTGATCATGCATATATCGCAACGCCCAAAGGGCAATGGTAGAATTTTCAGTGCCAATGGCCGCTACACAGGCATCAACGGCGTTAAGCGCCACTAATGAACGGACCGCAACATGCGCCGGCATGATTGAAGCATTGGGTGTGGCATGAGGGCCTTCGGCATCTTTAGCCGGCTCTGTAAACGTTGCAGGCACCTTAACCTGTAACAGCGCAGGTACGGCTTCCATGCGGCCGAGTCGGCCGAGGCCAGTTATGGCAGCAACCTGAACTCTCGGGTCACTGTCGGCAACACCATTTACGAACGGCGCAACAGGAACATTTTCGAGGTTCGGTTTGCGGTCGCTGAGCGCACGTAAAACATAAGCTTTAACATCGTTATCAGAAACCAGCTTAAGGAGATTGCCTATTCCTTTCTCACCTGTTGCCTGGGCATAGGCAAATATTGCGGCAACGCGGGTGTACAAAGGCAATGATTTGTCTGTGGCAAGCTTCCATGCTGTTTTACGGGCCCCGGGTCTTGTAATCAGTTCTTGCTGCGCATGCAGGCGGGCAACGGCGCTGCCGGATTTCATCAGCGAAACCAGTTGCTTAACATTAGATTTTTTGAGATCAGGAAAGGCGCTGTATTTCCAATTCTTCGGCACCGCACGCATGGTGTACCCCTTTGCAGGGTTGCCTGAATATCCTGCACCATCCCACGCAGCGAGATACATTCTCCCGGAGGCGTCTAAATCAACATCAGTGATCTGCGGCAACTTAATAAACTCTTCCTCTTTTTGCGTATAGCTGGCACCGTCAGGGGTTAGCCGGTGAATAAACAGCTGGCTTCTTCCCCAGTCGGCCATCATAGGAACATGGTTGTATTTATCCGGCCATGTGGCATCATCCATGAACAAGGCGCCGGTACCCGAACCACCACCAAGGTCTGCAAGAGCCGGAATGATTTCATTGGTGAATTGTTTGAAAAGCAAAGGGTAGCCATATTCGCCCGATTGTACCTGGTGGCTAAAGCGGATGTTCCATCCACCGCCATCATTGGTATTGTCACGGGTAAACATATTCATGTACGGGTCAATGGCAACATCGTAAATATTTCGCATGCCATGGGTAAACACCTCCATTTCCGTTCCGTCGGGCCTGACCCTGACGATGCCACCGCCCTGCATCGTCAGTTTTTTTCCTGAACGGTCAACCGCGTCATGAAATCCGAAGTCTCCCACGGCAATATAGATCCAGCCATCTATGCCCATACGAATGCCATTGGTAGCATGATCGGTGCCGCGGCTCTGCAGGAATTGCGGAGAGCTTATATGTTCAATAAGGGGTTTTGAGGGGCCGTCAGCGACGCCATCACGGTCCCTGTCCTCATAAACCACGAGGTCCATCCCGGTGGCTTTAGCGGTTTCTCTGGAAAAGGTGGTATGGAGCACAAACACCCGGTCGCCGAGAGTCATGATTCCACGGGGGTTATCAACCCTTGCAAAGGTGGTATGTTTGTCTGGTTCGCCATCATTATCTTTGTCGTAAAGTTTGATGATGCTTCCTTTCCCGGGGGTCTTGCCCAGGGAGCCGATCATATCCACGCCCACAAACACTTCCCCCGTTGGCGCTACGGCCAGGCAAGCCGGACTGGGGGTAAGATCCGGGCCCGTGAATTTTGTGACATCAAGTTCGGCCGGCCAATCCGGGGCAATGGCAACCGGAATCGATTCAGGTATGTTCCCTGATGCGCTACCGGACTGAAAAGCATCCGGATCACTTTTCACAATATAACCAATAAGCATTATCAGACCGGCAATAAGGCTCAGCGAAATTTTAAACATTGCAATACTTTTTTAAAGGTAGCTTAGCGCGTAATCCGGATTGATGGATCAGGAGATCCGGCAAATTACTTGTTTAAGGTCGCTGATCAAACAATCGGGATTGTAAGTTAAAGAAATATCTGATAGCTGATTAGCAAACTGTACGAGGATGTTAGCGGAAAAAAATAATGCAATATTGATCATGGATTTAAAGAGCCGGCTGAGTTGATTGATTTGCAGATATTGATTAATTTCGACTGATGGAAAAACACCCATATCGTTTAGAAAGGACAAAGGTTGTTTCATTAACCTTTAATGAAGCGGACGATCATGTACACTATTGGATTGAAAAAACAGCAGACGAAAGGTTGAATGCCGCCTGTTTTATTATCAACCAGATTTTTGGCGCTACTCCACAAACAAGAGTAGATCGTTCAGTTTCAGATAAGAGAAAACAGCCCTGATGGCAGATTTATTCAACCAGGATTTTCAGGATTTTATTGAAGCACTAAACAAGGCAGCAGTAGAATATATTGTTGTAGGTGGTTATGCTGTTATTCTCCATGGCTATGTCCGCAGCACAGCAGATATGGATATATGGATAAATAAGACATCAGTAAACTATCAAAAGTTAAAAGATGCTTTTTTTGATTTTGGAGCTCCGGTATTTTCTGCAGAAGAATTCTTAGGTGATCAATTTGACGTATGGGGTATAGGCATTGAACCTAACCGGATAGAAGTGCTGAATAAAGTTAAAGGGCTTGAATTTTCTGAAGCATATCCCTTTTGTAATACGTTCATACAAAATAGCATCAAGGTTAAATATATTCACCTCAATCATCTTATACAAGCCAAAGAAGCAGCAGGCAGGTTTAAAGACAAAGCCGATATTGAAGAATTGACGAAAAGAAATTCGAACCTTTAGTTCAGGTATGATGTTTTTTTTTGGTCTTCGAAAGCGTAAGCAGAGCCCAGGACTGAATTTTCAGTAAGGGTAGTTCTGCAAATTGTTTAAAGCAATAAAGCCAAACCATGACTTGCGATCAATTCAGAGAACTTGCGCTTTCATTCCAACAAACCATAGCTGCACCGCATTTTGAAAGAACTGCATTTAAAGTAGTGGGGAAAAGAATATTTGCAACGCTGCATGAAGAAACTCAAACAGCTAACATAAAATTTTCACCAGCCGATCAATCCGTTTATTGTCTTATTGATAAAGAAGCAATTTATCCGGTTAATAATAAATGGGGTTTGCAGGGCTGGACAACCTTTCAGCTTGACCGGGTTGACAGCCAGCTTATGCTTGATGCTTTAGATACTGCTTATCATGATGTGTTAAAAACTAAGAAAAAATAGCAGGGAAGGAGAGTGCGCCTATGGTCGCAGCACAAATAGCGTCAAGGCCCTTTACCTGCTATTCAATTTCAAGTACATCATCCCCTTAAGTGAAGATGATGCAGGATATGAAATTATCCTGCTAACAATTCATCAAGATTCCCGTGAGCCGCGGTGAATCCGGCCTCGAAGCCCATTTCAATGATTTTTTGCATATCCTCTTCATTGTCGAATGTGATTTCGACTTCAACTCTCGTTCCAGTATCCGTTGGGCTGAATTCATTTCTCCAATGCATACCCGGAATATCGTGTGTAATGTTTCCGTTCTCATCACAAAACGCGTCGTCAGCCATAAAGCTTTTATGCTGAACAATTGATTTAAAATCTGCCCGGCAAAATGACTCAGTGCCATCAGGTGCTACCATGCTGTAGAGCCAGTGGCCACCCTCCCGGAAATCCATCTTTTTTGTTTTTGCCTTATAAGGCTTTGGTGCCCACCACTGATCCAGTACATTGCTCTCCGTCCAGGCTTTCCATACTTCTTCAGGCGGAGCATCGAATTCCCTGACTACCATAATTCTTTTGTTGGCTGCATCTTTAGAGATGGTTGTTTGTTTGTTGCTCATGGTTTTTTGGTTTTTATATGCTTTAATACATGATCTAACTGGCTAAACCGGTCTTCCCACTTTGCCCGGAAAGGCTCAAGCCATTGATCTACTTCTTTCATTTTTTTTGGGTTAATGTGATAATAAATTTCCCTTCCGGATTGTTTTTGCTTTACAAGCTGGCACTCCGCCAGAATTTTTATGTGCCTGGAAACTGCCTGCCGGGTGCTGTCAAAATGCCCGGCAATGGCATTGGGTGTCATTGCCTGCAGGGCCAGCAAGCTGAGAATCGCTCTGCGCGTAGGGTCTGCAATGGCCTGGAATACGTCTCGCCTCATTTTTTATGATGTTTTTTTGCAACTGGTCGGTTGCAAATATAACACGAAATCGATTGGTTGCAAGTTTTATTAAATTATTACGTTTTGAAAATGCAGTGCCGCAAATGAAGAATAGGAATTCTTACAGTATGTACTAAGTGAAGCTTTTGTTGCGCGTGCCTGCCGATTGGTAAATCGCGCACTTGTATTGGGGCAATTGCTTCAGCCGGGTTTAAATTATTAATGGTTCAAAATAAAAGTAGCCGTTCCCCACTGAAAAATAATTGATCTCAAATGAATTGGCAGCCAGTAAATTAATCATTCCTTTATTCGAAGCTTATTGTCATTAATTACAGAAAATTTCCGATATAATTCATCGTAAAATGTTCAAATAGCTCTTACCGCTTTAGATACTTTGATTTGAGCATCTTCGATTCTTATTAATAATACACCCCTATGTGGAAGTTGCAGACGGAAACCAATTCTCCAAAGTCTTTATCTTCAGTTATCAAAATGGCATCGTTGCTCGTAGCAATGAACAAAACTTCGTGATCCTTCAACGATAGCTGTCCTCACAAATCGCATAAACTTCGAAGCCCACTTCCCGCAACTCGGTTACAATTCCAAAATCAACACTTTCATCTGCTACAATCTGGAATTTCATTAAAGAACAGATAATGTTTTTTCATGTTTCGCGTTTTCTGCTGCAAAAAGTAAACAGGCGAGAATGTCATTATTGGTTAACCGGGGATAACCTTGTTTTATTGAATCAGAAGAATAGCCATGGCCTAATTTTTCTAAAATCAATTCAACCGGTATCCTGGTATTCTTAATCACCATTTTGCCAAACATAATAGAAGGATCCGAAGATATATGGTCTTTCCAATTCATAGTACGCTATCTGACAAATATACAAAAAAGCGCAAAGTATCCGGCGGGAGCTTCTTCATTGGCTTGTATTGTTGCTTTTGTTCCTGGAAGAGGACAGTAAATTGATCTCACAGTACATTCGTTAAATTTGATTTTGCCTGAAATATTCACTTAGCAGGAGCCGGTTTTCTTTGCGCAGTATTGGTTGATTCAGAACAAACACAAGGCTATCATAGCTAACCCCTGACCTGCTTTTTTATAAACCCTCAAATGCTATCCCTGGCAATAACACTCCAGTCGTCATTACCATGCCCTCTGGAAATCCATTGATCCATTGCGGCTGCAATAGCGGGTATTATGGCTAAGTGGGTTCCGGCCTGCTCTGCTGCATGAATCATCAGACCCGCGTCTTTACGCGCCATATTTAATTCCCAGGATGGCTCATCAAATTTACCTTCTGAAATCTTCTTTAGCCTTGCAGGTATAGTTGCGCCCGGGTTCCAGTTATTAAAAAGATTAAGCACTTCATCAGCCTTTATGCCATGACCTTTGGCAAGCGCGAGGGCGTCGGAAAGGCCGGCCGTAAGGCTTAGCAAAAACAAATTGCCTGTTAGTTTAATCCCTGCCGCTTTACCTTCTTCGGCACCAAAGTTTATAACCTTTCCGGTCATTTTCGACAACTCCGGCTCTAACCTGCCAATTACAGACTGATCGCCTGAAACCACCATAAACCCACTGCTTTCCAAAGCATTTTGGGGACCCATAAAAACGGGGGCATGCACGTATGTAAATCCTTTGCTTTTCCAGTATGCTATTCTATGGATAGCTCCTTTAGCGGAAGTTGTAGTATGGTCTATGATTATTGCACCATTTTTAAATCCTTTGCCGGCTGTTTCCAGCACTTCATCCACAGTGGCGTCGTCCCTCAGGGTAACATGAATGAAATCTGCTTCCTGTACCGCTTCGTCAGCATCGTCGAATGCTTTTGCGCCATACGCTTCCAATGCTTTTGCTTTGGATGCTGTACGGTTCCAAACCTTTACTGTTTCGCCTTTTTGTAACATTGCCCTGACAAAATTTGATCCTAACAGACCCATCCCTAAAAATGCTTTCATAATCGTTGTGATTTTTGTAAAGTTAAGTAGTCCATCACGCCCTGAGAAATCTTCTGCAATACAAGAGATACGATAGCGGAGGCAAACTACAGAGCGGAACAGAGAAGGGAACCACGGAGTTAGACCATTAAAAACTCAGTAATTTCAAACGATTTTTATGTGTAATGTCCCGCATGATTTTACCCGCCTGTCTTAACCACCACCTTACCTACGGTTTCACCTTTTTGGAACAACTGAATGGCATGATGCATTTCATCGAAATTATGCACATGTCCGATATGTTGGGGTTTCAATTGTAGTGCCTGCAAGGCATTAAGCATATCAAGCATCATGTCCGTCTGCTCGTAGAGATAAATAAGGTTAAACCCCATCAGAGACTTATTCTGTGTGGGTAGAAGCAGGGGATCAATTTTAGGGCGTTTGAAATATTTCCAGAGGAGTGTTGGATAATCAGGCTTATTGCCGTGACTACTAAAACTGGCACTTCCGTATACCACCATCCTGCCCATGGGAGCCATGGCCTTCCAGCCCTGCATCAGTATTTTACCGCCGATGCATTCCATAACCAGTTGTAACGGACGGTCACCAAGCGCACTGCGGAGCTTTTTATAAAAATCATCGTCCCGAACAATGACGTCATCGTAGGCTTCCTCCTTACGCAGAAAGTCTGCTTTTTTAGCCTGGCCTACGGTGCCGATGGTATACCCGTCGAACTTCTTACAAATCCGGTTGGCCATAATACCAACACCGCCTGCAGCGCTATGAATGAGAACCGTCATTCCTTGCTGCAGGTTACCTAATGCAGTCAGCGCATAATACGCAGTAAGCCCCTGTACCAGGAATCCGGCGCCTTCTTCAAAGTTCCAATCCGGAGGGAGGGGGATAATGTAGCGATGATGGATATTAATGTGCGAAACATAGCCGCCGAACTTCGTAGCACCCATGACCTTATCACCCACCTTCCATGCTTCCTCGTCGGAACCTACGGCTATAATCTCCCCCGAAAATTCCAGTCCAGGGATAAATGGGCCTGCAGGTGTGGCACTGTACAATCCCTGCATGGCAAAGATATCCGCAAAATTCAGTCCGATTGCTTTCACTTTCACACATACTTCGTCAGCCTGCGGATCCCCCAGAGCTTCCGTTACCAGTTTCAGATTTTTAATGGAACCTGCCTTCGGCATGCGATAAACCTGTCGTTCTATCATAAGCTATATTAATGTTGCGTCAAATGTATTATGTCGTTCACACTTATAGACACAGAATAAATTCGTGAATTAAGCATTCAAACTTTTGAGCATAAGATAACATCATCAGTGTTCAGTATAGTGGAAAATTAAACATTCCTGTGCAATATCTTTCAGCAGATATTTGTCGCATTTGGCCCTGTAAATTGTCCGGATTAAGCCTTGTATCCGGGCGAAAAATTATGCAACTTTGTTCTGTACCAAAAAGCATAGATCATGGAATTTAAAATACTGATTAACGCTCCAAAGGAAACAGTATGGAATATACTTTGGGACAATTCCACCTACCAGGAATGGACCTCTGCTTTCGCTCCAGGGTCAAGGGCGGAAACGGATTGGAAGAAAGGAAGCAAGGTCTTGTTTCTTGATGGAAATAATTCGGGTATGGTTTCTTCGATAGCCGAGAATATCCCCAACGAATTTATGTCGATTAAACACCTGGGGAATGTAAAAAATGGCGTTGAAGATATGGACAGCGAAGAAGCCAGGCAATGGGCAGGCTCTTTTGAAAACTATACTCTCCATACTGTAAATGGAGCAACGGAGTTATGTGTCGTTATGGGAGGCGCAGAAATTCCACAGGAATTCGAAGGCTATTTTAAGGATACCTGGCCCATAGCTTTGGATAAAGTAAGGGAACTGGCCGAGAAAAACTGATGCCTTTACTTGTTGAGCCAATCGCGTTGAGGGAATCTTAATTTTTGTATTCCCGGGCATCGTTATGGGTAATATTTGTGCTTTGCCCTGCCTTCGCTATGCACTACTCATTTTTATGGAATGTTAATAGTGTTATTTCATAAGAAGAAAAAGCTATGGTTTAAGATAATGAAAATGCAGGAAAGTCATCGTTGCAGGCGTTTATTTTGTCTTGTAACAATTGCTGCTCGGCAAGTGATCTTGTCAATAAAAGGGCTTTCTGGTAGTGATGATGCGCATCTTCCCTGCAATGAAGGTCGAAATAGACCTCTCCGATAGCTGTATGGTAGAGATAATACTTCTCCATACCCTTGATCTGTTTCAGTTCTGCTAAAGCGGCTTCTTTGCTGATGGCATAGGACGCAGCAATGGCTTTGTTGAGTGCAACGAAGGGCGTTGGATGTTTGTCAGCTAATATCTTATAAAGAAAGTAAATGGCCCTCCAGTCAGTTGTTTCAAAGGAAGATGCGCTGGCATGCAGGTAAGCAATGGCTGCTTCAAGGTGATACACAGATGTTTCTTTTTCCGTGGCCTGATCCAGGAAAAAATATCCCTTTTGTATAAGAGGCTGATACCACCTGCTTCGGTCCTGGTGCTTTAACAGGATGATGTTGCCGCCGTCGTCGAGCCTTGCTTTTAGCCGAGAGGCCTGGAAGCAAAAAAGCGCTAACAGTGCACTTGTCCTGGGAAGATTCGTTAAAGGGGTTTGGGTTAACATATACGCCATTCGCATCGCTTCCTGGCAAAGCTCCTCACGTATCAGTTGTTGTGGGTGCGAGGAATTGTAACCTTCATTAAACAGCAAATACAAGCAATGCAACACGGCATCAAGCCGTTGCTGCAACTGAGGAGAAGACGGCAGCTCAAGCTCGATGTTCTCTGACCTTATTTTTTCTTTTGCCCGGTAAATGCGTTTGGCAATCGTTTCTTCATCTTTCAGAAATGCATTGGCAATTTCCGTAACGCTTAAACCGCACAGCGTTTTCAAAGCGAGGGCGATCTGTGAATCAACGGGGATGGAAGGATGGCAACAGGCAAAAATCATTTTCAACTCGCTGTCTTCAATTTCTCCCTTTTCAAAAAATGAATGAATAGTGGGATTAGTCGTGTATTCAGACTGAAGTAAATACGCATGTTGGGAACGAACACGACGAAAAGTTTTTTCCCGCCGCAAATAGTCAACCGCTTTGTTTTTAGCTACATGGTACAGCCATGCAGCAGGATTATCCGGCGTGCCTTTATAGCTCCATGTATGCAGTGCCTGAAGCAGGGTATCCTGGGCGATGTCCTGCGCTGTTTGAAGATACTGCAGGCCCAAAAGTCTTGACAACACAGCAATCATCTTTCCCGACTCATGCCGGAAAAGATGATCTACTAATTGGTTGACGGGTTTTTGCATGAATGCTGTTTTACATTTCTATCTTCATCACCTGCCGCACCTGTATTTGTCCGCCGTACTCGAAATCAGGGTAATGCTGGCATTCGGCTACAGCCTCCTCCATGTTGTTGGCATTGATTACAAAATAACCACCTACAAGTTCCTTGCCTTCTGTGTAAGGGCCATCAGTTACCGTGGTCGTACCACTTACTAATTTTCCGCCGGGCAACAGCGCCTCCCCCGAATCATATTTTCCTTCGTTTTGAAGCTTTTCTACCCACGACATCCATTTGCCCATGTTGGTTTGCAGGTCCTCGGGAGAGGCGTCTTGTTTGAGCCCTCCATGAAAAATGAGCATGAACTTTTCCATAATGGTTGATTTTACGTTAAAAATAGATTTTCCTTTTAACGAACCGGAAACAAGTTACCGGACAAATAAGAAAAACTTTTTTTTAGTGCCGGCATGGTGCTTTACAGGCTACTTAGTCGTATCGGTAACATTGCAGCACTAATGAAGGTGTGAGCCCTGAAATTGTGCTTTTAACAGCGGTGTTTGCAGGTTGATGTTTCAGCACGGTTTTCTCAGTGGAATAATCTTTCCTCAATATCGGCATGTAAATTTATATTGAGAAAAATCTGTTAACTTACCTCTGTAATCCATATGAACCGGTCAAAAACACAAATAAGATCACTGGCTTTCTTTCTCTTGTTTATTTCGTGCATGCTACAGCAGCAGGCGGTCTCACAAATGACTACTCAAAAACCCAATGTTTTATTTATTGCTGTTGATGATCTGAATGACTGGGCCGGACCTTTTAAAGGTTACCCGGGAGTTATAACGCCTAACCTTGACCGGCTGGCAAATGAAGCCGTAATTTTTACCCGCGCGTATTGTCCGGCACCGGCTTGTAATCCTTCCAGAGCCAGTTTAATGACAGGGGTTCGCCCGGCAACTTCGGGGGTGTATCATAACGACCAGCCCTGGCGGCCCGTTTTGCCCAAAGCTGTTACATTACCACAGTATTATACAGCCCACGGCTATGATGTAGAAGGCATCGGTAAGATTTTTCATGATAAATACAATGACCGGGCTTCGTGGCCAGTCTATCATAAAGTAGAGCCATCTCCACACCCGGTTGCTGCACCTGTTCATGGTTTTGGACATTTCGACTGGAGCGCTATACCTGATAAAGACGAGGACATGGGTGATTACAAAAACGTAGAAAAAGCCATTGCGTTTTTATCAGATTCGAGGAAAAAGCCGTTTTTTCTTGCTGTAGGGTTCACCCGGCCGCATTTACCATGGTATGTCCCTAAAAAGTATTTCGATCTTTATCCTTTAGAAAATATTACACTCCCCAAAACTTTAACAGATGACCTGGGTGATGTACCCGGGGCAGGAGTTAAAATCGCCAGGCCTGGCGGCGATCATAAGTTTATTACGGAACATGATCAATGGAAGAATGCTATACAAGGTTATCTGGCAAGTATAACTTTTTCTGATGCGCAGATCGGTCGTTTACTGGACGCTTTAAGAAAATCCCGTTATTACAAAAATACAATCATTGTTTTGTTCGGTGATCATGGCTGGCACTTAGGCGAAAAATCGCACTGGCGTAAATTTGCACTTTGGGAAGAAGCTACCCGGGTACCCTTGATGGTAGTGGCACCCGGTGTTACGAAAGGGGGATCAGTATCCGAACGTACAGTAAACCTGATGGATATGTACCCGACGCTGCTGGAATTAACTTCCCTGCCAAAAAAGGCAGGTATAGAAGCAAACAGTATTGTGCCTTTGCTAAAGAACCCAAAAGCTCCCTGGCGTTATCCGTCGGTGACTACGCATGGACTTGGAAACCACGCCGTTCGTTCTGAACGGTGGCGTTACATTCGATATGAAGATGGTTCTGAAGAGTTGTACGATCACGACATCGATCCGCATGAATGGAAAAACCTTGCAGGCGATGCCAAGTTTACTTCTGTTAAAGCAGAGTTAGCCAGATCGCTGCCAAAGCTGAATGCACCGAATGCACCAGCGGAAAAAAGCAAAACGGTGGCTGATTAAATATCAATCCAACCTCCCGGTTTTTTTAACGTAACGGGTACGGGCGCTTACAAGAGGAAAGGGCGTTGCTGGATAAAAGCAGGTAGATTCCGGGCCTTCGAAGGTGAAATTCTTGATACCCGCATTGGAATATCCACCCGAATGAACGAGGCGTGCTGTTCACAGCCATATTTCCTCTTATTCTTCATCACATACGCTTATGGCCTCAATGGTATCTTGCGGGGCGTTGACCCTGAAAACGGCATGGATATGCGCGCTATAGTCAACGGACAACCCTTTCGCCTCAACTACAAAGGTAAAACGATGGACTGATTCCCTAAAGACGAATTTAATCAGTTTCTATAGGTAAACCATTAAAAGATTATACAGGCTTCAGGTATACCGCTGTCTTTTTCACCACTTTTTATTTATAAGGAGATCAATGGGCGTACATTTTACCAGCATTTGGACTTCCTTGTACACTCCCCGATAAAGCCTTTCTATCCTCCCGGGACTTTCAAGCTGTTTAACAAACGTTGTTGCCACGGTAAGGATTTGAATTCATCCGGCGAAGCGTGTATAAGTTCGTTGCCTTTGTAATTCGCGCGTATATATAAGCTCAGCTATCAACAATACCAAAATGAAAAATAAGTTTTCGCTTTTAATTGCAACGGGTTTAATGGCCTTATGTATCGATAATGTAAGTTTCGCACAGTTGAGACCGCCCAATCTAAAGGCTGCCGCAGACTTTGTACTTTTCACCGGTTCGGGGCAGGTAAACAACACCGGAACTTCGCAAATCACAGGAAAGATCGGTACCAACGGCGGTGGCACTATCACCGGTTTCACGTCTGTGCCAGGCCAGCAGGAAAGTGCAAACGCACTCACAGCGCAGGCTGCAACTGACCTCGAAACTGCTTATAACTACCTGTTTAATGCCGCTCCAACTGCGCCTCCCCACGGGACGGTATTCGGTAATAATGAGACCATTACGCCTGGTGTATATTCAACCACCGCAGCATCTTCTATCCAGGGAAATCTTATCCTTGATGCACAAGGCGATCCGGATGCAGTATTTATTTTTAAAATAGGAGGCGCCTTTACCGCCAATCCATCTTCTCAAATCTCTTTACTCGGAAACGCAACCGCATGTAACATATTCTGGGCAGTGGAAGGCGGTGAAATCATCATTGGTACGCAATGTGAAATGAAGGGAACTTTTATTGCACATCCGGGCGCATTTTCGATGGCCGCATCCAGTACGCTGATTGGGAGAGGACTGTCTTCTGCGGGAGCCATCGGTGTTAACGAGGTTACCGCATCTTTGCCCACTAACTGCACTACAGTGCTTCCTGTTGTTTTGATTTCCTTTACGGCCACCTGTAATCAACCCTACGTAGAATTAAAATGGGCTACCGCTGCCGAGACAAACAACAGCTTTTTCACAGTAGAGCGCAGCGTTGAAGCGCTGACATGGCAGGTGGTTGGATCAGTTGATGGCGCACGGGGTACCTCCCGCGTCAATAAATACGCGCTTACCGATAAATTCCCGGGCAAAGGGACTTCCTTTTACAGATTAAAGCAAACCGATCTGGATGGAAAATACAAATACTGGGACGTTATAGCTGCAAAAAGTTGTGGCACAAAATCTGAGGAGAGGTTGTCCATATATCCAAATCCCTCTTCAGGCAAATTTAACCTGTTACTGACAAGTGAGCCGGGCCGGGTCACTTCCATTGAAATATTCGACGCGCTCGGACACAAAGTGGAGGGTTCAACCGGCTTTCAGCCCATGTTCGATCTTTCCGGTAAAGCACCCGGAGTTTATCACGTCCGGATACATACAAATGCAGGAATAATAAACCGGAAAATAATCCTGAAAAGATGATGAAAATGTGGTATCGCTGACGGACGGCTTTTTGCGAAACATCAAGGAAAAATTTTCTCCTGATACCCATTGGAACACTCCTAATGTTTTGCTATTACCGCGCCAGGTTGGTAAAACAAGCTTAAAGAAAGTTATCTGGTCATGCAGGTAATGTACAAGGACTATCCGGTCAAATTATTCTTTAGCCGGTTTGGCAGGCGGGGAAAATGGCATCTGATATTATCGACCGATACTTCTCTTTTTTATATAAAGGCAATGGAGCAGTATCAGGTGCTGGAGCTCATGAAAATTATTATAGAAACATTAGAGATAATGTTGAAGATATTGACGCGAGCATTACCAGGCTTATCAATTCCGGTAAGTTGAAGGGAATACGTGAATTAATATCTCCCGGATACAAAGTAATGTTAACCTAATTTAACTGCGAAACTTGAAGAATAATCTTCTATCTGCACCTCAGACACGTTACCGGGTTTACCCCTATTATAACAAATCTGTTAAAGATAACAGACAACCCTGCTGAGCAATGCCACATCTGGTATATTGGTACAATCATTGAATCTAATCAGCATATAAAACCTTTAAGATGAGAAAATTGATGTTTCTTGCTCTTCTCCCTGTTGCTTTGTATTCATGTTCAACGAATGCAGTTACAGGCAGAAGCCAGTTATCACTTATTCCCGAAGCAGAATTGCAGACGATGGCTGCCCAGGAATACCGTACCTTTCTCACACAAAATAAAGTTGTTACAAGTACTGCCAATAAAGATGCAGAAATGGTAAGAAGGGTAGGACAGAGAATTACAAATGCCATTACTCAGTATTATACCAGCAAAGGACAGGCAAACCTGCTGGAAGGTTACCAGTGGGAATATAACCTTGTTGATTCGAAAGATGTAAACGCATGGTGTATGCCAGGAGGTAAAATAGTTGTATATACCGGGCTGCTGCCAATTACTCAAAACGAAGCTGCACTTGCAGTAGTCGTAGGTCACGAAGTGACGCATGCTCTTGCCAAGCACGGTAATGAAAGGATGAGCCAGGGTATGATCCAGCAGTTAGGCGGTGTTGCTCTCGGAGTTGCACTTGCGAACAAAAGCCAGGAAACGCACAATTTATTTATGAATGCTTATGGCATCGGTTCCAACGTGTTAGGTGTTTTACCCTTTTCCCGCAAACAGGAGTATGAAGCTGATCAGTTTGGGTTAAACTTCGCGGCAATGGCAGGATATAATCCACAGGAAGCAATTCCGTTATGGCAAAGGATGGAGAAAGCAGGGGGTGGAAATAAACCACCCGAGTTTTTAAGTACACACCCCGCGGAAGGCAACAGGATACAAAGATTACAGAAGCAAATGCCGGAAGCGTTGAGGTACTATAAGCCGATGAATAACCGGTAAACAATTAGCTAAATTTTATAATATATTCCTGTCACTATATTTTGTGACAGGAATTTTTTTATGTATGATCATATTAAGTTTGCTATCTTCGCACTCCTACAGCAAATTATCCACCAAAAACAATAGCGCATGATGCAAACTTTGTTTGAAAAACTTCAATTCAATGATGAAAAAAATCTTCTCATTCAGGGTTTACCTTCTACGATAGAAAAACAGTTCTGCAAATTATCATTTGCAAAAAACATGACTCCGCTTCTTAAGTCAAAGAAAATTGATTTTGCTTTAGTATTTGCGGTGAATGAAAAACAGCTGATCGGAATTTTATCCGACGTCTTTCCTGCCCTGCACTCGGAAGCTAAGCTTTGGATTGCGTATCCGAAAAAAACGTCCAAAATAGCAAGTGACCTTAACCGTGATTGTAACTGGGACACCATTATCGATGCGGGGTATGAACCTATAAACCAGGTATGCCTCGATCATGTATGGAGTGCCGTGCTCTTTCAAAAAGCGGAAAAGGTTTTTTCAATGGAAACTTTGCATTCCACTGCTGCGAGACCTTCTGTGGAAGCAGTTTCAAGAAAAAAGAGAAACGCTGTAGTTTCTTAACCGATGTTTCCTTCCTGATCTTACAAACTAGAATGTTGTTATCGCGGAGCCATCGTCTGAAAAGATGAAGACTATCATAAATGAAAGTTGAAGGTCTGTCCCCTCCCCGGGCAGACCTTCAACAATTACAACCATCTTTATGTCGTTTGTCAACATAGAAATCAAAGCAAGAACCGCAAGAACCGACGCAATAAGATTGTTTTTGCAAAACAATGGTGCGGACTTTAAGGGCGTAGATCATCAGACAGACACTTATTATGAAGTACCCAAAGGCCGCCTGAAACTCCGGCGTGGAAATATCGAACGTGCATTGATCTATTATGAAAGAAACAACGACTTTGGACCGAGAAAATCTGAATTCAATATCGTGTCTGTACACGATGACGGCCCGCTACATGAATTACTGGAAAACGCTTTAGGGGTTAAGGTGGTGGTAAAGAAAACCAGGGAGATATACTTCATTGGAAACATCAAGTTCCACCTTGATACCTTGTTGCCTTTAGGTGAGTTTGTGGAAATTGAGGCGAGTAATAAATATGCAGAAGCTACCATTGAAACGCTGCAGCAACAATGTGAGTTCTATATGAGAAATTTTGAAATAGAACCACATGACCTTGTCGATGTTTCCTACAGTGATATGCTGATGGCGTTACGCGATGTCTGCTAAACGCATTTTAGTTGTTATAGCCGTAAATTGCGGCATAATGTCCCGCAAAATGAAAAGGTTTTGAAAACTATACCGTGGGACCCACATCAACTTTCTTACTTTCTAAATCAAGAGCCACCGTCTTCTAATAAGCTCATACAGCCGCATGTTATCAAAGATTCCTCTGAAAGAGAGAAAGAAACCTGTTTTTTGCTGTTATTGATTTACGTCATTTAATAATTGTGAGCTCTAAGGGTGAAACTTTTGGCAAATAGTGTTCAATTGGCTCAAACCCTATTTGGTTCAGGAGTGGAGCAAATAACCAAGATTAATATTTAAATCATATTGGTATCAGCTTTTTAAGAAGTATGGAGATGCTATTAAGGCAAATCCAACTGCTTTTGCTTAATATTCAGTATTTTTTAAAAGATACTTCAAGCGGAAGGCATAATGTTGAAGGTAATGTGGATTATTATGAAGAAATTCAGAACTCCTTACTCCTCACAGTTTGAAAGTGCGGAGATTTTAAATTTAAGCATTAAATCGGTTCCGGGAAAAATCGTTTCTGTTTGATTGAGTAAGTTAGCAAGTTCTGCTGCTGCATGGTTAAATCTTGGAGCAGA
>JBGSYC010000129.1:0-6684 GCA_041751095.1 Flavihumibacter sp.
GCCACAACCCGCCACGTAACATACGCTTCCCTGAGAATCATTTTTCTGAAAGATGTTTTCGACGTGTAAAATATAAAACAAGTACCTTAGGAAATCAACTGTCAAAGAATCCTTGACAGTTCGAACTGAAGGAAAAAGAGCCGTAAAAAGGTCAGTAGAGGAATATTCACTGGACGTAATTATATCTGTAGGGTACAGGGTTAAATCACGAAGAGGTACTCAGTTCAGGATTTGGGCCAACCAGGTTCTAAAAGATTATTTGACAAAGGGGTATGCAATTGATAGAAAGAGGCTCCAGGAGCAATCACAACAATTAAACGACTTAAAGCAAACCGTAAAACTGTTAGGTAACGAAATAGCAAAAAAGGAATTAAATTCCGATTAGGCAACCGGACTGCTGCAGATAGTTACTGATTATACCTATGCACTGGATGTACTTGATCAGTATGACCATCAGATACTTGAAATTCACGGCACTACCTCGAAAGAGTTAATTCAGAAAACCTATTTAACAGCTATAAAAGCTATTAAGGGATTAAAGGATAAGTTCGGCGCAAGTGCGCTTTTTGGCAACGAAAAGGATGATTCTTTCCAGGGTTCACTGGCAGCTATTTACCAGACTTCGTGGGCAGGATCTTTATCCGAGCATGGAAGAAAAAGCCGCTAACCTGCTTTTATTTCGTTATTAAGAACCATTCTTTTTCGGATGGAATAAACGTTTTGCGGCCTTTCTCTTTGTATGGTTCTTTGAGAAAAATAACATCCTCTACGCAGCAGATCGAACAAAACGGATAGCCGATAATGCTTTGGTAGCACTTACATTAATGATAGCTGAAAGCAAACCGGAGGAAAAGGGTATGATGATTAAAGTGGTGGCAAACCTGATTAACATTAGAAATTAGAAATGTTTTTTGCATGCGGTCACAAATTGTGACCGCATGCAAAAAAGGAAAGTTCTTTAAGTCAGATTTCTCTTAAATTTATAATTGGTAATTGGGCTTAATTGATGGTATTAATTTGTATAGAGTGAAATAAATAAAGATGTATGAAGTTCAGTGAGGTCATTCCTTTTCTGACATTTGCTATAGGGGAAATAATATCAATGATGCTTATAGACCTTCCTGTTTTATTAAAAATGGCGTCGATAATAAATAAAGTGAAATGTTTATAATATCTCCTTCCAACATCTTCGCTTCCTTCTACCAAATTCAGATGCCCTTTTCAATAGATACATTATGCTGGTGACGATTCGTTGGCGTTGGCATTTGCTATTAAATTGGTCACTACGATTTTGTGAGGGTTGACTTGAATTTGTATTTACGCCAAAATATGGCAGTTGGATAAATATGTCCGAAATCGAATTATATGCTTTAGTGGGGCGATGCCTCAATAGACATATATCCATGAAAAAAATTGAAGACGAAATTAAAGCATGGCAAAATAATTGAAATAATAAGAACAGCAAGATCAACTGGCAGTTACAAACAAGGATTCAAGGGGTAAAGTTGAAAAAGCTCTACCCGAAAATTGATGATTAACATAACAATAGTTCTCATATAGCGTCTAAAAAACTGCTAAAAAATGGATTGGAGCTCCTTTTGATAAGAAAGCACTTAAGCAAGGAAGGAATTGCTTTGTTGGAAGGAGTCATACGATAAATTCTGGCTGAATTTTATTTTCATAGGGCTTAGCTACGCTAATATGGTACACTTCCTTTATTAGAGACACTTTAAAATTATTATCGGATGGCAACTCATCGCGAGAAAACCGGTTCTTTATTCTGTCAAAGCATTGAACAACTCCTTCAATCACTTCACGAATTTGCCGGCGCAAAAGATCATCACCGGACACTTGTTGGTAACGCGCCCAAGTATTTCGTTCATCAGCGGGTGGGTAGTCTTCATTTATTTGGGTTATCAAAGTTCTGTGCTTTTCAGAATATCACCATTGCCAGCTATTTAGGGCATTATAGAAAACGGGTAAATGGTGGTATTACCCAAGACCATATTAAACGGCTGACAGGTCAATTATGGCGACCTTATAGTAAAGTTGGACTGGAAATACAGGAGGCCTTCGATCAATGGATACATGCTTTTTTCCCGGCTTACCACGTGAGTAAGGCCTCCTTTTTAACAGTAGATCAGATCCACGGTCCTGAACTTCCCCAAAAGGCCCCGGAAATGACGCCTGAGGAACTGATAAAACAACTTCAGTGGCAGGTGGAATTAGGGAAAGTAGGTGAATTGATTGCCCTTAGTTACGAGCGACAGCGGCTAAACCAAATGGAGATAAAGCATGCGGAGGTGAAGGATGTTTTTAATACAAATGTAAGGGCAGGGTTTGACATTAGCAGTCACTCAGGCAATGAAGATCGGTTCATCGAAGTGAAATCATCCTCCGAAAAACATCGACCTTTTTTTCTTTCAGCCAATGAGTACCAGGTATTAAAGGAACTGAAAGGACAGGCATACCTCTACTTGGTGCATGTGGAGAATATTATTGAACAGACTGGAACGGTCTATAAGACCATCCAGGATCCAATAGGTATGCTAGAAGAAAAGAATTTCCATCCGGTGGTTTACCAAGTCACTGTAACGGCATAAAACTCATCCTGCATTGTGCCAGCCAGCGGTCAAAATGCCAGGTGCATTTCTGACAGGTTTTGAATTCGGTCAACTTTAAACGTTCGTTCTGCCTGACGCAACATGCAAAAGCCAATTATGTATTCCTTTTGCTGTGTTTCTTCAGTTACTTGCGCTATCCTGTAATTCCGGAGTGTTCGGTAACTCACCAGATCATTCTGATCTTTATATTTAATTCGTAAGTAATTCTTTCTCGCCTGTGCCCCAATGGTGGCATCCAGTTTTTCTTTATGCATGAATGCGATCGTTCCAGCTTCTGGATGGCGTTCTACATCAAATGTTGGAATTTCCGAAATGAATGGTTTAAGTAAATTTGAAAATTCGATCGCCTCCAGCAAATCAATTTCAGTCATTCTGTTTAATACGTAATCGTATGCTCGGGCGTAATACTTTCCTGCCCGACATGACAGGTGAGTAGGTTTGATAATGGTCCGAAACTCTTGATAGGTGCACCACAAGTAAGCATTTCGTTCTATGGCAGCACTCAACATGGCTATTCTATTTTGGTCAACCTGTTCTACGAGATCCATCGCTTCCAACGGCACAACCAGTTCGGAAATCTTTTCGGCGATTGGATCATACAAAAGGCATTTTACCTGTGAGGCTGATACCCACCTGATAGTCTGACCAGTTTTTTTATCAACCAGGGGATTTTTGCTCACGTGCTGTTTCACTTCTATTACCGACATGGGCGGAGCCAGAAAGGTCAGCAGGGAATTAATCACGGTGGTCCCGTTCTTGGAAGCTGACGACTGATCATCGTGCGACTGTGATGACTTTCTTTTTGCCAGCTCTATGCTTGAAGTTTTAAGAATGAGCTGGTCACCTCGCTTTACTGCGGTGGAATCCACGCATTTGTTATTTGCCTCAATGATTTTCAAGTCGGATTCAAAAATCCATGCATCCAGAAACCGGAAAGACTTCGTGGAAAACCAAAGGCATTTGTATTTGAAGTTGCTAATGTCGGCTTTCCCTTCTGGTTTATTATGTTTAATTCGTACAATTTCAACTACCACCATTAGCGGGGGAAGGGGAGTAGCATCTCCGCTGATAACGATGTTGACGGTGTTCAATTTATAAGGATGAGGTTTTAGTGCGACAATATCCCCCAAAGTAAAATTTTGTAATTCCATACGATGATTCCAAATGTAAAAATTATTATTTATATATTTGTGGGGTCTTGCAATTTGAGGATAACAGACATTTAGTATAGGTCTGAAAATCTCCTCGACTTAAGTGAAGAGGAATTTACTGTTATATGAGACAGGATAACAGGCACGAGATTGTTATGAATGAGCTTTAAAGAATCCGTTAAGGCCTTCAACACGATAGCTGCTGCTATAAACAGCAACAGATCAGTTGATCCCGCCGGTAACGGTTCGAAAGAGCTTATCCAGCAGTACTCTAATATATGCATAATTACGTGAATGAGCAATTTCATTATTGTGAGTTTACTTAATTTCATTATTACATTGGAATAATATTTAGTGTGACTCAGTAATTGGGTACTGACCTTGCTCTTTAGAGGTATGTTTGTTGAAGATCCGTTACACCAAATTGCAAGACTCTTTTTTAATATGCTGCCGCCATTTGAACAACGACCGGCGTGGTTAAAGGGGAGGGGTTATCTCCACATTACGCCGAAATTAGACATCTTCAAGCGATACCGGGAGATATATTTGAAAGTAAAGAACCCGGACTTCGTTGCCAAACATGCCTTCTTTCCACTCATTCATTCGGTCATTAAAGAAAGAAAGTATAAAAAGTATGTCGAGCAGCAGGATGATCTTGAGACTAAAGAACAAATCCTTCGGGCACATTCACACGAAGAAAAGGGAGTAATTATCTTGTCTGCCAAACAGCGACCACTGCATTATGCCACCCATATTGATTCCATGATCTTTGGCTGCTATGCTGAGTTCCTTCAACAGAAATATGAATCGGCGTTATTACAACATACCGAGTTAAAAGATTGTGTTACGGCTTACAGGAAGATTGAGATCGAGGGTGACGATAAACATTTGCCGGGGAAAAGTACAATTCATTTTGCTCAAGAAGCATTTGCAGCCATTGCCGCACGTGGGCAAAAAGGTTGCGTCGTCTTAATGTTTGACATTAAGAGTTTTTTCAGCGAATTGAATCATGACCACTTGAAGCGCGCATGGTGCTCGCTCTTTAATTTTGACAGACTACCCCCCGATCATTTTAATGTATATAAAGCATGCACCGAATTCAGGTATATTCTTCTGGACGATCTTCGCCTGCAATCCGGTCACCGAACCAAACGCGGCGGCCTTGATGAAAAAAAACTGGCTTCTATCCGAAAGGACAAAGGATATGAGGCGTTCTTTACTTCCGTAGAAGAATTCAGGACAGCATTAAAGCATAAAAATATTACCGTCTATAAGCACCCGTTCGTTAAAAATAAACGACCGATAGGTATACCCCAGGGATTGCCAATCAGTGCTGTCCTGGCTAATCTTTATTTGCTGGAGTTTGACAAAGAAATACTGCATAGCATCGTTCATGAACGGGGTTGCTTTTACAGAAGGTATTCCGATGATATCCTGATTATTTGTGCACCGGAGCATTTGGGACAAGTTGAACAATTAGTTTATGATGCGATAAGTCGGTATGAACTGGACATCAGCAAACATAAAACAGAAAAATATCTTTTTAGGCCGTTTGCTGTAAGCCCGAAAAAAACGAGGTTAGTGTCTATGCTATTGAAAAACAATATGACAATTATTGGCAAGCCTTTGTCATATCTTGGGTTTGAATTTTATGGGACAAAGGCCCTGATCAAATCGGCCAACCTTGCCAAATTCTACCGACGGATGATTAGTTCGGTGAAGCGGAAAGCACTACGCGCAAAACAGCTCAGTCAGAAAACCGGAGCGACTTCGGCGGTTATTTTCAGAGGACGACTCTTAAGGAAATACAGCCTTTTAAACCTCCGGGCAGTCAAACAGTATTCTGGCCGGAAAAGCCTCGCTCCAAACACCGATGGTACTTTCCGATTGATTATGAAATCTATTCCCAGAAGACATAATACGAATTATTTTTCCTATGTTAAAAGGGCAAGTAACATCTTACAGGAACCGGCAATTTTAAGACAGATATCGCGACATAGGGCCATTTTTAATGCCTCAATCGCTAAGCATCTAAAAAGACTTTGATTTAATTTGATAGCGGCCTAATATTAAATGAGCACCGAACCAATTCCGATTTACTTTCCTCGTGCGAGCCTTCTGGCGATGAAGTTTCTATCGTGCACATTGTTCGGCACGATGGTAATGTGTTACGTGTTCCCCTGCACTTGGTAGAGGCTTTATTATTTGTTTAATTGACTCAACCTGACTCTATTTGTCTTTATTACTGGCGAGAACACAAATTATTCAGTATCTCCATCCTCCAAAAGCTTCCCCGGCCTGGATATCAGTTAGCCTAAGTTTACTTCCCTTAAAGCACATCGTAAAAGGGAATAAAAGCAGCTTGAACTTTCAAAAATTATCGGAATAGTAATATCAGTCAAGGCCGGGAGGATAAGACTTCTGTAGAATGCAGTAAATGAGAAGCAATTGCAAGCGCTATCCCGTCAATTAGAAGACTTAAAGCAAACTTTGAAGCTGTTAGGAAACGTGATCGAAAACATGGCTCTAAGCTCTGATGAGGCAACCGGATTGCTGAGAATAGTTACCGATTATACCTATGCCCTCGATGTACTTGATCAATATGATCACCATATTTGTGTCAATCCAAATTTCCCAATCAGGCAGCATGTATTACAACTGTGTTTTTAATTTTCAACGCTGCATAGAGTAAAGCCGCGACAATATCTTCTTTCTCCAGGATGGGATGTTGCTCAAGAATAACACTTTCGCTGAGTCCACTTGACAATAGCTCTAAAATATCGCTTACTGGAAAGCGCAACCCCCTTATAGTGGGCTTGCCACCCATGAGACCGGGTTGAATGGTGATTCTTTCAAGTAGCGGCTGCATCATGATTGAACTTTAAACAAATTTAGGTTTTATAAATAAC
>JBGSYC010000130.1:0-2187 GCA_041751095.1 Flavihumibacter sp.
GGTATAGCGCTAAAAGTGATGGCAGGAGATGTAGTTAGGTTCAGGGCGGAGTCATATTACACACCACCTGCATCAGGCAATACAGCAGGTAATACAGGGTCGGTCATTCTGTCCCAGTTAATGGGAGCCTTTGTTAATTCAGGCGCCTTAACAGGAAGTAAGGCTGGCGTAACCGTAGACGGGATTGTTAATTCAAGCGACCTGGCAGGGCCTTTGAATTCATATCTGTCAGATCCACAGCGAGCCACCCCATCGAATGTTCCAAAGGCATATCTCAACTATATCTTATTCAATGATCAGTTAAAGAAAGAAGCCGGTGATTTTGATGGAGTGAATTCGGGTGGCACAGGTTACAAAAATCATGATAAATTCATTAATAGTCCTGTAGTAGTTAATAAGAACGGTTATCTGTATATTTACGTCAGCAATGAAAGTGATCTGAAGGTGCTCTTTGATAACTTAGTGGTAACCCATATCAAAGGACCACTGCTGGAAGAAACGCACTATTATCCCTTCGGGCTGACGATGGCGGGGATAAGCAGCAAGGCGCCGGGAACAACAGGCAATAAATATCTATATAATGGCAAGGAACTTAACAACAACGAGTTCAGCGATGGCTCGGGATTAGAACTCTATGACTTCGGTGCAAGAAATTATGATCCGCAAATCGGAAGATGGCATACCGTTGATCCTCTTGCAGACCAGATGCGTCGTCATTCTCCTTACAATTACGCGTTTGATAATCCAATAAGGTTTATTGATCCGGATGGGATGGCTCCAGATGATTTTGTGAAGGACAAAGACGGGAAAATCAGATGGGACAACAACGCAAACTCGCAGGCTACAACGAAGGCAGGTGAAACTTACTTGGGTAAGACATTAGCTTTTAAGTTCACAAGTAATATTGATAAGAAGTCGTGGGATGGGCCCAATCCGCCAGGTGGTGATGCTTCAGGAGTTAAGTTAACGACAACAACATATGTTACAGGAAATGAAAATGAAAAGGGTGAATTAACAAGTATTTCTGCGGGCAAACATGTTGAAGTAGGAAGTACACCTATTGGTACAGCGAGAGATAATTACCCGGGGTTAGGGGACGACCAAAATAAATTTAGCTTAACAACAGCCTCGAACGGAGGAGTTAATCTCAATGTTGAACAACATAGCAGCGTTTCCAGAATTGAAGAAATTGGTATGACTTTAATGGGATATGATATTGTAAATGTTGCTCAAAAATTAGATGTTAATATATCACCACAAGGGAATGTTTCCGTTTCAGCAGCTACAGATGTATTTCCTTCTGCAAACCTTACTTTAAATGGAGCTACTATTATGCAGTATGGCCAACCTTCCTTTAAAGCAACACATACAATGGGAACGAATTCTAATTTTGTAGATAATGGAACGGGGGGAGTAATGAGAGAGAAAACATACAAGCCTGCAACGTGGTTTAAAAGATTGTAAAATGTTAAGACCTGCTTTTAAAAATATTGTGCTATTTTTCTTTGTAAAGTATCTTCTGTTCTATATTTTACTAATGTTTAAGAATAATGATTATTCATTAATCCAAATAGGTAGCTTGAAGAATTCTCAAGATGTATTTTATTACTTATGGATATTTTTATTTCTTCCTATTGTTAGTATTATACTTTTTTCAGCGCCGATATATTTTGCATTTAAAGTTAAGAGTTGGATATATTTTACAATTTTAACGAGTGTGGTGTTAATTGCAGAATACTTTTTATACACCTATTTTGCTTCTCAAGCAGATTTAACGAATGGAGTTTATAATGGGATAATAAGTTTGTTATTGTTGTTTTTATTTTTCTTCAAGCATATCAGTTTAATATTTACGCAAAGAATATAACTACAAAAGCCCCCTTGCGGGGCTTTTGTATTATGCGTAAGCTTTGCGAGTGGTAGCATCTCTTAGGAAAGCATCCACGATAGCGAAGAGGTGTTTTTTCTCGTCATCATTCAGGCTTTCAATATCCTGCATGCGTTTAAGTGTTTTTTTATCCAGTTTGCTGTGTACCCCTTCCCCGGCTAGTGTACTGACAAATTAGTTATGAAACATAGTGTTTTGACAGTTTTGTGTCTGCATCTTGTCGTGTGAACTTCCATTCAATTTTACTTTTATTTTTATTCCTTTTTTTAGACCATATTGATACATTTGATTCCAAGGTT
>JBGSYC010000131.1:0-5146 GCA_041751095.1 Flavihumibacter sp.
GGTATAGCGCTAAAAGTGATGGCAGGAGATGTAGTTAGGTTCAGGGCGGAGTCATATTACACACCACCTGCATCAGGCAATACAGCAGGTAATACAGGGTCGGTCATTCTGTCCCAGTTAATGGGAGCCTTTGTTAATTCAAGTGCCCTGTCAGCAGGCAAGGCCGACGTAACAGTAGATGGGATTGTTAGCGCAAGTGACATTGCGGGTCCCTTACATTCGTATTTAGAAGATCCGCAAAGAGCGACTGCTGCAAATATCCCCAAAGCTTATCTTAATTATATCTTATTCAATGATCAGCTAAAGAAAGAAGCCGGTGATTTTGACGGAGTGAATTCGGACGGCACAGGTTACAAAAATCATGATAAATTCATCAATAGTCCTGTAGTAGTTAATAAGAACGGTTATCTGTATATTTACGTCAGCAATGAAAGTGATTTAAAAGTGCTCTTTGATAATTTGCAAGTTACCCATGTAAGAGGTCCTTTACTTGAGGAAACCCATTATTATCCATTCGGACTTACAATGCAAGGGATAAGTAGCAAGGCGGCGGGGAGTCTGATAAATAAGAAAGGCTATAATGGTAATGAACTACAGAACAAAGAATTTAGTGACGGTAGCGGCTTAGAGTTATATGATTTTAATGCAAGAACTTATGACCAACAAATAGGGAGGTTTATACAAATTGACCCATTGTTGGAAGAAGAGGGGCAGGAAACAATCAGCCCTTATCATTTTTCCTATAATAATCCCATACGTTTCAGTGATGCCGATGGGAAAGCTCCGGTTGATATTATTGTTAGAGGTCAGAATAACTCAAGTGTTACAATAAAAACTGACCTGATTGATATTGATGTCAATGCCAGTTCATTAGGTATTGATTTTGGAGGAAACTATAGTTTAGCGGGAGATGATTTGTTAGGTGCAGCTTTGGATATTGTGGGCGTATTTGACCCTACAGGCCTTGCAGATGGCATTAATGCAAAGCTATCAGCAGATAAAGGAAACTGGGGTGATGCTTTAGTTAGTGGCTTTGGTGTCATTCCATATGTTGGTGATGTGGCTAAAGTCGGTAAGATTGGAAAGGATGTTAAGATCATTAAACAAGCTATTCAGGCGGTTAATGGAAACTCTAAAGCAAGTTCAAAAGCACAGCACGTATATGAAGTATTTGAAAAAGGAACTGGTAAGGTGGTTAAAACGGGAGTAAGTGGTGGTAAGGTTTCTAAGGCGGATAAATCTTATAGGGCGACAAGTCAAGTGAACAAATGGAATAAGGCAGAAGGTGCAGGTAAATATGATTCAAGAATTGTTAATAAGATACCAGGAGGAAAAGGGGCTAGACAAAAAGCAATGGATGCTGAAAAAGCAAATGCTAAGAAATTAAAAGAACAAAATCAATTACAAGACCCGGACAAACATAAAAGACCAGCATAGTGAAACTAAAACATTTTTTTCTTGCATTGTCTTCGGATGATTATTTGATACCCAATCCACCGGGTTATGAGTTTCCATTTGATGTTTCATCAATAGTTTCGGATTTTAACTTTCAGACTGAATATGTTAGTTATTTTATTGCACAAAGGTTAGCAAAGGACAAGATTGAAATGGAAGGTTTTGATACGATAACTATAAGAGCACGGAAACAGCCCAGTGAAAAGTTGGTTTATAAAGAACATCTGAAAAGCCTCAATATTGAAATCTATTTTGATGAAAATAGGTATAGAGAGTTATATCCTTTTGAAAATAAATATCCTTTAAATGGTTTACTAGCACCAGTAGAAAAGGAGAAAGAGTTCTGTGATTTTTTGATAGCTATGATAATGGCCGGATTAGAGAAAGCTAGAAAGCAAAATCCTAATATCCCTTATGATTTATTAGTTAATGCGGTGCTGGATTTTAAATCAGGAGGATGCAAAAATGAGTGGCAACATAAATCTAAATCCTTTAAAGACTATGGTATCAAAGCAAATCTATTGTGTAGACTTACTGCTAATTATTTTTCTTTAGAACTATGCCTAGAAAAGGATAAACACACAATCTATAAAAAAGAAATACTCAAAACCTTGCCTAGCGTCACCCATTTCCATGATGAGTTTAAGGACATAAAAATGGAAAGCGATAAGCTTTTCGTAACAAGAAAGTCAGAGCTCCGACCACGTTTATATGAGTTGCCTATATCCGAACTACTTAGATAACCTATGAAGCCCGGCAAGTACCGATTTATATTTTATGAACTAGAGAACTGGCGCAAGATTGAGGTGTGGGTAACTTTCGATGACATCTTGTACCACAGCGGAAACTAGCAGTATCCCCAACCCTCGCGCAAGTATAAGTAGCGTTGGGTAACTGGGAGGGGTACAATAAATGCCCGTGACGAGCTTTTGTATTTTACGAAGCCATTTGCTGCAGTTGTCTTTTTACGATGAAGGCGTCGATCAGTTTTTTGATTACGGTTTTATCATCATCGGTGAACTGTTCAACGGCTTTAAACTGCTGGAGCAGTTCTGCATCTTTAAGGGAGGCTTTAGCCTTCTCATCTTTATCGCCGCTTATCAGGAAGTCAACCGATGTGCCAAGTGCATCGGCCAGTTTATTAATGAATTAGCCGGAGGTTGCACGCCTTTAATCTCATATCGGCTCATCTACGTGTGGTATCATTTGTGAGCCATTCTAACAGCAGCAATACCTATACGGTTGTTTCGAGGCAGGAATTTGATAAAGCGGGGCGATTGCTGCGGCTGTTCAAGAATTTTAACAATACAGCCTTTAAGCAACTGGCTGAATACTCCTACAACGAATCAGGGCAGTTAAAAACAAAGCGGCTTGCGCCCGGGTATACCGGAACGGGCAAAAATGAGATAGAAACACAAACATTCGATTACAACATTCATGGATCACTGATAGGGATTAATAAAGACTATGCTTTACACGCAGGTAATTACAACCAGTGGAATAATTATTTTGGAATGTACCTGGGTTATGATAACAGGGACGGTGTTTTTTCGGGCGCCAGGTATGATGGAAGTATTACGGGGCTTGTGTGGAAGTCGCAAGGCGATAACTCTCCGCGCAGATATGATTTTACCTATGATGGCCTAGACAGGTTTGAGTCTGCTTTATTTCAGCAGAAGACTAAACCTGCTGATGCATGGTCAAATGCATCCGTTGATTTTTCTGTGTACGCCCAATATGAAGATGGCAACGGCAATCTCAAGTCTTTGAAGCAGATGAGTGTGGTTCCGGGAACCGGAATAGTGAGTGCTGATGACCTGAAATATTTCTACAGGGATGTGCCGGGGGTTGCGGGACTTACCGGCAATCAGTTGCAACGTGTAGACGACCAGGGCACGATGGGGTCAAACAATGGATTGCTGAATGATTTTAAGGATGGCGCAAACGTGGCGGGAGCAGACGATTACTCCTATGACGCTAATGGTAACCTGGTAAAGGACTTGAATAAAAATATTGTTAATGGCAGCAGCAATGGGATCACATATAACTACCTGGACAAGCCTGTAAAGATCGTTTTACAGAATAAATCTGTTGTTGAATATACATATGATGCAGCAGGTGAAAAGATCAGCAAAAAAGTAACGAACACAGCTACCGGTACAGGCAGGACTACATATTACTCAGGGGATTTTGTTTATGAAGAAAATATTCTTCAGTAAGTGCTTCATGAAGAAGGCAGGCTGAAAATCATTACGCCTGTAAGTGATGCCCACCGGGAACTGAACGCCGGAATAGCCGGTATCAACTGGCCGGGAGGGAACAAAGGCGTTTTTGAATACTTTATAAAAGATCATTTAAGCAATACGAGGGTAGTGTTGACGGAGGAGGTTCAGAAAGAGTTTTACCATGCCACGATGGAGCAAGGTGCGGCAAGTGCAGAAGAGCCATTGTTTGGCAGGGTGAATGCGAATGGAACGGTGGCGGTAGATAACGAGCTGGCAACTACGAGGTATGTAAATGGGGGTACTGCCACGCCGTGGCCGGGTAACACCACCGATTTTGTAAAGCTGAGTGCTGCACAGAATAAGAGAATGGGCCCTGGCATGATCTTAAAGGTAATGGCCGGAGACATCATCAATGCGCAGGCTAAATATTTTTACTACCAGAACAACTCTGCCGGTGGTACAAATAATCCGGTCTCTGATGTGCTGCAATCGTTGATAGGAGCGCTGCCGGGCACGAATGTTTCAAACCTTGCAAAGGCCAGCAGCACCCAGATCCAGAGTAGCTTGAACTCCACGGGAGCTTTTACTTTTTTGCTTCAGACAGAACAGCCCGGTTCAGGGAACATACAGGCTCCAAAGGCGTATCTGAATATTATTTTTCTTGATGAGCAGTTTAAATTTCTGGAGCAGGATCTTGCCACAGCGGGTGTGGGTACAAGTTATCGCCGGGTAAGTTTGGCCAATGATGCAAATGCGTCGTTTGCCCCTTTGCAGCAGAAAGCGCCTAAGAACGGGTGGGTTTTCGTATATTTAAGCAACCAGGTGAACAGATACATCCAGATAACACGGGAGAGTTCAACGCCGTATTAACCGATCTATGCCAACGATTCCTTTGAAAACGAAGCCCGGAAGATGAGCCTGTCGCCACTCTTATTTTCGAAACATATCCCCTCAGCAAAATCTTTGATAACATAAACCGGCATAAATTCTTTTATCCGTCTAAGAACAGTATAGACGGGGAGATGTTCCCCGTTCAGGGATATATCCGCGCCTGCAATGCCCCTGTCGCCGGTAATCTCAAAAAACGTAAGATGACCGGCTTCGCTGAAATTGGATATGGCGTTGATCGTCCACCATGCAGCCAGCGAGGTATGCAGCCGCGCATCTTTGTATTGATCCTGTTCGCCCCGGGGCGTGTTGTAAGGAGGCCGTTTACTGATCGTGATTGGTGATACATGAAAGCCCTTTTCGCCTGCGACGGGGCGCAGCGTCTCGATAGTAGCGTGCTGGCTGCCGAGGTTCTCGAGAATAGACCTACTATCATTCATATGAACCTGCGGTTGCACAGGGAAGCTCAGAAAGTGAAAGGGAATATCCGGCGGCAGGTTTCTGTTCAGCTCTGTAAAATTCTTATCGGTTCCATATCCGATCTTTACCGACGGAAAAACGGCATGCAGCTGCTCATA
>JBGSYC010000132.1:0-3953 GCA_041751095.1 Flavihumibacter sp.
TCAATGCGGTAAGAAACAAGCTTGTTTTAAGAATGTTTGCAGTACTCAGGGACGAGAGAGACTTTGTGGAAAAGTATGAAAGAAATGTGCATAATTGTATAGAAAAAAAGATAGAAGATCATTTGGTTATATCATAGAAAACGGAATGACCCGCTTAATAAGTATTTATCGTTGTACGCATAATTTACCTGGGCTATAATCGGTGAATATTTCCGGTTTCTGAACTCACCGCTGCCACCAAATGGTGTAGGACTGAGCGAGGAACTTACCTGCCAGAAGTTACGGTCAAGATTGAAAAAATCGTTGGCATTTGCGTTGATGTTTCTTCCCTGGCTTTGTACCAGTTCAGTACCAAGCAGGCCTCCTACTTCATGTATGTCTTTAAAGGTTTTTTTGAAATTTAACGTATTATACCAGGTAAGCTGGTACCCGTAACTTTGTGCTTCACTAAAATTGGCAATATTGTTTCTTCCTTCAGCGCCCTCATAAAATCCTTTGACAAAATTAAAACTGCTGTTGTTACCAAAATCAATTCCCAGGTTAGAACGGAAAGTAAAATTGCGGAATAAATCAACTGCTGCGAACACACTGCCAATCACACCAATTCTTTTTTCCCTGGCATCTTTTCTTCTGTCTAAATTTGCATAGGGGCTTTGAGCGTTACCCAGGTTAGCCCCCCTGGTGCCTGCATAATTTCCCGCTATATCAAATACCGGAACAATGGGCTGCATCCTGTAAGAAAAAGCAATGGGATTCCCTTCACTTTGGTTTTCAAATCCCTGCACCCCTGCTCTGTTTGTGAAATTAATCTGCAGATTTTCTCCCAGTGTTATTCTATTTTTTATTTTAAAACTGGTGTTGGCACGCAATGCATAACGCTTGTATTGTGTTGTATAAA
Source organism: Flavihumibacter sp. (assembly GCA_041751095.1). GTDB lineage: Bacteria > Bacteroidota > Bacteroidia > Chitinophagales > Chitinophagaceae > JADCRZ01. The sequence continues at coordinate 899 of JBGSYC010000132.1, forward strand.
CAATACCCTTCTGGTCAAAATAGTCTAATCCGAAAAGATAATTTGCATGTTCTGAACCTCCTGAAGCAGTTATCTGCTGATTATGCATAGGGGCTTCTTGAAGGATCGCTCCTAACCAATCGGTTCCTTCCTGGCTGGCGGGAACAATCAGGTAAGTACCCGGGCCATTGACATCGAAAAGATCGAGCTTATACTTTGCCGGATCTGCGGCAGGATCACCTGCAGATATAGCGCCATTTTTGCCTGGCGCTCCTGGGTAGCTTCCGTTAGCATAGATAAATGCAGGAATAATAGGAGCAGTACTTCTGCCTGTTGGACCAGCGTATTGACCATGAGCAAATTCTCCCGCAGCATTCAGGTTACCGGAGTTTTTTGCTAATAAAAACAGGTAATCTCCATATTCCTTCGTATTCAACAGATCCAGTCTTTTGGTGAAGGTTTGCCAACCATAGTAACTGTCAAAAGTTACTTTTGGCCTGCCGGTTTTTCCTTTTTTAGTGGTAATGATAATAACACCACCTGCGGCGGCAGAGCCATAGATTGAAGCTGCAGAAGCATCTTTTAATACCTGCATGCTTTCAATGTCATTTGGATTTAATTCGGTGATAGCGCCCACACGCGCGCCATCCACTACATACAAAGGTTCATTATTTCCAAAAGTGCTGTAACCATGGATACGTACGTTGGCTCCAGCTCCGGGTACACCTGAAGTACCAACAGTTACCCCGGCGGCCCGGCCCTGTAAAAGGCTTTGAACATTTGATCCAGGGTTGGCTACCAACTCTTTCACGTTCACCACAGCAACCGAACCGGTAATGTCTTTTTTAGCTTGTGAAGTATATCCGGTTACTACCACTTCGTTCAGGGAAGACGTGCTTTCCTTTAAGCTGAAATCCACGCTGGTTTGGCCTGTAGTAGATAATTCACTGTCTGCGTAACCTACAAAGGATACTACCAATGTGCTTTGATTGTTCGGTACACTGATCGTGTAACGGCCCTGCTCATCAGTTGTAGTACCCTGGCTGGTGCCCTTCACCTTAACTGAAGCATAAGCTACAGGCTGGTTAGCAGCGTTGGTTACTTTTCCGGAAACTGTTTTTTGGGCTATTGCATGTAGGGTAAAAAATAAAAAAAGGGCAACAAGGCCCAATAATCGGGGGATTAGTTTTACAAGCATGTAGTTAATTTTTGTTAAAGCAACGTTAATGAAAATTAACACAGAAAAACGCTATACAATAATATTTTTTAGAGTTAGGTGTAAAACTTAATATGGGAATTAGAATGAATGAGAAGAAAGGAAGGTATACAATCCTTTAGATTTTAACCGTAAAAGAGGTTAAGTTTAATACAAATAATTAATATTACGGCTTGTCCTTCGCTTTCTCTAAAATGATGATGTAGTAAATAACCGATACCTGTAAACATAGATAGCAAACGGTCTGCATCCCCAGGCGCCGGCAGTACCCAGGTGTGGCACCTGATAGTGAAATATTTACTACTTAGGAGGCTTGGCGATGGCTGGTATTTCAACGGAAACAATAAAGGACCTTTTGAAGAGATGGCTGATTTCTTTTGTGATTATGTTACTGCCTGGTATCAATAAACTGGCGTAAATTCAAACACCCAACATATTACTATGAGTAGTTCGCCATGGGATTTAGGATTGGAAGTATACAGAGACTTGTTCAGTCCTGCAGTCAAAAACGTCGGTAAAGCGCTTGGCACAGTTACAGACCTAATAAATATACCCTTGTCAGGTGCCGAGTATTACCAAAAAAAGGAGAGCTTATCGCGGAAACCAACTTCACTATATTTAAAAACAACATTGAACAAATCCCAGAAGAGAAAATGGCATCTATTCCTACGGAGATTTCTATACCAGTTCTACATAAGTTAACCTACGTTTCCAATTTAGAGTTGAGCACCGCTTTTATTATTCTGCTGACGAATGCAGCTTCCATAGATACATCACACCTTGCCCACCCGGCTTTTATTCCGATCCTTGACCGTCTTTCACAAGATGAGGTTAAAATATTGTATTATTTAAGAAACAAGTTACACATTCCAAGACTTTCTGTAAACTCTAATTATGCAAATGAAAGATCATCTATAGATACACGTATGTCCGTAATGATTGCTATGACAGGATTAGAGAAAAACGTTGAGATGACTTTTCCCCAAAACGTTTCGATTTACATAGATAATCTTTTAAGCCTTGATTTATTAAACGAAAATTTTAATATGAACTTAGTTAACATGAAGGAGGAGACGTTTGCCACCGTTGAACTTCAGTATAAAGCAATTCTTGATGAGTTCCTCAAGATGCACAGTGTCCAAACTTCTGCTCCTTACATGTTTGATGATGGAATTATTAACAAACACAGGAGCTTTTACCGTGTCAGCGACTATGGTAGACTTTTTATTGAAGCTTGTATTATGCCGGCAAGTAATTAGACTAAACACTTTCAACCATTCCCGATCAACACCTTAAAGCCTCGTTCTTTGATATTCTGGTAAAAAGTCTAACCAGTAGCCGGGTTTTAAACGTTATGGCAGGAAACACCTCGATGGCTTCTGCGTGTTCCAACTGTATCATGCTTAGCTGGATTTCCACCCATTCGGAAATGATCACCTTAGTTTAATGTCATAAACCCTTTTACTTTTTCGAGCTAAGATACCTGGTGATATTTCATCTTCTATATTCATACTTACAATAATTGCATGAGCATCATTAGTGCCATCCGGTAATGGGTCGTGGAAACTTAAAAGGCCAATAGCGAGAACATCGATGTTTGCAATCTCAAACAATATAAAATTGCGGTGATTTCCAATAGTAAGCTTTGCGGTAGTTAAAGATTTTACATTACCTGATAATTTCCCATCATCTTTCTCACGAAGCTTAAAAACTATTGAATTCTAAAATCCGCAAGGCTAAGAACAATTCAAAAATCTACCTTAGCTTTTGGACGTGTTTTGCAAAAATGGGGTGTTAATGGGAGAAACTTAATTCATTCCACTTATTACATTGGTATTTATAACAATATGATTGTATTTC
>JBGSYC010000133.1:0-3393 GCA_041751095.1 Flavihumibacter sp.
AATTGGCACTTCATGTTTAACCGGTTCTTTACCCGGTATAACAGGCAGGCTCACCTGTAGTACGCCATCTGCATATTTCGCAGTGATGCCTTTAGTATCAATTGAATCATTCAGGGTAAACGTGCGCGCAAAGGCGCCGCGGCTGTATTCACGAATGATCCATTCTGACCGGGGGAAACCTTCGGGCGGACTATAGGAAACCGTGAGTTCGCTACCATTTACGTCCAAATGAAAGTTTTCCCGGATCCTGCCAGGTGCAAATACCAGCATTTCATAGCTGTTTTCTGTTTTGTAAACATTTACGGCGGCTCTTTCCATTGAGCGGATGAACAGGTGCCGGTTCCTGCTTCCGTAATTGCCTTTTGCGGCACATGACTGATTGTAGTCCATGTCTTAAGTTTTTGAATGAATAAAAATGTTTCTTCCTGGATAGACGAGTGACGTTTACATATATTTTAAAAGTGGGAAGGATGTTATTCCGGACGAAAAAACTCCTGTGGGCCGATGAAGTTGAATACAGGTTTGATCGCTTCGCGAGTGCAGGCTGCACGGAGCGATATTTAATTAAGTTTTTTGAATCTGTTAGAGCCCCTGAAACGCTCACGCGGCTCGTATGGAGCCGAATCGAGGGGAATGTTTTCTATAAACACGGGGAGAGCATATTGACTGTCTGTTATATGCACACTATGAATTCATTCGCATTCATCCATTCAAAAACGGTAACGGCAGGACAGGCAGAATTATTATGAATTTAGTTGCGCTGAAATTCGGCTACAAACCCCTGGTGCTTTATCGTCGGAAAGGTGAAAGCCGTAAGATTTATATTGATGCCATGAAGGCGGCTGACAAAGGAGATATAGAGCAGCTACGAAATCTGATTTATGTTGAGTTGACTCCTTTTTAACTCCTGTTCAGCTAAAAGTGACACGATAATTTTCTCTACTTTGTGCTTAGGAACTTGCCGGTCTTCCAGAGACATTGTTGTGAAAACCGTTTCAGTTAGCATTTCTGTAACAAAAGCCTTTTCTTGTAACTGTGGATATTTTTCGTAAAACGTCATAGCTACAAAGATACTCTTAACTTCAAAGTGAAAGCATTTCTGCCAACAAAGTATTTGCAATAGGAGGGCAGACGGAAGAGCAATCAGCAACAAATCTTTATTCAACTTTTGTTCGGGTGGACGGAACATGAATGCCCTACCATCGCAAATACTCTAACAAAATATCAGCGGTAGAATTTTTTTGAATTGGACAGAGCCCCTGAAACGCTCACGCGGCTCCTATGGAGCCGAATCGAGGGGAATGTGTTTCTATAAACACGTGGCCCCTAATGGGGCCATTCTCTGACTTTGATCTTTCTTCCTAACCATTAAGGCTGATAGGTCGCATCAAAGGAACATTGTCAGATAATGTGCTGCTATGCTCATCGTCCAAATGCGCTACACCGTTGAACGTTCTGATTGAAATTTTTTATACTGCCCGACGAGCAGGCTCCGAAGGAGCCGCGTAGATAATGAGCAATGCCGGCATTTTTTCGATCAGATGAATTCAGCAGAAGACTTTCTGATAATATCCTTAAAAAAAACTGCAGATTCCCGGCATATGTGAGGCTGCTCAATGATGTTCCCACTGTACAAGGGAGTGACACAACGATGCTTAATAAAGATCAAATGCAGGTCCAACATCCTTATTCTTCGTTAAGGGAAAGCAGCCTGTCAGGGAGTTGCTTCCTCGCATTTGCACCCATTTTCTTTAGCTCATCCACCTTTGTAAGAATATTGCCTTTGCCGGCCGAAAGCTGCCTGAAAGCAGCATCGTAAGTGTCTCTGGCTTCAGTTATTTTTTTGCCCAATGTTTCCATATTTTCTATAAACCCGGCAAACTTATCGTACAGGCTGCCGGCCTGGTCTGCAATGGCTATGGCATGCTTGTTTTGCTGCTCCACTTTCCACAAATCGGCAATTATCTTCAGTACTGCAAACAAATTGCTGGGACTAACCAGCAATATCTTTTTATCATAAGCATATTTCCATAGATGCAGATCTGACTTAACCGCTTCCAGGAAGGCCGGTTCAATTGGGATAAAAAGCAGGACATAATCCAGCGCCAGGGCATACCGGGGATAATTCTTACGGCTTAGCCCGTCAATATGAGCGCGCAGGGCACGCAGGTGTTCGTCAAGACAATTCTTTTGGGAATCCGCTTCATTGCAGGCTGCAAATTTATCCCATGCTATCAGCGAAACTTTTGAGTCAATGATCAGCTTTCGCTGGTCGGGGTAGTAAATGGTTACGTCAGGTTGAAGTGCTTTGCCGTTCTCATCTTTTATGACATTCCCCGCATTATCACGTATAAATTCCTGCAACTGGTATTCTCTCCCTTTGGTGAGGCCACTGTGTTCAAGCAGACTTTCAAGGATCATCTCGCCCCAATTACCCTGTATTTTAGTACTGCCTTTCAGCGCATTCGTGAGGTTGTTGGCTTCAAGGCTTACCTGGTGGCTCATTTCAATTAGTCGTTGCACTTCTTTTCCCAGCGAGAAACGCTCTTTGCTTTCCCTGTCGTATGTTTCTTCCACTTTCAGCCTGAATTCACCTAACTGCGTTTTTAAAGGAGTTAATATGGCATTTATCTTTTCCTCATTAAGCTTCGTGAACGTTTCAGATTTTTCTTCTAAAATTGTTTGTGCCAGGCTCCTGAATTCGAACCTGAAATGCTCCATCAGATTTTCCATTTCAACTTTTTGCTTTTCAAGCTTTTCTTCCGCTCCCTGGAATTTTGCTTTAAACATGGCAAGCTGGCCCTGGAGCAACTCATTCTCTTTTTGATAGCGTTTAGACCGTTCATATTCTGTGGTAAGAAAACCTAACTGGCTTTCGGTACCGGCGTTCTTACTAATCAGCTCTTCTTTAACGGCCTGAAGATCCTTCACAGCATTTTGTAATTCGGCTGTAGATGCCACCAGTTGCTGCAGCCGTTCATTAGCTACCGCCAACTTTTTACCAGCAAGGGAACGCTGGATGAACCAGACGATTAATGCTGTCGCGGCCACAGCAGCAACTACTAAAATATAATCAATTGAGGTCATGACATGAGTTTTTCATTGCCGCCTTGTCAGGAGCACAACCACAATGATAATTAAATAAAGGCGATCAGGTAAAATTTAACAGGGTTAAATATTCCAGGCGTCCTTAGATGTAGAAACGCCAGGCATGGCGTCTCCTATGTAAAGGTTTTCGTTGCACGGGCAGTAACATTTTTTTTAAAGGCTTCAATATGTAATTTGTTTACTTAGTCCATTTTACTAAATTCTTTTTTTGTCACAGATTGGGTCAGTCTCCTATAAGCGGTCGTCCATATTGGGCCGCAAGTCTATATTAAATCTTAAGGTTAA
>JBGSYC010000134.1:0-24351 GCA_041751095.1 Flavihumibacter sp.
TATGAAAATCAGAATATTGAATTTGATCAGCGGAAGGGGTCCGCAATCAAATTATCCGAATCGGCTGATCCCTCCAGGGAACGGTTGTTAAGCATTGCCCTTACTTATCTTGACGACGATTTCCTTTCTTCAAATTTTGAAAGGTTTCGCATTGCTGCTTCAAACGCATACCTTAAGGACAGTATTTCGCGGGAAAATTTTAGCCCTTACCTAAATTTGTTCGATTCCAGGATATTCACCTTCGACAGCAGGAAGTCGCCTTTATTCAACGAAGACCCTATTTCATACGATACGTTAAACACTATTTTCCAGATACAGGGAAAGCAAACTTCCGTAACAAACCTGAGGTATATTGAAAAAGCATTTGACAGGTTTTCTTATATATTCAAAAAAGCTATCCCGGATACCGCCGGGAAAACAGTTGGCTACTTTTTTATTCTGTCTGACCCCAGGAAATACAAGGTCGATGCACTGGTTCCTGAATTGTTCAAACAAAATTCTGCGCTCTTACCCGAATACTCACCCGTTTATTCATACGCTATCTACAATAACCTTGAATTATTTAAATATTACAATGACTATATGTTTCCTTCCCGCCTTAAACCTGAAGACGTACCGGGGGAAGAAATTAAAAGAGTGAAAAAAGGCGGGTATGATGTATTATGGTATAAACGCGGGAAAGATAAAGTGGTATTGTTTGCCAGGCGTGACAATTATTACATCGAGGCAATTACCCTGTTTGCAGTTATATTCAGTACATTTTTATTGCTGGTAGCCGCATTTAGTGTTCTCCTGCTATTAATCCGGTCAAGGCTGAGGTTAAACGTTTTAAGACATTACTGGCAATTAAATATTCGCTCCCAGATACACGGAACAATCATTTTTGTAAGCCTTTTTTCTTTTATAGTGATCGGTATTGCCACCGTCGTTTTTTTTAATAACAGGTACGAGAAAAATAACCAGGAGCGTTTAAGCAAAGCCATCCAGATCATGGCAATCGATATTCAAAAGAAAGTTTCTGATCAGCATGCATTCGATGATAAGTTTAAATTATATGAAGCTGGCGCCTACGAAAGCCTGGTAAAGTTGCTGAATGAAGTAGCTGAAATACATGGCGCAGAAATAAATCTGTATGATCTCGACGGTACGCTGAAAGTGGCCACCAACCAGGTCATTTATAACGAAGGAATATTAAGTGGCAAAATGAATCCTCTTGCTTACTACCACCTCAAAAATGAACAGTTGATCCAGTTCATCAACCAGGAGCAGATGGGAGACCTCAGGTACCAAAGCATCTATAGTCCTGTGCTGGATTCAAGCAGAAACGCCTATGCTTACCTGAATATACCCTCGTTCGTATCTCAAAGTGAGCTTAAAAGAGAGATCTCTAACTTCCTTGTAACCATTATAATCCTCAACGCCTTTATTATTTTGGTGGCGGGGGTTATTGCTTTATTCATAACCAATCGTATCACGTCATCCTTTCTGCTTATCGGACATAAAATGCGTGAAATTAACCTCGGTAAGTTAAACGAAGAAATATCCTGGAACCGTGATGATGAGATCGGGGGACTGGTAAAAGAGTATAACAAGATGGTGGTCAAACTTGGAGAAAGTGCGATCGCTCTTGCAAAAAGCGAGAGAGAAGGCGCATGGCGGGAAATGGCCAGGCAGGTGGCTCATGAAATTAAAAACCCCCTTACGCCCATGAAACTAAGTATTCAGTATCTTCAAAAAGCTATCGATAATGATTCTGTAAAGGTGAAAGAGCTTTCTTCCAACGTAGCCAAAACGCTGATAGAGCAGATCGACCACTTGTCGAAGATAGCTGCGGATTTCTCACAGTTTGCAAACATTGGCAATGTCAGGAACGAGGTATTTGATGTGCATGAAATGTTGTACTCACTGTCTTCATTATACGAATCCACCGAGAACCTTGAGTTTAAATGGATACCTCTTCACCAGCGTATATTTGTATTGGCTGACAAAACACAATTAAACCGCTTATTCACCAATTTATTTCAGAATGCTGTAGAGGCCTGCTATAGCAAAGACATACGCGTGGTGAGTGTAAAAGAAGAGATCAGGGGAGATAAGGTGATCATTAAGATTTCCGACACCGGCGATGGGATTCCCCTTTCTATGCAGTCAAAGATCTTTACACCGAACTTTACGACGAAATCTTCAGGAACAGGGCTGGGCCTTGCCATGAGCAAGACAATTGTAGAGCAGGCCAAAGGTGATATATGGTTTGAAACGGAGGAAGGTGAAGGAACCACTTTTTTTATAAAGCTGCCGATAATCAGGGCAAACTGAAATGATCAAACCATTAGTGACAGCGAAGTAGAGGCTGTTACCCTGTTGAAATAAAATGATCGCCGGAGCTAAATAGATAATGTACCGGGTTATACTGCTGTTATAAGACCACTTCCTCTGCTAACGTCAAAAATTGGGGCCGGAAGCTCATCCCGAAAATAGCCCCAAAACTGCGTCGGAAGCTGCTTTTTCACAACTTGTGTTTTATTGAGGTAATTTTTTCCTGCGATAAATTTTGTAAGAAAAGATTCCCGGAATAACAACCAGGACAATCAATAATGTTGTCACAAAAGGAATTAAAAATTGCTTTGATAAAAAAAAGCTGAATACAATTATTAGAATACCTCCTGCAAACCAAAGCTTCCCGGCAAGATGATGCGTCTTTCGCCAATTTTCGGGGTCATTTAAAGTCCATGGCAACCTTATTCCGGCTATATAATTAGGTTTAAGGTTATTCATATAATTGCCAATAATTACCACAACAAATCCGAATACCGCTATTACCACTTTAGTGTTTATTACCATCTGATTTTGGGCTAAAAGGATAAGAAGGTAATCTATTATCACAAGAAAAAGAGTAATGAAAAGTCCCAGTTTATGGAAAGCAGATTTTGGAGTTTCATCGGTAACCTTCGGATCTATTTTTTTTAAGTTCCGCATAAGAACGTAAAGACAGGCTGATACCACGGAAAGTACTATTGTAGCAATTAAAAGTGTTTTCTTACTCTGCACTTCTTCGAATGCTTCATTGAATTCAAACTTCGTTACGAAAGTTTCAGGTATTGAACTCCAGGTTGCTAACAAATAGATAACTGGAGATAATGCAATGAGAAGAATTGATGTGTTGAGTACAAATTGCTTTTTCATGATGATTTATTTTTCTTTTTCTGCAGCCCCATAAACCAGGAAATAACCTCGTCCAGGACAGTTGCATTCAATGAATAATATATAAACTGACCCTTTTTGCTAAAAGAGATAATATCTGCTTGTTTCAATAGATCAAGATGGTGAGAAATACTTGGTTTTGAAATACTAAAATGATCTGCAATTTCCCCCGCGGTCATATCTCCTGCTTTTAGTAAATCCACAATGTCTCGCCTGGTCTGGTCATTTAAAGCTTTGAAGAGGATATTCATATTTAGTCGATTGTATAATTATACATTTAGACAAATATCTAAATTAAGTTTGGATATACCAAATCTTTTAATCCCGATAGCGCAAAAAGGCCAGGAAGAATGCGTTTCTAAAAGTTTGTTGGGTAAGCTGACGATGCTGCTGAAGCTAATGATTTATTGTATCTGGAGCCAATTAAATTAATGGAATTTATAAAAGACACTTACAAGGCATGGCGAAAAGCAAATGACATTTCAATTGCTTTTTCTCCATAATGTGGAATGGGGGTACGTCCCTACATTTAGAAAAGATGGATTAATTAGCTGAAATCATTGACAGCAAAGAATCCTATATTAAATTAAACCGATTTTAGTCCGACATCACTTTTCTTTTTCTTAGATAAGCCTCAAACTCCTGCAGGCCCAGGCTGCTCAGGTTATGTTGCCTGGTGAGTAAACCTTTTTGCGCGGCTCTCACACCATGCCTGATATCATCAAGTCCGTGCATGTAATGAGCATCGGGATCTATCGAAATCATTACGCCTTTTTCAATTGCATAGCTTATCCACCTCCAATCCATATCTAACCGGCGGGGATGCGCATTTAACTCAATTGCCACTTTATGTTCAGCACAGGCATCAATTATTTTCTTATAATTTACCGGGTAGCCGTTTCTGCTTAGCAGGAGCCTTCCGGTCATGTGCCCCAGGATTGTGGTGTATGGATTTTCAATTGCGGCAAGTAAACGGGTAGTAGCTTTCTCTTCGTTCATTTTTAAATTCGAATGGATCGAAGCGATTACCAGGTCGAATGTCGATAGGATTCTGTTCGGGTAATCGAGCGATCCATCAGTAAGAATATCACACTCGATGCTCTTAAATATGCTGAACGGCGCGAATTTTTCATTTAGCTCATCCAGGTACAGGTGTTGTTCTCTTATCCTGTCTTCCTGTAAGCCTTTGGCGTAAAAGGCACTCTTGCTATGATCGCTGATGACAAGGTATTCCATCTTCATGGCTATACAGGCAGTGGCAAGTTCTTCTATTGAATGCCGGCCGTCACTCCAGTTGCTGTGGCAATGAATGATACCTTTAATATCCTTCACGGAGATAAGTTCTGGTATAGTTTCCTTTTCAAGCATACCTGCACTTTCCCGGAGATATGCAGGAATAAAAGGCAATTGATAAGCGTTAAAGATATCCTGCTCTGAAGTGCTGTTGAGGATCGGCTTATCTTTTGTTTTTTCATGAAAAGCCAGGAGAAATTCTTCAGAGGAACTCGTTTCAATGAGGCGGTTATAAAATGATGATTGCGGTTCGTAATAAAGCCGGAGCGTCACACCTTCTGTTCCTTTGAATGTGATACTGTCTGATTCTTGAGATATTATCGTAAATGCATTTTCCCTGAGAACCTTTACGGACAGTGGAGTTGGCGCCGTAGTGATCCATTGCAACGTATCAATCACTTCGAGTTGCCTTCTGTAGTCGCCGGTAAATTCCAGCTGGTAATTGCTTAATGCATTTTTCAGTTTAGCATCAACTTCGATGGCATAGCTTTCAACAGCTGCATATAGATAGCTTCCCTGGCTTTGTTGAAAAAAGTTGATGGCCTGTTGTACATTGTTCTGTGTTTTTTCGCCAAATCCCTTATACAAAAGCAGCCGGTTTTCATTACATGCGTATAACAGTTCACCTGCAGATTCAATTCCCATATCTCTCCAGATAGCACATATTTTTTTAGGCCCGAGGCCTTTTATCCTTAACATTTCAAGAACACCGGCTGGTGTTTTAGCGAGCAATTCTTTAAGCTGTTCCAATTCACCGTGATCAAGAATCTCAATTATTTTTTTGCCAATCGTTTCTCCGATCCCTTTATACGAAAATATTCTGGAGTGTGGCACTTCGGAAAGTTGTACCGGCAGTTGTTCAATATTAAATGCCGCAATAGAATAGGATTTTGACTTAAAGGAATTCTCGCCATGTATTTCCATGAGCTTTGATAGCAACGAAAACTGTTCAGCGATTGAAAAATTGTTCATGGCAGGTGTATTGAGTTGATATAAGCAGCAAAATTATCCTAAAAAGTTGAGCCGTTATAACGGTGCGGATGCTTGCTAAGCCTGTGTTTTCCAGTGTTTCAGGGCAGGCATATAAAAGAAAAGTCCCGGAAATGAATCCGGGACTTGTTATTTTTTGCTGAATGAAAGCTTACTTCTTTTTCGGAGCAGCTTTTTTCGCAGCGGCTTTTTTCGGAGCAGCTTTTGCAGCAGCTTTTTTCGGAGCAGCCTTTTTTGCAGCAGCTTTTTTTGGAGCAGCTTTTTTTGCAGTTGCCATGTTTTTAGAATTTAATAGTTAGTAAATAGAAAAATTACACTAGTAAAAGTAAAAACTAATGTTTAACTGCCAAAAAAAATTTGATATTATCTAAATTTTTTTTTATTGCATTGCGCTCTGCTCATTTACAAAAACAATTGTTCTGTTTGCTTTTGTTTTTTTGAATTCAACAATCCCGTCAGTTAAAGAGAACAAAGTAAAGTCTTTGCCTACTCCTACATTTTTGCCAGGATGGTAAACGGTACCGCGTTGACGAACGATAATGTTTCCTGCGATAGCTGTCTGTCCGCCAAAAATTTTTACCCCAAGCCGTTTGCTTTGTGAGTCGCGGCCGTTCTTAACGCTACCTTCACCTTTTTTGTGAGCCATATAAAAAGTATTTAAGTTCTCTTGATAATTATTGCTGAAACAATCAGGCGATATCGTTTATCCGGATTTTTGTAAAATGAGTTCTGTGTCCTTTCTTTTTACGATAGCCCTTCCTTCTTTTCATTTTAAACGCGATCACCTTGTCACCTTTCAGATGACCTACGATTTCGGCTTTAACAATTGCAGTAATACCGGAACCTGTTGAAAGATCATTTTCATTCCGGAGGAGCAACACATCTGAAAACTCTACGAGATCACCAGTGCTTCCTGCAACATGCGGAACGTACAGGGTCTGGTCTTTTTCAACTCTGAACTGCTTTCCTGATATTTTAACGATTGCTAACATAATCTGAAATTAAGGACGGCAAAGGTACAGGCAATTTAGTTAAAAACGCTATGCTGCAGCCATATTTTTAATTTCCGTCAATTTGTTGCAACAATCCCGGAAGTTATTCCACAGAATCTTTTATACATTGTAAGGTACTGCTATATAGCTTGTTAAAGGCGCAAAACGCGCAGGGCAGGAACCACTAACCCCTGCCTGTCATTCCATCAAATTAGTGTAGGTTTGTTGTTTATAAAGGTTGCTCCACATTTATGAAATTCAAGTCACTGTTCGCAAAGCCTTTCGCCTCCTATATATCCAAGCAGATCAGGAAGGGGATGAGTACTGCTGTTGAGGACCAGGAAGCTGTTTTTAAAGAGTTGTTGAAGACCGGGTCGACGACAATTTTTGGAAAAGATCATAACCTGCCCCAGGTAAAGACATATGAGGAATTCAAACAGTCGGTACACATCCGTGATTACGAAAGTTTTAAACCATATATCACTCAGATTAAGGAAGGCAAGCACAATGTGTTGTGGAAGGGCCAGCCGGTTTACTTCGCTAAAACTTCAGGTACAACAAGCGGGATAAAATATATTCCGATCACAAAGGACTCCATTCCCAACCATATGAATACCGCCCGCAACGCCTTATTATGTTACATGGCGGAAAGTGGAAACAATAAGTTTGCAGATGGAAAAATGATCTTCTTATCCGGCTCACCTGAACTCGAAAGAGTAGGAGGCATACCAACAGGAAGGTTAAGCGGGATAGTGAATCATCATATCCCGAAATACCTGCGCACCAACCAACTACCCGGTTACGAAACCAATTGCATTGAAGACTGGGAGACCAAGCTTGACAGGATCGTTGAAGAAACGATCACAAAAGACATGACGCTTATCAGTGGAATTCCGCCATGGGTGCAGATGTATTTTGACAGGCTCAAAGAAGTCAGCCGGAAAAGTATAAAAGAGCTCTTTCCAAATTTTTCCGTTCTTGCTCATGGGGGAGTAAATTTTGAACCTTATAAAACCAGGCTGTTTGAAAGCATTGGCAAACAGGTTGCCACCATTGAAACATTTCCTGCGTCAGAAGGCTTTTTTGCGTTTCAGGATTCCCAACATGCTGAAGGGCTCCTGTTGAATACCAACAGCGGGATATTCTTCGAATTTGTTCCCGCCGGGGAAATATTTAATGAAAGCCCGACACGAATAAGCTTAAAAGATGTGAAAGTTGGCGTAAATTATGCTTTGATCATTAACAGTAATGCAGGGTTATGGGGTTACAATATCGGCGATACCATTAAGTTTGTTTCTACCAATCCTTATCGTCTGCTTGTCACCGGAAGAGTCAAGCATTTCATTTCTGCCTTTGGTGAACACGTGATTGGGGAAGAGGTCGAATACAGTCTGATGAAAGCGGCCGAAGAGGAAGGCGTAACCATTACAGAGTTTACTGTCGCTCCCATGATCTCGCAAAATGACTCAAGAAGCTTTCACCAATGGTTTGTTGAATTCGAGAATACGCCAAAAAGTATGCAGGAGTTTTCTCTGAAGGTTGAACGTAACCTGCGTTCCAAAAATATCTATTATGACGACCTGATCAATGGTAATATTCTGCAGCCGCTCCGCATAGAGCAGGTTAAGAAACATGGCTTTATAGAATATATGAAAAGTGTTGGAAAGCTTGGCGGGCAGAATAAGGTACCGCGTCTCAGCAATGACAGGCAGATCGCTGATGAGTTGATTCGGTATGTAGTTTAGGAGGCAATAGGTAGTAGGTAGTAAGTAGTAAGTAGTAAGTAGTAAGTAGTAGGTAGTAGGTAGTAGGTAGTAGGTATAAGCTGTCAGATATCAGAGTCACAAATCCACTGCTGAATAGATTGCTTAATCTGATTGACTCATCCTCAATCTCCCAGTCTACTTCCCACTTCCTCTTCCTACTTCCTACTACCCACTACCCACTACCCACTACCCACTACCCCATACCTTTTATAACAAAGGATTAATAAAAATTAGGCTATTTAATTGCAAAATCATATACTTTTGTGTTTGTATAAACGTTGTAATAGTTTATTAAACGCTTAACTTCAAACGAAATTGGAAAACGATTCAATCCATACAATCTTCAGGCAGGCAACACCAGGCAGGATTGTGTTTTCTACTTATCGCTCTCTCCATACTTCCCGAACGCGACGTGGATACTGATAGGACGAGCAAATGAACTTTGCCCCTATCAGTGAAAAAATCCCCCAAAATATTTACACGATACGTGTTTTTATAGCATTTTCTCATCATTCAATTTTTTAAATTGGAACATCAAGGTATTATTGTTAGGGTAGCCACACCCGATGATAATCATTATTCAGTAACCATCACTGATGAAATGGAGTCATCTGCTAAAGCCAGGGGAACCGGGATAGCAAAGCGGTCACCTGCTTACCTCGAACAAAAAATGAACGAGGGCAAGGCCGTAATCGCCCATACTGTTGAAGGTACGTGGGTAGGGTTTTGCTACATCGAGGCGTGGGGGCATGACGAATTTGTGGCAAACAGCGGCTTAATTGTGGCGCCGGCTTTTCGCAAGAGTGGCATTGCAAAGGAGATCAAGAAAAGAGTTTTTGACCTGTCGAGGGAAAAATACCCGCACGCAAAGATATTCGGGTTAACAACCGGCCTTGCTGTAATGAAGATCAATTCCGACCTGGGGTATGAGCCCGTGACCTACTCTGAGCTTACTGATGATGATGAATTCTGGGCGGGCTGCAAAAGTTGCGTTAACTACGATATCCTTGTAAGCAAAGAAAGAAAGAATTGCATGTGTACCGCCATGTTGTATGATCCTGCCGATCACTATGAGCCGGTTGAAACCGCGATGGATTTCAAGCAGAATTCCAAAATATATGAGCGCTTTATGAAGATCAAACAAAGCCGGTTGATAAAACTTTTAAAACGGAAACCAGGCGCCGGAGCGGGAAGGCAAAAATCTATCCTGAATTATTTTTTTAATTTTTAATCCGGATTAACGGTAATCTTGTAAGATGGTGCAATCAAAAAAGCTGGTGCTTGGATTTAGCGGCGGATTGGATACGTCATACTGTGTTAAATACCTCGGCGAAGAGAAAGGTTATGAAGTTCATTCGGTGATTGTAAATACGGGCGGATTCACTGACCAGGAGCTTAGAGAAGTTGAAGAGCATGCCTACAGGCTTGGCGTTAAAACCCATACGACTGTTAACGCGGTAAAGAGTTATTATGAACGCATCATCAGGTTTCTAATCTTCGGCAACGTACTAAAAAATAATACCTATCCTTTAAGTGTAAGCGCCGAACGGTTAAGTCAGGCCCTGTTTATAGCAGAGCATGTAAAAACCCTGGGTGCAGCCGCCGTGGCACATGGAAGCACGGGGGCCGGAAACGACCAGGTGAGGTTTGACCTGATTTTTAATATTATGATCCCGGGGGTTGAGGTGATCACGCCCATACGTGATTTAAAGCTGAGCAGGGAAGAGGAAATTGCTTACCTCAGGAGCAAAAATGTGCAAATGAATTTTGACAAGTCGCTCTACTCTATCAATAAAGGTCTTTGGGGCACCAGTGTAGGAGGAAAAGAAACATTGTCTTCAAAAGGAATGTTGCCTGACGAGGCTTGGCCGACACAGGTGACAAAAACTTCATCTGAGGAAGTAACGTTAGGTTTTGAAAAAGGCGAGCTGAAAGCGGTCAATGACAAAGTGTTCTCCGACCCGGTGGAAGCTATTCAGCTCCTGCAATCCATTGCCGGCCCTTTCGGAATAGGAAGAGACATTCATGTTGGCGACACAATAATCGGCATCAAGGGGAGAGTAGGTTTTGAAGCGGCAGCTCCGATGATAATCCTCAAGGCGCATCACGCGCTGGAGAAACATGTATTAACAAAATGGCAATTAACCCTGAAAGACCAGCTATCCCAGTTTTATGGAAACTGGTTGCACGAAGGTCAGATTCTCGATCCGGTGATGCGTGACATAGAGTCGTTTTTAGAAAATTCCCAGCAGAATGTAACAGGTACTGTTTTTGTTCAATTGCTGCCTTACCGTTTTCACATCACAGGAATTGAATCGCCTTATGACCTCATGAATAGCAGGTTTGGCAAATATGGAGAAATGAATAGTGGCTGGAGTGGCGAAGACGTAAGAGGATTTACGAAAATTTTTGGCAACCAGACGATGATATGGCAACAGGTGAATGGAGAAAGGAGGTAGGAGACAGCAGCAGCAGGTAGTCGTTTGAGTGAGTAGTTGGTAGTTGGAGGTAACGCTGCCATATTTTGGCTGATGGCTTGTAACAGGTAATCAGTGTAATCTTTAATATTTTACAACCGTGATAAGAGCAGGTATAATTGGCGCGGCGGGATATACCGGTGGTGAACTACTAAGGATACTGTTGAATCACCCGCAGGTAACCGTCGATTTTGTTTATAGTAAAAGCCAGTCCGGAAAGCCGCTTCATGATGTTCATGCCGATTTGATTGGTGAATCAAATCTTTCTTTTACTTCCGATATTCATAACAACGCAGACGTCATTTTCTTGTGTGTGGGGCATGGTGAGGCGAAAAAATTTCTTGACGCAAACCCGACAGGAGAAAATACACGGATTATAGACCTTTCTCACGATTACCGGTTACAGGAAAATGGGAGCCGGCCATCTGCAAACGGGCACGCCTTCGTTTATGGATTACCGGAAGCTAACAGGGAACAGATTGTAAACGCTTTCAATATTGCCAATCCGGGATGTTTTGCCACGGCGATACAATTGGGTTTGCTGCCCCTTGCAAAGGCAGGCTTGTTAAATGAAGTATACATAACCGGAATTACAGGTTCTACCGGTGCCGGACAAAGCATGCAGCCAACCTCGCATTTTTCGTGGAGGGCAAACAATATCCAGGCATACAAAACACTTACCCACCAGCATTTGAAAGAGATCGGCCAGACGCTTCAGCAGGTTCAGCCATCAGGCACGATCGATATTAATTTTGTTCCATGGAGGGGTGATTTTACCAGGGGCATTTTTATCAGTTCACAATTACGCTGTTCATGGGGTGAGGATGACCTTACGAACCTGTATAGCGAATATTATGCTGATTGCCCTTTTGTTTCCATCAGCACCGATCCGATCTTTCTTAAGCAGGTTGTTAACACCAATAAATGTGTGGTTCAACTCGAGAAACAGGAGAATAAGCTGGTTGTGCATTCGGCTATAGACAACCTTGTTAAGGGGGCTTCAGGCCAGGCGGTTCAGAATATGAACCTGATGTTTGGACTGGTTGAGACGGAAGGATTGAAATTAAAAGCCAATTTTTTCTAAGGCTTTTCTCTTCGTCCGTTCTCCCTGGCGTTATGCCGGAAGCCGTTTGAAGAAGACCTTGTCAGCAGACCAGATTGTACATGCAGCTCCCTGCAGGAGAACCGAATGTAGCTTACGCATGCTTTTTTATAAACCAGTCGATATATAATCCAACGAAAATGAAACTATTCGACGTATACCCGGTAAACGACATTACCATTGACAGAGCCCAGGGCTCTTACGTATGGAATGAAAAAGGGGAAAGATACCTGGACCTTTACGGAGGACATGCCGTGATATCTATCGGCCATACTCATCCGCATTATGTTCGCCGAATCGAAGACCAGTTGCATAAAGTGGGATTTTATTCCAACTCGGTGCATATCCCGCTGCAACAGGAACTAGCGCAACTTTTAGGTCAGGTTTCCGGCAGAAACGAATACCAGTTGTTTTTATGTAATTCAGGTGCCGAAGCAAATGAAAACGCGCTGAAGCTGGCATCATTTTATAATGGCCGCAAAAAGATCATTGCCTTCAGAAAGGCATTTCACGGACGAACCTCACTCGCGGTTGCGGTTACTGACAATCCAAACATTGTTGCACCGGTGAACCAGACGGAGAACGTAATCTTTCTTCCGATTAATGATGAGGCAGCGCTCGAAGAGGCATTTCACCAACACGATATATCTTCAGTCATCATTGAAGGCATCCAGGGTGTGGGAGGGATCATTGAAGCAAAGGAGGCGTTTTTACGCAGGATACGCGAGCTATGTGACCAGTATAATGCAGTATTTATTGCTGATTCCGTTCAATGTGGTTATGGAAGAAGCGGAAAGTTTTATTCCCATGATTACAGCGGAGCCGATGCGGATATTTATACAATGGCTAAAGGGATGGGTAATGGCTTCCCGGTGGCTGGTATTTCTATTGCTCCGAAATTGCAGCCGAGGCATTTTATGCTTGGCACCACTTTCGGTGGAAATCACCTGGCCTGCGCAGCAGCCCTGGCCGTTCTTGAAATAATAGAAGAGGAAAAACTGATGCAAAATGCAATAGAGGTAGGTAATTACCTGATAGGTGAACTGCGTGGGCTGCCCGGGATCCGGGAGGTAAGGGGAAAAGGACTGATGATTGGAATTGACCTGCCTGAACATTTGAAAGATGTAAAAAGGAACTTACTATTTAAACACAAGATATTCACCGGTGAAGCAAAGCCGAATGTCATCCGCCTGCTTCCCGCTTTAAATATTACCCGCAAAGAGGCCGACATCTTTCTGGAAGCAATTGACTCGGAACTTGCGGTAGGGAACAGGCAGGAAGTAGGAGTGGGTAGTAGGTAGTGGGTAGTGTAGGTAGGCGGGAGTCGGGAGTGTAGTTAGTAACTTAACATCTGGCTTCTATATGTTGTGAATTATCTTTAGCATTTCAACCGTTAGCATTGAAGAACTTTATATCAGTAAAGGATGTTGCCGACATAAACGCCCTGGTAGGCAGAGCCCTTGCATGTAAATCAAATCCGCTTTCTGACAAGGAGCTGGGATCCGACAGGAGGGTCGGCCTGTTGTTTTTGAATCCAAGCCTTCGTACACGGTTAAGCACCCAGGTGGCCGCCATGAATCTTGGCATGGAAGCAATTGTTTTCAATGTTGACAAAGAGGGATGGGCACTTGAATTTGAAGAGGGGGCAATCATGAGCGGCAATACTGTTGAACACGTAAAAGATGCCGCGCCTGTTCTTGGAAAATATTTTGATATCATTTGCATAAGGACTTTTCCTTCCCTGAAGAACCGTGAAGAAGATTACAGCGAGCTGGTGATGACGTCTTTTCTTCAATATGCAGGAGTGCCCGTAGTCAGCCTTGAAAGCGCAACTTTGCATCCATTGCAAAGCCTTACTGACCTGCTTACCATCAAGGAAACCTTTGTACAGGATCGCAGGCCCCGGGTGGTGTTGACCTGGGCTCCTCATGTAAAGCCCCTGCCTCAGTGCGTAGCGAATTCTTTCGCCCAGTGGATCAATGCGTGGGGCGAAGCTGATTTTGTGATCACTCATCCTGAAGACTACGAATTATGTGACGAATTTTCTGCCGGCGCAACAATAACGACAAACCAGGACGAGGCTTTAAAGGGTGCCGATTATGTGTATGTGAAAAACTGGAGCACCTATAACGATTATGGAAAGATATACAGCAACGATCCGGGTTGGATGCTTACGACAGAAAAAATGAAGCTGACGGATAATGCGAAGGTAATGCATTGCCTCCCCGTCAGAAGGAATGTTGAATTAAGTGACGAAATACTGGACAGCAATTATAGCCTGGTCACTCACCAGGCGGCAAACCGGGTTTGGGCTGCGCAAGCGGTACTGGGAGATATCTTACAAAAGCTCTGATACCCCGGTGACGCCGCTACCGGTTAACATAACCTGCGTTTCACCTATGCCTCCAACGCAGGCATATAAACAGGTCTTGAATGGAACAACTGTATGTTATAAAAATCGGCGGTAATGTTATCGACCAGGACGATGTGCTGTTATCATTCCTCGCCGCGTTTAATTCCATCCGGGCAAAAAAGATACTGGTTCACGGGGGCGGAAAAATTGCTACAAAAATCGGTGATCAGTTAGGAATAGTTTCCGAATACATCAACGGAAGACGAATTACCGATGGAAAAACACTCGACCTGGTAACGATGGTATATGGTGGGCTGGTAAACAAAAAAATCGTGGCAAGGTTACAATCAATGTCATGTAACGCCATAGGGTTAACAGGCGCAGACGCCAATTGTTTGCCTGCCGACAAGCGTGAGGTAAAAGAGACGGATTACGGATTTGCGGGAGACATAAACATGCAACAATTGCCTGCAGACAGCTGGCTTTTGTTTCTTCAAAACAATCTGGTGCCCGTAGTGGCGCCATTGACGCATGATTCAAAGGGCAGTATGTTAAACACCAATGCAGACACAATTGCCTCTTCTATTGCTGTAAGCCTTTCCCGTTTTTATAATGTCCGCCTGATCTATTGCTTTGAAAAAAAGGGTGTACTGGGAAATGTGGAGGACAACACCTCGGTGATCCGACTGATAAACAGAGACATTTACCTGCGTTTACGTGAGGAGAACAAATTGCTTGCAGGCATACTCCCCAAAATTGACAATGCATTCGCTGCAATTGATGCCGGCGTAAAAGAGGTGCTGATCGGGGATGCAAAGGATCTGCTGCAGAATACCACTACGGAAACAACAGGCACCCTGATCGTTTAGGCGATAAAGGATGACGAGGTTTAACGAAGACAATCTAAATGAAGATTACGGAAGATAAATACAATGAGGCTGTGGCTTTACTGAAGCAACTTATTGCCACACCGTCATTTAGCAGAGAAGAAGAAAAAACAGCCTCTGTCCTTGAACGGTTTTTTCTTGACAGAAACGTACCATACGATCGTCATTTAAACAACATCTGGGTTAGAAATCATTTCTTCGATCCCGATAAGCCGACTATCTTACTAAATTCCCATCATGATACGGTTAAGCCGGATGCTCATTATATTCGCGATCCTTTTGACCCGGTGATTGCAGAGGGTAAATTGTATGGACTTGGAAGCAATGACGCCGGAGGCGCGCTTGTCGGCCTGATCAGTGCCTTTCTGCATTATTATGACAAACAAGACCTTGCCTACAATCTCATTTGCGCCGCTACGGCGGAAGAAGAGATATCCGGAAGCGGTGGCATCGAAAGCATTCTTCCCCTGTTGCCTGCGGTTGAGTTTGCCATTGTGGGTGAACCAACGCTTACTGATTTAGCCGTTGCTGAGAAAGGATTGCTGGTGCTGGATTGTATCTCACATGGCAGATCCGGACACGCGGCGCGTGAAGAAGGGGAAAACTCCATTTATAAGGCTTTCAGGGATGTTGAGTGGTTCCGTACTTTTGTTTTTCCCGAAGTATCACCAACATTAGGGCAGGTCAAGATGAGCGTTACGGTGATCAATACTGAAAACAAAGCACACAACGTGGTGCCTGCCGCATGCACATTCGTAACGGACATAAGAGTTACCGATGCATATACACACGAGGAAATACTCGACGTCGTCAGGCAAAATGTTGGTTGCGAAGTTAAGCCGCGGAGCATGCGTATGCGCTCTTCCAGAATAGACATGCAGCATCCCATCGTTCAATCGGGTATCCGCATGGGCAGGAAAGCATATGGCTCCCCTACCACTTCAGACCAGGCTTTAATTCCTGCACCATCATTAAAGTGCGGGCCCGGAGACAGTGCCAGAAGCCATACCGCAGATGAGTTTATTTATCTCGAAGAAATCAGGGAAGGTATTCAGACATATATTAATTTATTGCATCCCCTTCTGTCTGAATAATATACCTCTTTTAAATTATACAGCGACAGTTTTCTATGCGTTGATTAAGTTCTAATATTGCAACGAATACCAGTAAAAGATTAAGGCTGGGGTGATTATTTACGAAGTAAAATCAAACAATGAAGCTCTGGCAGAAAGATACGACGTCATTACACGAGGTGGAAAGTTTTACCGTTGGCAGAGACCGGGAACTGGATATTCACCTTGCGCCTTTTGACGTGCTGGCTTCGCTGGCACATATCGGGATGCTGGAGTCGGTCGGGCTGCTTACAAATAAAGAGCTGACCCTTCTGCGGGAAGAATTAAAAAATATATACAGACAGATAAAGGAAGGTACATTCAGTTTACAGGAAGGAATTGAAGATGTGCATTCACAGGTAGAACATCTTCTTACCGAAAAGCTGGGAGATACTGGAAAAAAAATTCATAGTGCAAGATCGAGGAACGACCAGGTGCTGGTAGACCTGAAACTGTTTTTGAGGAATGAAATTGAAAAGCTTGTAAACGCCGCCAAAGAGCTTTTTGATCTCCTGGTAAGCCAAAGTGAAAGGTATAAAACCTACTTGTTACCCGGGTACACGCATCTTCAGCTTGCCATGCCATCATCTTTCGGTTTATGGTTCGCTGCATATGCGGAGAGTCTTGTTGACGATCTGCTCACCCTGCATGCTGCTTATGAAGTGGTGAATAAAAACCCGCTCGGGTCAGCTGCAGGCTACGGATCATCCTTCCCCATTAACCGGGAAATGACAACTACGCTGTTGGGATTTGACGATTTGAATTATAACGTGGTGTATGCACAGATGGGTCGGGGCAAATCAGAAAAAATTGTTACATCCGCGATGGCAAACATCGCTGCAACGCTTTCAAAGCTTAGCATGGATGCATGTTTATACCTGAATCAGAATTTTGGTTTTATTTCTTTTCCCGATGAGCTTACCACGGGCAGCAGCATTATGCCTCATAAGAAGAATCCCGATGTTTTTGAGTTGATCCGCTCGCATTGCAACCGCCTGCAGGCGTTGCCAAACGAGATTACCTTGATGATCAATAATCTTCCATCGGGGTATCAGCGCGATCTTCAACTCGTTAAGGAACACCTCATTCCTGCTTTTGCGGATATGCGGTCGTGTATAAAAATGGCAGGTCTGATGATTGCTAACGTCCAGGTGAAAGAAAACATTCTTGCGGATGAAAAGTATAAGTACCTCTTTAGCGTGGAAGAAGTAAATAAACTGGTGCTCCAGGGTATTCCATTTCGCGATGCGTACAGGAAAATAGGGCATGACATAGAAAGTGATAGTTTCAGTTACTCGCCGGAAATAAATCATACCCATGCGGGTTCCATCGGCAACCTCCAAAATGAACAGATCTCCCGGATGATGCAGAATGTAGTGGAACGGTTTAACTTTAGCAAAGTGCATAATGCTTTAGAGCAATTATTGCGTTAAATTGCGCGCCGTTACCGGAATTGGCGTCCGGAGGCATCGCATGACGGGAGGATTGGGGTGGGTGAAGGTTTATATTTCAATGAAGCAGTAGTTGAGAGCAGACAGCGGGAACAAGTTGAAGGGATATTAACACAAGTTAAATATTGATACAGGTAACATTTCCATATCAGTGCTACAAGGAACAGTATCTCACAGGTCATCTGCCAGTAATTTTTACACGGTTGCGCAGGGTACAACAGTACACGGGTGCGACGCAAGAATGCCAAATAGATATTCTATCGGTTGGCTCATAAAAAATAATTTACGTCCATGACGGCACAGAATAATGTAAAGCGTATAGCTATTTTTGGATCAACCGGTTCTATCGGAACGCAGGCTCTGGAGGTGATTGAAGCTAACCAGGACAAATTTTCTGCAGAGATACTAACAGCGCAAAACAACGATGAGTTGCTTGTGCAACAGGCTTTAAAGTTCAAGCCAAATGTTGTTGTTATCGGCGATGAAAGTAAATATAGAAAAGTGAAAGACGCACTTGCGTCTTCTGATACTAAGGTTTTTGCCGGGGAGGATGCTCTTGAAGAAGCAGCATCAATGGACTGCTACGACCTGATGCTGGCAGCTATAGTTGGTTTTGCCGGTTTGAAGCCTACCCTGAAAGCTATCGAGATCAAAAAAATGGTGGCGCTGGCCAATAAAGAAACCCTTGTGGTAGCAGGGGATATTGTGATGGGAAAAGCCATAGAATACCGGGTGCCGATCATTCCCGTAGATTCTGAACATTCCGCCATTTTTCAATGCCTGGTGGGTGAAACCCGCAACAGGATTGAGAAGGTGGTACTGACGGCATCCGGAGGCCCTTTTTTAGGAAAGAAGCCAAATTTTCTTGTGAACGTAAAACGCGACCATGCGCTGCAACATCCTAACTGGACAATGGGAGCAAAGGTGACAATTGATTCGGCTACCCTCATGAATAAAGGGTTGGAGATGATTGAAGCGAAATGGTTGTTCAATCTCAAACCCGAACAGGTGCAAGTGGTGATACACCCGCAGAGCATCATTCATAGTATGGTTGTGTTTGAGGATGGCAGTATAAAATCACAGATGGGACTTCCTGATATGAAGATGCCCATTCAATACGCGCTGGCTTTTCCCCAACGGATTACAAACAAGTTTCCGAGATATGATTTCAAAAAGCCTAATACCCTTTCCTTTGAGGAACCCGACATAAAAACTTTTAGAAATTTAACGCTGGCAACCACTGCTTTATATAAGGGTGGAAATCTGCCATGTGTTTTGAACGCCGCAAATGAGATTGCTGTATTTGCCTTCCTGAGAAATCGCTTGGGCTTTCTTGATATGACCGACCTTGTGGAAAGAACAATGGATAAAATGCCGTTTATTCAAAACCCAACCCTTGAGGAATATTTTGAAAGCGATGGCGAGGCACGTACCTTTGCCGCTTCTTTAATTCACATGTAAGTCTCGGCACGTGGTATTTCCAAATGACAAACACGCTGAAAATCTCTAAGACAAGTTTAATTTGTAAACATTCGTAAATAAAAAGACGTCTGCTGTGAGGCGGATGAGGGATTATGACATTATTAGCAATTAACTGGGCAGACGTTGGAGTAAAAGCCAGCCAGTTTATATTATCATTTTCAATCATTGTTGTTCTGCATGAATTAGGGCATTACCTGCCTGCCAAATGGTTCAGGTGCCGGGTAGAAAAGTTCTATCTTTTTTTTAATCCATGGTTTTCATTGTTTAAAAAGAAAATCGGGGAGACCGAGTATGGACTTGGATGGATTCCATTTGGAGGATATGTAAAGATATCCGGCATGATAGATGAAAGTATGGATAAAGACCAGCTTAAGCTACCAGCCCAGCCACACGAATTCAGGTCGAAGCCGGCGTGGCAGCGTTTAATCATTATGGTTGGTGGGGTAACGGTGAACGTTATACTGGCAATCCTGATCTTTATCGGAATTATGTGGGTGTGGGGTGAAAAATATATCCCTATAGAAAATCTACGGTATGGTGTGTATGCCGACAGCCTTGGAAAAAACATAGGAGTGCAGGATGGAGATAAGATCGTAGCTGTCGGGGGTAAAAAGATTGAACGCATTGGAACTGTGGGTTCCGAAATTATTATGAATGATGCAAAAAGCATTACCATTGAACGCAATGGAAATAATATGGAACTGCCTTTGCCGGCAGGGTTCATCAGCCAGCTTAATAGAAATAAGCTTGGTGGATTTACGTATGTCCGTTACCCGCTGATTGTTGATTCGGTGCTTCCAAAAGCGAAAATATCAAATGGCACCCTTCAACGTGGCGACACGCTTATTGCCTTTAATTCCACACCGGTCAGATATTCTACCGACCTTTTGCGGATGAACATTCCGAAGAATAAAACGCTCACCCTGACCTTGCTGCGCTCCGCGGATACCGTTACTGCAGATGTGCTCTCAGACCTGAACGGCGATAACTTTATTGCCTTTAAACCCATCGACGAAATCCTGGGCAGTAAACAAATTGAGTATTCTTTTGCTGAGTCGATACCTGCCGGCTTCAAAAGGTGCTGGGAGACCCTTGGCAGGTATATCCAGAATTTAAAGCTGTTGTTTACTTCTAAAGAGCTGAAGGTTAAAGATTCACTTGGAAGCGTAATAAGCATTGGAAACACATTTGGAAGCACGTGGGACTGGCAAAGCTTCTGGACGCTTACGGCGATCTTCAGCATCATCCTCGCTTTTATGAACATTCTTCCTATTCCCGCCCTCGACGGCGGTCACGCGCTGTTTACGTTGTACGAGATGGTTACCGGGCGTAAACCCAGTGACAAATTTATTGAATATGCGCAAATGGCAGGTATGATCCTTTTGCTGGGATTGATGGCGTATGCTTTGGGACTGGATATTTTCAGGTTGTTTAGGTAGGGCGGATGAGCTATCAGGTGTGAGGTATGGGAGGGGATTGAAGCTTGCTGCTAAATGCCTGACGGCATAGACAATACTTCATCGCCTGATAGCTGACTTCTGAAAGCCGAACGCTGAAAGCTGATTGCTTACAGCCTCATACCCATACCCCACCCCCTACAATTCAATCCCTATTTTCTTCATAAGTATCGATGCATTTAGGCTTTTGCAAACGCCATCCTTTAACTTGTAGTCGAAGTACAATTCTTCCTCCGACACCTGCACATCGAAGTGATAGTTGCGGATATTTTGAGGGTAGTCTTTCACCAGGCCGGCCAGTTCAAGGTCGTGTGTTGCCATTATACCAACAGCATTTTTCCGGATCAGTTGATTGATCAGCGCTTTTGAGCCGGTATGGCGATCGAGCGAATTGGTGCCACGTAAAATTTCATCAAGTAATAAAAAGATTTTTTCTCCCCTGTTTACCGCTTCGATGATGTATTTCAGCTTTTTCAGTTCTGCGTAAAATGTTGAAGTGCTTTCTTCGAGGTTGTCATTTACGCGCATGCTGCTGATCACTTTCACAGGGTATAAGGAAAATGTTTTTGCGCATACCGGTGATCCGGCCATCGCTAACACAATATTTACCCCTACGGACCTGAGAAAGGTGCTCTTGCCGGCCATGTTTGATCCGGTGATGAGGGCTATCTTTGCTGTTCCCTGTGTTTGAAATGAGCTGCAGACACGTTTGTCTAAAGGTATCAGCGGGTGGCCGAGATCGTTAGCAGCCAAAGCACCTTCTACATTGCTTAAAACCGGGAAGCTCCAGCCGGGGTGATTAAAGCTGACTGCTGCCAGAGAGGCAAGGGCCTCCATTTCACCTAAGGCATCGAACCAGGCCGAGACGCTTGTATGGTTTTCGTGTTTCCATTTTTCGAGTGCAAGTACCTGTTGCAGGTCCCAGAACAGGAAAGTATTCAGGGGAATAAACACTAACGGATTCAGGCGGTATTCGAGTCGGTCCAGAATGTTTTTCAGCCTTTGAACCTGTGCTGACGCCCCGGCTTTTTTTGCAATGAAATGGTGTAACAGGCGGCCAAGGTAAGGGCTACTGCTGTTTTGTTGTTCTATCCACGCGATACTGCGGGAAAGGGTTGCTATTTCATTAACGATTTTGTCGAGGTGAAGATAAACAGGGTTCACCCGCCTGCTTATTGCGCCTGATAACAGGAAGAAAATAAAGACCACTCCATAGAAGAGGGGTGAAGGAAGTGTTCCGAGGACGTTTAACAGCAGCGCAAAAAAGATCAGCGCCGGCATGAGATAGCGTAACCATTTCCAGTGAGGTTTTGTAAACAGGTCAGGTTCGATGATCCATCTGTTGATCTTTTGCTGGGTTGATAAAGTAATGTTACCTGCCAGTCCATAAGCCTGTAGTTGCTGACGCCACTCGTATTGGCTGCGAAGTTCTATTGATGCGTGCTGTCTTTCCATGACGATGTGTGCATCTGCGGGTGCAAGAAGCCAGGTGGCAAGCGCCAAGTGGCCCTGTTCAGAGGTCGTCCGGTTAATGTATTGATAGATGGAAGCCCTGCCGAAGATGTCGAGGTCAGGGGCATAATCATGTGTTGGTGGGAGGTATTGTTTTCCGTCTGGCAGGCTCACGTAATTTCCTGCAGCGATGCTAAGTTCCATTTCGTTTATCCGCCGGAGCAGGTCGAGGTTCTTAATAGCTTCGTTATTCCTTCCTGAGAGCACGACCAGGCGAAGGAACAAGGCAAAGAATACAATGGCAGGAATGAATGCGTATGCCAGTCCATATGACCTGAGGAAAAAAAAGCATGCGAAGATGACCAGGATAGCTGAAAGTCGCATCCATGCGATTGTATCTCTCTTTTTTTTGAGGCGCTTGATTTGGGAGGTGAGGTCTTGAATCCTGTTTTTGTAAACGACTTCAGGTGCGGGTTCGGTCATGGTGCAATGAAACTAAATATATTTCAGTAATCCGTGTGGAGGTTACGAAAACTTGTGTTAAAGCCATGATTATAAGGAAGCGTTGGAAGGCGAAACATCGGCGGAGTGGTGCATGTAAGTCAGCTATTCCGCGAGTAAATAAAAGTCTTATTGGGCAGGGGTTTCAGAGTACGGTTAAAAATATTTTTCGGGCTAATTTTGCGAAGGGAAAGCTGTGGGGATAAAAAGCCCTTTCGGGCTTGCAAGATACTTTTTAGTTAAAGTATATTTGTTACCCATATTTTTTGTTATTAAAAGCCCGCTCGTATTGGTTTCAGGCGGGCTTTTTTGTATGCTGCTAAGATAGGTGTTTTATATTGGGTAACAAGAGCAATTGCTTAAAAAAACACAGGAACTCCAGGCAGCAAAACGAGACAATTGAAGGCTCTATGATTGCTTATGAACTGCGCAAGGTCATGCGCAGCTATTTTCCAGATTTTCAGCAGGCACTTGAGGGGGTGCCCGACCACCGTAAACGAAAAGACTATGCTGTTGAGGAGCTTCTTTTCGGATCTCTGGGCATGTTTATCTTCAAAGCTCAGAGCCGCAATGCGATCAATAATGACCGCAGGCACAGCGGCCAGTTCACCTCCAACTTCCACAAACTTTTCAAGGCCGACCTGCCACACTTAGATGCCGTTCAGGATCTTTTTGAAATACTGCCGCCAGATGCACTGGAAAAGATAAAAGTAGATATGGTAAGCCGGCTCATAGGGAATAAGGTTTTTTATAAGGATAAAATATTTGACCATTACATGGTCGCCTTTGATGCTTCGGGTGTGATAAGCTGCGATGAGGACAGGTTTGGATGCGGATTACGAAAAGAATCAAAAAATGGAAAAGTAACTTATCTCTATCCTGTTCTGGAAGCAAAGATGGTTACAGAAAGCGGTTTTTGTATTTCATTGGGCACCGAGTGGATAATCAATGACAACAATAAGGCTTATGACAAACAGGATTGTGAGCAGACAGCTTTTAAGCGTCTTGCCGAAAAACTCAAAAAAAACTTTCCCCGCCTGCCCATTTGCGTACTGGCCGATGCACTTTATGCCAGCGACCCTGTAATGAGCATTTGTCAAAACAATGAATGGAAATACATCATTACCCTGCAGGACGGAAGCCTTCCTGCCCTGCAGGATTGCCTCAAAGATGACCCGCCCACCCATCGCAACAGCTTTGTTCATTCTCCGGTGTGTACTGTGAAAAACACTGCCGTTACACAGGAGTTTTACTGGGTGGAAGATTTGCTGCATAAGAAACATAGCCTGCACTACCTGCAATGCAAAGAAACCGTCAGTAACGAAAAAACACAAAAAGCAGCTGCGACAAATTTTGTACGTATTACCAATCTGGCTGTAAACAAATCAACTGTAAAAAACCTAAGCAGAGCCGGAAGACTTAGATGGAAGATAGAGAATGAAGGTTTTAATGAAGAGAAAAACAACGGCTATGCCATGCAGCATTTATTTAGCAGAAAATCCTTTAATGCACAGC
Organism: Flavihumibacter sp.; assembly: GCA_041751095.1. Lineage (GTDB taxonomy): Bacteria > Bacteroidota > Bacteroidia > Chitinophagales > Chitinophagaceae > JADCRZ01. The sequence continues at coordinate 24,032 of JBGSYC010000134.1, forward strand.
AAAACTATTATCAATGTATGCTTATAGCGCATCTGCTCAATCAACTCCTCGAAAACACCTGCAAAATAAGGGACCTGCTGGAACGCTTTAATAAACTCACTCTAAAGTACCTGTGGGAACAATTGCTTTGTGCAATGAAATGCCAGGTACTGTGTGCACAAACGCTGGAAAATATCGACAGCAAAAAGCACCAGATAAGATTGGCTTCAGGTTAAAGTAAGATAAGGGAAGCCACGGGGCTTCAGGTGACAAACCTGCACCTGCAAAACAGGATATTCAAGAACAGAGCAAAATCATATAACAACACACCGGGCAGAAGA
>JBGSYC010000135.1:0-2099 GCA_041751095.1 Flavihumibacter sp.
ATATGGTTTCTTTTCTACCCTGACCGGGTAAATGCTGTCGCCGCTGTTCCAGGTGTGTTCTATGGTTCGGTTATTATCAACTCCTTTAAGTTTAGCCCATATCTTGGCGCCGGCCCTTGCCGTTTTATTCTGGCCGAATTCAACGACCGAATACAAACTGCCGTCAAGTTTTATGATCAGCCCTCGGCTCATATCTGCTGTAGTAGCCATAAAATAATTTTTAGCGAGCGAAGGTAAGGAATTGATCGTGTAAAGTTTTGATTTAAGAATTGCCGGGTGGATTCCAGATGCAGTGGCACGCACCTATAGCCGGATCAATTCCGACGGGGAGAAGCAGGAGCAACTACCGGCGTTGGCAACCCTTGTACCTGAGGATCCACTACAACAGGTGGAACCGGCGTTGGTGCCGGGTGAACCTTAAATTCCTTCTCAAAGGCTGCTTTCTCTTGGGGTTTGTTAAGATCAAACGTTTTTGTGCTGCCATTGATAAAAGTAACTACCGCCCTTGAGTTTATGACGATGCTTTTAACCCCCTTCGGCAAATTTGCTTTGGAGAGCTCAGTTACTGGCGGTGCCGGCGGTGCTGGTGGCGGTGGTGGCGGTACGGCCAAAGTATCCAGATCATTATCAATAACCGGAGCCGGAGGCGCTGGAGGCGGTGGAACGGTATCCGGAACCTGCCTTTGCTTGTGTACATAAGGCAATGAATCCTTATTAATGCTTATACGGGACTGCGATTGCTTTGAACGGAAGGCAAGAAACATAACCGCCAATAAAGGCAGCACAAAAAGAAATTTCGCCAGATGCATGGCCGGAGTTTTCATTTTATTTATCATGATTATACGTTTTTTAAGTGTAGAGATATTGAAATTAGTAGTAAGGCTGAATTTGCGTATCCCGGATACTTTCAGTAAAAGATATTGATACTCGCGCCCGTCGACACCGGTCTCCAAAACATTACGGTCGGCAATGAATTCGAGGTTTTGCCTGATGGCCCGGTTGATCAGCCATGCAAATGGATTAAACCAGTTTATTATGCACAATATTTCAGCGATTATAATGTCGATCGTATGATGCTGCCTGATATGGATCATCTCGTGCTGAAGTATCTTTTCCAATTCTTCTTCAGCATGTAAGCTGGTGTTAACAAAAACAGCATTGCCAAAAGAAAACGGACTAATACTGGAGCTCACATCATATATATGAACGCCGCAGGAGTGGACGAGGGTTGATCTTTTTTTAATTGCCTGCACAGAAAGATATCGCATCGTTGCTCTCCCTGCCATAATAACTACCCCTGCTGCAAAAAGCAGCCGTATAACATCGCCGATGTAAAACCCGGCGCTTTGCGCTCCAACACCCTGGTGAAGCGGCATATCAAATGATGGATTCAATTGAACTACCATGGGAATTCTGCTCACCATTACGGTTCCCGTAAAATGCATACCCTCAATCCATTCATTAAGGTTTATGAAAGGGATAATAAAGCAGGCTATGCTGCCGCCTGTAAGGAAGAAACGATTCCATTGATAAAAGGTCAATGATCTAAGCACAAGAAAATAGAATACAAAAATCACCGCCATTCCGATTGAACACTTTAAAAGATATACCAACAGGTAATGCATTATCGCATGTATTTATATGAAGCCCAAAATGATCGTACAAAATTCGCGTTTATCTCTGACGCGGCCGGTGCTTTATATCCATAATTCCCTTTTTAGATTTTGCTTCTCCCGGCTGACACAGATTATGAAAGTCAAATCTACGAAATTATCGTAACGATAAAACATTTTCGTAAATATATTATGTTCCTATACTTAAAAGTTTCCTGTTGGCCAAATGATCGCCGGGATGAATGCATTTAACCAGTATTTTTGATAAAAGATCCCGTTAGTGAAACATATTTATCTGCTTTGTTTTTTACTGATCAATTTTGCTGTTGGCTTTACGCAGGAAGGCCAGGCAGGCTTTCAGCGATACCCAACCATACCTCCCTTTACGTTATTGAAAGCTGACAGTACCACCACGCTGACGCGCGACAACCTGGAAAAGCGAAAAAGAACAATGATCATGTATTTTAGTCCGGGATGCGACCATTG
>JBGSYC010000136.1:0-125149 GCA_041751095.1 Flavihumibacter sp.
TTTTATGAAACTTTTGAACCAGCAGAAGCAAAAAGACTTTGGGATAGATTTGAATTTGTATTTACGCCGAAACATGGCAGTTGGCTGAATATGGCCGAGATAGAATTACATGTTTTGAACGGGCAATGCCTCAATAGACATATATCCTCGATGGAAAAGATTAAAGACGAAATTAAAGCATGGCAAAATAATAGAAATAATAAGAACAGCAAGATTAACTGGCAGTTTACAAACAAGGATGCAAGGGTAAAATTAAAAAAACTATACCCGTCAATTTATGATTAACTTAACACTAGACATTAAAATCTAACACCACTTGTTATGAAAAGCAAATTTTACTCAACCCTTTCTTTGCGCTTTTTCTTCTTCAGCGACTATATTTTCTGCAAAAGGATAGGTAATCCGGGAGACCTTACCCTATAAAATTATTCAGACTTCAAGCAGCAAAGCCTTATCGTAACAAAACATTCCTCACTTCCGGCATTTATACGACCGTGTATTCCCTGTAGCAGATAGTGAACGCTTTAAACAGTAAGACCAATTTACAGACACCACCGGCTCAAGACACTGGTTCAGGTTTACTATGAAATATACAATGCTGCTTACAGTAATACAGGCTGATTATGTCCGGATGCTTTGGAAACAAACCTGAATACCAACGCCTACGTTAATGCCATACCCATAGTTAGGGATACTCAATTACAAGTACAATGTAATGGATACAAATGCTTACGTAGATAATTTGGTAGACACACTTGCCAACGGGCAATTTGTAGATGTGGCAGGCAGACCAAGAAGCCCTTACTTCAATAACAGCACTTTTATCGCTTCTCCCATTATTTCTGACGATGCGGTCTTGTGGAAGATCAGGATTACACCTTTTACCTTGATCCGAAATTTTTCCTGAACTAAATCCCCACTTGCCTCCTCCGCTCCGTCGGGTCCTGCCCGGTAAGCAAAATAGTGCTGGTGCCTACTACGGAGACGTCGGCGGGGATAGTAGAAGGGATTTGCCGCCGCACTACAGCATTCCGGACCCACAAAAGAAAATCCCCCATAGAAATGGGGGATACTTTAACCCTTAAAACAACCAACATGAAAATCTTTATACTATAATAACGTATTAGGAATTACATTGTTTACGCTGAAGTTGTTAAAGGAATATTAAGGTGATCATATGAGGGCAAGCTCAAGAACCTGCTGCATGTTTTTAACATAGTAGAATTTGAGTCCGCGGATAAAGGTCGAGTCTATTTCCTGTATGTCCTTTTCGTTTTGCCAGCAAAGGATGATCTCCTTAAGGCCGGCCCTTTTCGCTGCCAGAACTTTTTCCTTGATGCCGCCTACCGGCAAAACCTGCCCGCGCAAAGTGATTTCGCCAGTCATGCCAAGGTATGGTTTAACTTTTCTGCCGGTAAACGTAGAGGCCAGTGATGTTAACATGGTAACCCCGGCACTTGGGCCATCTTTAGGCACAGCGCCTTCCGGAACGTGGATATGAACATTTCTCTTTCTGAATATCTGTGGATCAATATCGTATTTTTTTGCATTTGCCTGAAGGTACGTAAGCGCTGTACTCGCACTTTCCTTCATAACATTTCCAAGGTTACCGGTAAGCTGGAGATCGCCCTTTCCTTCACTCATGGCGCCTTCGATGAAAAGGATATCGCCGCCGACATACGTCCATGCCAGGCCAACCGCAACACCGGCTATATTCGCGGTTTTATAAATCTCGTTGCTGTATTTTGACTTACCCAGGATTCTTTCAATGTCAGGCAGCGCAAGTATTGATTTCAATTTGCCCTTAATAGCGTATTCCTTAGCCTGAGATCGCATAATAGATGCTAATTGCCGGTCGAGCTCACGAACTCCGCTCTCTCTTGTATATTCTTCGATGATTTTTTCCAGCACTTTGTCGCTGATCTTAAAGTTTACATCTTTCAATCCATGCGCTTCCCGTTGTTTGGGCAGCAAATGCCGTTTTGCGATCTCCGTCTTTTCTTCAATGGCGTAACCACTAAGATCAATGATTTCAAGGCGGTCTTTCAGAGCGGGCTGGATGTTTGCAATATTGTTTGCCGTGGCGATAAAAAGCACCTTGCTCAGGTCATATTCCAGTTCAAGGTAATTATCGTAAAAGGTGTGGTTCTGTTCCGGATCCAGCACCTCTAAAAGAGCGGATGAAGGATCGCCCCTGAAATCACTGCCTACCTTATCGATCTCATCAAGTATCATTACCGGGTTTGATGATTTGATCTTCCGGATAGACTGTAATATCCTTCCTGGCATGGCGCCGATATAGGTTTTCCGGTGGCCCCTGATCTCGCTCTCGTCATGAAGTCCGCCCAAACTTAAACGCACATACTTTCTGCCGATCGAATTGGCAATACTTCTCCCTAAAGAGGTTTTCCCGATACCCGGAGGGCCTACAAAGCATAAAATGGGGCTCTTCATATCCCCTTTCAATTTTAAAACGGCAAGATATTCAAGGATGCGTTCCTTTATTTTATCCATTCCGTAATGATCGTTATCCAGCACCTTTTTGGCCTTTTTCAGATCGTACATATCCTCTGTATAATCCTGCCACGGAAGGTCAAGCATCAAATCAAGATGATTGTAAACTACAGAATAGTCCGGCGTGCTGGGATGCATGCGTTCGAGCTTTTCCGTTCCTTTCTTAAACATCTCTTTTGCGGCAGCAGACCATTTCTTGGTCTCGGCCTTCTTCTGCATTTCCTTTACTTCACGTTCATTTGCGTCGCCACCGCCCAATTCATCTTTTATGCTTTTTAATTGCTGTTGTAGAAAATAATCCCTTTGCTGTTTATCAAGCTCGGTGCGTGTTTTCGTGGTTACTTTATTTTTCAGCTCGGCGAACTGAAGCTCACGCTGAAGCAATTGCATAAGCAGGTCAGCCCTTGATTTTATACTGTTCAATTCAAGCAATTGCTGTTTGTCGGCAAGGTCAGTGCTCAGATTGCTGCTGACGAAGTGAATCAGGAAAGACGGGTTCTCGATATTCTTTAATATGATCGACGCTTCGGATGGTAGATTGGGTGACAGGTTAATGATCTGCGTCGCCAGATCTTTGATGTTGGAAACGTAGGCGTCAAAATCCTGGTCTTTGGGCGCCTCTTCTTCGGAGAGAATTTCTACGGCTCCCTTAAAGAACGGGTCTTCAGCGGTTATCGATTTCACCCTGAACCGGCGTTTACCCTGAATAATAATGGTAGTGCCACCGTCAGGCATTTTAATCAGCTTCGCTATTTTCGCAATTGTTCCCACAGCTTCGAGGTCACCCACCATTGGGTCTTCAACATTGCTGTCTTTTTGTGCAACCACGCCAACCAGTTTGTCAGCTTTGTATGCTTCACTAACTGCTTTGATACTTTTATCCCTTCCCACTGTTATGGGTAACACAACTCCGGGAAATAAAACAGTATTACGAAGTGGCAAAATCGGCAATTCTGTTGGTATGTCTATTTCCTGCCCATCATCATTTTCATGTTCATTTAAAGGAATGATCGGTAAAAAATCCATATCGTCCTCCGGCGTAAAGAAAAATCGATTTTGGTTCATATTATAAATTCGTGACAAAATAGCACCCCAAATAAAATTTTGGTAGAATTTCATGCGGAAGGTATAATCGTCAAGATTAGTGCCAAGTAAAAATCATGTCAAACGCGAAGGTAGAGTAAGACTTCAGTTATCAGGTTCAATAAGAGAATACCTGAAAAAGAATTCCTGTGGATACCGGAGTTTATTGCCTTCCAAATACATCATAACGCGACTACAATGCGCAGCCGTTCAGTGCCTTACAAAAAAAAACCCCTCGCGGACGAAGAGGCTTTATCTTTTACGTAAGAATTTATATGATTCTTAAACCAAGGCTTAACTGAAATCCCTGATTTTTCCATTTGGCGCTGTTGTCAACATCATTGATATTGTTAAGGCCAACAAAGTACCTGCCCCCTAACTTAAAGTTAGCAAAGTTAAACTGAATACCACCCAATAAGCTAAAATCGCCGTTTTTAAAAGCATTTTGCCCGTTTTTCAACAGGTTTTGATCTTTATCGATCAGGATAGCATATTGAGGACCGGCCTGGAAGGTGACGAATTTGGTAGGGTTATAATTAAGGAGGAGAGGTATGGAGAGATAATTCAATTTCACATCCTTCATGTTATTGTTTCCACTTGACAGGGGATTGATCTGGTCAAAATTGTTTGCCGTTTTCGCGCTATACTGGTTGAAGAGCACTTCAGGCTGTACCTGCCATTTTTCACCCACCTTTATAGCAGCAAAACCGCCGAGGGCGTAACCAAACTGGAATTCGTCCTTAAATGATGTGCCCTCGACTTTAGTTATGTTGGTACCAGCTTTTATTCCCAATTGCAGAAAGGAAGTATTTTGTGCAATAGAGAGGGTTGAAACTGACAACAAAACAGCTAAAAAGGCAAGTGTCTTTGATTTCATAAATAAGTAGTTTAGCATAAAGATCGTTCAACTTATATGCCACTTGGTTAGGAGCGCTGTTAAATTATATAAAAATACAAATTTACCAATACTGTTGATAATCAAATCATACTAATGCAATGACCGTGATCTCGGGGAGAATGCCCACGCGTCCCGGGTAACCGATAAAACCGTATCCCCTGTTAACATAAAGTTTCTGTTTACCTTCTTCATACAGTCCTGCCCATTGTTTATACATTAACTGAACAGGGCTCCATTTGAAGCCAGGCACTTCAATGCCAAATTGCATGCCGTGTGTATGACCAGACAACATCAGGTCTATATCCGGATATTGGGTTCTTACCTGCGCGTCCCAATGACTTGGATCATGACTCATCAGAATCTTGAAAGGGTACTTTCCGGCCCCTGCATAAGCCGTATCCATTCTGCCGTATTTTGGAAACCTGCCTTTTGCACTCCAGTTCTCTATGCCCAATAAAGCAATCTGATCGCCATTCCGCTCAAGTATAATGTTTTCATTCATCAGGAGCCGCCACCCTAGAGATTCATGAACTTTCTTCAATTGGGCCAGGTTGGCGTTTTTTGCTGCGGTGCTATCCCAGTTCACATAATCACCATAATCGTGATTGCCAAGGGTAGAAAATACACCAAGGGGAGCTTTTACCATACTAAAAACATCCATATAAGTCTCCATTTCAGATGCCCGGTCGTTCACCAGATCACCGGTAAATAATACCAGATCCGGTTTTTCGCCAAGGAGCTGTTGAATGCCTGCTTCAACCGCTTCTTTGTTGGTAAAGCTGCCTGAATGAATGTCGCTGATATGGAGGATCTTCATTCCTTTAAACCCCGGTGGCAGATTAGGGTAAGCCAGGGTGACGCGCTTTACCTGGTAATTGTATTTATTACTGAAACCATAGAGCAGTGATCCAAACAGCGTTCCTCCTGCGGCAAGGCCAAACCAATTTAAAAAAGCTGAACGCGTTATTCCTTCATCACTATTAGTGTTCTGCCCTGAATAACTACCGGTTAGTTTACCGGCTATCCACGTAACTGCCCTTCTTACGTCATCAATTAGAAAAAAAAGTGAAGCGATCAGCTTAGAGAACACTAAACCTACCATAACTGCAAATACATAGGTGCGGAAAGACTTAGGCCAGTTATCATAATTTAAATACGGCAATAATACGAGCAGAAGGATTGCTGATATTGAAATTGCCCAATACACTGAATAAATGATCAATCTTGTTCTCGGAGATGCGGCATGGCTTACAGATCTGACAACCTGGAATACATAGATGTCTAAAACAGCCATGATGGTTATAATGATCCAAAGGGATCCCGAATTACGCATAATTAGAATTTAAGACACTGGTAATATTCATTTCCTCCGGAATTATCATTATCCCTGCACAGGTAAATCCGGTTTATCATTCAAAGCCAATAATTTACAACCGGAGTAAAAAAAAGAAACTAAAAATGTACAAATTCATCAACCTGTAATTTCATAGCCGCAAGCGTACCCCGTTCAACAATTTTTCCTTCACTGTCGATTAACTTATTTATCACGGAGATAGGGAGTTTGTTGAAATGAACTACCATTTTAAGGTAATGCAATATGCCGGTAAGATGCTCCATGCCACGCAGGTTGCCTGCTCTTCCACTTGAAATTCCTGTAAGCAGTGCTTTTTTCCCCGACCAAACTTTTTCGATGTCGGAATTGTCTATGAATGATTTTAGCACTCCGGGGATGCTGCCATTATACTCGGGTGAAATAAAAATTATTTTGTGTGAAGGGATCAATGTTTCCGTTTCCAGTTTTTCAATTGCAGGGTTCCGCTCGCTTACATCAAGGTTCTCTAAAGATATCAGAGAAGCCTGGATGCCTCTTGCAGCCAACAGGTCCTGGTATTGCATGGCTATTTTTATGGTATTGCTTTCCCGCCGGTTTGTTCCCGATATAATGGTGTACATTCTTGGTTTAATCTCCCGAAACTACGGGATCATTTTGCAGAAGATAATTAAGTTAAACTTATAACACTCCGAAACCAGTAAAGTTTCACAAGTAAGGCTGAAGTGCTACTTTTGCAAAAATGAACGGGGCGGATACTTGCCCAATCAGGCATGTAAGCTATAATTAGCGTCAAACGCTTACCCGGTGAAACACATACACACAAACGTTATTACTCATTCAGCGAATTACTAAACACATGAATCTAACCTATTACGGCCAAAGTTGTTTTTCAGTGATTATAAAAGGCAAGACCCTTCTTTTTGACCCTTTTATAGCCCCCAATCAACTGGCAAGCCATATAAACGTAGATACAATCGCTGCTGATTACATCTTGTTATCACATGGACATAGCGACCATATTTCTGATTGTGTTTCCATTGCCCGCCGCACCGGCGCTAAGGTGATCGGGGTTTTTGAAGTACATGAATGGCTTAACAAACAGGGCATCGAAAATACTCACCCGATGAACACCGGGGGTAAATGGACGTTTGATGAATTTTCGGTGAAATGTACCGTTGCTCATCACTCTTCCAGCTTTCCGGACGGCAGTTATGCCGGCAATCCCGTGGGTTTCATCATAACCAGCGAAGACGGGAACTTCTACTACAGCGGAGACACCGCTTTAACGATGGATATGCAGTTAATCCCCACATGGGCAAAACTAAATTTTGCAGTTCTGCCGATTGGAGACAACTTTACGATGGATGTTACTGATGCCACAAAGGCCGCTGAATGGATAGAATGCGGGGAGATAGTAGGCGTACACTACGATACATTTGGTTTTATCAGGATCAACCACCAAAAGGCAATGGAGACTTTCTCCTCAGCCGGGCTCAACCTTCATCTGGTCAACATAGGTGATTCGATCACGATAGGATAATTACGCCTACGGTATACTTCATTTTAATGAACTGCGTCAACTTCCGTTGAACAATTGATTCGTAAACAACCCGGAAATCATATCAACTCCCGCAACATGCGGCTGTAGGTCTAAAATATTATGGGAAGAATAATAGGAGTAGCAAATCAAAAAGGAGGTGTTGGCAAAACAACTACGGCCATAAACCTGGCTGCCAGTTTAGCCGTGCTTGAATTTAAAACACTGCTTGTAGACGCCGATCCCCAAGCGAACAGTACAACCGGCGTGGGGTTTGACCTTCACAATATCACGCAAAGCCTGTATGACTGCATGGTGAACGAAACACCCGTGAGGGAAGTAATATTAAAAACGGATACTCCCAACCTGGATCTCGTGCCTTCGCATATTGACCTTGTAGGCGCAGAAATTGAGATGATCAACTACCCTAACCGGGAGGGTATGTTGAAATCTATCATAGAACCCGTGCTGAACGACTACCAGTTTGTCGTTATCGACTGCTCACCTTCCCTGGGCCTGATTACGGTGAATGCTTTAACCGCGGCGCATTCGGTGCTGGTTCCGGTTCAGACTGAATTTTTTGCGTTGGAAGGTCTGGGTAAACTCCTGAATACGATCAAGATCGTTCAAAACAGGCTTAACAAGTCTTTACAAATTGAAGGAATTCTGATGACCATGTATGATGGCAGGCTTCGTTTATCTAACCAGGTGGTGAGTGAGGTAAGAAGGCATTTCGAAGAGATCGTGTTTGATACGATCATTCATCGCAATACCCGGATCAGTGAAGCGCCCAGCGTTGGCAAACCGGTGATCCTGTACGACGCATTCAGCAAGGGAGCAATAAATTACCTTAACCTGGCCAAAGAAATTCTCCAGAAAAATAATATGACCAGGATCAGCCAGGCAGAAAAAGTACTTCAATAGGCGATTTAGTTGTTTATGAAAATAATATCCGCTCGTACTGACAACAAAGAGCGCAGCTGCCAAAATATCAAAACGTTAAGCATGAGCACACCAAAGCAAAATAAAGATGCCCTTGGAAAAGGGATACGTTCGTTGCTCCAAAATATAGATGCAGATCTTAAAACAACATCAGGCCAGTTAAAATCTTCTATTGCCGAAATTGTAACGAGCACGCTTCGGATCCCCCTTGATCAGATTGAAACCAATCCCCGGCAGCCGCGTCATGATTTTGACGAGCAGTCATTACAGGAGCTGGCCAATTCAATCAGAATCCACGACATCATTCAGCCCGTTACCGTTTCGAAGCTGAGCAACGGAAAATACCGGCTGATCGCCGGCGAACGTCGTTACCGCGCTGCCCGTATCGCCGGGTTAAAAGATCTGCCGGCATATATCCGCCAGGCTGACGACCAGCAGTTGCTTGAGCTGGCTTTACTTGAAAATCTTCAGCGCGAAGACCTCAACGCTATCGAGATAGCCTTGAGCTATAAGCGAATGATGGATGAACTGAATTACACACAGGAGCAGGTTGCAGAGAGAATGGGAAAAGAAAGAAGCACCGTTGCCAACTATATCCGACTGTTAAAATTACCGCCCGACATACAGATTACCGTCAGGAACGGAAGCTTATCGATGGGACACGCCCGCGCTTTGATTAATGTTGATACCGTAGACAAGCAATTATTCATCTTCAGGGAGATCCGTGAAAAAAACCTGTCTGTACGCCAAACAGAAGAGCTTGTCCGGAAAATGTATAAAGGCGAAACCGTTAAAGATTCAATAAAAGCCGCTCTTCCTCCCGCTTACAAAAGAATTGAGGATAATTTAGCATCACATTTCAGCACAAGAGTTAAGCTGCAGCATAGCAAAAAAGGCAATGGCAGCATAACCATTGAATACTATTCCCTGCAGGAACTCAATAAAATTCTTGATCAGCTGGGGGCATCGCCTAACTAAGAGGAATATATGAACCGCTTTCTTTTAATCACTATGGGAATAATGTGCTTTAGCCATTACTCTTTTTCTCAGCAGAATAAGGATACGGTTATTGTAAAAGACAGGGTAGCGATCACCCCTTACCTTACAGCCGACAGCTTGCACGTTGATCAGCAGGATACCATTAAAAAGAAACACAGTCCGAGGAAAGCCGCCATTCGTTCAGCCATACTGCCGGGCTGGGGACAGATCTACAATAAAAAATACTGGAAGCTTCCCATCGTTTACGGTGCGCTGGGGACAACAGCCGCGGTTTTTAATTTCAATCTTGTACAATATAAGCGGATTCAGTATGCCTATAGAGTTCTGATCAACCGCGATACCATAAATTTTACAAAAGTGGACGCCGACCTTCAGCCGTTTATCACTCAAAATGCAACCAATGCACTAAGGAGTCACCGCAATGAATACAGGAGGAATATTGATTATTCCGTACTGGTGTTTTTGCTGATGTGGGGTTTGCAGGTGGTGGATGCTACCGTCGATGCACACCTGAAGGGTTTTGACGTAAGTGACGACCTGAGCCTGAAGATCAGACCTGGCTTCAGCCCGGTGTCTAATATGCCTGGCCTGAGCCTTGTATTTGATATCCATAAAGGCAGGAAAGCGTTGATTGCAAAACCCGGATTTTGATCGTTATCTCTCTGGGGCGATGTTTCCTTACATAACGAGCGAGCTGTTTAAGAGATTGCGGACGTCTGACGTTATCGTTGTTGCCCGGATTCGTTTTGCACAAATTCAAATCTAAAATCGCTAACTTAAATCTGAAATGATCTGAAAGGGATTGATCGGACTTTGCGATTTTTATCGCAGTTTGCAGAGGCAGATTTCTGACGTTTCCGTATGGTTGCCCGGATGCGGCATTTATTTCGATGATAAACGTGCAGCGCTAATATCGTAATCTAATCAAAAATCAAACATGAATCTTGCCCTGATCGGTTATGGGAAAATGGGAAGAGCGATCGAAGAAAAAGCCTTACAGAAAGGGCATACCATTGTTCTGAAGATTGACGTGGATAATGCTCATGATCTTACCAGAGAAAATCTGACAAAAGCGGACGCGGCAATTGAATTTACAGGCCCCCATAGTGCATTTGAAAACGTGTTGAAATGTTTACAATTTGGAACTCCGGTTATCTGCGGTTCAACCGGATGGCTCGAAAAGTGGAATGATGTAAGAGCTTATTGCGTCGAACAGAACGGCGCCCTGGTTTATGCAAGCAACTACAGCATCGGCGTGAATTTATTTTTTGAAGTCAATAAGCGGCTTGCGGAACTAATGGCTGTTCATCCCTCCTATAACATCAGCCTGGAAGAAACACATCACACCCGGAAAAAAGACGCTCCGAGCGGTACGGCTGTTTCTCTTGCGGAGCAGATCATGGAAAAGATACCACGTAAAAAACGGTGGGTGAATTCACCGGGAGACGATCCGCAGGACCTGGTGATCGTTAGTAACCGGAAAGACCCCGCCCCGGGAACGCACAAAGTTCTTTATCAATCGGATATTGACGATATCGAGATCATACATACCGCTCACAACCGCACCGGCTTCGCGTCTGGAGCCGTGCTGGCGGCAGAATTCATCTCAGGCAAAAAAGGTATTTTTGGCATGAAAGAAGTACTGGGCCTTTGATCGTTAACAAAAGGGCTGCGGAATTGAACCACATTTTTCGTGGGTAAGAGATTTATCATGTTGCTAAATGACCGGATGTTTGAATTATGCCAGCACCATTTGTGTGCTTCATGTCCCGCCGCGGGCGGAGAAAAACATTCTTTACAATCTTAAATGCATGTAAATTCAACGAATGCTTTCTAAAAAATCTCAATACGCATTTAAAGCTTTGATCTATTTATCCGAACATGCGGTCAGGGAACCTGTGCTTATATCCGAAATATCAAAAAATAAAAACATCCCCCTTAAATTTCTTGAAAATATACTATTGGAGCTGAGAAAAGCCGGGGTGCTGGAAAGCAAAAAAGGAAAAGGCGGCGGTTATTATTTAGCAGTAGACCCGGGGGAGGTATCCCTGGCCAGGATCATGAGGTTGCTGGATGGGCCCATTGCGCTATTGCCCTGCGTTAGCCTGAATTTCTATGAAAAATGTAAAGACTGTGATGAAAGGGTGTGTGGCCTCAACCGAATGATGGCGCAGGTGAGAGACGCTACTTTAAAAGTACTGGAATCAAAAACACTTGCCGACCTCGCCAACACAAACGAATAAAGATCAACATTGCGCCCTGCAACATTGCGCCCGTATACTTAACTATTACATAGCATAGGAGACATGCTCGCTAAAAACGATTATCGCTGTGGACGGTCAGAAAACCCACCGCGTCTGTAGGTATTTTATGTACCATGGTGAGTAATATTTTAGAAAACACTTCCGGAAATAGGTATTTGAAGTAAACGATAATATTACGGTGCGCTGCACCTTAATAATCAACGAAATTGTTTCTACAAATATAACGGTGCTCAGCACCTGTTAAATTACGAAGCGCTTTTCAGTAAATACTAAGGGTTCCGCTTGTTATTCATTTCTACATTCTTATAGTGGTGCAGCGCACCAGACTATTCGTAGAAAAATTTATGATTTCAAATCAGGTGCAGCGCACCGTAATATTATTCTTTCACAACAGAATCTAATTTACCCATATAACTGGGGCGTTGCACCTGTTATTACGAGGAGCTTTTATGTACAGTATAACCTCATGCCTGCAATTTTCAGACAGATAAAACGAGCGCGGGAATGCTTAATAAACAAAGAGGCTAACCTATATCAGTGCGAATCAACCGGATAATTTTTCAGCATGAGCCGGGAATAATCAGGTTATCAAATGGCGGGTCTTCGTCCATGATGTGTATTTTGAGAATAATGCCCCATAAAGCCATAATTTCATCGGATAATAACAGCACAATAATCCCGTTAATTTGTTTTTATGAACAGATCCCTGCTATTAAAATCGATTGCCGTCCTATTCTTATTTTTTCTTGTGATCGCCGGTCTTTACTTTACCAAAGACTTTTTTGTTCCGGTGGCCATTGCAGGGATACTCGCAATGTTATTTGTGCCGTTAAGCAGGCGGCTTGAAAAGATGGGATGGAATAAAGCCCTCGCTACACTTACCTGTATTTTTATTCTGCTGGCCGTTATTGCCGGTATTGTTGCTTTGATCAGCTGGCAGCTATCGGATCTCTCGGAGGATACTTCCAAAATGCAGGAGCAGATTTCAAAGATCACCGGCCGGTTACGGCAATGGGTCAGCAGCTCTCTGGGTATATCAAAGGAACAACAACGGCAGATGATGGAGCAGCAGCAGAAGTCAGCGGGAGGCGGTGCCGGATCTTTAGTGGCAACTGTATTAGGTTCACTGATGAGCATATTGATCAATGGCATACTGGTTGTCGTTTACATCTTTTTATTTATGATGTTCCGGGGCCATCTGAAAAAATTTATATTAAAGGTTATCCCGCCAGAAGAAAGGACAAACGGTCTGGTCGTCATAGATCAGGCCAGCAGGGTAGCCCAGAAATATCTCAGCGGCCTGGGAATGATGATCGTTTGTTTGTGGATTTTATATGGCATCGGCTTTAGCATAGCCGGAGTAAAAAATGCAATTTTTTTTGCCATCCTTTGCGGGTTGCTTGAGATCATCCCTTTTATCGGAAACATTACCGGTACCTCACTTACAGTTTTTATGGTAGTAGCGCAAGGTGGAAGCAGCAACATGATCATCGGCGTTCTGATTACATACTTTCTTGTTCAGTTTATACAGAGTTACCTGCTTGAACCATTAGTGGTCGGGGCTGAAGTAAACATTAATCCACTTTTTACCATTCTCGCGATTGTAGCCGGAGAAATGGTTTGGGGTATACCCGGCATGATCCTGTCTATACCTTTACTTGGCATTGCTAAAATTATACTCGATCATGTAGATCCGCTTAAACCTTATGGTTTTTTAATAGGTGCAGAAAAACAAAAAGAGGGCAGCAACCTTAAGGACAAGGTCAAAAGCCTCTTCAAAAAACAATGATCACGGCGACTGATGTGCAATCAAAAAACATCAGCCTCTCCTGAGTTGAGCTGGATGATGTCAGGAGCTTTCACGTACCTGGTGTTATACCTGAACCTGATATTTGAGCGGAAAGAAACATTTAAGGAGTTTGATCTTTCAGACCTTTTTGGAAAGTAAATAAGCCTGAGCTCGATGGTACCGAAAACCAGATTTTCGTTTCTTGTCCGCAAACCCCCGCCTACCCCGGTATAAAGGCCGGATTTAAAAAGCTTATCTTTTTCCGGGGATAAAAGGGAGAAGTCGGTAAAAAGAAACGGGGCCATCTGAAACCCGAATAATTTATACTTACTGAACGCAAAAGTTTCAGCATAGATGCTTAGCCTTTGTGTTCCCCGGATAGAATCAGAACTGAAAGACTGCAGGCCATACAGGTTATCAATTCGTAAAGGTTCAAAGGTCAACCTGTTAAACTGCCTGGTATAACTGAATCTGATAAATTCCCTGACCTTAAGGTTCCTGTACAGGAATATTTTACTGAAGTAATTTCCCCCGGTCAGGATGCTTGCATCCTGAAGGCTGTTGCTTTTGAAGAATCCGCCCGTGCGTAAAAAGTACTGGATAAACTGGCCGTTGGGTGTAACAACGTACTGGTTAGCGTTGACACCGGCATATAACCGTTCAAGGTAGAGCTGCTTATACCATCCGCCTGTAACGGCTATATTAATGCCGTAAGGAACGTCTTCCGTATTTCCAAATCCATAGATATAATTTGTTTTGTAGAAGTCCTGGCGAAAGAGGGTAAATTCGGCAAGTAAGGCTTCCCGGCTGTTAAACAATGTATTGTATTTTCCGGCAACCTGGAATGGCATCCTGGTAAAGTAATTGTTCAAATACCTGATAGCGAAAAAACTTCTATCCCTGATTTTGTCTTTACTTAAAAGTAGTTTGGTGACGCCGAGGTTATACCCCACCCAGCCATCATACAGATTAAACCTGTACTGGTAAAACAGGGAATCAGGCTTGCGGTAAAGATTATCCGAGTGATTAGAACTAATTTCCATCGAACCCGCCAACCTCGAAAAATGGGATACCAACGGCCGTTCCATTCTTACAAAAAAAGCTTTCTCATTTTCTGAGCCGTCATTGCGGCTCCCGTTGATTACGGTGTATCCGACAGAAGCGTTGACAAAAGTATTTTTTATACTGTTCTTGGTGTATTTCAATTCGTAGCCAAAAGCAGGTTTCCTGTCTTT
Organism: Flavihumibacter sp.; assembly: GCA_041751095.1. Lineage (GTDB taxonomy): Bacteria > Bacteroidota > Bacteroidia > Chitinophagales > Chitinophagaceae > JADCRZ01. The sequence continues at coordinate 14,595 of JBGSYC010000136.1, forward strand.
GTCTATCAGGGTAGTATATTGAATTTTCTGGCCCATGCCAAGCAGGTTTGTTTCAGCAATACCTGCCCTTACTCTTTTTATTCCGTTAACGTCGAGCCCGCCTGTTATGCTAAACAGGTCTTTTGTGATGACAAGGATATCTACCGAGTCGCTAATTCCGCGGATCGGCTGCACGAGGATACGGGCGTCCTGAATAAACTCAAGCGTACGCAGATACCGCTCGTTGTCTGCCACAATGTATGGGTTTAGCACACTGTTCTCCCTGATAAACAGGTTGTCCCTGATCACCCATTCGCGGGTATTCTTATGCAATGCATTTAATATCCCGGTTCCCAAACGGGAAATTCTTCGCGACGTGTCCGAAAGGGTTTTTTCAAAGCCCAGTTCACGGGTAAAGATATGCCTGATGATTTTTCCTTCATGTCTCCGGAACAGAGATTCACTTTTTGCATTCAGCAAAACCGCTTTTACAGAACTGTCTTTTTTTGAAATGGTCACGGCATCCACAACCTGCTGAAAAATATTATGAATAAACGCTTTTGCGGCCGGAACGTCCTGGGTATCTGTAGAGTCGCGCTTCTGGGGTAATGCCGTGTAAGACAGCAATAAAAAGCATCCGGTAGCTATTGCGCGGAATATTTTATTATCGAATGATGGTTGCAAACACCCAACATATTTTTTCAATTTACAGCATTTAAAAACAGGATGAGCTTCCCTGACATTAAATGTAATTATTTCAAAAGAATAATACTATTCTTAGTCGCTGTTCCCAATCATTCTGCCTGGACTTTTCATTGCTTTAAACACGAGGCTCCTCGTGGAGTCAGCCCCGGCGCACAGTCACAAAGTCTCGCTTGCCGGATAATCAATCCAAAATCTGCAATCTAAATAGTCAAAAAAAAACGGTAGTACAATTTATCATACTACCGGATTTAAAAATTTTGTTTCCGCTGATCACTTCACCGCTACATCAAATTTCGTCACTCCCGGAACGGCTATCGGATACATCCCGTCACTTCCCGGCATAACTGGTGGGTTTGCGTCCCATGCGTATACCGCGGGTTGAAGGTTAATGCCTGAGTTAATGGCTTTATCCCAGTTAACCCGCTGACCGGAGTATGTTGCCATCCTTCCAAGAATGGACGTCATTGTACTCTTTGCCACGCGCTCGGCATCCATAAATTTAAATTCACCTTTTGCTACAGCAGCGAATAATTCATCATGCTCCGCCTGGTAAGGCTGGTTCTCATGTTTCTTATCGAATTGAAAAAGAGTCTTCCCCTTCAGGTCGGTGATACGTGCTTCATTGAAAAATATTTTGCCCTTCGTTCCCATGATCAATTCGTCTACTTTAGCCATCGTACCTTTAATATGACGGCATTGGCTGTTGAGGATCTGGCCATCCCCATACTGGAACTCCACGTAATGGTGATCAAAAATTTCACCATGCTCTTTTCCATTCCTAACTTCACGGCCACCCATTCCCTGCGCTGTAACGGGAAAGCTTTCCAAAGCCCAGTTTATGACGTCTATATTATGGACGTGCTGTTCTGTGATGTGATCTCCGCATAACCATACAAAATAGTACCAGTTTCGCATCTGGTATTCCATTTCGGTCATGCCCGCCTGACGTGGACGTACCCATACGCCATCATTGTTCCACCATGCCTGTGCAGACACTACGTCGCCAATGGCTCCATCTTTCAAACGCTTCATCAGTTCGAGATAGGAGGTCTGATAACGGCGTTGCAACCCCCCGACTACGTTCAGCTTCTTTCTCTTTGCTTCTTCAGCCACCTGAAGTATCTTCTGCACGCCGGCAGGATCGGTTGCCACCGGCTTTTCCAAAAATACGTGCTTATTCTGCCGTATAGCTTCTTCGAAGTGAATGGGCCTGAAACCGGGAGGTGTTGCCAGGATCACCACATCCGCCAGAGGTATTACTTTTTTATAGGCATCAAAACCTACAAACTTATTTTCTTCCTTTACCTGCAGCCTTTTATCAAGCCCGTCTTCTTTCAATGCATTCTGAATATTCTTATAACTGTTCTGGAGCCGGTCAGAAAAAGCATCGGCCATAGCAACGAGCTGTACGTTTTGTTTGGTTTTTAATGCCTGAACAGCAGCTCCTGTTCCGCGTCCGCCGCACCCGACAACTGCTACTTTAATAACGTCGTCAGCTCCGGAGAAGTAATTTGCCCCTGCCATCATTGGCATGGTCATGATTCCTCCGGCAATCAGAGACGTCTGCCTGACAAATTCCCGTCGGGTTTGTTCTTTTTTGTGATCTGTATTCATGGTGTTTGTTTTACATGTTTCAAAATAGTGTGAATATACGTATCATTTGATCCGGAAGACTAAACCACAAAACACAGTTTGCGCATTGGCCTGCCGAAGCTGTGAGGTCATTCCTCCAAATATTGTGCAAAGAATTTTTCTATTTCCTCCGCAGACGGCGGTTTCTCAGGCCTGAGTACCCGGAAACCAATGAAGGGTGCATCGGCATTCCACCAACGGCTCCTTGGGATCTGGGGATCACGCCGGTTCCAGTCAGGGTTCGACTTCAGCCGGCTCGCGCTTCGCACCCCCGATGCATCATCCTGGTAAGTGCCACCCCTGAGCGTTCGCGGATGACGGGCCGTAGGCCTGACTACAGGATCGGTAGCGCCCGATATTGCAGAAAAGTATTTCTCGTCATACTGATCCATTGTCCACTCCGCTACGTTTCCAAGCATATCATACAGCCCCCACGCATTAGGCTCCTTAAGCCCGGTCTTATGATATTTATCTTCGCTATTGTCTTTATACCATGCGTATTTGCCTAACTCTTTAGGGTCATTTCCGAAGGGATAAACCGTTTGAGACCCCGCACGGCAGGCATATTCCCATTCAGCTTCCGTAGGGAGGCGGTAAAAAATACCCGTCTTTTTGTAGAGCCATTTGCAATACATCAGGGCTCCGTATTGAGACATGCTGTTTGCAGGAAAGCCACCCTCCTTTCCCATTCCGAGGGTAAGATCTATATACGGCGGACTTGGCCTGGTGACTGCATCAGCTGTCTGGTTCTGGCTAAATTCCTCGTCTTTGAAAAAAGCATCATATTCATCATACGTAACTTCATTGGCTCCGATCCAGAAAGAAGAAACCGTAACTTTTCTGGCCGGCCCTTCATCTTCCCTCCTGCCTTTTTCGCCGTTGGCACTTCCCATGGTAAAACTTCCGCCTTTTACGGGAATCATTTTAAATTTTAGGGTAGCACCGGGAAGTGACTGCTCAAAAGATGCAAAAGCCGGTTCTTTCACCTGCTGGGCGCTGATCTTCTCAGATACCGACGCAAATACCGATAAAATAGTAAGCAAAAGGAAAGGCTTCCTGTTCAATATACTAACTTTAGATTATGACAAGCAACCCGTTATTCATTGGGAACGCGGATTGACGGGTCAATTTAACCATTATTCTTTAAAACAGGCTGATTAAGCCAATATTTAATCTGCATGCTGATTATATATTTACGGCAAACACCAGTCGGCAGTGCAAAACTTATATAACAGACCGCCAGGATATGACATTATTTAAAATACGCCGTAAAACCCCGGGACCGGTGATAGGCAGGTTTACCGTTTTTTAACATGGCGATCTGTACTTCTGTGAATGGGAACCGTTTTACCAGTTGCAGGGCAGTTTCAACCGGTAAAACACTGCACGCCTTTGTGAGCCAGTCTGCTGTTATGCCCGTATTGGAGATTACCGTAACGTTTCTTGAATTGGTAAGCGCATAACCGGTATTAGGGTCAATGATGTGAGAAAACCGCCTGCCATTTAACTCTACATATTGATAAAGATCTCCCGACGTTGTTACTGCTTTGTTCTTTAACAGTAATTGCCGGGTCATTACATCTTCGGAACCTGCAAGATTGATGCTCACTACCCAACCTTCAATTCCGGGTGGAACAGAACCGGCTACAATATCTCCTCCCGCATCCACCAGAGCGTAGGGAAAGCCCAGCTCACGTAAACGGACAACCGCCCGCTGAGCAGTTTCACCTTTGGCTATCCCTCCGAGGTCGAGCTGCATTCCGGTTTTTCTAAGCCGTATACTTTGCTTTAATGGAGAAAACTCCATCATCCTGAACCCTACACGCCGTTTTGCATCAGCCAGGCTATCCCGGTGAGGCATAGCCTTTCTTTGCCTCGCCATTCGCCACAACTTTGTGAGCGGACCCATGGTTACATCAAAACTGCCTCCACTTACCCCGCTTGCTTTGTATGCAGCCGATAAAATGTTATACAAAGGCAGGGAGACTTCTACCCATTCTCCAGTGCCCGACTTTGCGGATAAACGGTTCAGTTCGCTGCCTGGCAGATAGTCGCTGTAAATGGTATTGAGGGTATCAATCATCAGGTATGTTTGCGCTGCGGCAGCTGCCGCTTTCGAGGAATCCGAACCGTATACCACGATATTGAACAACGACCCCATTTTGGGCTGCTGAAAACTGTATTTGCGGTACTGGCAAAAACACGGTATCCCCAAAACAAGTAGAAATAAATATAGGATGCATGTTTTCATAAAGCGGGGGAAAGATTAAAAATGAATGCTTTGGTTGTAATTTGTTGTTTAACGGCGTGTCTTATTTATAGATGTCTTTATCGATGTATTTATCGTGGAAGTAAGCTGACATGGTACAATAATTTATCTTTATAAAAAAAATGCCACATGAAAAAGGTACACGAAGATAATTTGAATGAAGAAGATGAGAAACCTCTTGTTGAGAACGAGGCTTTAAAAAATACGGATGATGTCAATCATGATAAAAGGCCGCCGGAAGTTACAGGCGACGAAGACCTGCCCGGGTATCCTCACTATCCTCCCACAGAAGATATCCTAAACCCTTCGGTTGATCTGGAAAGAGTTGATATAGATGTGGAAAAGATCACGCGCGCCGGAAATATCTCTGAATCGGACCTTTCCGGCGTAGCATCAGTTGCGCCCCTCAACGACATGGAAGAACCGGTAAACGATGACATGGACGAGGAAGACGACATCGGCATAGTGCCTGGAACTGAAGCGGATGTAACAAAGGAAGACCTGCTTTTGTTAGGCGCCATAGACAAGGATATGGATATGGGAGAAGATGAGGAATTGGAGAACAAAGGTTTCCGCCTTTCACTCACCGGTGACGACCTGGACGTGCCGGGAGAAGAGCTTGATGATGACAATGAATTAATAGGGGAAGAAGATGAAGAAAATAATTATTACAGTCTTGGGGGTGATAACAAGGAAAGCCTTGAAGAAGATGCTGCAAGAGATGAATAAAACGTTTTTAGAATCATTACCATCTTTTTATTTGCCCAGGTTTACAAGCATTTCTGTTGTCATGTCGGGAAGGTTATAGGCAGGTTGCCATCCCCAATCGTTACGTGCATGAACATCATCGATGCTGTATGGCCAACTTCCGGCAATGGCCTGGCGATAATCAGGGTGATAGCTTATCTTGAATTCGGGGATATGCTTTTTGATCTCGGCAGCTATTTCACCCGGAGAAAAGCTCATTGCCGAAATGTTATAAGATGTGCGAACCGAAATTTTTTCTGCGGGGGCTTCCATAAGTTCGATTGTTGCCCTTATGGCATCGTGCATGTACATCATCGGCAGGTAAGTATCTTCTTTTAAATAGCATTTGTATTCTTTGTGATGCAGGGCCTCATAAAATATTTCGACCGCGTAATCTGTGGTTCCGCCGCCGGGTTCAGACCGGTAACTGATTAATCCCGGATACCTGAGGCTTCGTACGTCAACCTTATATCGCTGGAAATAATAATTGCACCAGAATTCGCCGGCGTACTTGCTGATGCCGTAAACAGTTGTTGGTTCGATGATTGTTTGTTGCGGGCAGTTGTGTTTTGGAGATGTGGGCCCAAATACAGCGATGCTGCTGGGCCAGTAAATTTTAGTAAGCTTCTCTTCTTTAGCGATATCCAGTACATGTAGCAAGCTCTGCATGTTCAGGTTCCATGCAAGCCCGGGATTTTTTTCACCTGTTGCCGAAAGTATTGCTGCTAAAAGGTATATCTGCGTTATGTTCTGGCGGATCACCTGCACATGCAGCATTTCCTTGTTCATCACATCCAGACTTACATAAGGTCCTGTGCCTTTCAGCAGCTCATTTTCTTCGCGCAGGTCTGACGCAATCACCTGCGCATTGCCGTACCGTTTCCGCAAAGCCAGTGTTAGATCCACCCCGATCTGACCGCTTGCACCGATCACTAAAATTTTTTCCTTAGTCACACCTGTATATTGAATGGCAAACGTAGACAAAAGACAGATATAATAAAAAAGTGAGTATTGTAGATTTTTGACTGGCGTTTGCAGATTTTCAGGCTGGCAGTTTTCGAATGTTATAGTCGCCTTGCCGGCGTACCGTCTGAAATCTACAATTCCAAACCACCCATCTCAATCTACAATTCTCCTGCATATCTTTGGCGAATGGAAAAATTTGTCAGAGACCTCTTCGCCGATCAAAATTATGATGCCAATAATTTTTTCCTGATTGCAGGACCTTGTGTTGTAGAAAGCGAAGACCTGGTTATGGAAGTTGCTGATACCGTTTCCGGCATTTGTAGAAATTTAGGTATCCCCTACATCTTCAAGGCTTCTTACCGGAAAGCCAACAGGACAAGCGCCTCGTCCTTTACGGGCATCGGCGATGAAGCAGCTTTACGCCTGGTTCAAAAAACAGGAAAAACATACCATCTTCCGACTACTTCTGACATTCATGCGCATGATGAAGCAGCCGTGGCCGCAAAATATATCGATATCCTGCAAATACCGGCCTTTCTCTGCAGGCAAACCGATCTTTTGATTGCCGCAGCTCAAACAGGAAAAATTGTAAATGTAAAAAAAGGACAATTTATCAGTGGTGAAGCAATGAAGTTTGCAGTTGAAAAAATCCGGCAGGCGGGTAATGAAAAGGTAATGCTTACGGAGCGCGGAAACACTTTCGGTTACAAAGACCTCGTCGTAGACTTCCGGAATATTCCCGATATGCAATCGCACCAGGTGCCGGTGATCATGGACTGTACGCACAGCCTTCAACAACCCAATCAACCAGGGGGAGTCACCGGGGGTAACCCGCAAATGATCGGAACAATTGCAAAGGCCTCCATCGCAACCGGTGTAGACGGGCTATTTATCGAAACCCATCCCAACCCGGCCGTAGCCAAAAGCGATGGAGCCAATATGTTGCCGCTGAAATTGCTCAAAGGGCTGCTTGAACAACTGGTAAAGATTCGAAAAGCAGTTGAAGTGAATCAGGATAATTAAAAGAGCCTTTGCAACCACACAAAGGCTCTTAGGTTTTTCATTTTACATCAGGGTAATGATATATCAGGATTAATTCGATCGGTCTGGAGGTTGCAAATATAGCATAAGGTTGTTTCCCGGCATATCCGGGAAAGTCATCGTCATACCCACAAAAGACTAACTGCTTACAGATAACGCAAAGGATTGCGCCGCGCAGATAATATATAATCTTTCACATTCATCCAGAAGGCAACAAATAAATAAAAGATGATAGGCGACCCCATTGTAAGTAAAGACAGGTAAATGAAATTCTTCCGGATAGTGGAAGAAGCGATACCCATCTTATCACCAAGAAAGGAACAAACGCCAAACACCTGCCATTCGATAAAGTGTTTGATTTTTTTCATTGGATATACATTATACGTCTTGAATTGAAGGCTTTATTGTGCACCGCTTACCATAAATATAACAAAAATCCTACAATAGCTTGTCATTGGTTGAGGCGTGCGGGCATTCGGCCGGATTTCCGCAAAACAAAATAATCATACCTGGTTATATTGATTTGTAAGAAAGGCCTATCTTAGATAAATTCGCACATCTCAACATTATAAACGACTAACCTATGGTTTTTGATCTGGATCTTATTACGAAAGTCTATGCTGAAATGCCGGGCAAAATTGATGCCGGGAGGAACTTAACGGGAAAACCACTCACACTGGCCGAAAAAATCCTGTATTCGCATTTGTATTCGTCACCGCAAAAAGCATATGACCGTGGAAAGGATTATGTAGAATTTGCTCCTGACCGGGTAGCGATGCAGGACGCAACAGCCCAAATGGCGCTTTTGCAGTTCATGACCTGTGGCAGGGCAACCGTTGCAGTGCCTTCCACCGTTCATTGCGATCACCTCATTCAGGCAAAGGTAGGTGCAGTTGAAGATCTTGCGTCTGCTATTGATATCAATCGCGAAGTATATGATTTTTTAGCTTCTATCTCGAACAAATATGGCATCGGCTTCTGGAAACCGGGCGCCGGAATTATTCACCAGGTTGTTCTCGAAAATTATGCATTTCCCGGCGGGCTGATGATCGGAACGGATTCACACACGCCTAACGCAGGAGGTCTCGGCATGTTAGCCATTGGCGTAGGCGGAGCAGATGCAGTGGATGTAATGGCCGGACTGCCCTGGGAACTAAAGATGCCGAAAGTAATTGGCGTAAAACTCACCGGGCGTTTAAGTGGCTGGACCGCACCAAAGGATGTAATTCTTAAAGTAGCCGGTATCCTTACCGTAAAGGGTGGTACCGGAGCTATTGTTGAATATTTTGGAGAAGGTGCAGATAGCATCAGCGCCACGGGAAAAGCAACGATTTGTAATATGGGGGCTGAAGTGGGCGCCACCTGTTCAATTTTCGGCTATGATGATAAGATGGCGGATTATCTTAAAATTACCGGCAGGGAAGAAGTCGCGATGATGGCCGACGGCATCAGGGAGAATTTACGGCCCGATGCTGAGGTATATGAAAATCCACAGGATTATTACGACCAGGTAATTGAAATTAACCTGAGTGAATTGGAACCACACGTCAATGGGCCCTTCACCCCGGATCTGGCCTGGCCCATTTCAAGGTTCAGCGAAGCGGTCATCGCCAACAACTGGCCCCAGAAGTTGGAAGTTGCTTTGATCGGCTCCTGTACCAATTCCTCTTACGAAGACATCAGCCGATCGGCATCAGTGGCCCAACAGGCTATCGATAAGCATTTAAAAACCAAAGCAGAATTTACGATCACGCCGGGAAGCGAGCTGGTTCGTTCTACCGTTGAAAAAGACGGGCTGCTTCATACACTTGATGAAATCGGCGGAGTTGTTCTGGCAAACGCCTGCGGGCCGTGTATCGGCCAATGGGCAAGACATATCGATGATCCTAACCGAAAAAATTCCATCATTACTTCCTTTAACCGGAATTTCGCCAAGCGTAATGACGGCCTTTCTGCTACCCACGCTTTTGTGGCATCTCCGGAGATTGTAACGGCTTTTGCCATCGCCGGCGACCTGACGTTTAATCCCTTAAAAGATACCCTTACCAATGAAGACGGGCAGCAGGTGATGTTAGACGAACCCACCGGCCTGGAGTTACCGCCTAACGGATTTTCGGTGGACGATCCGGGATATCAGCCCCCGGCAGAAGATGGGAGTACGGTGCAGGTGGCTGTCCGAGATGACTCAGACCGTTTGCAGCTGCTCGAACCATTTCCGGCCTGGGAGGGAACCGATATCAAAGGTTTAAAACTGCTCATCAAAGCCAAAGGAAAATGTACAACAGATCATATCTCCATGGCAGGCCCCTGGCTCAAATACCGTGGGCACCTCGATAATATCTCCAACAACATGTTGATTGGTGCGGTGAATGCATTTAACGACAAAACGGACTCGGTAAAGAACCAGTTAACCGGCGTCTATGGGCCGGTACCCGCAACGCAGCGTGCGTACAAAGCCGCCGGTCTTGGTTCTGTTGTCATCGGGGATGAAAATTACGGAGAAGGATCCTCAAGGGAACATGCAGCTATGGAGCCACGTCACCTTGGTGTACGCGCCATACTCGTTAAATCCTTTGCCCGAATCCACGAAACGAATCTTAAAAAGCAGGGAATGCTGGCTTTAACTTTTGAAGATAAAGCTGATTATGAAAAAGTGCAGGAAGACGATACGATAGATATTGTCGGCCTCGATAGTTTTGCTCCGGGCAGGCCGCTGACGGTAGTGCTAAATCATATCGACGGCAATACAGACCAGATCAGCACTCATCATACCTATAATGAGCCGCAAATCGAGTGGTTTAAAGCCGGCGGTGCATTAAATGTGATCCGGCGGGAATTTGCCAATAGCTAATTCAAAAAGGGCTGCCATAACAGGCGGCCCTTTTTATTACATTGATCATCGATATGCAGTTAGTTTAGCACGTACTTCGCCAGTACTTTTTGCAGATCATAAATATTCACCTGGTTGTTGAAGCGTTTAATCACGCTTGGATTTACTTCACTTGAAATCCATATCTTGAGCTCTGCGTCAAGGTCAAAATGCCCGGCCGTTTCTATACTGAACTTCGAAATACTTTTGTAGACAATAGATAAGTACTCGATTTTTTTTCCGGTTAACCCCTGCTTATCGACGAGGACAAGTCTTTTATTTGTAAACACGAACACATCCCGGATCAGCTTGAAACCAATTTCGATCGTTTCTCCCTCCGCTAAAAGGTTCGCGTATTCTTTTGCGAGTTCTTCCGGTTGTACAACACCCGAATTGCCAAGCAATGATGAAAATAGTCTCATAGTATTAACATTGAACCCTAAAGTAGCATTATTTGGCTTAAAAACATAATGCCCATAATGGGCTGCAGCTTTGATGAAGAAACTTAGGTTTACGACGGGTATGCTGTAGGCAGGCTGGCGCTCGCTTTCCCGCTGAAAAGAATGGATGTATCCGTTATTTCTCAAACCACTTTCGAAATTCCGCCGCTTTGTCTTTACTGATGACCGTATCATCAGGTTTTACATTTTTGAACCTGAGCTGCAATTTACCCGTGTCATCGGTACGGTAACTATCAATAAAAGGAAGATGGACAAGGCGCTGGCGGTTAGCCCTGAAGTAAGTCCCCGGGTCAACAAGTTCTTCAACCTCATCGAGAGAACGATAATCGGTAATGTATTTCTTCCCCTCCTGGCTCACCAGGTAGATAAGCTCTTCTTTCAGAAAACACACAACCTCCGCGTTGGGAATAAGCGTTACTGACTGGCCGGCATGTACGGCAAATCGCTGTTTGTATTGTTTAATTTGAGAAAAATCAGAAAAGACCTCCATCAAATGGCGCATGTAAGTCTCGTTTGTAAATTTCATTTGCAGCAGTCGGAATTTTTGAAACGCCGACTGAAGGTCCGACCTTTCAACTGGCTTTAGCAGATAGTCTATACTGTTAAGTTTGAAAGCACGGATGGCAAATTCATTATATGCAGTTGTAAATATGATGGGGCAGCCGGGGAAGGTGCCGGAAAATATATCAAGGCTGATGCCATCAGAGAGCTGGATGTCTGCAAGAACGAGGTCAGGCTGGGGATTTTCTGAAAACCAGCGTTTTGAATCCGCTACACTACGTAAAGGTCCGATAATTGTCGCATCGGGTTCGAGGCTAATGACCAGCTTCGCCAGGCTAATGGCTACCAAAGGCTCATCTTCGATCATTACAATTTTCATAACAATGGCAATTTTACCTCAAAAAAGTCAGCCTCATCAGTTATTACGACGGGCTCTGCCGTAAGATAAGCGTATAGCTGCTGCAGTTGCTGCAACCCGTATTTGTTTGATGTGCCGATCTGTTTGCGCAATTGTTTATTGTTGCGTATATAAAGATACCCGGCGTCATCCCTTACAAATATTCTTAAAGGCATTGCCTCATGAACGCTATTGTGTTTTATCGCGTTGTCTATAAGCATCTGGAGTGTAACCATCACGACACCTTTTTCAAGGCTTACTTCCCCGATATCCATATCTATCAAAACTGCATGCTGATACCGTATTTCTAAAAGCGATACATAATGCCGGATAAAATTAAGTTCGGTCTGAAGCGTTACGACTTCATTCTCCTTGTGCTCCAATACATACCTGTACACTTTAGCGAGGTGCCGGACAAATTCAGAAGCAAGGGCGGCATTAGATTGTATCAAACCGTCGAGTGATGTCAACGTATTGAACAGGAAATGAGGATTCACCTGGTTTTTCAGGTGATGGTATTGCATCATGGATTTTTCCCTGGCCATTTGCGCGGCGGCAACCTCCAGCTTTGCTTTATCTTCAACAGACTCCTGCCATTGCCTGAAGAAATAGAATACGTAGAACCCAAAATTGAGCAGAAGGATCATAACAAAAAACAACAGGGATAGTACAGTAAGGAATTGTTTGTTTGCAAAGGGAGGAAGGAGATGCCTGGCAGAATAAAACCCTATGATATACAAGGGTGTTATCATTAGTATAGAACCTGATAACTGCAGCAATATTCGCCAGGTTACGCTGTTTTCGAACGGGAACAGCCTGTCAAGATAATTGTTCAGCAACCTGATCATATGCCACATACCAATGAAAACGATCACTTGTGCTATGAACACCAAAACGTGCACTTTTAACGGCCATTCTGTGATCATATACGCCCGTACGGTTGCCATGATCACCGAGAAGATGAAGATGATAATATATGGTATATGTTTCCAGTTCATTCTGTAACAGTGGTGTTCAGCAACACGATCGAATCAGATTGATGGACCGCCGATGCCTGTACTACGCGCTTACCACCATACCATCCTGCATTTCAATGATCCGGTCGGAGTTATGTGCAAAATCAGGATCATGGGTAACAGTGATTATGGTTTGATGGTTATCCTGAGAAAGCTTCCTGAAAATATCGAACACTATCGAAGAGTTGGCTTTATCAAGATTTCCGGTGGGTTCATCTCCCATAATGATCAATGGTTCATTGATCAAAGCCCTTGCAATGGCTACGCGTTGTTGCTGCCCCCCTGACAAGCGCGATGCAGATTTGCGGGCATGCATATCCATTCCAACCATTTGCAGTTTTTCGATAGCTCTTGATTCAATTTCGCCAGCCGGGAATTTACCCAGCTTTAAAGCCGGCAACATAACATTTCTCAAAGCGCTGAATTCCGGAAGCAAAAAGTGAAATTGAAAAACAAACCCCAGGTTTTCATTTCTAAATCTTGCAAGCTGATTCTGTTTCCAGCCTTTAAGTTGTTTATCATTAATCTTCAGGCTTCCTTCAAAGTCGGTATCCATGGTTGACAAGATATAAAGAAGTGTTGATTTCCCACAGCCTGATTTGCCTGCAATAGAGAGGAATTCGCCCTTTTTTATGTCTATGCTCACTTCATTCAAAACTTTAAAAGGATCCGGCTCCCTGAAGTATTTAGTGATCCGGGATGCCTGCAGGATCGTTTCCATGTTTTGAGATTTATGATAATCTGATTGCTTATAAATTTGCGCCGTATGTGAAGTCCCGGGGAAATTTACCCCCTGATAATCTTTACGGGATCAACCCGCGCAGCCTTCAACGCCGGAAAATAGCCTGCCAAAAGTGTGGTTACGAATCCGAACAACAAACCCAGTATATAAAATTTTACGTCGAAGTTTACCGGCATTGTACGCATGCGAAAAAACTCACCTTCAGGGAAAGGTGTAATGGCAAGCAAAGAACAGCATCCGTATCCAAGCAAAATTCCCAGAAGTCCGCCCGTGAAACCGATCATGACAGATTGTAAAAGGAATATCCCGACAATATCATTCCCCTCAAATCCTGTTGCCTTTAAAATGGCAATGTCTTTCATCTTATTTACAATATTCATGTTCATGATATTATAAATTCCGAATCCGGCAACCAGCAACAAGGTAAATGACACAATACCCGTCATCGCATTGCGGATCTTGTTTGTGGCAAGCAGGGAAGAATTAGCGGTTTCCCAGTCTTCGGTAAAAATTTTGAATTGCTCACGTATTTCTTTAGCAACCGGCTTTGCCCTGGTATAGTCGTTCAGCTTAATATGCAGGTCAGTGATATACGACGGATCGCGCATCAATATTTTTTGCACGGTGGCAATAGACGCAAAACTTTTAGCATCGTCGAACTGCGACAAACCATAGGCAAATGTTCCTGCAACACGGAGCACAAGCGTGTTTCCCTGCGGCGTGGTGATGCTCACCCGGTCTCCGGCTTCAACATTCATCTTTTTTGCCAAACCCCTTCCAACAATAATGGCATCGGCAGATCTCAACAGGTCGTCAAGGTTACCAGACTGCATTTTCGATTCAAGGTTAAAAAATTCTTTTTGTTTGCGTACATCAATCCCTGACATGGTACCGGACACCTGTATGGGTCCGTTGTTAAAAAATACCTGTGATGATACCTGGGGGGCAACGCCTTTCACCGCCCCAAGCTTTTCGATTTTGCCTGCAATCATAAAGGCGTTTTTAATTTTAGGCAGATCATTTTTGGGCCGTTGATGATGTACCACCAGCCAGGCGCTTTTATGGTTATCTGTCCCGGAAAGGATTGTTTCATCTTTGACCTGCACAGGGTTATAGATACGCACGTGCGGCGAGCCATCCATAGCCACGTCTTCCATAAACCGGTTTACCCCGGTCATAAAACTAATCATCACAATAAACATGGATATTCCAAACATCACTCCCATCATCGCCACAAGGGTTTGTTTGCGTTTCGTTATAAGGTGAGTTACGGATATCCCAAAAGCAAGTGTCCAGTTCATGGCTCATATATGATTTGTGAAGAAATATCAAGGCCGGATTTTACTTCCATCCATTCATTGTCCTCAATCCCTCCCGTGATTTTAACCATTGTAGAGCGCGTGCCATTCCTTACCAAAACACTGTCCCCTCTCACTGCCTTTTTCGGGATTACCATTACCTTTTTATGCCTGTTGATCACAATGTTAGCTTCTACATTCAACCCATATATATTTACGGGTAACGCTTCGTTGAATTCGACGTCTACCCTGAAGGATTGCTCTATCCTGCTAAGGAAGGGGTAAACTTTCGTGACCTTTCCCTCAAAGTATTTTCCGGGAAATGCATCCATAGTAATGATTGCCTCGTGGCCGGGAGAAACCCGGGCAAGATCGTCTTCATCCACCAGTAACCTGGCAATCATCTTACTACTGCCTATTAAAGCAACGGGCTGATTCCTGTTAACAATATCGCCCTGTTGTTTGTAAACTTCATATACTATACCATTCACAGCACTTCTCAACAAACCTTCGTTACTAACGGTCTTCGACACCTGAACCTGATTACGGGCGCTCTGGTATCGGATATCCGCATTCAGGTGCTCACTTCTCAATTGTTGTTTCAGCTTATTCAAATCCGTTAAAGAACGCTGATATTGCAACTGACGCTTTTCAAGTTGGCTTTTTGAGATGGCCTGTTTTTCGTAAAGGTTCCTGTACCTCGAGTACTGAAGGCTGTCGTTCTGAAGCTGCCTGGTTAGCATCCCTATTTGCTCGTGTAACGCGTTAAAAGCAGGAGCGTCTTTCTTAACAACCGGCATAGTTCTCCTAAGTATATCCCTTGCCGATTGCTCCTGCACCTGCAGGCTGGCACTCCTTACCGTATATAGCAACTTTCCCGCCTGCACAGAATCGCCTTCACTTACCATGCTGGAAACCAGGTAACCGTCGATAGCTGGTACCACCTTATATTCACGCTCAGCCACCAAAGTTCCTGATGCATAAACGGCTTCAGTGACAATCTTAAAGCCTGGCTGGATTGTTCGCTGCTCTGGCTGGCAACCGGCCAGCAGGCAGGCAAGCACATACCCTGCAATACATTTGAGTATCATATCAATCATGATTTAAAGTGAGCAAATTGTAGTAGAGATTGCTGCGAAAGATGACATCTGCCTTTTCCGTTTGAATCCGGGAATACTGCCTGAACATTTCACTGAACTCATCAAACTCCATAACGCCCTCCTGGTAGCTCAGCCTTGCGATACGAAGGTTATCGGCGCCTGATTTCAATTTGTGTTGTACCTCACGATATTGCACAACCGCTAAATGATAATTTGTCTGCCATGCCAGGTGTTGTTGTTCGAGGGTATTTTTAACCTGCTGCTGTTGATTTTTTGCAAGCTGCCAGTACGCTTCATTCTTTTTCTGTTGTAACTTGTAATAATTACCGGCGAACAAAGGCAGGTCTGCTCTTAAGCCTATGGAGCTAACATCAAAGCTTACCTGCTGGCTGTTTACAAACTGCATCTGCCATTGATAATTATATCTTCCATACAGGGATAACCTTGGCAAAGAAGCTTTCCGGGCAGCAACCAAAGATTGCCTGGCTACATCAGCCTGTACCAATGCCAGATGCCATGATGGTCTGTCTTTGATTTGCAATACCCTGTCGGGTTCCGGGTGGAGTGGTGTGGTCAGGGAATCAATTATATACAAGGTATCATGCTGCGGAATGTTCAGATAGAATTTCAGTTCAACTACAGATAGTTTGTACATGCTAAGGTGCTCTTCACCGGTAGATGTTATTTCAGAAAAAAGATATTGCGCACGGTTAAAATCAGCCGGGCTGAGTATCTCACTCTTCTTTCTTTCTTCCGTAATGCCTCTGAATTCGTTTGCCACCTCGGCATATTCGCTGTTTAACCGGATCAATTCTTTATACAATAGTATCCGGTAGTAGGTATGGATGATCTGGATGTGAAGACTTTCCAGGTCCGCTTTGTTGTTCCAGGCAGTGGAACGGCGCTGCAGTCCTGCTGTTTTTACCTGCTCCCATTTTTCGGGATTTACCACCGGCAGGCTTATTTCGGCACCAGTCAGAAAATTCCACGGCAGTCCAAACTGAACTTTGTGATATTTATTGCTGCTTCCTCCAAAAAGGTTTGCAGGGATAACCTGGGAGGGTAAAACAGGGTAATATTCAGCAGAGGTGTACAGGTTTATTTTGGGGAGCAGACCGGAACGTGCTATTTTTTCTTCATGCTCAGTAAGCTTTTCTTTGATTATCCCCTGGTTCGCAATAATGCTGTTTTTACCAGCATATTCCAACACCTGCCAGGGGCTGGAAAAAATTACCTGGCTGAAAGCATGAGCCAGCAAAAGTTGCATGTTTAACAGAGCATACGCTTTTTTCATACCGCTGAATTTTACACAAAATGACGGCAGGAACCCAAATGGTGCAAGCAGGATTCATCGAAGCGGAAGAATATCGCATGGAGGCAGAAGTAATGCAGCGCTAATATTTTGAAGAGCCTGAACCGCGAACCGGAGAAATGATTAACCATAAGAAGAGCCGCTCTCTTTACAAAACACCTGCAGGCGTGTATGCATGATGAATTACTTTCTTTGAGAAACAGGAAATTTACGACCGGAGTTATTTTGCGTCGAACCACAATGGCGTGGAATCATTCCAGGTGCCATTATAGTTGATAAAGAGCTCCTCGCCCGCCTTAATGGTACGTAGGGCCTTTATCTGGATAATCTCCTCGTCATAATCCATCTCGTATTCACAGTTGCTGATGTATTTGTGATTATAGAAAGAAACATAGCCCATGCCCATACAACACTGCTTCTTATCATGTCCCCATTCGAAGATGTAATGCTGAAGTAAGGTGCGATCGATAAGTTCGCGTTCCTTGCTGCTCATCACAAGAACGGGGGTGATCTCGACGATGGTGTTCTTTTTAAGTTTCTCAGAGGTGAACACTCCTCTTCCCATGTCACCTGCAGGCGCAATGAACAAACTTGGTAATATCATCATTTATACGGTTCAATCATTAATTTACGTTACAAAACCAGCAGTAATTAATAATTTACATAAATGTAAATGGTTCAGTGTAAATCTTAATATATAATAATGTCCCCGGAACCTGCAACTACGGATGTCAATGAGCAATTTGAAGAAATTATAGCAACAGAAGATAAGCTTCAGATCAAAGAGTATTTAAATGACCAGAACATAAGTGATGTGGCATTGCTTATTGATGAATACCCTGAGTATGCCAGCCAGATCATCGGCAATATGAGTATACACCGCGCCGCTTCAGCTTTTAAGATCCTCGATTTCAGCATTCAGAAAAGAATCATTCAGGAGCTGCCTCCTTTTCAGACGGCGGAGTTGCTGAACGACCTTCCGGCGGATGACCGCACCGCGTTTCTTGCAGAATTGCCAAGCGAGGTTGTTAAAGAACTGATCAAGACCCTCGACCCGGAAGAAAGAAAGATAACCCTGTCGTTATTAGGGTACCCTGAATGGAGTGTGGGAAGACTAATGACACCGGACTATATCCCGGTAAACACCGAATGGACGATGCTTGAAGTGCTTGACCGTATCAGGAAGGTTGGCAAGAACAGTGAGACGATCGACGTGCTCTATGTTGTTAATGATAAAGGTGAATTCATCGACGATATCCGGATCAGGGAAGTTATCCTGGCAAGCCCTGACAAAAAAGTAAAGGATATTATCGATAACCGGTTTATTACCCTTAATGTCTACGACGAACAGGAAGTGGCGAGCCAGACATTTAAGATGAATAACCGTGTTGCTTTGCCGGTA
This sequence comes from Flavihumibacter sp., assembly GCA_041751095.1. Classification (GTDB taxonomy): domain Bacteria; phylum Bacteroidota; class Bacteroidia; order Chitinophagales; family Chitinophagaceae; genus JADCRZ01. Next base: position 33,032 of record JBGSYC010000136.1, read on the forward strand.
GTAGACAACAACAACATTTTGCTGGGTATTGTAACAATAGACGACATCCTTTGGGTGGCAAGCGAAGAATTCAGTGAAGATATTCAGAAAATTGGTGGTACCGAGGCGTTGGACGAGCCTTACCTTGAAATGCCGATCCTGAAATTATTTAAAAAAAGAATAACGTGGCTGGTCGTGCTTTTCCTGGGTGAAATGCTAACGGCCACGGCGATGGGATACTTTGAAGACGAAATCGCAAAGGCTGTTGTTCTGGCCCTTTTTGTACCGCTCATTATTTCAAGCGGCGGCAATAGCGGATCCCAGGCATCCACCCTCATCATACAGGCAATGGCGGTGGGTGAGATCAGCCTTTCAGACTGGTGGCGGGTTTTGCGGCGCGAAATTCTTTCGGGGATAATGCTGGGAAGCCTCCTGGGCCTGATCGGATTTTTGCGGGTACTGGTATGGGCGCGGGTCTTCCCGGATGTGTACGGCCCGCATTACCTGCGCATCGGTGAAGTGGTAGGCTTTTCCCTGATCGGGGTGATCCTATGGGGCACCCTAAGCGGTTCGATGTTGCCCCTCATTTTAAAAAGATTAGGAGCTGATCCGGCGGTATCTTCTGCGCCATTTGTTGCTACCCTCGTTGACGTAACCGGCCTGATCATTTACTTTTCCGTTGCGTATGTTTTCCTCGAAGGGATCTTACTGTAAGTGAGCAACCTTATAGGTTCACAACCTTATAGGTTGGCTACCTTATCAGCGTGTGATACGGTATGATTGCATATATTCGATAATATTGCGCGTAAACGGTCGGATATCGTCATTTAAAACTTTCTCAAGCATGTGCGGTATTGTTGCATACATCGGGCCCAGGGAAGCTTATCCCGTGATCCTTAAAGGGCTTAAACGCCTGGAATACCGCGGTTACGACAGTGCAGGCGTAGGCCTGCTGAACATCGGCTTAAAAATTTATAAAAAGAAAGGTAAAGTAGCTGATCTCGAAGAAAGCCTTGTTGGAAAAGATCTTCATGCCCATGCGGGTATCGGGCATACCCGCTGGGCAACGCATGGGGAACCAAGTGACCGCAACGCACATCCCCACCAATCTACAAATGGAAAGATTGCCATCATCCATAATGGGATAATTGAGAATTACGCGCACATCAAACAGGAACTGCAGAATAAGGGTTATCACTTCAGTAGCGATACTGATACGGAAGTGTTGCTATACTTTATTGAAGAAATTCAGAAAAACAATCTATGCGAACTCGAAGAGGCCGTGCGGATTGCATTGAAAAGAGTGGTTGGAGCGTATGTTATTGTGTTACTCGACCAGGATCATCCCGATACATTAATCGCTGCCCGCAAAGGAAGCCCCCTGGTGATAGGGGTCGGCCGGGGAGAGCATTTTCTCGCCTCTGATGCATCACCCATCATCGAGTATACAAGGGAAGTAGTGTATGTAAACGACTATGAACTCGCCATTCTGAAAGCAGATGAATTGATCCTGAAAAATCTTGGCAATGAAAAGATTACCCCATATATCCAAAAGCTCGACCTGCAATTAGCAGCTATCGAAAAAGGCGGCTTTGAGCATTTTATGCTTAAAGAAATATTTGAGCAGCCGGCTACCATTTATGATTGCCTCCGGGGAAGGCTCGATGCCGCTGCCGGTACAATCACCATGAGCGGGATCAGGAGTTGCATCGGCGAGTTAAAGAACGCCAGCCGCATCGTGATCATTGCCTGCGGAACGAGCTGGCATGCAGCCCTCGTTGCTGAATATATCATTGAAGAACTTTGCCGCATCCCTGTAGAAGTTGAGTATGCATCCGAATTTCGTTACCGCAATCCTGTTGTCAATGCAGGTGATGTAATTATTGCAGTATCGCAAAGCGGCGAAACCGCCGACACCCTCGTAGCTATCGAAAAAGCCAAAAGCCAGGGGGCCCTCATCTTCGGCATTCTGAACGTCGTCGGGTCTTCAATTGCAAGAGTCTCCCACGCAGGCGCATACACCCATGCAGGCCCTGAAATCGGGGTGGCAAGTACAAAAGCTTTTACTGCCCAGCTTGTTGTACTTACCATGTTCGCGTTGAACCTCGCCTTTGAAAAAGGTACGGTCAATCATACCCGGTACATGCACCTGTTAAAAGAACTACATGAAATACCCGATAAGGTGACAACCGTTTTAAGAAACAGTGAACATATTAAAATGCTCGCTGAAAAATATAAAGATGCGCGGGATTTCCTTTATCTCGGCAGGGGCTACAACTTCCCTATAGCCCTTGAAGGGGCGCTGAAGATGAAAGAAATATCTTACATTCATGCGGAGGGATACCCGGCTGCAGAAATGAAACACGGGCCTATAGCGCTGGTAGATGAAAATCTGCCGGTTGTTTTTGTAGCCACTAAAGATTCGTATCATGAAAAGATCATTAGTAATATCATGGAAGTTAAAGCGCGGAAGGGAAAGATAATTGCAGTGATCAGCGAAGGGGATGACCTCATCACCGGTATTGCAGATGATGTTATGACGGTTCCGGAAGCTGATGAAATTGTAGCGCCTATGTTAAGTGTAATCCCGCTGCAATTATTAAGCTATTACACAGGCCTGGCTAAAGGCTGTGATGTTGACAAGCCCAGGAATCTTGCAAAATCCGTTACGGTAGAATAGAGCCTGTCTCTTCATTCCTTTTCAACTACACAAAAGCACTCCTTACCCTGCTATTTGAAACGATGTTTTCTTTTAGGTTGAACCAACACCCACCGATAAAACAGTTTGATGAATATAATAGAAAAAAGGCCGGTTGGCACACTTGGCTATGGGTTTATACCGGCGCAATACCTGCCTGCAGGCAAAGATGAATACTATCTCAGGAATCTTCAGAACCGTAATGGCATTGAGTACAGAAAGCTTTCAGCATATGAAATAGAAGCGCTTGTGCGTAACCGCAATACATCTGACGACTGGAACAAATTGCTGGTTTCGGATGCTTTTAACCCCGAACTGGTGAAGAACTGCAAGTTTTATGGATTGGTTCGGATTGGAAAGCTTGAGCCGTATTATCTCGAATTCAATAATCTCCGCATGCCGGTGGGATTGTATAACAGCACGGTGATCAGTTGTGATGTTGGCGATAACGTGGTCATTGACAATGTTGATTACATTTCTCATTATGTTGTCGGAAACGATGTGATGATCGTAAATGTAAATGAACTGGCAACAACCGGGTATGCAAAATTCGGGAACGGAATTATTAAAGAAGGCGAACAGGAAAAAACCCGCATTTACCTTGAAATATGTAACGAAAACGGGGGAAGGAACATTATCCCGTTTGACGGTATGTTGCCCGGAGACGCATTTCTCTGGAGCCGTTACCGCGATAACAAAGTTTTACAGCAGAAGCTTAAAGCGTTCACCGATAAAAAGTTTGATAAACGCCGGGGCTATTATGGAAAGATCGGAGACAGAACGGTGATAAAAAACTGCAAGATCCTGAAAGACGTCTGGATAGGGAGTGATGCTTACCTGAAGGGAGCCAACAAATTAAAAAATCTCACCATTAACTCGTCACCTGAGGCGAAATCCCAGATTGGTGAAGGTTGCGAAATTGTGAACGGAATTATCGGATACGGGTGCAGGATATTTTATGGTGTAAAAGCCGTCCGTTTCATCATGGCGTCTCATTCGCAGCTGAAATACGGGGCAAGGCTGATCAATTCTTACCTGGGAAACAACGCAACCATCTCGTGTTGCGAAGTATTGAATTCGCTTATCTTTCCGGCACATGAGCAGCATCACAACAACTCGTTTCTTTGTGCTGCTCTGGTAATGGGACAGAGCAACATAGCTGCCGGAGCTACCATTGGCTCTAATCATAATTCACGGAGCCCCGACGGAGAGATCATTGCCGGGCGGGGCTTCTGGCCGGGGCTTTGTGTAAGCCTGAAGCATAACTCAAAGTTTGCCTCGTTTTGCATTCTTTCGAAAGGCAATTATCCGGCTGAACTGAATATCCCCCTCCCGTTTGCTCTCGTTAGCAACGACGAAAGCAGGGATCAGCTTGTGGTAATGCCCGGATACTGGTTTATGTATAACATGTATGCGCTTGCGAGAAACGCCTGGAAACATGTAGACAGAGACAAACGAAACGAGAGGATCCAGCATATCGAGTACGACTTCCTGGCTCCCGACACCATCAACGAAATGATCACAGCTCTTAGCCTGCTTAAAAAGTATTCAGGGATGGCTTATTACAAGCACCAGGGCCGGGTTCATGAAGCCACAGAACAGGACATTATTATTGCCGGAGAGCGCTTACTGGAAAACGAAGACCCGTTGATGAATGAGCTGGTTGTTATTGCAGAGGGTTTTGAACATTCAAACAGAAAAGTTGAACTGGTTAAAGTTCTCCCGTGCTACCATATCTACAAAAACATGGTAGCGTATCATGCAACATTGCAGCTGATCAGGAATCTTGAGTCTGACAGCATAACAAAGATTGAAGATCTTGTTTTAATGATCCCCTCAAAACCGGATACAGCAGCATGGTGCAATGTTGGCGGGCAGCTCATCCGGCAAACGGATGTTGAAAAATGTGTAAATAATATACAATCCGGAACAATTGCCGGCTGGGACGACATCCACAACTTTTATATTAAACAGGCAAAATCATATGAACGCCAGAAATTCATACATGCGCTGGCAGCTTTAAACAAATTGTCTTCATTAAACTGGAAAAAAAACGCTAAGCAAATTCTTACACACTTATTGCACAAAAGCCTTCTTACCAAAGAATGGATATCACAAAATATTTTTGAGTCGAGAGCTAAAGACTACAGCAATCCATTCCGGAAAATGGTATATGAAAGTACGGAAGAAATGAATATTGTTTTGGGGAAACTTGAAGACAACGCCTTTATTCAGCAGCAGTCAGAATCATTGAAAGCTTACAGAAAAAAAGTTTATGCTCTTGTGAAGCGGTTTGATTTGAAATGACCCCGGAGTGACGGGACATTTACACAAAATTATTATCTTGGGGTATGATTAATGTAAGCATACGCCTGATAGGAGGCGATCTTGATGGCCAGACGTATACAGCAAAGAATGGTGAAACAAGTGTACGCATTTACGGGAGTGATAAAAAAGATAATATAATCAGCGGTAATGTCAGCGCTGAGATGGCCAAAACGCCGGAAGGGAAATGGTACATATATGAGCAGGAAAGCGAAGGCTCAGACAGGTTCGTCTTTAAGCACACCGAATAAGTGCCGGTAAGTTCTGACGCTTCGCACCTGAATGTTTGTTATGGAGTTCGTTCAGGTATATGCACGAGGATTGATCAATTTTTTCACAGCGGATATATCATCAGGCTCAGAGCTTACCGGTATTCTGGCAACAGTGCATCCCATAAAATCTCTACCGGGTGATGGGCCAGCCTTTTCGTGCCGTCTTTTATCTGGTGCCTGCATGATGTGCCAGCTGCCGCAATTAACACCTGTGATGAAAGGTTTCGGATGGCAGGAAAGAGTACCAGTTCTCCGATCTGTTGCGACACGTCGTAATGCTCAGCTTCATACCCAAAGGAACCGGCCATACCGCAACAACCGGAAGGAATAACCTGTACGGTATAGTTTTCAGGAAGGCTAAGCATGGCACTGCTGTAATGCAAAGCAGATAAAACCTTCTGGTAACAATGGCCATGCAAAGCAATCGTTCGCCTTACTTTTGTGAATATGTTTTTTGGTAACCTGCCTTTTCCCGCTTCGTTGGCTATGAATTCTTCAATGGTGTAAGTATGCTGAGCGAGCCTTGAGGCTTTTTCTTTATCTTTAACGCCTGCCAGGTCAACGTATTCATCCCTGAAAGTAAGAATGGCAGAAGGTTCTATTCCTACCAGTGGAACGTCTTCACTTACCTTATTGCCCAGCAGGTCAATATTCTTTTTGGCAATTTGCGCCGCCTTTTTTACCATCCCTTTTGAAAGATAGCTCCGCCCGCTTTCAGCATGCTCCGGAATATCAACCTGGTAACCTAATGCTTCCAGTAATAAGATCGCTTTTTTCCCGATCTCTACATCAAGATAATTGCTGAATTCATCACAAAAGAAATTTACTTTTTTTGTTCTCTTCCCGGCTTTTACCTTCCGGTTGCGGTGCCATCGCTTTAAGGTAGTACCCGGTAATAATGGCATGCTTCTGCGGGGATGAAAGCCAACAGCCCTGTTGGCAGTTTCCCGGAGAAAATCGTTTTTATAAATAGCGTTGTAAGCCCATGGAAATTTCGATGCCAGCTTCATCTGTTTTGCGAAATTGCCGATAAGTTTCGTTCGCAATGGGATGCCATTTTTATCGTGGTATTGCTGAAGAAATTCCGCTTTCATTTTCGTTATGTCCACACCTGTAGGACATTCAGTTTTGCAACCTTTGCAACTCAGGCACAGATCCATCACTTCCCTGATCTCCCCGTGGTTCAAAGGTTCCACGTCCCCGGCATTGCTTAAAAACTGCCGCAATACGTTGGCGCGTGCCCGGGTTGTATCTTTTTCATTGCGGGTGGCCATATAGCTCGGGCACATCATTCCGCCACCCAAATGGCTCCTTCTGCAGTCACCCGAACCTGAACATCTTTCAGCAAGCCTTAATATGCCTCCATTGCCGGAAAAGTCAAATGTTGTTTTATGATCCGGCGCATGCCTGCCTGCCTGTACCCTGAGGTTTGAATCCATAGGCGGCGCACCGGTGATCTTTCCGCTGTTAAAAATGTTGTGCGGATCAAAAAGTTCTTTGACGCGTTTGAACAGTTGATAACCATCTTCACCAACTACCGTTGAAATATATTCACCCCGCAAACGCCCATCGCCATGCTCACCTGACAGGGAACCTTTATACTTCTTTACCACATCAACAGTGTCTGCAAGTATCTTTCTGAATAGAACGAGGCCTTCTTCAGACTTTAAATTAATCATCGGCTCTACGTGTAGTTCTCCCGCTCCCGCATGAGCGTAATAAGAAGCATTTACCCCGTATTTATGAAGTATCGTTTGTACGTCACCGATATACCCGGGTAATTCATCGGGCGAAACGGCACAATCTTCTATCAGATTTACCGGCTGCGTATCTCCGTCAAGATTACGCAATAACCCCAACCCCGCTTTTCTGACATCCCAGGCAAATTTTGCTTCTTCGTTGTATAATATGGGAAAAGCATACCCCAGCCCCGCCTGCCGAAGGTCGTTGATCAACTGCTCAGACCAGGCCGCTACAATATCTCTGGAATCTGCCATAAACTCCACCATTAACATAGCAGCAGGGTCACCTTCGATGAAATAAGCATTCCTGCTATATTCAGGGTGAGCCAACGTAAATTGTAATATGTACCGGTCAACAAGTTCTGAGGCCATCGGCTTGCGTTTAAGCGCCACTATGTTAGCCTGCAATGCGTCCTGTAAAGAATTGAAATGGATACAAACAAGTGCAATTTCCTTTGGTGGCAGATCGATCAGCCGCAGCTTGACTTCCGTTATAAATGTTAACGTTCCTTCGGAACCGGCTATCAGCTTACAAAGGTTAAACGGTTCACCGGATGAAGTAAACGGCTGCATCCGGATCATGCTGTCCAGCGCGTATCCCGTGTTTCTTCTTACTACCGTATCCTTCGGAAACTGATCCCTGATAATTTGCTGACTGGACTGGTCTGTAAGTAATTTCACCAGCCCCAGGTAAATTTCTTTTTTAAAACCACTGTGAGAAGGATGATCCGGCCTTTCTTCTTTAAAAATAACTTCGGAACCATCACTCATCAGTGCAGTGACTTCCAGAAGATTTTCACGAACAGAACCCCATACAATACTGTGTAAACCACAGGAATTATTCCCAACCATCCCCCCAATCATCGCCCTGCTGGCGGTGGAAGTTTCCGGCCCGAACATCAGCCCATGCTTGCGCAGGGAAAGGTTAAGATCATCTCTTATCACCCCCGGCTGAACCTTCACCCACTTCTCCATTACATTTATCTCCTTAACCTGGTTAAAATGTTTCGAGATATCCACAACAATACCGTTTCCCACTACCTGCCCTGCCAGAGAAGTTCCTGCCGCCCTTGGAATCAGGGTTATTTTTTGTTTGAGGGCAAATGAAATTAACAGCCTGATATCATCTGCATTTTTCGGAAGGGCAACAGCTAAAGGCTTCTCCTGGTAAACGGAAGCATCCGTTGAGTACGCAAGCAGTTGTGCATTGTGTTCGGGCGTCGAATGATAATATAACAAACCCTCCATGCTATCAGCCAGGTTATTCAATTCACTATTCATAGATCAACTTCATTTCTAAAATTAAATTAAAGCTAACACAATTGAATTTCTTGTTTCAATCTGGGTAAGCTTTTCCTGTCACCCTAACGGCTTACATTGGATTTCATTAACGGGTATGCCTGCCCGGTACGCAAAGCTTTCATTTCCATCAGGCGTTCTTACCGTGGATGTATACAATTTGGGAGCGCATATCTGCTTTTAAAATTGTTTGCTGAAAAGTTAAACAAATACCTATGTGATCCGGCCTGTGCCAGGCAGGCATTATAAAGATCAGTTGTCAATCAGCCGGACAGGTTTCAAATTACAAAAAATTTAAATGGCACAATATTTATACATATAGTAAAAAATAAACCAATGCAAAACTCAGAAACAATCCTTCAGGGAGAGTCCGATATTGAAAAGGGCGCTTACCTGGGAGCAATTGCCTCGATTGCAACAGCTGACAGGCAGGCTTCACCGGAAGAAATTGAATACATTGCCGCGCTTTGTGATTCGGCCTCTCTTTCTCCGGAACAAAAGGAGGTTGTTATACAAGCTGCCACGGAAAGTTCGGATGATGATCTTACGCGATGCCTTGATGTGCTAAAAATAAGTAACTTAAAATTTTCATTGTTAGCTGACCTTATGGCTTTCGCAAAAGCTGATAATGATTACTCGGAAGCAGAACAACAAAGCATTAAAAAGATAGCACAGTACCTCCAGATTGACCAGCAGCAGGTGTCATTGCTTGATCACTTTGCAGATAAAGCAACTACTTCAGCCAGTACGCCGGAACAGGTATCAAGCCCTGATTTCCTGTCTTCACTTGGCATAAAAGATAAGTTGCAAAGTGCGGGCATAAATGGAAACGGCCTTTTGAAAGGTTTGCTTGGAATTGCAGGACCAATGATACTTGCTAAAATGGTGACTGGTGGTTTGAACAGGAACAGAAGGTCTTCCGGGATGTTTGGCGGCGGATCAGGGATGTTGGGCGGCGGAGGGTTTTCCGGGGGTGGGCTCGGATCTATTATCGGAATGTTAAGCGGAGGGCGGGGAATGCGTAGCTCCGGCGGACTTCTTTCACGAATATTGGGAGGCAGATAAAAAATTTAGCCATGAGCCTCATCTTACAGTTACTTATAAACGCGGCCGTATTACTCTTATTAGCCAGGGTAATGCCTACCGTCAAAATCCGAAACTATGGCACGGCTATAGCAGTTGCACTGGTAATAGGCATACTGAATGTTACCATAGGTTTTTTATTACGGCTTCCGTTAAACCTGATTACACTTGGCTTTTTATCGTTTTTCGTAAGGCTCCTGGTAACAGCTATCGTCATAAAAATTGCTGATAAATTTTTTACAGGATTCGAAGTGCAAACATTCTCCGCGGCTGTCATCATTGCTTGTGTAATGGCAGTTGCGGGAACTTTACTTTCAAACTTTTGGTATTAAAAAAATAAAAAACAACACTAACTATGAAACCGTTCCAACTAAAGCTTTTAATGTTAAGCCTGGTTTGTTTGTCAGCCCTTGAATTTTCTTCCTGCAAAAGCAAACCCAAAGACAGCGACCTTCAGGCAAGTTTCAATGAGAAAGCACGGTCGGATGCTCAAATGTCGAATATTACCGCTACTGCGTCCGAGGGCGTTATCACTTTGAATGGCGAATGCCCCGATCCAAATTGTAAATCCAATGCAGAGCAAGCTGCCAGGGACATCAAAGGGGTTACTTCAGTGGTAAACAATATTACTATTGCACCACCACCCTCCCCGGTTCCTGCACCAGAGATAGCAACAAATGATGCGTTATCAACCGGCGTCAGAGATGCGGTGAAAGATCATCCCGGCGTGAAAGCTGAAGTCACTAATAATGAGATCTACCTCACAGGTGAAATCAAACGTTCAGACTTACCGGCACTTATGCAAAAGCTGAGCTCACTTAACGCGAAGAAGATCAATAATAATTTAACCATCAAATAAATTGGAGGATTACGATCATGGCATTACAGGAAAAATACAGGCAACTGATTGACGCTTCTAAAACCGCAGGCATAAGCAATCTTAAGGTGAGGGAACAGGACAACATATTGTATATAGATGGTGAAGCCCCAAACGGGCAGACAAAAGACAAGCTTTGGGATATTTACGCAAAGATTGATCCCGACTTCCAGGCAGGGGATCTGATAATGGATATCAACGTTACCGCAAGTGCGCCGGGCACCAGGGCAAAGGTTGTTACAGAATCATCAAACCTTAATATAAGGAAAGGGCCGGGAACCGATCAGCCCATTGCCGGAAAAGCAGCACACAATGAAATAGTTACAATTGTCAGCCAGACAAGTGACCAGTGGTGGCTGATCAGAACGGATAAAGGAGTGGAAGGCTACGCGTATGCGCAATACCTGTCACCCCAATAACTGCTATAGCCATAGCCAGTTACTGGTAGTGCTCGGTATTCGTTGAAGCCGGCTTCTCATTATTGTAAACTTTGCACCAATCATCCCGGAGGCTCGGGTTAATGATCAAAGCTTACCTTTTGCCGATATAAGAGGTGGCTGCGCGGCTTTACTAACAACCCGGCCTGATGAATCGGTTTGACTGCGAAGCAAAAAGAATGGAGGAAACGCAGAAAGAATTTTGAAATTTGCGATCACCACCAGCCGTGCAGGGTTGTAAAGACGTGATGGGTTGTTAAGGAAGAAATTGGTGAGGATGGCCAGGCTTAGAATCATTAATTTCATAAATGCAGCGTAAGGTTCTGCGTCTTGGAAACCACCACCATGCCAATGCGTAGCATCCTCTGTGCCAACTAATTACACAAGGGATGTTCCCCGGATTTTCCCATTTCCGGAGAGTTATTCCGGGCAAAGCAGATCAAATATTTTCCTGAATATATTTCCGTATGAACTACCGGCCACTTGGAAGATCATCCCTCAACATCAGTGAAATCGGTTTTGGATGCATGTCGTTGACTAACGATGATCATAGTAACGCGGCTTTACTGAATAAGGCCTTTGAGCTCGGCATCAACTTCTATGATACTGCTGACATATACCAGGAAGGAGCGAATGAAATCACCTTAGGGAAATTTTTGAAAGGAAAGCGTGAAAAGGTAACCATTGCTACAAAGGGCGGCAACCAGCTTCGTGAAGGCGGAAAAGGCTGGGACTGGAATCCGCGAAAGGAGTATCTGTTAACGGCTATCGACAAAAGCCTCCGGCGTCTGGGAACTGATTATATCGACCTGTACCAGCTTCATGGAGGCACTATGGAAGATCCAATCGATGAGACAATAGAGGTCTTTGAAAGCCTGCTCAAATCAGGAAAGATCCGCTTTTATGGTATTTCATCGATCCGGCCCCAGGTTATCCGGGAATATGCCCGGCGGTCAAACATCGTTAGCGTCATGATGCAGTACAGTTTACTGGACAGACGCCCGGAAGAAAGTTCGCTATCTCACCTCCATGAGCTAAATATTGGTGTACTTGCACGGGGTACCCTGGCAAAAGGTTTGCTCGTAAATAAGGATGCGGCTGAATATCTCGACTACAGTCCTGAGCAGGTTGACCATGCAGCGAGGGTGGTTTCGTCCTTAACAAACCCCGCCCGAACCGCCTCCCATGTTGCTATAGGTTTCGTACTCCGGCATCCGGCAGTTACTTCCGCCGTAGCAGGGATCAGAACGCGGGAGCATTTGTCTGATCTCGGTAGTTTTGACACCTCGTCATCTTTAACACCACAGGAGGCAGCCATTTTACGCCTTTCGTTACCTGTAAATTATTATAAAGACCACCGGTAGTGCCTAATGAGTATGCCACCACAGCTGCGTTTTTTTGAGGCCGTCGGTAAAGAGAAAAAAAACTCTTCCAAATAACGATGTTGGTGCAGCAAAATAAAATCGACTATTGTCATATTACCGTACATCATAATTAACATAGATTTGTTAATTGTTTTTATAGCATATTTAAGACAATATCTTTCACCTATTTAAACGATTGCCAATGCTCATCAGTCTCAATTCTTCAGGGAGATTCTCATCCCTTGTTGTAGTGTTTCTCTTTCTTTTCACATTCGATTCAGTGGCTCAGAAGCTGGTTTCGGGTAAAGTTATCTCAAGTGATACCAGCGGTTTGGGGATTTCCGGAGCATCCGTTCAGGTAACAGGTACCTCTCTCGGCACGGTAACCGGTGCTGATGGATCTTTTTCCCTTACCGTACCTGCCGGGAGAACAAGCCTCAGTGTTTCCTATGTGGGGTATAAAACCAAACAGGTGGCAATAGGTAACGGAACCAATCTTACCATAACTATGGAAGATGATGCTACCGGGCTTAGCGAAGCGATTGTCACCGGCTATACCAGCCAGCAACGAAAGAACATTGTGGGAGCTGTTTCCACCGTTTCGGGAGCTAAGCTTGCGACGGTACAGACGGGTAATGCGGAGCAGCAATTCCAAGGAAGGGTACCCGGCGTTACAGTCATTACCTCAGGTCAGCCGGGAACGACCAGCCAGGTAAGGATCAGGGGTTTCGGTTCTTTCTCGAACAATGAGCCTTTATATATAGTTGACGGTATTCCCACATTCAGCATCGACTTTCTGAACGGGAACGATATCGAGTCAACCACAGTGTTAAAAGACGCCGCCTCAGCCTCTATTTACGGGGCCCGTGCAGCAGCAGGGGTGATCATCGTTACGACCAAGCATGGAAAGGGAATCGGGAAATTAAATGTGAATTATGACCTTAGCTATGGGTATACATTGCCCGGCAAAGGACTTGACCTCCTTACGCCCCAGCAACAGGCGGATTTGACATGGTCTGCGTTGAGAGCCGCCGGTCAGACACTAACGCATCCCCAGTATGGATCAGGAGCTACACCAGTGCTCCCGGATTATCTGAAAGTAGGTGACGAGTCCGGCCTCTCAGGCCTTTCCCCGTCCGATCCCCGGCTTGACCCGGCGAGATACAACACCAATTTCGAAAAAGGCCCTGTGTACCAGGTAATCAGGGCAAATAAAGCCGGAACTAACTGGTATGATGAGCTAACTTCAGTTCAGCCAATTCAAAACCATACCCTGAGTTTTAGCGGCGGCTCCGATTTTTCGAAATATTACGCTGGCGTGAGCTACTATGATGAGGTCGGTACCATTATAAACACACGTCTAAAGCGGTATGGCCTACGTTTAAACTCGGAGTTCAAAGTGAAAGATTTCATTCGCTTTGGCCAAAACTTTCAATATACCTTCAGGGAGAACCCCAACATTGGATTCTTCCCTTCTTCCGAAAATTCAATCCTGTTTTCCCTTACAATAAACCCATTAATACCGGTATATGATGAAGCCGGGGCCTTTGCAGGTACTACCGCAAAGGGGTTTAACAATTCCACTCAACCGGTAGCTTCAAGGATAAGATCCCGGCAAAACAGGGGTTATTCATCTCTCATTTTCGGAAATGTTTATGCGGAAGCAGACTTCCTGAATCATTTCACCGCAAGAACAAGTTTCGGAGGAAGCTTTTCTACTTTCCAAAACAGGTTTATCAATTACCGCACGTATGAGAACTCTGAGAATACCGGTAGCAGCACCTTTGGCGAGCAGGCAGGCAATGGAGCAAGCTGGAACTGGACAAACACTATCCGCTATAGCCACGACATCGGTAATCACAGTATTCGCGGTCTCGCGGGAATTGAAGCCGTAGCTACCGATTATTTCAGGGCTCTTGGGGGAAGCGGTTTAAACCCCTTCAGCCTCAATCCGAATTTTCTTACGCTCTCTAATACAGATCCAACCGGCAGAAATTTAAACAGCGGAGGAAACCCGCTGAGGAAATTGTTTTCCCAGTTTGCAAAAGTCGATTACAGCATCGCTGACCGGTATTTGTTTTCAGGAACGATCAGGAGAGACGGGTCTTCTGTATTTGGAGTAAATGAACAGTATGGTATATTCCCCGCCATATCTGCGGGATGGCGTATAACAGAGGAAGAATTTATGAAGCCAATTTCATGGATTCGTGAATTAAAGATCAGGGGCGGATGGGGAACCATGGGGAACGAGAGGCCGGTGAGATCTACCAACCGCTTCAATTCAATCGGCGGAGGGCCTGGAACCACTGCCTATGATATAGCCGGCGTCAACACGGCAACCCAACCGGGTATCACATATGTGGGTATCGGAAACCCTTTCGTAAAATGGGAAACAAACGAAACCGTTAATATCGGGTTCGACGGAACTTTATTTAACAATAAACTTGAAGTGATTTTTGACTGGTACACCAGGAATACCAGCGACCTGCTTTTTGCACAGCAGTTGCCTGCTATCCTGGGCAACGCATCTTCTCCAACGGTGAACATTGGATCCATGAAAAATACAGGTGTAGATGTGATGGTTACTTATAAGGGCACAGCCGGAGCATTCCGGTATGAAGTGGACGGGATATTCACAACTTATAAAAATACGATAACAAAAGTTTCGGACATTACTCCATTTTTCGATGCCAGCTTTTCCGGCAGGATCGGCGGAGGTGTCGTACGCAACCAGGTAGGACATACTGTTTCTTCGTTTTTTGGATACAACGTGCTCGGCCTTTTCCAGGATACTGTTGAAGTGGCCAAATCACCTTCCCAGGCTGGAGCCGGACCCGGCAGGTTTAAATACGAGGATGTTAACCGTGACGGGAAAATCACTACAGACGACAGAACATTTATTGGCAACCCAAATCCTGATTTTACCTATGGGTTAAATGCACGCGTGTTTTTCAAAGCCTTTGATATTGAGGCGCTGTTTTATGGAGTCCAGGGCGGCCAGGTTCTTAATTTCACCAGGTGGTTTACTGACTTTTACCCCTCCTTTGCGGGGATTGGAAAATCTACCCGCGTATTGGATGCGTGGACACCTACAAATACCAATACAAAAATCCCGCGGTTTGAAAATGTGTCCAATAGCAGCACAAATGGCGAACTGAATTCCTATTATGTGGAAGATGCAAGTTACCTGCGCCTAAGAAGTGTAAAGCTTGGTTATAATCTTCCTGCTTCGATGACTGAGAGAATGAACATTGACAGGCTGCGGGTGTTCATTCAGGGTACTAACCTGTTTACGGCTACAAAATATACCGGAAGCGATCCGGCGGTAAGCGGTGTAGATACTAATTTTGGTGTAGACGTAGGCAACTACCCTGTAAATAGGCAGGTACTATTCGGCATTAGCCTTGGATTATAAAATACTTTAAAAAAAATATTATGAATAAGAAGAAGATAAGTATCCCGGCAATCAGCATGGTTGCCTTAAGTATAGCGATCATCATCGGTGCATGTGGTAAGAAATTTCTCGAGCAGGAAACCGTGGGCATACTCACCGAAACAGAAGCTCAAAGCAGAAAAGGCGCCCAGCAATTCCTTATTGGCGCGTATGCCGCTTTGAAAGGCATCGGCTGGGAAGGCGGCGGATCGAACTGGGTGTACGGAAGCATAGCGGGAGGAGAAGCAAACAAAGGATCTGATGCGGGTGATCAGGCCGCTATCGTGCCCATCCAGCAGTTTACAGCCTCGCCTACCAATGAATATTACAACATCAAATGGAGGGCATTGTACGATGGGATCGCACGGGCAAATGGTACAATAAGAATTGCCAATTCACTTACTTCGGCCGATATCGTGGCAGCAGAAAAAAACCAGATTATTGCTGAAGCGAGATTCCTGAGAGGATTCTATCATTTTGAAGCAAAAAAAATGTGGAACAAAGTGCCTTATGTTGACGAAACGGTTACTTATGAAAACGGCAACTTCAGGGTTTCCAACACAGAAGACATCTGGCCTAAAATCATGGCCGACTTTGACTTTGCACAGAAAAATCTCACTGCCACAAAAGACGCGATAGGGCGGATAAACAAGTGGGGCGCAACGGCGTTTTATGCAAAAGCATTGTTGTTCCAGGGCAAGTACGCAGAAGCCAGGCCTATTTTTACTGATGTAATTAATAACGGGGTTACATCCGGTGGCATAAAATACGGCCTTGCCAATTCTTTTCATGACCTGTTCAACGCAGACCAGGAAAACCTGCCAGCTACCCGGGCGGAATCTGTTTTCGCCTATGAGGCATCTGTTAACGATGGTTCCATTGGCGTTAACGCGAATTTCGACCAGGTACTGAATTTCCCTTACAACGGAGGGCCTGGTGGCTGTTGCGGATTCTTTCAGCCATCATTTGATTTTGTAAACTCCTTCCGGACAAATACAGTCGGCCTGCCGTTGTTGGACAGGTCTTTCAATGCTCCTGCGAATGAGGTAAAAAATGATCAGGGGATTTCAGCTACAGGTTCTTTTACACCAGACCAGGGTAACCTTGATCCCAGACTGGATCACACCGTGGGAAGAAGAGGCATTGCTTATCTTGACTGGGGCCCGCATCCGGGTGCTGCATGGATACGTGACCAGAATAACGGTGGCCCTTACGCGCCTAAGAAGAATGCTTATTACAGAACCCAGGCCGGAAAATTAACCGACGGTACCAACTGGGCCTCCGGTTTAACCGCAACCAATTATAAGATTATGAGGTTCGCCGATGTATTATTAATGGCGGCTGAATGCGAAATAGAAGCCGGGAGCCTGGAAACAGCGCGGCAGTATATCAATCGTGTACGTGCACGGGCTGCAAAGCCTGAAACATGGGTTCAGGGAGCCAATGCAAAATATGTGATCGGCATTTATAACACTCCTTTTACAAGCCAGGCAATGGCAAGATCAGCGGTTCGCCACGAAAGAAAGCTTGAGCTGGGTATGGAAGGCCACAGGTTCTTTGACCTCGTTCGCTGGGGTATCGCAGATACGGAACTCAATGCCATACTTGCCTTCGAGAAAACAAAAATTGCCGCCGGCTATGGTTCCGCAACTTTCACCAAAGGAAGAAATGAATATTTCCCCATACCTCAGAGACAAATAGATCTTGAAACCTCAGGGGGTACTTCGGCGCTTACGCAAAATCCGGGTTATTGATCGTAATTAGAAGTTACAGAAAAAGGGAAGAGTCATTTCTTCCCTTTTTTATTGTCAAACCGCCGCGGTCGGATATGAACCCAATAGTAACCTACCCGAAAATGAGAAAGGATAAGAGTCGATCGAAGTCAGGCTAAGTAGTGGATTTACCTGCCGGTTCAGCATAGCGGTATCTTTATTAACTTTGAAAACATTGGTCGTACATTTTAAGATACCTGCCGTAGGCGTTCTTTCTATCATCCTCCTGGTGGTTCGTTGCGGAAACATGAGCAAAGAATCAAAGGAAGGTTTCGAACTGGCAAAATCCTACTGCCAGTCATGCCATCGTTTTCCGGAACCTGAGTTGCTTGATAAAAAAACATGGTCAGCCTATGTTTTGCCGCGGATGGGCACTTACCTGGGATTCCGTCATTTTGAATCAGGGGGGTATGTGGAATACGGAAAGGAAGTCATGAAGCTGTCTCAATGGAATAAACTGGTAAATTATTATGTTACGCAATCGCCTGAATTGCCGGTTAAAAATGAATCGTCTGTAAGGATCAGGACAGGGCTGGAACAATTTACAGCGATCATTCCCGGCTTTAGTATCAAAAAGCCGGTGATTACCATGGTGCACATTGATACCAGCGCGAAAAGAATTATTTTCGCCGATGGCCTACGAGAAAATGTTTACGCCTTATCGCAGACCTTTCTTGTGCAGGATTCCTTCAAAACCGGCAGAGGCGTTTCTGATATTAACATCAACGGCCTTGCTATGCAGGCGCTTGCTATGGGCGTTTTATACCCTTCCGATGAAACAAACGGGCAGTTGGCAAGCATAGATCCCGTAACTAAAAAGTCAGCTATTGTAATAAACGGTCTGCAGCGACCGGTTCATGCAAGCTACGCTGATCTTAATAATGACACGCTGGACGATATCATTATCTGTGAATTCGGAAACAACACAGGGAGGCTTTCGTGGTTTGAAAATAAAGGAGAAGGAGTTTTTAACCGGCATGTCCTGAGGAATTTACCCGGGGCGGTAAAAACAGAAACGTACGATTTTAATAAAGACGGCCGGCCTGATATTATCGCGATGATGGCGCAGGGTGACGAGGGAGTATTTATCTATTACAACCATGGGCACGGCTCCTTTAAAGAAGATCGTATATTAACCTTCCCACCTTCCTACGGATCAAATTATTTTGAGCTTGCAGATATAAACAGGGATGGCCATCCGGATATTTTAGCCACCAATGGCGACAATGGAGACTACCCTCCCATCCTCAAAGCTTATCATGGGATAAGAATATACCTTAATGACGGAAGCAATCATTTTGAGGAGGAGACGTTCCTTCCCGTAAACGGTGCAGGTAAGGCAATGGCAAGAGACTTTGACGGAGATGGAGATGATGACATCGCATCAATTGCATATTTTCCGGATTACGACCACACACCGGAAGAATCATTTATTTACTGGGAGAACAAAGGCGGGTCTTTTACGCCTTCGACATTTTCGCAGGTTACCTCAGGGAGATGGCTGACGATGGATGCGGGAGACGTTGACGGCGATGGTGACCCGGACATTGTTTTAGGGAACACCTTTTTTCCGTTGGGCTACCTGCCGGAAAGCTTAAAACGGAAATGGGAGCAATACACCCCTTCCCTACTGGTGCTAAGAAATAATTTACGTTATTGAAATGATTACAGAGCCGATAAGGCAAAATATAAAAGCGGCCTGGCGCCAGAATGCGGCGCAGGATTGAGCGTGGCGTTCTCGTGCCAGGCATGAAGGAAAGTTAAAGCACTACTATCAGAATCCGTAAAAGGCACGAGTACGCATCGGCACATTGGCCAGGCCGCATACTCGCGCCAGGATTTGGGCTAAGAAATAATCTACGCTGAATCTTACACCCGTTGTAGAGACGCCATGCATGGCGGCTCTTCATTTATCGCGGCATTTCCATTTTGATGTGCCTTTTGAAATTTGCCGCCGTCATCTACCGGGCAATAAATACCCAGCCTCTTATTACGGTATTTCCATCTTTAAGATTGATGGTATAATAATATGTTCCGGAAGGCAACAGCTCGCCGTTCAGCTTTCCTCCCCAGGGGCTGCCGTAACCACGGCTGAAAAAAACCCTCTGGCCGTAACGATTGTAAACCTGGGTTTCTGAATCGTTGAATAACTCTAAAGGTTCAATATTCCAGACATCATTGATGCCGTCACCATTTGGAGAAAATGCATTGGGGACAAATATTTTATCGTAAACCCTTACAAACACGTCATCGGTGCTTGTACCACATCCTCTCCCTGATACTACATGTAAGGTATATTTTCTGTCTTCTGCTGTACTTGCTACCGGGGCCAATAAAACCGGGTTGTTCAGGTTTGTGGCTGGTGTCCAGAAATATCGTATATCGGTTCCCAGAGCTTTTCCGGATAACAGAACGGATTGTCCTTTCCTGACTTTTTTGTCAGGCCCCGCATTTGCCACGGGTTTTTTCCAGACATTCACCCGCACACTTGCCGTATCATAACACCCGTTTTCCGTAACCGTTACGGTATACATCACCGACTCGGCCGGCGTGGCCACAGGATTGGCCACCGTGTCCGAGGAAAGTCCCTTTGCAGGCGCCCAGTAATACCTGCTTCCACCGCCTGCTGACAATTGCGTGCCCGTGCCTTCACATATACTTAGTTCCTGGTTTACACGGGCAATGGGATTACTGAAAACATGCAGACGTGTGGAATCAGTACCCATGCATCCCGCCAGCGTTATTACCTGAACTTTGTATAAACCGGAATCGCTGAATTGAACATTTTTTATAACAGGGCTTTGCTGATTCGAGCTAAAATTATTGGGGCCGCTCCACAGATATCGCGCGCCTCCGGCACCAAATAAAGTCACATCCTGTCCCAGGCAGTACGAATAATTGGTGCCCTGTGCAAAAGGCGCCCGCTCAACAATAATATTTACCGCATCCGAACTTATCCTGCATGGCCCTATCCCGCCAGTGCCATTATTTTCTCCAGCCAGTACCCTGTAAAAGTAAGAACCCTTCAGACTTGCCATCGTTGTATAATTCTGGCCGTTGGCGCCTGGTATTGTCGTCCACGTATTTCCACCGTTTAAGCTTTCCTGCCATTGGAATGCCGGGGATAAAAACCCTTGCCCCAAAGTTGCGCCAAGTACAATTGGATTGCTATCACCTTCACAAACCCGCACTGATGCAGTTGCGGTTGAAGTGATAAGAGCGTTGAGGGAAGGGCCGCAAGGGCGCACGGTAATGTCGTCAAGCAAAAAGTCCATACCGCAACCACTTCCGCCATTGTTTACCAGCCGCATTACAACCGAAGGTGAAGCGGATGTTCTGAACAATAATGTATGCTGTGTCCATAAAGGCTCATTCTTCCTGGTAACCTTTCCTGTCGCAGTTGAAGCGATCACCCTGCCGTTGAGCTCCTCAATGCTGTATTTGATATCGGGCTCTAAGGCACTTTCCTCGCAAGCTGAGGCTCTTGACAAATTCATTACCCAAAATGAAAATTCGTACGTAGTATTCTCACAAAGCCCGGGGAATGCCTGGGAATAATAAATCTGCTGATCACCACCGTTCACTTCCAGGAAGTAACCATTGTTGCCATCGCCAGGGGTATGATCAAAGGGCACAGTAAACCATGAATCGGTAAAACATCGAAAAGTTGTATTGCGGACCGCATATTCACCGTCAGTGGGGCAATCGGCTGTCGAATAGGCATATGATGTAGCCGCCGCTGGCAGGGGTGCCCCGGGGTTTGAGCCTGCACCGAACGTTATATTAACAACAGGATCGCCAAGGCTTCCGGAACATGCCTGAGTCATCGCATCCAGACACGAAAAAATCAGCACCGATGTAAAAATAAAAGTCTTAAAATTCATGCAACCGGCACAGGAATGTTTTTTTTAAATTTACAACATAAGTGTCGAAAAGCAGACGATAATTGTAATGCATGCACGCATACCTAAAGGGTAAAATTAAGGCACCCCTGTGAGTGGTATCACACCTCAGAATTGTTGAATCGGGGACTCAAACATCTGGTAAGATAACATGTTACATGAAAGAAGCAGCATATAGCTAACGGCGGATCGTGGATGAAAGACAGATAGAATTCTAAGAGGGAAAAATATTACGGTGCGCTGCACTTGATTTGAAATCATAAATTTTCTACAAATATTCTGGTGCGCTGCACCATAGTAAGAATGTAGATATAAACAACATGCGAGCCATTGTATTTATAGAAAAGTTTTTCGTCATATTAAAGGTGCAGCGCACCGCTATATTTGTAGGATCAAATTTCGCTGATTATTAAGGTGCAGCGCACCGTAATATGGTTTAGGGCAAACACCGATACCCGGAACTTGATTTCTAAGATATTACTCATCATCTACACAAGGTAAAGCGTTGATGCCAATAGCTTGCCTTGAGTTATATAAAAGGCTGGCATATTTATGTCCCGAAGCAGACCTTTATTCAAAAGGTCACCCCCCCTGCAGTTGTTCACAGTAATATTCAGACTACCGGTTTGGTGTAAGATGTATCCTCCTACAGTTTTACAGTAGAAGGCAGAAATTTTGCGATGAGGTCTTCGTAATAAGGTTTTAATTCACTAACAACGGGTGGTTTAGGGCTCTTTGAATACAGATCATACGGGTTGAATTTTTTCACCCATTCGAACATCTCACGATCCTGATCGTTCATCAGGTGTTCATAAGCATGCTCCCGATGTTGGGCGTAGAAGGAATGATAACGGATCATGTACAAAGCGGGGGCGGGTAAATGATCTTTCACGATCTGGTACAGGTATTCATCGTGGCCCCAGGACATATGAACGTTATCAAGGCCGCAGCCGGGCTGGTAAACACCATACTTGGTATTGTAGCGCTCGTCGTGAATATCGGGATTGTTTTCAAAAAATTCGGGGTAAACGATTTTGTCCGAAAAGCGGCATCCTACCGGAAAAGTATCTCCCACTACTGTCCATTGCGGCTCGCCAAACAGGCATAATACCTTTCCCATGTCATGAATAAAACCGGTAAGGATAAACCAGTCCGGGTGGCCATCGGCGCGGATGGCTTCCGCACTTTGAAGCAGGTGCTGCAACTGGTCGAGTTCAATGTCCGGATCGGAATCATCAACGAGCGTATTTAAAAATTCCATTGCCTGCCAAACGGGCATTTGCTTCCGGTTAAACTGCAAAAAGTCTTTTTCTTTTTCCAGCACAAAATCAAATGTCTGGTAGCGATGATTCAAACGGTAAAATTCCCTTACTGTGTCTCTTTGCGGGTTATCATAATCCCGGAATGTTTCTTTTGGCTTAGCAGGTTCGCCTGCGACCGGATAACGTTCCAGAACATCATCTTCCCATTCTTCAATACTTTTTAAAGGATTGATCTCTTCCTCCGGGAACAATACAGCATTTTTCATGAAACTCGATTTTATGATTCTTAAAAGTATAAATTTTTGGGGTGTGATTCAAATTTCATTTGGCCACGGAATCACGAAAGATGACAAGAGCGTGTGGTACCCTTTACTTCTTTCAAAGCCGCCGCTGTACACTTTTTCACCTACGCAACCCATTGTGACAGGACTTTGAAATCCTCCGAATTTCCGCGAGCAGTTGTTTAGTCAAGTTGATCACCAGCCACCTCGTAATATAAAAGGTGCAGCGCACCGCAATATGAGGTTTTCGGCAATACCCAGACCCGTAACTTGATGCTTATTTGAAAGACATGGTTAATAATGAGGCCATCGATTTAAAGACGAAATGATACATCATGGCATCAGGCAATGATCCTCTTCGTCAGCTTTGTGTAAGCTGCGGGTGCTTTTTTTGAGACACGAAAACACAACGAACTACGAAGTCTACACAAGGAAAAACTGCATAAAATAAAGCTTTGATGACTATAGCTAGCCTCAAGTTATATATATAGTAGGCCGGAGTTATTCTTTACCTTACTCCTATTCCGGATGAACTTACTGAACATACACAACTTTCAATTGCGCTCAGGACATGGCGAAGTCTCTACCAAAAAACGGTATAGAGTGCCGTGAGTATCCCGATTATAATTACCGACCCGGCTATAAACCCCGGTGAGCACCGAAACATCGTGGTGTCGATTTCTAACTTGTGCCTTTCCATTTCATTGGCGCGCCGGGGGTTCACCAGGCTCATCACTACCATAAGTATGATCAGGGCTACAAAAACGATTGTCATCCGGTCGAGAAAGGGGTAGTCCGGAAAAGCGCCGTCTGTCCACAACGGCAGAAATTTCAACAGTGTAGACAGGGGAATAGTCAGCAATGCCGCTGCCAGGGCTGCAGAAGAAGTTGTACGCTTCCAGCAGAATCCCATAAGGAAGATCGCAAGTACCCCCGGTGATATAAAACCAACGTATTCCTGTATAAACTGGTAAGCCTGGTCGAGCGAACGCAGTGCGGGCGCTACCACGCACGCGATGACCATTGATAGCACTACCGTCCATCGCCCCGTTGCGACAAGCTGTGCTTCGGTTGCTTCCTTGTTAAAGAATTTTTTATACATATCCAGAGAAAAGATAGTGGAGATACTATTGGCTTTGCCCGCCAAAGATGCCACCACGGCGGCGGTGAGTGCAGCAAAAGCCAATCCCTTTAACCCTGCCGGAAGCAGGTTTAACAAAGTAGGGTATGCATGATCGGGCCTTACAACACCTGCCTCAGTCATTTCCGCCTGAAACATCCCCTGCCGGTATAAAACAAAAGCAGTGATCCCCGGTAACACGGCAATCAAGGGGATAAGCAGCTTTAGAAAAGCGGCAAACAAAATGCCATTCCGGGCAGTCTGAAGATTTGCACCAAGCGCACGCTGGATGATGTATTGATTACATCCCCAGTAACTCAGGTTATTGATCCACATTCCCCCCACCAGAACAGACAGCCCCGGCAGGTCAGTATAGTAGGGGTTCGACTTATCAAAGATCATGTGAAAATGAGAAGGCGCTTTTTCTCTGATAAGCGCCAATCCTTTTAAAACATCTTTGCCATATCCGAAATGTTCGGAAACCATGTTCAGAGCAAGGTAGGTGGTGACAAGCCCGCCAAGAATCAAAACAAAAACCTGGAATACATCGGTGTAACCAATCACCTTCATCCCGCCCAGCGTTACGATGATAGAAAAAATTCCAAGTCCTGCAATGCAGGCTCCAAAGCCGATTCCGGTTACCGACGCAATGGCCAGTGCGCCCAGGTACAGTATCGAAGTAAGATTTACAAACACATATACCAGCAACCAGAAGACAGCCATCACTGTACTTACTGTTGTATTATAACGCTGCGACAGAAATTGCGGCATCGTATAAATCTTATTCTTCAGGTACACGGGGATAAAAAATACTGCAACGATGATCAATGTTGCCGCGGCCATCCATTCGTAAGTAGAGATAGCCAGGCCTAAAGCGAATCCTGAACCCGACATCCCAATGAAATGCTCGGCGGAAATATTGGAGGCAATCAGTGAAGCGCCAATAGCCCACCAGGTAAGCGAACCTTCTGCAAGGAAGAAATCACGCGAATCACTACTGGCCGATTTCTTCCTTTTATAGATATAGTATCCGTATGTTGAAACGATGATAAAATAAATGAGGAACACCACGTAATCCGCGGAATGAAGTCTGTGCATGGGCAACCAATTATCCAGAAAGATAAACAAACCGTAAGGTTTAAAAAACTGTACCGGTGAGTTTAACTGCCTCCGTAAAAATAACGGCTGCGATTCACTTTTATATCGCGCAGCAGGCTGGACTTTGGATTAATAGTAATATTAAAGGACCGGTATAATCCTACCGGGGTAACGTTGATAGACATTTGCCAGCAATGCAGCTCGCGCGACAGGAACATCGTAAGCGACTGGATGGAAGAGGTTTTAAAATCATAATAGGTATTCATGCCCATTTTCCAGTTCTTCGATAAATTAAAATCACCATTAAGGCTGAGGTTTGAATTGACTTCAGTTTTAAACCCGCTATAGTCCGGTTTAAATATCCTGGAAAAGTTAAGAGAATAAGAAACGTTGAGCGTCCAGGGTACATTAAAATCGGTAAACTCGGAAGGGTTGCGGCGCATATAATCGAGTTCAGCCTGTTGCTCTTCCATAGTCATGGGTAAACCCCTGTCGTCGTTGTCGTTATCGGGAACCTTTTTTTTGTCATCTGGCTTTTCCTTACTTCTGAAAGACGTGGATATGGCAATGTTTCCGTTTGTGATCCTTCCAAGCGAATACTGGCCATCCTGCCACACATACCGGTTCACCCTGAACCCGGTGGCATCAACTGAATAAGGATCAATCGTAGCCCCGGCGGTAATGTTTATATTTTCAAATAAAGTGCTTCGCAGGTAAAGACTGAATGTAGAAAGATTGAACGAGTCTGCAATAAGATTATAACCTCCGTTAAAACCAAATCCGTCTATCAGCTTGATTTTCTTGTCGCCCCCTTCTGCCGTGTCTGTTTTAGACCTCACTTTCATCTCCAGGTTATTGTCAAAACCGAATCCTATTCCCCCGAACTTACCTTCTCCAAAAGCGCCATAAATACTTCCTTCATACGGTGAGAAACGGAAGTCCCTCCCGGTGCTGTCTATCTGTGTTCTATAATAGTCCTTCTTCGCCAGGTCGGGTTTGTAGTTTATACTAATGCTCGGACGAATAACGTGCCTGATCGCCTTTATCCTGCTGTTCTTGCCAAAGCCCTGGAATGTTCCAAATATTGCCGTGTTAATGCCGATGCTGAGGGAGACGTCTCTGGCGGTAAAAAATCCTTTGTTAATGGTCGTGTCTATTTTTTTCCCGTTCCATTTCCGGATAAATTGCTGCGCATACCATTTCTCCTGGTAGCTGATCCCCGGCGCAATTTGAAATGGTCCTAAAGCAGGAAGTGCTAAGGTTATCGGGATGTTATGCTGCGCCCCCCATTGAAATGTATCGATCAGTTGCCTGAATGTAAATGCGGAATCATAAAATGATGACTGGCCCGCAACACTCGAATTTAAACCGATGCCAAGCTTTTCATACCATTTAGGCTCTCCGACAAATTCTTTTTGCTGGAAGGGGTACAGTGTAGTCGCGGTAAAGGCGATATTCGGCAGGCTCAGGTTTATCAGGCGGGTGTTGTTATTCTGATTGTGATTGGCGCTAACTGTAAGGTTGTATTTATTATCCCAGTTCTTTGAGTAATTGATGGAAGAGCTGAGCTGGTTCTGAAAATTCAGTGTCGGATTATTTGCCACATACTGGTTGAACTTCGTAGAACCTGCATTTACATTTGCTGAAAAGTTTGTCCCCGGTCTTGCCTTGCTGTCTACCGTATGGCTCCAGTAGATATTGAAGCTTTTATTGCTTTCATATTCTTTAAGTCCTGCGTCACTTAAAAAACGGGTATTCTGGTAAGCCAGGTTAAACTGGCCCTGGTACCTGTACCGCTTCCGGTAAGTGGGAGTAAGGTTTAGCCTGTATCCGCCATACGAATAAATGTCTGACCTGAACGTTACATCGAAATTATCATTCAGCACCTTGTAATACCCAAGCCCCTCGAGGCCAATTCCAAACTGTTCGTTAGCGGTAAACTGCGGAGGAAGCAAGCCTGAATGCCTGCCCTGTGACAATGGAAAAAAACCGAATGGGATATAAACGGGCACCGGCACTCCTTCAAACTCGGGATGAATCGGCCCTGAGATCGCCAGCTTTTTATTCACCAGCTTTAACTTTCTTGTCACAAAAGCGAAGTGAGGCGTATCGAGATTACAGGTTGTAAATCTCCCACGAAAGGCAAAGTATTCATTTTCGGATATTTTTTTTATCTTTTCGCCATATACAAACATTTCGCCCTGCGTGGTGTATGTACTGCTGGTGATGCCTTTCTGTGTTTTGATGTTGTAGGTTATGGAATCGGAATCCATATTGTTTTCACCCTGCACAAATTTAGGCCTGCCGATAATCCGGCCTGCAGTATCGGTGGAATAAGTTGCAACGATGATCTGTTTGTCCTGGTTTAACTGTATCTTATAAGCGCTCAGGTCGAGGTCTTTGTACTTGGTCGTTGACTGGTTATACAGGGTGATTCTCTTTGTTAACACATCAAGCACCATTGAGTCGGAAGCGGCATAATTAACCGGCGCATCAAGAGAATCTTTAGAGATCTTTACATCAAGTGTATCAGTCTTCTGTATCGTTTTGGGAATGGAATCCGGCACCAAACCGGGAATGGTGTCTCTATTTTTAGGAACGGTATCGTTAGCGGCTGTTAAGGAGTTGTAAAAAAAAGCGCCGGGTGCATAATTACTGTAGCCGAACAGCGTTATAGAACATAATATCGTTACAGACATCCACTGAACATAGAATTTTAGGCTAACTTTACGTCCTGTACTCATAATTTGCGTAAAACAAAAGTAGGCATTCGCCCATTAAGAATATGTGAAGATTGACTGCAACCCATAAACTTGCTATTTATGATGAAAAAAATCTTTCTGCTTTCCACATTATTCACAACATTCATCATTTTTGCTTCGCTTACTGATCGCCCCTTTGCCATACAAGCAAAACCAGCGCTTCGAACCATCATTATCGACCCCGGCCACGGTGGCAAAGATCCTGGCGCCCACGGGTTAATTTCCAGCGAAGCCGATGTTGCTCTTGCTGTAAGCCTGAAGCTTGGCAAAGCCATTCAAAATGAATTTCCGAATATTAAAATTGTATACACAAGAACTACCGATGTTTTGCCCGGCAATGCCCCTAACAAGAATGTAGCTTTAAAGATCAGGGCGAATATGGCTAATGAAGCACGCGGAGACCTCTTTGTGAGCATTCATTGCAACGCAACAAGGCAACCGGCAGGAGGATGGTATGCAAAACGAATTACCGGCACCCGGAATAAAACAATTTATACAGGCAAGGGTAAGCGTAGAAAAAAGAAGATAGTAAAGGAAAACATTTACGAAAGTTATTACGTGGAAAATAAAAGAGCGGGTACCGAAACCTATATCTGGGCTGCGGACAGAAGCGGTGAAAAAAGCACCTATATCAACTCTGATGAAACGGGTGAAAATGTGGAGGACTCGTTGAACATTCTTGACCTGAATTCACCGGAAGCAAAAATCAAGGCACAGCTTTATACCAAATTTTATTTCAGAAACAGCTACACTTTTGCAAGATTTATCGAAGATGAATTCGGTAAATCGGGCCGTTCGAGTGGCGGAGTTAAACAAAGAAACGAATTAGGCATCTGGGTGCTGCAGGCAACGGGCATGCCAAGTGTATTGGTTGAAACCGGTTTTCTTACCAATAAAAAAGAAGAAGAATACCTGAATAGTGAGAACGGCCAGAACGAAATCGTTCAGAATATCATAAACGCCCTGAAAAAATATAAAGATGAACTTGAATCGTCTTCAAAAACAGTAGTCCCCGTAGCAACCACAATCCCCCCTTCGCTTAAGTAATGTCCTGAGCAAATAAGTCGGTTAAGTGCGTGCACTCATTTAACAATCTAAACTCAGGGCCTACCCGTAAACTTTTTATACATTTGTGCCGGGTGGATTAAAAAACCGGAATAATAAAAGCAGTTCTGACAAATATTACCTGAATGAAAATTAATAATGAGACTAAAATCGGCATTCTTGCTATTGTAGCTGTCGCCTTACTGATCTTTGGGTTTAATTTTTTAAAAGGAAAGAATCTTTTTGACAAGACGGAAAAATTACATGCGGTATTTCACTCGGTAAGCGGTCTTACCACCTCCAATGCGGTTACCGTTAACGGCCTCCAGATAGGAACCGTATCTGCAATGCAGGAAAAGGATCGTAACCTCGACAGTATTGTAGTTGTTATCGATCTCTCAAAGGACATCAATATACCGGATAACTCACTTGCATATATTAATAAGGACCTCCTGGGAACCGCTACCATTAACATCGAACTCGGCAACAGCCCGAGATATGTGAAAGGTGGTGATACGCTCAACACCAGAGTAACCACAGGTCTCGCCGATGAAGTAAAGGCATCTTTAAATCCGGCACTGAATAATGTCAACGGTACTTTAAGATCTCTTGATTCCTTAATTGAAGTGATTGGCGGGGTATTTGACCCGGCAACTAAAAATAATTTCCAGAGAATTATTGCAAACCTTACTGCTTCCACCGCCTCTTTTCAAAGATTGCTGAACGCACAATCAGGTGTACTGGGTCAAACCCTGGGCAATATGAATAAGGTCACCAGCAACCTGGCTGCTCAAAGCGAAAGCATTAATAAAACGATCTCGAATTTAGAAGCAGCTACCAGACAATTGGCTGAGCTTAACATGCAGGAAACAATGACAACGCTCAATAAAACAGTTAATGAATTAAACGGCATCGTTTCAAAGGTTAACAGCAATGATGGCTCTATAGGAATGATGCTGAATGATAAAAAGTTGTATCAGAATCTTGAAAATACTTCACGCAGCCTGAATATCCTGATGGATGACCTTCGTGTTCATCCCAAACGTTATGTAACCATATCTATTTTTGGCAGAAGAGACAAAGGAAATTATCTCACTTCGCCGCTGGTTGATTCCACACACGCAGGAGGACAATGAATAAAATAATATGCCTGGTTTATTTGCTGCTGTTTATTGGATCAGGGCAACAGGTTTTCGCACAATCCCCACAGGTACTCACTCCTGCCACAGACACCATTCGCATAGTGGACATCAGGAATGCAGACAGGCTTAGCTTTAAAAAGGTTGACTCAACCAACGAACTGCTGATGGCCGCAGGGAACGTTTTCTTCCAGGATAACAAAACCCTTTTTTATGCCGACAGTGCCGTACACAACAAGTCTCTGAATATTATTGAAGCTTTTGGCAATGTTCATATCAACGACGACGATAGCGTTCATACGCGGTCGCAGTACCTTGTTTACGACATCAATAAAAAACAAGCCCTGCTGAAAAGAAAAGTAAGCATGACTGATGGAAATGGAATTCTTACAACAGAAGAACTTACTTACGACACAGAACTGAAGATCGGAACGTATACCAATGGCGGTAAAGTAGTAAATGGAAAAACTGTATTAACAAGCAAAGAGGCAATGTATTACGGAGACCTCAAGGATGTGTATTTTAAAAATAATGTCAGGTTAACAGATCCATCTTATAACCTCACCACCGATTCCTTATTATACAATACAGAAACACAGATAGCTACTTTCATCACAAAGACATTTATTATAGATAGCAGTAAAAGCCGGATTGTCACTTCTGAAGGGTACTATGATCTGAAGAACAAAGTGGCAAGATTTGGAAGAAGGTCGACGATCCAGGATAAATCACTAACCATCACGGGAGACGATATTGCCATAAATGATAATACAGGGATGTTTGAAGCGACAGGAAACGCAGTGCTGCTAGACACCGCACAGGCGATTTCTGTGATCGCCAACAATATAAAGGCCAGCCGCCAGAATAATACTTTCCTTGCCACACAGCATCCATTGATGATTATCAGGCAGGAAAATGATTCCATTTATATAACTGCGGATTCGCTCTTCGCCGGAAGACTCAGTGATTTAAAAGGCTATGTTGATTTTCCATCTCCCAAAGACACCATAAAATCTGCTACCGTCGTCAGCAGTACAGATTCGGCTAACAGGAACCGTTATTTCCAGGCGTATCATCATGTGAGAATTTTTTCCGATTCCCTGCAGGCAGTGAGCGACAGCTTGTTTTATTCAGGCAGAGATTCCATCTTTCAGCTTTTTAACGATCCTGTTGTATGGGCAAGTAATAACCAGGTTACCGGAGACACCATATACCTTTTCACAAAAAACAAAAAGGCAGAGCGCCTCTATGTATTTGAAAACGGAATGGTAGTGAGTAAATCCGGGGAAAATTTATATAATCAGATCAAAGGCAATTCACTTAACGGGTATTTCAATGATGGTTCTATCGATTACATGCGGGCGAAGGGTTCTGCCGAAAGCGTATATTATGCCAAAGACGAGAACAATGAATTTGTTGGTATGAACAGCGCCAATGCTGATATTATAGATATGTATTTCGTTGATAAGGAATTAAACCGCGTTGTTTTCAGAAGGGATATTACCGGAATTTTCGGCCCTATCAGCCAGGTGCCTGAAGATAAGAAAATACTGCGCAACTTTAAATGGCTTGAAAAAAGACGCCCTAAAACAAAGTTTGAACTGTTTGAAGAAATTGCCGTTGAAAATTGAGCCGTTATGGCCGTCAATTGTCGGAATCACAGATTACACAGATTAAAGGATAACACGGATTTTGTAAGAATGGGTGTTTCTATAATCTGTGTAATCCGGGCAATTGTCGGAATCACGGATTAAACGGATTAAAAGATTACTCGGATTTTGTAAGAATGGTTGTTTCTATAATCCGTGTAATCCGGTAATCCGGAAAATTTGTGATTCAGACAAAAAGGATAACTCGGATTTTGTAAGAATGGGTGTTTCTATGCACGATCGCAGAAAAAAAAGGTTGCTTTTTCAATATCATCTTTATTATGATCAAAGATGTGTCCTAACGCCGCTCCCGGCTAATTCAGCGTGAACCTCGCAGACAACCCGAAAGCATCGCCAACGAAACTGATTTTGGGCAGTATATCCAGCTCAGGTTTCCAGTCGAGTGACAGGTTTAACGGGATCTTCTCAAATTTATAATCGAGCCCTACCGTGCCGGTTGGACCAAGGTAGGTATCGTTGCCCTGAAATCCCAGGTAACCGCCGAAACCATAATACCATTGTAAGCCTGGTAAGTCCAGGGGTTTATGAATGTCATACAAGGCACCAATCCCGAAATGGCCACCATACGACAACAACCCTTCTATAGCTGTTGAAGCATCAAGGAAGTATTTCGCACTGATCGAATTACTCAGTGTGGGAGAGTTATTGCTTAAACGTATGCCCAGTCCTAGTTTATACTGCTGCGAAAAAACCCGCTCTGCCGGAACAATAAACGTTAGAACTATAATGATCAAGATAATTTTTTTCATGAAGCTGTTTATTTTTGGAACGAAGATAGGGCATCAAGATGCGGGCTCCCGGTCTAAAATATTGTTAAAGAGCATGATATCTCCCACAACTCCGGTAAAATCACTGCGTTGAACATTAGCAGATTTCGCTTTTGTGTTCCTTCAGTCTTTGCTTCCACATCTCGTGCGGTAATGTTGGACGTCGTACGTGCACACCCGCATTATACCCGCCAGATTAATTTATAAAATTTCTTCGGCTTTTTGCGCATTTCTGCACGAATTTTCTTTATTTTGGAGAAGATTGCTAATACTATGTTAAAAAGGGAAAGACAGGCGTATATACTTCACCAGGTAAATCTTCATAACAAAGTGCTATCCTCGAATTTAAGCCAGGAAATGAATGTATCTGAAGACACTATCAGGAGGGACCTGCTTGAACTCACAGAACTCGGAAAGATCATCAAAGTTCATGGCGGAGCTTTATCGCATTCTTTTTCAAATTTTTATACCCCTGTCAACAACATATATTCATACGCGAATAAAAAAACAATTGCGGAAAAAGCGGCATCCCTGGTAAAGAACGGAATGTTTGTTTTGACGAGTGGCGGAACAACGGTAATAGAACTTGCCCGAAGCCTCCCGCAAGACCTTCGCGCTACATTTATATCCGGTAGTATCCCTGCGATTGTTGAATACATGCACCACCCTAATATTGACGTGATTATTGTTGGAGATAAGATTTCAAAAAGCTCTAAGATCACCGTTGGTGGAGAGGCAATTGCAAAGATCAGGCAGATCCGGGCGGAACTCTGCTTCCTGGGAATCAACGCTATTGATATCAATCATGGAATAACCGATAATGACTGGGATGTGGTACAGTTAAAAAAGGCGATGATTGAATCGGCACAGAAGGTTGTGTGCCTTACCATATCGGAAAAAATCAACTCGTCTCAACCCATAAAGGTTTGTGACGTCAATGAGATCGATGTTCTTATTACTGAGCTCGATCCGGGCGACCCGGTTTTAAAGCCGTACACTGATGCAGGCATTGAGGTGATGTAATACGCGCGTATCCATTGCCGAGCCTGTGACCATTATGTTGTGTAAAGCTTGTAAGAAAATTTACGCGCATTGAATTTTATCTGTTTCAAACAGATGCTATAATCAAAATTAACTGTATATGAGAAATCTTCTATTTATCATGCTGCTTCTGTTTGTCGGCAGCCCCGTATTACTGGCCCAGGATGCGAATGTGTCCGGGATAGTGGTGGCAGAAGATAACGGCGCTCCACTTGAAGGTGTTACCATCACAAACCGGCGAACACAAAAAAGCACGATAACGACCAGCACAGGTGCTTTCACCATATCCGCCACCCGTGGAGATGTACTCATGATCTCTTATGTTGGCTACCAGGGAAAACAACAAACCGTTTCAGGTTCAAACACGTTAAATATCAGACTTTCCACTGACGACAGGCAATTAGACCAGGTGGTTGTAACTGCATTAGGCATCAACAGGTCAAAACGATCGCTCGGCTATTCTGCCAATGACGTTAAAGGATCGGAGCTTGCCCAGACGCAAAGGGATAATTTCGTCAACGGATTAGCCGGTCGCGTTCCCGGAGTTACCATTAGCGGAACAAATGGCGCTCCGGGAAGTTCTACTTCCATTGTGCTGAGGGGCATAAATTCTTTGAGCGGCAATAACCAGCCTTTGTTCGTTATCGACGGCCTTCCGGTTAACAACCAGACGTTCAATGCGAACAACATGATCGCACAAACCGAAAACCGGACAATAGATTTCTCCAATCGCATTTCCGACTTAAACCCGGAGGATATTGAAAGCCTCACCATATTAAAAGGACCTGAGGCAGCAGCGCTATACGGTATCGATGCTGCCAACGGCGCTATTGTGATCACTACAAAAAAAGGCAAAGCCGGAGAAGGAAAAATAACTTACGGCTTTAACTACGGCCTGGAAAAGGTAGGGCGACTTCCTGAATTTCAGAATATATATTCAAGGGGAACAAATGGAGTGGTAAATAAAAACACTTTTGTTCAGTTCGGCCCAAAATACCCGGAAGGAACAACCTTTTACAATAATTTAAAAGATTTTTTTCAGGATGGCAATGTCCAAAAACATAATCTTTCCTTTGAGGGCGGAGCTTCGGGCTATACTTACCGGCTATCCACTTCTTACAGCACAAGAGCAGGTGTGGTGCCTAACACGAAATACGACAGGCTGAACATCTCGTTGAACGCTACCGGCCAGATCTTTAAATATCTGAAAGCAGAAACAAACCTGCAATATATAAACACAAAGAACCAAAAGGTTTCCAAGGGCCAGAACAGTTTCTACACAGCGCTGCTGGCATACCCTCCCGACGAAAACATGAAAGATTATCTTACGCCATCAGGAAGCAGGAAAAGACTTTTAAGCGGTACGGAAATTGAGAATCCATATTTTGACATCAACAAAAATGACCTGCACGACAAGGGGAACCGTGTTATCAGTAACCTCGGCTTTGTCTTCGACCCGTTAAGCTGGCTGTCTATTACGGCCAGGATCGGCATCGACGTTTCTACTAACGAATACGTAGTACTGTACCACCCCGAATCTAACAGGGCAGGTGGCGCCATTAACGGAAGCCTCGACGTTTCTAACCAGACCAACCGGGTGATTACCGGCCAGTATTTTGGTTCTGTAAAGCATGATTTTCTGAACCGGAAACTGAGAACCACCCTGCGGGTAGGGAGCGCTATTTATAACTTCGATGACAACGTTTACTCCATTCGCGGAGAAAATTTTCTGGAGCCAAACTTTAACTCAGTAAACAATACAACGGTTACAACCCAGCGAAATAAATCGATCGTCTCGCAGAAAAGAGTGGTGGGCGTATTTGGAGACTTCAACATAAATTACGATGATTATGTGTACCTGACTGTAACCGGAAGAAACGACTGGACATCAACCTTACCGGAAGAAAATAATACCTTCTTTTACCCTTCTGCAAGCACCTCCTTCGTATTCTCTGAATTCTTTAAGAACACCGGGTTTGGCAACATCATGACTCTTGGAAGGATAAGAGCTTCCATTGCCCAGGTAGGAAAAGATGCGCAGCCCTACTCCACCAATCCTTCACTTGAAGCGCAAGGCATAACGGGAGGCGGATTTTCTTACGGGTTTACCGCGCCCAATCCTTTGCTCCGTCCTGAAAAAGTTACCTCTAAAGAAATTGGCGCTGAATTGCAGTTTTTCAAAAATCGTTTGTCGGCAGATGTTGCCTATTACAAAAGTAAAAGCGTTGATCAGATCATCAATGGCTTAAGGATAAGTTATGGCACAGGATTCATCCTGAAAAACATCAACGGCGGAGAGATAGAAAATTCCGGCGTGGAATTGCTGGTGCGCGGAACGCCTGTTCAAAGCACCAATTTTACCTGGGAAACCAGTGTCAACTTCACCAAAACGAACAGCAGGCTTAGCAAGTTGCCGTCCGGCGTTACGGAGTTTTATAATTCAGATACCTGGCTTTTTGGAAATGTCCGCAATGGCTCGCGGCTCGGCGGCCCCCTGACAACTTTTACCGGCCAGTTCACTTATCAGTATAACGATAAAGGTCAGCTGCTCATCAATCCTGCAACGGGGTTGCCCCTGATCACCAACAACGCCATATGGCCTGCTGTAGGTGACAGAAATCCAGACTTCCGCATGGGCTTTTCAAACAGCTTTACCTATAAGGGACTTAACCTGAATTTCCTTTGGGATCTTAAAAGAGGCGGTGATGTTTTCAATGGCACGGGGTTATACCTGTTTAATCTTGGCCTGCATCCAAAAGCTATCGAAAACAGGGAAACTCCGGTAACCTTTGATGGCGTGCTTAAAGACGGGCTGGAAAATACCGGCACGCCAACTCCAAATAACGTAAGCATCATTCCCTATTACAACAACAACTTTTATTCTGCTTCAGTGATAGACCAGGAATTCATAGAGCGGGATGTAAACTGGTTCAGGTTAAGAGACATTACCCTGAGCTACCAGATCCCCTCTGCATGGCTGCGCAAAAAGGGCATGTTCAAAACTGCTTCCATCGGTTTAACTGCTACCGATCTGATATTGATCACAAACTATACCGGCGGAGACCCCGGTGTAAACGGAACTACCGTTGCAACCGGTGGAAGCGGAAGCGCAGGATTTGATTATGGCAACTTACCTGTCGGAAAAACCTTTAACGTTAATGTGCGCATAGGATTATAATTATAAAAATATTCACGATGAAAAATGTAAGACTAATTATATGCAGTGTTTTGATCATTGCAAATTCGGGATGTAAAAAATACCTGGATATAAATGACAATCCCAATGGCCCTACTTCAGCAGATCCTGCATTATACCTTCCTTCAATCCAATCCCAGTATGCAACAGGGATTCAGCTTGACTCAAGGCTGATCGGCCCTTATATCCAAAACTTCCTTCATTCAACATCAGGTATCGCTTACGATCTTCATGGGTATGTAAGGTCAAGCGATTTTGGTGGCGAGTTCTGGCGAAGCGTATACTGGAAAGGCGGATTAAACACGATTGATATGATTAACAATGCCACCGCCCAAAAGAAATGGGACATTGTTGGGACAGGCATGGCCCTGCAGGCATTCGGCTGGCAGAATTTAACTGACTACCACGGCCCCGTAATATTGAAACAGGCTTTCGACCCCACAAAGAACACTTTTGACTATGACCCACAGGATACTGTTTATGCTTATGTGAAAAGATTGTGTATGGACGCCATTACAGAATTAGGCAAAAATGACGATGCAACCGGATCACCGTTATTCTCCAGATATGACATGATCTATAAAGGAGACCGGGCTAAATGGATAAAATTTACCTATGGCGTGCTTGCCATAAATGCACACCATCTGATCAAAAAGCCTTTTTACAAGCCTGATGAGGTGATTTCATACGTTGACAAAGCCCTAAGCAGTAACGCCGATGACGCAATCGTTCCATTTTCAGGTACAAACGCCACAGACGCAAGCGCTTTAGGCCC
Source organism: Flavihumibacter sp. (assembly GCA_041751095.1). Taxonomy (GTDB): domain Bacteria; phylum Bacteroidota; class Bacteroidia; order Chitinophagales; family Chitinophagaceae; genus JADCRZ01. Next base: position 70,370 of record JBGSYC010000136.1, read on the forward strand.
GCGCAGGCAGAATTTCGGTGTCTACGGTCAGTCATCTTTTATCGTGCGATTGACCGATGGGAGTATTTTCGGCATCATTGATCCGCGCCAGCCTCTGATGCTTACCCCTTCTACTGATGGAGTGTACCGGGGGCTGACACCGGGGAGCGGACAATCATCTACCGTTAGTAATGCGGCACATGGAGTAAGATCGGTCTGGGGCTCTCCTTTAGGCGTCAATGTTCCTACCGGCGGGCCATGGGGAAAATACCTCTTTCAGGACGCTGCGGGGTTTCCATTGATGTCGTATGCCGAACTTCAGTTTATAAAAGCAGAAGCCGCTTTTTTTAAAGGAGATAAGGCGCTGGCACTCACAGCCTACAGGAACGGGGTCAATGCAAGTCTTGATTTTGTTCGTTCCGTTCCGCTCGCTAACGCATCTTTCGCGGCGAATTATACCGCGGAAAGAACGGCATTTCTGGCGAATCCTCTGGTTATTCCTGTCACTCCTGCGGCTTTAACCATAAACCAGATATTGCTTCAAAAATATATTGCCCTCTGGGGATGGGGCTTTATTGAAATTTGGACAGATCTCAGAAAATATGATTATGACGGTAATATATTTACATCGTTTACTATACCTGCATCACTTTTCCCTGATAACAATAACAAGCCTGCATACCGTGTAAGACCCCGGTATAATTCCGAATATGTGTGGAACATCGATGCACTTACGGCCATAGGAGGCTTCGATGCCGATTACGCTACGAAAAAATTGTGGATACACTTACCTTAAAGTCATAAATACCGAGCAATGAAAATATCCATATACTGTTTAATTATTATTGTAACATTTTTGCTTCCGGGCTGCGATAAAAAAAGCACATTGCCCCAACACTATATCATCATACCGCCAGGAAACACTAACGTAAAGTTTCTGCAAATGTCGCCGGATGCTCCTCAGGTCAATTTCATTGTGAATGGAGCCAAGGTGACGGCAGTGCCCCCTACTACGACAAACGCCGTTCAGGGGCTTGCTTTCCCGTCCTTTTACCCTGCCACTGTCGGATACGCTACGTTTACGTCAGGTGCCGTGAAAATAGAAGCAAAAGTTCCGGATTCATCAACGGTGACACCTGGCGCCATCATCTTTACGGGCACGCAAACGTTTGAAGCAAACAAATACTATACGTATGCCTTAGTTGATTCAATAAAAAGATTGAACGCCCTGGTGGTAGAGGACGACCCCAGGATTGCTGACCCGGCCAAAGCCTATTTCAGGGTGGCTAATTTAATCCCTAACGGAAACGTCAAGATCGAGATCATAAAAACAAGCACGGGAAATCCGTATGCAATTACTTATCCCAATGTTGCCTTTAAATCTTTTTCCTCGTTTGATACCCTCGGTGCAGGCGCGGGCCAGATTTACAGAGTGTTCCTAAAGAACCGCCAAACCGATGTGAAGTTGGATTCCATTGCAGCTTTTACGCCAACAAATACAAAAAAGTATACCATTTACGCCAGGGGGGTATTAGGACTGACCGGTACGAATATTAGACGCCCGATCATTTCAGTATATACAAATTTTTAAAGGCTTAAAATCCTGACGCGCTTTTACGGCCGCTGCGATCAATGAAAGAAAAGGTACGCTATAAAGATCGCCGTAATGATACCCACCAGGTCGGCAAGCAACATCACCGGAATGGCATAACGGGTATCCTTAACTGAAACAGCCCCAAAATATACGGCTACCACATAAAATGTTGTGTCGCTTGTTCCCTGGAAAATGCTTGAAAGCCGCCCGGTAAATGAATCGGCTCCGTAAGTATTCATGGCATCGATCATCATACCGCGTGCCCCGCTTCCGCTAAGAGGCTTCATTAAGGCAGTAGGCAGCGAAGGAACAAAATCGGTATTCATTCCCAGAAAACCAAAGAACGCTCCAAGGCCACGGATAACATATCCAAAAACGCCTGAATTGCGCAACACGCTGATGGCGACCAGCATAGCGATTACGTAAGGAATGATCCTGATAGCAATTTCAAACCCGCCTTTTGCGCCTTCTACAAAGCTTTCAAACACATTAATCTTTTTCCACACGGCGCCTGCCAAAAAAATGAAGAATATCAGCAATATCAACCCATTGCTCATGATAATGGAAAATTGCTGAAGCTGCTGCTGATCAAGGGAGGCTAGATACCAGACCAGTAAGGAGATCAGCAAAGATAAACCTGCGATCCACCCGATGATCACCGGCTGAAGCATGTTGATGCGCTGTTTAAACGATACTGCTACCATGGCAGCTATGGTGGCAACAAAGGTAACGATCATGCATGGCACAAAAATGTCTGTAGGATTGGCCGAGGGCTGCTTTACGGAAGCCCGCACGGCAATAATAGTTACCGGGATCAGGGTTAACCCGCTTGCGTGTAAGGCCAGGAACATGATCTGGGCATTGCTTGCAATTTCTTTGCGCGGATTCAGTTCCTGCAAACTCTCCATAGCCTTCAACCCAAAGGGCGTAGCTGCGTTGTCAAGCCCTAAAAGATTGGCTGAAAAATTCATCATCATATGCCCGATCGCCGGATGGCTTTTTGGCACTTCAGGAAACAGGCGCGAGAAAAAAGGGCCGACGAGCCGCGAAAGGAAATTAACCGCTCCGGCTCTTTCACCTATCTTCATGAACCCGAGAAACAAAGACAGGATGCCTACAAGTTTTAGCGATATGTCAAATCCATCATTGGCAGACTTAAATATGCCTTCAACCAGTATCCGGAAAATTTCCTGGTCTCCCGTAAACGCCCATTTGAAGAATGCTATAGCAAAAGCAAGGATGAAGAATGAAATCCAGATGTAGCTCAGAACCATAAAACGATTGGATTTTTAGATTGTAGATTTCAGATTTGAAGGTAGGTAAGATTATGTTAGATTTCAGACTTAGTCTTCTTATCACCAGCGTAAAGATCTGATAAAAATAACGGGTGAGCTATGTAAGAGATTCAAATTTCACCCAGAACAGATAAGTTTAACACCGATCAACTGAGCCATTTTCTTTACATATCTTTGCGCGCCATTGGGAGAAAAATAGAACAATCATTCTCTGACCGGCAAATGCCTGAGATGAGAACAGGAAAACGTGAATGGTATATTGTCATGAACCATACTATTCAAATTTTAAATCTAAAATCTAAAGAACAAATATGGCTTTGCAAGCTGGAATAGTAGGTCTGCCAAATGTTGGAAAATCTACATTGTTTAATGCCGTTAGTAACAGCGCCAAAGCGCAGGCAAGTAATTACCGGTTTTGCACCATCGAACCAAATGTAGGGTTAGTGGATGTTCCTGATGAGCGTATCGATAAGCTTGCTGAGCTTGTAAAGCCGAACCGCGCCGTGCCGACGCAGATAGAGATAGTTGATATTGCAGGGCTGGTCAGAGGGGCAAGCAAAGGTGAAGGCCTTGGAAATAAATTTCTTGCCAATATCCGCGAGGTGGATGCCATTGTTCACGTGATCCGTTGCTTTGAAGACGAGAACATCCTCCGGGATGAAGGCGTTATTGATCCCGTGAGTGATAAAGAGATCATCGATACGGAATTGCAGTTAAAGGACCTTGAGACAGTTGAAAAGAAATATTCACGGGCTGAGAAAATGCTTCGTACGGGGGATGCGAAAAACAAAGCCGAATACGAAGTGCTTAAACGTTGCCTCGGGCATTTGCAGCAGGGGAAAAACATCAGGGAGCTTAGCCTTGATAAGATAGAAAGAAGCGCGATCGCCGATCTTTTTCTGCTGACCGAAAAACCGGTGTTGTATGTAGCCAATGTTGACGAGGCGTCTATGCATTCGGGAAACAAATTTTCAGCAGCTCTTAATGCCTCTGTCACGGGTGAGCAGGCCCAGGTCGTTGTCATGAATAACTCCATTGAAGCACAGATAGCTGAGCTGGAAAACGAAGAAGATCGCCAGCTCTTTATGGAAGAATATGGAATGCAGGAACCGGCACTGAATAAATTAATACGGTCTGCTTACCGCTTACTTAATTTGTGTACATACTTTACAGCAGGCGTACAGGAAGTGCGTGCCTGGACATTTCAGGAAGGCTGGAAAGCTCCCCAGGCCGCCAGTGTGATCCATACCGACTTTGAGAAAGGGTTTATCAAGGCCGAAGTAATTGCCTACGACGACTTCATTACGTACGGATCAGAAGCAGCCTGCCGGGAAAACGGAAGATTGAGAATCGAAGGCAGGGAGTACCCGGTAAAAGACGGTGATGTGATGCATTTTAGGTTTAATGTGTAGGGGTGAGCTATGGGCTATCAGCCATCGGCTATCAGCCATCAGCTGACAGCCTCACCTAAAAAACATTATACCCTAAACTTACATAATACAATCCTCCGATTGATGGATTTCCAAAGGCATTATTGTAATAGTTATTGGTGAGATTTGTAGCGCCCAGTTTGCCCATTATTTTTTGCTTAACCCATTTGTAGCTGATTTGAGCATCGAGGGTGCCAAATGCCGGAACATCGCCAACTGCAAAGGTTCCCTGGTATAAAAATTTTGACTGGTACCTGTAATGGATATTGAATCCGGCATTCTTATAGAAATTGGGATTACTTAAACCGATATTGACCCGGTACCTGGGCGTATTGAACTGGGTAAAGAAATCTTTAGGTGTATCCTGAAGTTCGTTATACGATACGTTACTGCTGATGATATATCCTTTATTCAGTAAAAAGTCAAGGCTTAAACCAGCGCCTAGTGCATTCACGTCCACCTCATTATTCACGGCTATACTATAAACCTGTGTGGTTGACGGGTTTAAAAGGGCTGCCGGATTTGATGCACTTCCCACGGGTTTAGACTGCGCTACAAACGCCTGCCCGATGAAGTTTTTATACTTGCTATAGTAAAAAAACGCATCCAGCAAAACGCGGCGCGAGAATAATCCTTTATATCCAATTTCAAAGGACTTCATCGATTCCGGTTTAAGATCTTTTCGCAGATCATAAGGTTTCAGCAGTGCAATGGCGGCAGCCGGTGGCTGCCTTTGTATAAAGAAAGCGTTTCGCGCGGCTGACACGCTGGAAACGGAATAAGTCTGGTTGTTTATCAGGTTGTAGGTACTCTTAAATTCTGGCAACGATCCTATCAGTTTTGCCGTCACTATGTCGAGATCGATATACTGGTTTTGGTTGGAAGGAATACGAAAAGCGTTCTGATAGGACACCCTGATGTTCTGATCGGGAGCCACGGTATATACCCCGGTAAATCTGGGCGTAAACCTGCCTTTAAAGTTTTTATTTTTGTCGAACCGGCTGGATGCGGTCAGCTTAAGTTTGTTATCAAACAGGCGTTTGCCAACCTGGAGAAAAGCGCCATACTCGTCTATCCTGATCTCGCGGCCGTTTTTATCCGCAAAAATGCTTCCGTTTGAATTAAGATCATAAAGCCTGTAATTTGCTCCTGCCTGTATCTCTACCGCCTCGTTCACTAATTTTGAGGCATCGTAAAAAGCTTCGAGGTGGTACAGATCTGTTTTATCTGTAAACAAAGCTCCGGAAGGGATCGGCATTTCTCGGATGGTCTCCCTGGCTGAATTAAAGGCAGGAGTGCCGGGAACAAATCTGCCCTGGTCGGCGAAGTTCCTGGCACCTGCGTGCGCCGTTTGCGAAGGAGCGCCGGCGTTCACTGCCGTTGAATAGGCAATCAGGTATTGAGGAAACCAGGTTGTGCTGGGCTTCCATGACTCATTGATAAGTGACGCCAGGGCGGTTGTGTTATAAGACTCTCCTGCATTTTCCTGGATAGTATAACCACGAACGTAAAAGTTAGACCCCCTCAATTCGAGTTTATATTGGCCCATTTTCAAATTACGCAAAGAGTAACGGTCAGCGCCGGTGTACACCGTTGTACCAGTACCCCAATTCGCGGAGAAAATCGCTTCGAGGTTGCTTCTGATTCTATAATGCAGAGCGCCGGTAAGCTTGTAATTAAGCGTATTATAATCCACAACGTGTTGCTCCTGGTAGCCTGTGCGCGTAACATTCTCATTGGGAATTCTTGCGTTGCTGGACGCCAGGTAAACCGGAACGAAAGGAGCCGCCTGGGGTATGGTACCAAGAAAACGTGCAATTTCGGCGGGTGTAGCATTGGGATTGGCCGCCCGGTATTGTGCAATAGCAGGTTGCAAACTGTTTAAAATAGAATTTGTCACCAGCACCATGCTCTGAGCGTTTTCATCACCGTAAACATTTACGCCGTCATATGCCGGGTCAGAAAGGCGGTCACCTGGCTTCACCCGGAAATTAAGCCTGTCGTAATTACTGTAATCCTCGTTTTCCCAGTCATTTGCCTTGATAAACGACATATTGATTTTGAATGCAAACTTGTCATTAAACGCTTTTGCCCACCTGAAAGACCAGTCGTAATAGGGCGATGCACTTCTTTGCTTATGGTCCACATGCATCATCCCCTGTTTTACCTGCATGCTGAATCCAGGGTATTTAAATGGATTTTTGCTGTTCATTAAAATCGTGCCGTTCATGCCTCCTGCTCCATACAATGCAGAAGAAGCACCAGGCAGTAATTCAACACTTTCCAGGTCGAGGTCAGTAATCCCGATGACGCTGCCAACGGAGAAATTCAGGCCGGGCGCCTGGTTGTCCATTCCGTCCATAAACTGGTTTACACGTGCATTTCCACTTCCCCCGAAACCTCTGGTCGTAGGGGTTTTAAAGGTCAGGCTGGATGTTACCATGTCTACGCCCTTTAAATTGGCCAGCACATCATATGCACTCGGCGCTGCCGCTTCCCGGATGTTTGCAAGACTTACCCTTTCAATGGAAACAGGAGATTCAAGTATGCGCTCGGGTACCCTGCTCGCAGAAACGACCACTTCGGTACCCAATGACGAACCGGCAACGAGGTCAACCTGTACAAATGTGGAACTGCTGGTCACAACCACTTCCTTAGAGTCGAACCCTACCGAAGAAAAAACCAGCGAAAATGGCGGCCTCCTGCTGGTAACAAGCTGGAAATTCCCCCTTTCATCAGTGAAAGTTCCTGCTGTGGAGCCCTTAATTGCTACAGACACGGAAGGCACCGCCTCACCTGTAGAACTGTCTTTGACATTCCCGGAGATCGTAATGCTTTGAGTAAAGGCAACGGAAGAAAATACGCAGTACATTAGCGTAATCGCCAGGCGGCGGGAGCTTTTTCTCATATTAGCAGATTTAGGATTGAATTAAAAGCAAAATACATATTGTAATTATTTTGAACTAATTTTTTTAGGATTAAGAATGACCTTTTTTTTTGCACCCAGGGCTGTAGAAAGCATGTCGTACATTAGCTGAATGTCATTACTACAACTTCCGGGGCAAACCGGCTTTTACAAGGGTAAAGTGCGTGATGTGCATTATATCGGGCACCATTTGCTGGTGATGATCGCAAGCGACCGCATCTCTGCTTTTGATGTCGTCCTTCCTTCTCCCATCCCCTATAAAGGTCAGGTTCTCAACCAGATTGCTGCTTACATGCTATCCGTTACCCGCGACATCTGTCCCAACTGGTTAATTGATACCCCGGCGCCAAACGTCTCATTAGGAAAAAGGTGCCTTCCTCTTAAAGTGGAAATCGTGGTAAGAGGCAATCTTACCGGTCACGCCTGGAGAACCTATGAAAGCGGGCAAATGACGCTTTGTGGTGTTGACCTTCCGCATGGGATGAAAGAAAATGATTTTTTTCCTTTCCCCATTATTACCCCTTCTACGAAGGCCGATGCAGGCCATGATGAAGACATCTCTAAAGAAGAAATCATACAAAAGCAGCTGATCACTGAAGGTGATTATGAGCAAATCGAAGCATATGCCCTGGCACTATTTGAAAGGGGAAAACGGCTTGCATCCGAAAGAGGATTGATACTCGTCGACACTAAATACGAATTTGGAAAAATCGGCAACGATATTTATCTCATGGATGAAGTTCATACTCCTGACAGTTCCCGGTATTTTTATGCCGACGGCTACGAAGAAAGGCAGCAGAATGGTGAACGCCAGAAGCAGCTCAGCAAGGAATTTGTAAGGGAATGGCTGATCGGTAAAAATTTCATGGGGAAAGTGGGGCAAACGGTTCCGGAGATGGATGATCAATGGGTACACACTATATCTGAACGTTATATTGAGCTTTACGAGAAGTTGATCGGGCAGTCATTTAAACCGGAAACGCTGAGTGCAAAAGAAACGGAGACCCGGATAATTGAAGGGCTAAAAAAATTACAGGCTGGTTCACAATGCTGAAACAGAACATTTTCATCCTTACCTTGTAGTTTCCAATGAGAAATACCTGCGATGACATACATGTTGCATTCTGACCCATCTCATTTCCTTCGCCCGGCATTTCGTGCCCGGGTGCGATAAAGGAAACTGAATGTTAAGATTTGCTAAGAGGCATAAAAATGTACTTTCTCCAAAGGTTATTTGATTATAAAGCATCTAACTGATCTCTTACCTGTGGGCGGCAATAATTTCATCCGCTTTCGGGGGCCTGGCAAGCCAGTCAAAATAGCCATCAATCATGAAACAAACTATACAGGTGTTATTAACAGGGATGATTTTATTTGCATCCTGCTCCGCTAAAAAAGATCCAAAAAAGAATAGTCCTGCTGCTGCTAACCGAAATATGCCCGTAACCGTCGAAGGATATGTTGTCAACACAAGCACCATCAGCAATAGCATAGAAGTAGCGGGCAACCTGATGCCATTTGAATCTACCGAACTGCATCCGGAAGTATCAGGCCGGGTTGTCGACCTTAATATAAAAGAAGGAGGTTATGTTTCGAAAGGTACTTTACTCGTAAAACTATTCGATGGCGATCTGCAGGCTCAGCTTAAAAAACTCCAGGTGCAATTGTCGATATCTGAAAAAACGGTACAAAGGCAGGGTGAATTGCTGAAGATCAGTGGTATCAGCCAGCAGGAATTTGATTTGAGCGGGTTAAGCGTAAACAATATCAGGGCTGACATCGATGTGATCAAAACAGATATCCGGAAAACAGAGATAAGGGCTCCATTTAACGGCCGTCTCGGTTTAAGAAATGTCAGCCTTGGCGCATATGTTACTCCTCAAAGTATTATAACCACCATTCAGCAGGTGGAACAATTAAAATTAGAATTTACAATTCCGGAAAAGTATACCAGCAACGTATCTGTAGGCCAGACAGTAACCTTTACCACCGAAGGAAGTAAAAACAGATATACCTCAAAGATAATGGCCCGCGAAGCTGCAGTAACAGAAGATAACCGAAGCCTGAGGGTAAGGGCTGTAGTAACCGGGAAAAACGCCAGCCTGGTTCCCGGGGCTTTTGCAAAGGTAACGCTCGACCTTGGAAGAGATAACAATGCATTGTTGATCCCTTCCCAGGCCATCATACCAGGGGCGAGAAATAAACAGGTAATTGTTTACAGCCAGGGAAAAGCAAAATTTTCAGTTGTTGAAACGGGAATCCGCGATTCTTCAAGGGTTCAGATTCTCGACGGCGTTAATGCCGGAGACACGATTGTAATCACCGGTATTCTTTCTGTAAAGCCGAATTCGAAAGTAAGGATCTCGCGGCTAAATTCCGGTGTCCCTCTCCCGACTGGCAACAAAAATGATTCAACTGCAAAAGCGGGCTGAGCAGCTGTATAGACGAAATCGCCGGGGTAACTTTTTGCGGAAATTAGAATATAATTTACCTGTCAGCGAAGAAATTGGACATAATAAAACGTCTTATGGTTAAATTAGGCGGAAAAATAATAGGTATATCCGCGAATGAATATCCTGCAAAGACACAAGACAATTTATGAATATTTCAGAAGTAAGTTTACGAAGGCCGGTATTGGCTATCGTTCTTAATTTAGTAATTATTGTGTTTGGCGTAATCGGTTTTAAATTTCTGGGCGTTCGTGACTACCCGGCAATTGATCCGCCAACGGTGAGTGTAAGTACCTCTTACGGGGGCGCCAATGCCGATATTGTCGAATCACAAATCACCGAGCCACTGGAAAAATCAATCAACGGAATTGCGGGCATAAAGAATATAACTTCCTCCAGCAGCCAGGGCTCGAGTAACATAAATGTTGAGTTTGAGCTGGGGATAGAACTTGAAGCGGCTGCCAATGATGTTCGCGATAAGGTGTCGCAGGCCCAGCGATCCTTACCGCGCGATCTGGATGCTCCACCAGTGATTTCAAAAGCTGATGCGAGCAATACCATCATCTCCATGACGGTTCAGAGCGCTTCCCGCAACCAATTACAAATCACTGAATATGCCAACAATGTTCTGGTAGAGCGTTTACAAACCATTCCGGGCGTAAGTTACATCCGCGTCTGGGGAGAGAAGCGGTATGCCATGCGGATATTATTCGATCCACACAAACTCATTGCTTATGGCTTAACAACGGGGGACGTTCAGTCGGCTTTGTTAAGAGAAAATATAGAGTTGCCCTCGGGTAAGATTACCGGTAACTCAACAGAATTGTCTATCCGTACCTTCGGGAGCCTTGAATCTGAGGATGAGTTTAACAATATTATCGTCAAAAACATCAACGGCTCAGATATCCTGTTGAAGGATGTAGGCGAAGCCATCCTGGGACCTGAAAACGAAGAAACGGCTGCTAAGGAAAGCCTGATCCCCATGATCGCTCTTGCGATCACTCCCCAGCCAGGCTCCAATTACGTTGATATTTCCAACGAATTCTACAAAAGGCTTGAACAGCTCAAGAAAGAAGTGCCGAAAGATATCAAGCTTGATATCATCCTTGACCAGACTCAATTTATCAAAAACTCCATTTCAGAAGTTGAAGAAACTCTTATCATTGCTTTCCTGCTCGTGGTGCTGATCATTTACCTTTTCTTTCGCGACTGGATCATTGCCATCCGTCCGTTGATTGATATACCCGTTTCTCTTATCGGTGCATTTTTTATCATGTATTTATGCGGATTTACGATTAACGTATTGACGTTACTGGCCATCGTTCTGGCAACCGGCCTTGTGGTGGATGATGGTATTGTAGTAACCGAAAATATTTATAAGAAAATGGAGCAGGGGATGGACAAGTGGCAGGCGGCGAAAGAGGGATCAAAAGAAATTTACTTTGCCGTAATATCTACTTCGGTCACATTAGCAGTAGTTTTTCTTCCTATAATATTCCTGGAAGGCTTTGTAGGAAGGTTATTCAGGGAGTTCGGAATTGTAGTCGCCGGGGCCGTGCTTATTTCCGCATTTGTTTCGCTTACGCTGACGCCTGTGCTGAACGTAAAGCTTACCCGTAAGGTGCATAAAAATTCCTGGTTCTATACCAAGACCGAACCATTTTTCCGTGGAATGGAAAACGGGTACGAAAGATTGCTGTCAGGGTTTATGAAAATCCGCTGGGCCGGCTTTGTTATTATCGCCCTGTGCGGCGTTGCTATTGTGGTGATCGGAAAAAATCTGCAGTCCGAACTTGCACCAATGGAAGACAGGAGCCAGTTTGGACTGCAGGTTACTGCTCCTGAAGGAACATCTTTCGAATACATGGATCGATATATGGATCGTTTATCAGCCTTTATTATGGATTCTGTGCCGGAAAGAAACACCGTTTTTGCTTACACAGCCCCTGGATTTTCCGGCGGTGGTGCGGCAAACAATGGTTTCGTACGTGTTACCCTGGCCGACCCGGGCGAACGAACACGCTCACAACAGCAGATCGTCGACGCAGTATCAAGGAGTATTAACAAATATAATGAAGGGCGTGCTTTTGTTACCCAGGAACAAACGATCTCAGTAGGCCGGAGGGGAGGCGGCCTGCCTGTACAGTTTGTCATGCAGAATAATAATTTTGAAAAGATCAGGCAGGCTTTGCCAAAGTTTTTAGAGGAAGCGAATGATAACCCTGTCTTCCAGGGCGTGGACGCCGATTTAAAATTTAATAAACCCGAATTAAGGATAAATATCGATCGCTTAAAGGCCAGCCAGTTGGGTATAAGTGTAGAAGATATATCACAGACCCTTCAGCTTGCCTTAAGTAACCGGCGGCTTGGATATTTTACCAAAGGCGGCAAGCAATACCAGGTTATGGGGCAGGTTGCCAGGAACGACCGTGATGACCCCTCTGATATCAGAGGCATCTACGTACGGAACGCGGCCGGCACGTCCATCTCACTGGATAACCTGGTTAGTTTCACTGAGGCCAATGCGCCGCCTTCCATTTACCATTTTAACCGGTATAAGTCTGCAACCATTTCAGCCGGACTTGCGCCAGGCAAAACCATCGGCGACGGAGTACGGGAAATGGAAAAAATTGCGGAGAAAACCCTTGATCCAACTTTCGCCACCGCGCTGGCCGGTTCGTCGAGGGATTTTGCAGAAAGTGCCAGCAACACCAGCTTTGCGCTATTGCTTGCGCTTGCACTGATCTTTCTTATTCTCGCTGCCCAGTTTGAAAGTTTTATCGATCCGTTTATCATCATGTTTACAGTACCGCTTGCCATTGCGGGAGCGCTGATATCCTTGTGGATATTTGATCAGACGCTAAACATTTTCTCCCAGATTGGAATGATCATGCTCATCGGGCTTGTAACCAAAAACGGGATACTGATTGTGGAATTTGCCAACCAGCAACGGCTTGAAGGAATGACTAAGGTACAAGCCGCTGTTTTTGCAGCAAAGGCCAGGCTCCGGCCAATACTTATGACCAGCCTGGCAATGGCATTAGGCGCCTTGCCCCTGGCACTGTCTCTGGGGGCTGCATCAACAAGCCGGATGCCCCTGGGTATTGTTGTTGTTGGTGGTATTATGTTCTCTTTAATCCTCACCCTATTTGTCATACCTGCAATGTATTCATTCCTCTCTTCTGCTAAAAAGAAGAGTAAGCTTGATGAAACCGTTACAGTAAAAGTAGAAGCGTAAAACGAGATTCATGAGTTTTTCAGGCCGTGTATTTTTTATAGTGTTAGTGTTCTTTCCAGGCGTGCTATTTTCACAAGACATCCTCACGGAAGAGGATGCCATTTCAGCAGCTTTAAGAAGTAATTATGATATTGAGATCGCAAGAATTGATTCAACCGGTTATGCCATTGATAACGCCTATGCCAACACAGCATTCTATCCGCTCTTAAATGGAACAGCAACAAGAGTATGGAACTCGAATAACCAGGAACAACTGCTGTCAGACGGGTCGAAACGAAAAAGAAACGGCATAAAATCCAATAACCTGGTTGCATCGGTAAATCTTAACTGGCGGTTATTTGACGGCCTGAGAATGTTTGCAACAAGGGAAAAATTAGCCGAATTTCAACGTCTTGGAGAGTTTACGGTAAAGTCGCAGGTGGTAACGTCTGTTGCTGCTGTTATTAACAATTATTATAATATTGTTCGCCAGAAACAGCAGCTCAAAGCCATTGAAGAACAGATATCCATAAATGATGAACGGGTAAAGCTCGCCGAAAAACGATTCAGTGTGGGGCTCGGCGCAAAACCGGAATTGTTACAAGCCCGGGTAGACCTTAATGCCCAAAGAGCCGCACAGCTAACGCAGCAAACATTGATCAGCCAGTTAAAAGAACAACTTAACCGGCTCATAGGGTTCCCGGTGGCAAAAGACTATGAAGTTGTAGATACCATCCCGATAAATACGAAGATAACTTTCGCTCCGATGCGCGATGATATTGAAAATAGTAATCCCTCGCTGCTGCTTGCAAAAAAGAATATAGATATCTCGATGATCTCTCTGCGGGAAACCAGGGCCGACCTGTTCCCGGTGCTGTCTTTTAATTCTGCATATAACTTTTCAAGAACCAACAATGCGGCAGTGATCAATAATTTTACGCCGCTGTTTAACCAGAACAGAGGACTCAACTATGGCTTCAGCCTGAACGTGCCGCTCCTCAATGGTTTTAATACCCGGCGGTTAATCAGGCAGGCAAAACTTGATATAAAGTACAGCCAGGCAATTTACGCCAATGAATTGGCAAGGGTTGATGTTGGTTTGTCAAACACCTTCAAAAACTATGAGTTGAATAAAAAGCTTCTTACACTTGAAGAAGATAACATATTGCTGGCAAAGGAAAATGTAAGCATCGCCCTTGAAAGATTCCGGTTGGGTGTTTCCACCAATCTTGAACTTCGCGAAGCGCAGATAAGTCTCGAAGAAGCTTACAACCGGCTCATTGCCACCAGGTATGAAACCAAGCTTGCCGAAGTTGAGTTGTTAAGGCTGCAGGGAGTTATCCTGAGGTAACGTTTCTGCTGTCGACACACGAATTATCTTGCGTCGCCATACAATGGTGCGTCATGATAAAGCAGGCGCCTGTTTCCATAAACAACTTGCCTTCACTTTGTCGCATCCGTTGGAGCTAAACCACACCTGTTTGGAGAAGGGCCATTTGAAGGTTATTCCCCAGGTATCCTTCAAAAAATTAAGCTCCATAGTGATCCGAAGCGCCCTCCAAAAAATAAAACCTTCCCGCTTCAAACAGGAAGCCTGCCTGAAGCGCCCGCCACATTATGAAACACACCCCGTAAAAACCATAAATTTATCCTTTCTTTGTTGCCTTAATCAGTGTTTCCATGGATCCTTTCGTTGGTATTATTATGGGGAGCGACAGTGATCTTGAAATAATGCAGGCATCGGCATCTGTTCTGGAAGAGTTCGGGATCACGTTTGAGCTCACCATTGTATCAGCACACCGCACCCCTTTACGTATGATTGAATATGCGAAAAAAGCTAAGGAAAGGGGAGTTCACGTGATCATCGCAGGGGCGGGCGGAGCTGCTCATTTACCTGGAATGGTGGCGGCAATAACAAGCCTTCCGGTAATCGGCGTACCTATAAGGTCATCCAATTCAATTGACGGATGGGATTCAATTCTCTCTATCTTACAAATGCCCAACGGCGTACCGGTGGCGACAGTGGCGCTAAATGCTGCCAAAAACGCGGGCATTCTCGCTGCCAGTATAATCGGGGCTTTTAACGATAGTGTAAGCCACAAATTAATTGCATACAAAAAAAACATGGAAGCAGAAGTGCTGGATAAAGCCGGAAAACTAAAACTAAAAGGCTGGGGGAATACGTTTGATAATTGAAACGCACATATGAATATTAAGCTACTTGACTTTAAACGACTGGAACATTTTCCGTCAGGTTCCGGTATTGAATTTTATGAAGATCAAATGTTTTTAGTAGGCGATGATGCAAGAGATATTCTTGTAATGAACAATAACTGGAAAACCAGGGAAACGATTAACCTGTTCCCGGGAAATACCTTCCGGACTCCAAAAGATCTGAAAGCGGATTTTGAAGCAACAGCGATTGTCTATATCAATAGGCTTCCCTTTCTTTTGATTTTAGGTTCAGGGTCGATGGAAACCACCCGCTATAAAGGCACACTGATGAACATTAAAACCAGGGCGCTGGAAGAGATCGACCTGACGGTGTTCTACAACCGCCTGAAACAGTCTGGAATTGCAGAACTCAACATCGAAGCTGCATGCCTCCTGGATGACAAAGTGGTTTTATGCAACAGGGGGAATAAAAATCAGCCTGAGAACTCGCTGATCATCACTTCATCTGATTTCTGGAAAAAGCAAGCTACCGCTGACATAATTAAAATTAAACTGGAGTTGGAAGAGAAGCCCGAAATGGCGCCTGGATTTTCCGGGCTTACGTACTCGTACAAAAACGACTGGCTGATTCTTACCGCGTCAACTGAAGATACTGATAACGCGATCGATGACGGAGCCATAGGTGACAGCTACCTTGGCATCATCGAAAACATCTCCAGAAAAATCAAACGAAAGCGGATCAAGATTAATGAATGGTTCAACTTTTCAGAAGTAAATGAAAAATTCAGTGGGTTCAAGATTGAGTCGGTATGTATCCAGGCAGACAAGGAAAAAAAATTAAAATTGCATCTTGTTGCCGACAACGATAAGGGTGAAAGTTTCCTGTTTAAAGTGAGGTTAAAAGAATAAGACGCCGCTCAGCGTCTTTGTTACAGAAACCCGCATGGCGCCGGCCATTTCCAACCGGGGCTTTCTGCTTCTACAACTCCGCAAGAACCACAAATTCCTGTTCATGAGCGGGCGAATGTTTATAAAGCATTTGTATAAACGCTGGTCCAAACTTCGCATAATACGGCATAAAGTTATCTACGCGTTCCTGTAAGCCGTTCCCCGGAAACAACTTTTTCCTGATTGCATGAACTTGTCTTTGCTGCGCTTCAAATTTTCTTTTTTCAGCCTTCAGCATTTTCTTTTCAAGCTTCTGTAACTGAGCAACCGCTTTTGTCTTTAAAGCTTCGACATGAATATCTAAGGTGGGATCTGTTTGCAGGGCCACTCCTTTTATATGCCCGTAGAGGTTAGTTATGTCTGAAATCTCCCTGTCGAGGTGCAACTGCAAACCGGATTTCCTTTTAACAAGGTCATTCATGAGTAAATTTTCGTCTTTGAACATATCTGTTAGGGAAAAGCCGAGTCGGCTGATCTTTTCATGCAATTTCTTTTCAACAAAAAGGAATGAATTGCGCATCACCAACACCGGAAATGGTATCTTATAGTGGTCAAATAGATCTTTTAACTCCAGCCAGTACGCCGTTTCACCGCCGCCGCCGATAAATCCGATATTGGGTAATATACTCTCCTGGAACAGACCGCGCAGGATGACATTGGGACTGAACCTTTCCGGGTGTTCTCTTAATTCCCGTTTTAGTTCCGCTTCGGAAAAACGTATCTCCTTACCTACCACTTTCCATTGATCTCCGGATCTGATAATACGCCCCCGGGTATTGTCTTTCAGGTAAAAAAGGTTTATTTCCCGGGGATTAGCCTGCACCTTGTAATACGCCGGTAAACGGCTGATCGTTCCTTCAACAATTGCAGAGGGCGCCTGGTGGAGTAAGTCGTCCTCAAACACATGATGCATCGACTTCTTGAGTTTTGCATTGTCGGGGATCAGAATAACAAGGCCATACTCCTGGAATAAAGTATTCAGAAGGGTAAACGTTGCCGTTTTTATGTCATTGCCTGGAGAATAACATTCTTTGAGAAGTGACACAAGGGCCGGGCCATGACTGAATACACCCAACTGACCTTCAATCTTCGAAATAATTTTATCCAGGCCTTTGGTATTCATTCTTCCTACAGCGCCGGTCTGATCAGTTTCCCAGACGATCTTCTCACCATCAATAAAAATTTTCCCGAGTTCATCGAGGTCGGCATCTTCACTTCCCATATAAAAAACCGGGACAAATCTGTTCCCGGGAAACTGAGCCGATGAAAACTCCGCCAGTTTGATCACATGCAATATCTTATAGACAAGGTATAAGTAACCGGTAAAAATATTCGGCTGGTGTGCAGTTACAAACGTGTATGTATTTTCTTCAGCAAGATGCCTGATATTGATCTTTACGGCTTTAGAAGTATTTATCGCCGCATACTGCTCACTAAGGACTTCAGTTAAAAGTACCCTGTCGGTTTTAAACAGTTTTCTTGCCTCGATGGCTTGGCCGATCCCTTCCGCAGACACCGGGTATTTAAAGAAAGATTTTAGCTGGGGTGACCCATTCAGATAATCAATAACGATCCGGGAAAATTGTGTTATTTCCTGGTACGGAACAGATAGTGCGGTACAATCCATATGTAGCCAGGCTGCTGGCAGGTCTTTATGATAGAATCAAATTTCTTTCTTCAGATGCATGATGAAAAAGAAGTAACCGTTGAACTTATTTCAGTTCATATGCTATTACCGAGTTCTTAAAAAAGGTAGGCACGTATACGATCTTTTTTTGGGAATCGTACCCGATGTCAGCAGTATTTATCTTCTGCTCCCTTGTATCAAGCAGTTTTTGCCTGGTGCCATCAGCACTTACGTAATACAATACGCCGCTCCAGCATGATACCAGAAAGTCGTTACCTTTTACGTTTTCAATGCCATCGGTCCCTCCATCCATGCCTTCGGTGATCTTTGTAAGTTGCTTATTCTTTTCTACTTTATACATTGTACCGGCATCAAGAACATAAAAGTCATTCCCGTGAGCCAGTAATCCGTTAGGGCCTTTAAGGCTGTCTAAATACGTGGATACTTTTCCGTTCTCAATGCGATGAACCCTGCCTTTACGTGAATCGGAAACGAAGATAATGCCGCCTTTATCAATAGTAATATCATTTAAGAAAACAGCCCCTTCTACCGGAATGCGGCTGGTGATCTTCCCGCTTTTTGTATTGATAACGACAACTTCGGTTAAATCAGCCACATATAAATTACCCTGGTATAATCCCATACCCTTTGGAGCATTCAGTCCGCTCACCCAGTCAACCTCGATGATCTTACCGTCGAGTGCTACTTTACCGATAGAACCTTTTCCGTCTTTCTCTCCAGCCTGCCCGTCAATATTTGATACATACAATAGATTACTGCCTTTGTCATAGAAAACCGATTCAGGCACTTTTAGCAGCGAATCAGTTTCCCACATTTTTACCAGTTGGTTTTCTTGCGAACGGGCTTCTGCACCCGTTAGTAATGCCAGCACAATTGCAGAAAAAAAGTATTTTTTTATCATGATTTATTTTTATTTTATAAAACCTGTCTCTTACCCGAGGCAGTAAATAAAGCCGGGCATTCTAACGGGTTGAAAACTTGTAAACGGTTGTTTCCCGGTATGTTTCTCCGGGCTTAAGAATAGTAGTAGGAAAAGAAGGCTGGTTTGGTGAATCAGGGAAATGCTGGGTCTCGAGACAAAACCCCGCGTGCTTAGGGTACACATTACCGTTCTTTCCGCCTTTCAGTGTACCATTAAGGAAGTTGCCGGAATAAAACTGCACACCTGGCTGCGTTGTAAAAACTTCCATATACCTGCCGCTGGCGGAATCATACGCAGTCGCTGCCAGGCTTAATTCCCCGCCGGACTTATTAAGAACATAATTATGATCGTAGCCGCCCTTTACCGAAGGCAGGTCGCGACCAATTTTTTTTGGTGTTGTAAAATCCATCGGAGTGCCTTTCACCGGAGGGAGCTGACCCGTAGGGATCAGTTTGTCGTTAACTATAGTATACCTGTCTGCATTGACTCGTAATTCATGATCTTCTATCGTTGGTGAAGCTCCTGCCGACAGATTGAAATAGGAATGGTTGGTAAGATTCACCGGGGTTGGCTTATCGGTAGTGGCGGTGTAGTCGATTTTTAACTCGTTGTTGCCGGTGAGGGTATACACAACCTGCGCATGAAGGTTACCGGGATATCCTTCCTCGCCATCCTTGCTGTCGTAGGTCAATGTTAAGCTGCTATCAGACGGCTGGGCTGTCCACACCACTTTATCAAACCCTTTTTGACCACCATGAAGCGAATTGCCATTATTATTGGCGGCCAGGGTATAGGTTTTTCCATCCAACTCAAATTTCGCGTTTGCTATCCGGTTTGCATACCTGCCAACCAGTGATCCGAAAAAGGGATTGCCCTTCTGAACATACCCCGATAACGAGTCAAAACCGAGCACGACGTCTCCCGGATTTCCTTTCCGGTCGGGAACTATAATGTCGGTGACCGTGCCACCATAATTCAAGATACTGACCACCATACCGTTTGCATTCTTCAGGGTGTACTCAATGACATCCTGATTGTCATGTTTGCCTAATGATTGTTGATTCATGGACGAGCTGGATGTTGTTAACGAATCTTTTGGAGAACCTGCATCAGTTTCTTTGCTTTCATTGTTATTGCAGAAAGTCAGCAACAAACTACCTGATAAAACCATGCAAATAGGTAAACAAAAGAGTTTCTTCATATAAATGTATGTTAATCGTTTTTAGTGACCATTAATGTTTATTAAAAATTAATCATGCTCTCAGATCATTACATATTTTTTCCGAAATACTTTTCCCCAAAGCTTAAACCGCATTTAATTCTACGGGCTTTATCTCCACTTAAATCCGCATGTAAAATTGTGATCTTCGCGCTTTGCACGGAACATATCTAAAACGTGAAGATAATGATATAAAAAACATGCGTTTAGGTTACGGCATCCTTTGTCCACTCGTTATTCAACAACCTCCAGATATGTAAGGGGTTACTGTCGGCCAACTCCCGCGGCAATAATGATTGCGGACAATTTTGGTAACATACAGACCGAACCCAACGCTTTACCGATTGAATGCCAACCGAGGTAAACCGGCTGTCGGTTGTTGCCGGGAAAGGCCCTCCGTGCACCATTGAAGGACAGACCTCGACCCCTGTCGGAACATTGTTAAAAACCACCCTTCCCGCTATTTCCGCGGCCATTGTAACCAGATCGCTGTGCTCACGAAAATCATTTTCTGTACCCATTAAAGAAGTGGTCAGTTGGCCGCTTACCACCTTCCATGAGTTTTTTAATTCATTCATGTCCCTGCACTTGACCAGAAGCGAAAACGGGCCGAAAACTTCCTCCTGTAAAATATGATTTTCCAGGAAAACCTCCCCTGTTACTGAAGCAACGCTGGGGGTGGCCTCCAGTTCTCCAGCTTCTGCCGCCGGTTCGTACTGTTGAACACCGTGCTGGCCCAATGCGTTTTGCATTCTTTCCTTATATGTCTTCCAGATTGTTTTATTTAGCATCCGGGCTGGCGACACCTGTTTTACTTCTGTATTCAGTTGCACCAGAAAATCATCTAACGCCTCGCTCTCCACGCCAAACATAACACCGGGACTGGTACAAAACTGACCCATGCTAAGGGTAACTGATCCGGCAAAAGCTTTAGCCAATGATAAACCATTTTGACGAAGCGTATCAGGCAGAAAAACTACCGGGTTAACACTTCCCATTTCTGAGAATACGGGGATAGGAGATTTTCGTTGTTGGGCGTAATCATATAATGCTTTCCCGCCTGTGAATGATCCGGTAAAACCTACGGCAGCGGTATGCGGATGTTGAACCAGTGCTTTCCCGGTTTCGTAAGATCCAAATACATGTTGACATACGGCTTCCGGCATCTTGCAGGCGGCGATTGATCTTTTAATAGCCTCATACACCATCGATGAAGTTGCGGAATGTGCTTCATGGGCTTTCACTACAACCGGGCAACCGGCCGCCAATGCAGACGCGGTGTCCCCTCCCGCTGTGGAGAACGCAAAGGGAAAATTGCTGGCGCCAAAAACGATTACCGGCCCCAGGGGGATGCACATTTTCCGGATATCAGGTTTCGGAACCGGGGTTCGTCCCGGAATAGCCGTATCTATCGATGCCTCTACCCAACTGCCCTCACGCAACATAGCTGCAAACGAACGCAGCTGCATCGTAGCCCTTTGCCTCTCTCCCATGAGGCGTGGTAACGGCAAATTGGTTTCTTCCGCAGCTTTAAGAATCAATGAATCCCCTAAAGCCTCAATTTCAACTGCAATGGATTCCAGGAAATCGGCCCGCTGAAACGGGGCCGTTTTGCGGTAAACTGCAAAATCATTTGCTGCCGCTTTCATTATATTGTCAATATCCTGAACTGTTGCCGGAGTAAATGAAGAGGTCATAACTTATCAGATAATGTTGTTAACGGTTATAAGATGATAAAATTAGTTTAATGGACTATCACTCCCAATAATAAATCACAACTCACCCTCATATCATAATACTAATGGTCACCGGAAAAAACAGCAAAGCATTTGGGAAGCTATAATGCTATATGCTTAGCTGTTCACAGAAAAACCATATAGCTAATTAAAATTAACCCTGAGCCTAAGCAGAAAAGAGGGCTAAATCCGTTGGTGAGTAACGTAATCCTACTCCCATGAGATCCCCACAAGTCCTGCTGACACTTTTATGGGCAGTAATTCCTGCCTGTATATTTTCGTTGAGATCCTCTGCCCAATGCCCAAATGGTGCAGTGTCTAAATCTTTGTCATACGGCATAAATTTATCGGGTGGGGGAAATGATACGCATAAATTCGCTTTTCCTCAATTTGACCCATCACTTGGCACGCTTGTAAAGGTGGATATCAGCAACCTGATTACTGTTAAATATAATTACCAGTTGGAGAATACGGATACAGTGGCCATTAATTACAAAGTGCGTGTAAACAGAACCGATGAAATTGTATGTTCAGCTCTGCAAACGCCTCTAAGCACATCCCAGTTTAAAGTTATGTCCACTCACCCCTTATTACCCTTTGATGGAATCACCGGTTCCGGACCCGACTATGTTTCTGCAGGCCCGATATATCCTTACGCCAGCTACCCTGAAAATTATAGCATCACAAATAATGTAGCGGGTTTTCTGGGGAATGGAAATGTTCAGTTCGATTATTCCTCTATTACCGATTCTTATCCTTCAGGAAGCAGCCATTATTTGTATAAAACCAATGCAATTGATTCTATCAGCGTTAGTTTAACCTATGTTTATTGTGTAACCAGCTTGCTTCCAGCAGAAATCAGCAATTTTACGGCAAATAAAATGCCCGGTGAAAATGTGCAGCTAACCTGGTTTACATCAAACGACCACCAGGGTAAGAAGTACGAAACCCAGGTAAGCTTTGATGCTAAAACTTTTGTAACCTTTAAAGTAATATTGCCGGGAACTTATCCCGCCAGTGTATTCCAGACCACGTACATACCCAATCAAAAAGACCAAAGGAAGATCTTTTTTCGCATTAAACAGGTGGAGGCAGGTGTCAGTGAAAAATATTCCGCGATTAAAAGCGTAATCCTCCCTGAACCAAAAAAATCCGCGATGATCGTATATCCCACAATCTCAACGGGCCTGGTAAATATCTATTTTCCGGACGCCGCGAGAGAAAACCGGCAGATACAGATCATATCTATGTCAGGGGAGGTAATGCATCAGTCTTTATCCATTAAAACCAACCTGGTAAAAATAACATTACCTCAAAAAATGGCGAAAGGAATGTATTTTATAACCGCTGTCAACGTAAAAACACAGGAATGTCAAAGATCGGGGTTCATGATAAATATGTAATTGGAGCCTGATTAGTTTAAAAAAACCTGTTCGCCTTCCAGATCGTAATCATATGCCTTGGTGATTTTTACATAAACGAAATCACCGGTCGTGAGTTTCCCGGGAGATGAAATGATGACTTCATTGTCTACCTCTACGCTGTCAAATTCGGTTCGGCCGATATAACGCCCCGCTTCCTTCCGGTCAATCAAAACCCTGAATATCTTTCCGGTCTTTTGAAGATTTTTCTCAAAACTGATCTCCTGCTGTACTTCCATAACCTCCTGCGCCCTTCTCTCTTTTTCCTCAGAAGGAACATCATCGGTTAACTGGTATGCGCCGGTACCTTCCTCATGACTGTAAGCAAATACTCCTACCCTGTCGAAGCGGTGAAGTATCAGAAAGTCCTTCATCAGTTCGACGTCTTCCAATGTTTCCCCGGGAAAACCGGTAATCAGTGTCGTACGCAGGCATATTCCGGGCACCTTCGACCGGATGGTATCAATCAGTGCATTCATTTCAGCGCACGTGATCTGCCTTTTCATGGATTTAAGCATCCGGTCACTGGCATGCTGCAAAGGCAGATCCAGGTATTTGCAAATATTGTCACGATCACGTATGGTATCCAATATTTCAAGAGGGAATTTCGAGGGATAGGCATAGTGCAATCGTATCCATTCCAGCCCATCGATATCGGCCAGCGAGTTCAACAGCTCCGGCAGCATTCTTTTTTTGTAGAGATCGAGCCCGTAATAGGTAAGTTCCTGGGCGATCAGCATAATTTCTTTAACTCCTCTTCTTACCAGACCCCTGGCTTCATCTACCAGTCGATCAATCGGTTTGCTTACATGGGCGCCACGCATGAGAGGTATCGCACAAAAGGAGCAGGTGCGGTTACACCCTTCCGATATCTTAAGGTATGCATAATGAGAAGGCGTACTTAATAATCGCTCGCCTACCAGTTCAGACTGGTAATTGATATCAAATTTCCTGAGCAGTTGCGGCAGTTCAAACGTTCCAAAATAGGCATCAACTTCAGGTATTTCCGTTTCAAGATTATTTTTATACCGTTCGCTTAAGCAACCCGTAACGTAAACTTTATCTATTTTACCCCTTCTTTTCAGGTTCACCTGCTCAAGGATTGTATTTACCGATTCTTCTTTTGCCTTATCAATAAATCCGCACGTGTTTACGATAACGATGTTGTGATCTCTTTTGTTGGTTTCATGCACCACATTGATATCATTGGCGATAAGCTGGCCACTGAGCACCTCACTATCGACCATATTCTTACTACAGCCAAGGGTAATGATGTTCACCTTGTCCTTCTTTAATCCTTTTGTTTTCATGCGAGTGCAAAGGTAGCAATTCTGCGCAGAACTTAAGGTTTGAGAACTCCTTAAGACAATGTACGGAAGACTTGATGGATTGAGGCCAACAGGCTTTATTCCTGTCTTTCAAGATTAAACAAAGTATCCACGAATTCGTGTTTATTGAAGATTACCAGGTCCTCCATCTTTTCACCTGTTCCGATAAATTTGACCGGAATCCTGAACTGATTAGCAATTGCAAGCACCACTCCTCCTTTGGCTGTGCCGTCAAGCTTTGTTATCGCCAGCGCTGTCACTTCAGTTGCGGCGGTAAACTGACGGGCCTGCTCCAGGGCATTCTGTCCTGTAGATCCATCGAGAACGAGCAGAACCTCGTGAGGCGCCTCCGGAATTAGTTTTCCAACTACCCGTTTCATTTTACTGAGCTCTTCCATGAGGTGTGCTTTGTTATGTAATCTCCCCGCAGTATCGATAATTACGATATCGGCGCCCCTTGCTATTCCGCTTTGCACAGAGTCAAAAGCCACGGCTCCGGGATCCGAACCCATTCCCTGCTTAACGATAGGAACTCCGGCCCGCTCACTCCAGATCGTTAACTGGTCAACAGCTGCCGCCCGGAATGTATCGGCTGCACCCAGCAGAACAGACTTACCCGCCTTTTTGAAATTATAAGCAAGCTTTCCGATCGTGGTGGTCTTTCCAACCCCGTTAACACCCACAACCAAAATCACATATGGTTTCGCAGGCAGTAAAGAGGAGAAGGAATAATTGTTTGACTCCGGTGCGTCAACCAGTATACTTTCAATCTCCTGCTGCAGAATCTGGTTCAATTCAGAGGTGTTAACATATTTATCTCTCGCAACGCGCTCTTCTATTTTTTTAATTATAGCTATTGTAGTATCGAGCCCTACATCAGAGCTTACAAGCGCATTTTCAAGTTCGTCGAGCACTTCCTCATCAACCGTACTCTTGCCAGCTATAGCCTTGGTTATCTTTGAAAAAAAGTTTTCTTTGGTTTTTTGTAAACCCTGGTCCAGGTTTTCCTTTTCTTTTCTTCCGAATATTTTATCAAATAATCCCATTATGAAAATGTGTTTTTAAATTTGCATAAACGTTTTTGGTAGCATAGCCTGGAAAGGGTGTTAAGTAAATCTGCCATTAGCAATACGCCTGCAAAAACATAAAATTAACTGAATATACTATTGCTTTTGCAATTGTACCAGAAGTGGTTCTAACAACATTAACAATCTCTATTAAGTCACCTTCAGGTATTGCTTTGAAATTTATTGGGGTAAACGCGAAACATGCTCTTTGCCACGGCTAAGGTTTCTGTTAGATAGAATACTACATAATACGTTATTTAACATCTATGGTTCATCGCAATATCGGTTATATTGTATTCATATACATTAATTATGGAAGATGGAATGTTGCAGGATGCTGATGTAAATGCACTAAAACAGGAAATCGATTCGGTAAAAAAATCCTTCGGGTCAGCACAGAAAAGAATAGAGGAACTGGAATTAGAAGTGAATGAAAAAAACGACAAGCTTAGTGTACTGAACGAAAGCCTTGCTATTTTAAACAGTGACCTGACCCAATTTGCAACGATTGCGTTCCACCACCTTCAGGAACCAATAAGAAAGGTAAGGACGTATGCGAGCTACCTGAAAAAAGCCGGTGGCAGCTTGAATCAGGAAGAACGGGACTTCGCTGAAAAAATAGAGAATTCTGCGAGGCGGATGTCAGACCTAATTTCAGATTTACTTACGTATGTCATTCTGTTGAGGCCGCAGGACGATGCAGTTGAAAATACCGATCTGAATGAAATTGTTGACCAGATACTTGCAGATCAGGAATCACTGATACTTGAAAAAAAAGCGGTAATTAAGAAGGATTTGCTCCCGATGATTGAAGCTGTCCCTTCCCAGATAAGACAACTTTTTTACAGTTTACTCAGCAATGCATTGAAATTTACAAAAGCAGGGATTAAACCTGTTATAGAAATTACATCAAGCTACCTTTCAAAATCGGACGTATCAAGATACCCTACACTGAATGCAAAGCTTACTTATTGCAAGATAAAATTATCAGATAACGGGATAGGTTTTGAACAGCGGTTTGCGACCCATATCTTTAAAATTTTCCAAAAGCTTAGCAGCAAGGAAGAATACCCCGGCACCGGGATGGGCTTAGCATTAGCCCAAAAAATCGCCATAAACCATCATGGCATCATAGCTGTAGAAGCAGATGAACAATCCGGAGCCAGATTTTATCTTATTGTCCCTATAAAGATCATTGGTGAACATACCGAAAGAGCTATTAATCAGAAGGAGTAGGGTCAAAGCAAAAAGAGCTGTTCCGAAAATCAGAACAGCTCTTACCTCGTGTACCGGATGCTAATTAAATTATTTCTCTGTCAAAAAATCCTTCACCTTGTCCTTATGAACGATCGCTTCCTTAAAGGTATATGAACCGGTTTTAGGGCTGCGAACCGCTTTAATCACTTTAGTCCAGTTTTTCGCTTCCGCTGCGGCTTTCTGATCTTTTGTCTTTATCGCCGTTTTAGCTGACTTTGCCATTGATATATGTTATCGGTTTTTAAAGTTTTTTTTACAAAGTACAAAACACCATCTATTTAATTTCTTTATGAACCGTTACCTTCTTTAATATAGGATTAAACTTTTTTAACTCAAGGCGTTCAGGCGTATTTTTCTTGTTTTTGGTAGTAACATAACGGCTGGTACCCGGCATGCCACTGTTCTTATGCTCTGTACATTCCATTATAACCTGAACCCTGCTTCCTTTTTTTGCCATTGTTCGTGTATTTAAATATTTCTTTTAATTACCTTCCAGCGCTTAAATATGCTGCCCGTTGTCGCGCATGGCCTTTACTACTGCAAGTAAACCGTTCTTATTGATCGTCCTGATTCCTTCTGTAGATAATTTAATGGTAATCCATTTATCTTCTTCCGCCAAATAAAATCTTTTTGTTTTAAGATTTGGTAAAAATCTCCGTTTGGTTTTTATATTTGAATGCGAAACCGTGTTTCCCGAAACCGGCCTTTTACCCGTCACCTGACATACTCTGGACATAGTTCATGAAATTTTTGGACGGCAAAGGTCGTAAATCTATTTTATTTATCAAAAGAAATGTTACATCTGCCTTGCAGCCGGGGTTAGCATACATTTGAAGGTGTCCGGCCATCGACCTCCAAAAGCGCGTTCAGCCCGATTTCAAGCCCGGAAGTTAACTTCAGGTATCCTGCATTGTCTCTGTTATACAAAGATTGTATCTTTCCCCTTATTACAGACCGGCTGCCATTATTCCGGAAAACAATCTCTACCTGCTTACCACTTAACATTATTTCTTCCAGGGCATCGTGAAAGGGGGTACTTATATCAGTGCTTATGTCATCCATATATAGCAAAGCAATTTATCTTTATCATCACAATGTAATTAATTATTTAGTTACTTTAATAGTAGCTTTCTATCTGACAATTAAAAAAGCAGGAAAATGAGTGATACGAAACCAAAAATCATCGTTAGAGACATTAGTTGGCTATCCTTTAATGCACGGGTGCTTCAGGAAGCGGCGGACCCTACCGTTCCTTTACGGGAACGTATCCGTTTTCTTGGCATATTCTCAAATAACATGGATGAATTTTTCAGAGTGAGGGTAGCTACCTTAAAGCGCATGATGGACCTGAAAACCAGGGGCAATATGCATATGGAACAAGCGCCGGATAAAATTCTGGAGGAAATTCAGTCAATTGTATTAACCCAGCAAAGCGAATTCCACCGCATCTGGGAAAATATATCTGAAGAGCTTGAAAAAGAAAAGATATTCCTTGTAAATGAAAAACAACTGAACAGGGAACAAAGAGTGTTTGTACTGAGGTATTTTGAAGAAGAAGTCCGGTCAAATACCATTCCGCTGATGATTGAAAGCATCCAGCACTTCCCTTACCTCAGGGATAAGTCCATATTTCTTGGAGTAGTCCTATCCAGGCAAGACTCTGCATACAATAAAAAGTATGCCCTGATAGAAGTGCCCAGCAAGGTGCTGGGCAGATTCGTACTTCTTCCCTCACCTCCGGGCGAACATGCTATTATGCTTTTGGAAGACGTGATCAGGTACAACCTTCCTTCCATTTTTTCGTATTTCGGTTATGATAAATACAATTCCTGGATCTTTAAAGTAACGCGGGATGCCGAAATAGACATGGATACGGACGTAGCTACTTCCATTATCCAGAAGATTGAAAAAGGATTAAAAAACCGGCGTAAAGGAAAACCAGTGCGGTTTGTTTACGATAAGGAAATGGATCCGGGTTTGCTGGAGTACCTGATGAAGCGTATGAACCTGTCAAAGAAAGATAACCTTATTCCCGGCGGGCGCATTCATAATTTCAGGCACTTTATGGATTTTCCTGATAATGTTTTCACCAAAAAGGGTCAGCGGAGAAAACCTTTTCAGCACCCTTTGCTTGCCAACTCGCACCGCGTAACAGACATTGTTCTTCAGAAAGATATCATGCTTCACTTTCCTTACCATTCTTTTTACCCTGTTATAGATATGCTTCGCGAAGCTGCAATAGATCCTGACGTTACGGCAATCAAGATTACGTGTTACAGGCTTGCTGCAAATTCAAGGGTGGTCAATGCGCTCATCAATGCGGTTCGTAATGGCAAGCAAGTAACCGTTATGCTCGAGCTCAGGGCAAGATTTGATGAGGAAGCAAACCTCGAATGGAAAGAACGGCTTGAAGATGATGGCGTGAAGGTTATCATCGGCCTGCCAGACATGAAGGTGCACTCCAAAATATGCCTTATAAAAAAGCGGGTGAATAACAGAACTTATCATTATGGTTTCGTAAGTACAGGCAACCTCAATGAAAAAACCGCAAGGATCTATGGCGACCATTGCCTCCTTACCGCTAACCGTAACATCATGGCCGATGTTAACCGCATGTTTAATTACCTGGAGAAACCAAAAGAAGGACAGCATTTCCTTAAAGAGTGCAAAACGTTGATCCCCTGCCCTACCGCGCTGAGGCGTGAATTGCTGAAAATGATCAACAGGGAAATAAAAATGGCTAAGAGTAATCAACCTGCCTCCATTATTCTGAAAATGAATTCTCTCTCAGATGAGGAACTCATAGAAAAGTTAAATGAAGCCGCGAGAGAAGGCGTAGAACTCAAAATGATTGTTCGCGGTATCTTTTGTATGTGCACCGGGAATAAGAAATTTAAAAAGCCTGTTAAAGCCATCAGCATCATCGACGAATACCTCGAACATGCCCGGGTGTTTCTTTTTCATAACGGCGGCAAAGAAAGATTATTTATTTCTTCGGCAGACTGGATGGTTCGGAACCTCGACCACAGGGTGGAAGCAACCTGCCCTGTGCTTGATGAAGACATCAAAAAAGTAATGAAAAACATTCTTAATATCCAGTTAAGCGACAATGTAAAGGCAAGGGTTTTGAACAACGATCTGAATAATGAATACGTAAAGGCAGGCGAAAACAATAAAAGGATCCGGTCTCAAATAGACACCTTTAACTATCTGCTATCATTAAGCCAGCAGGACAGAAAACCTGTTCCGCAGATCAAAGAATTGATTGCGCAGGAAATGCCTGTTAACTGATCTGTTTAATTATTTCATGATGACACTGGCTGCCATTGATATCGGAAGTAATGCGGCAAGGTTGCTGATTTCCGGGGTAACAAAAATTCCCGGGAGCGTCCCTGCATTTGGTAAGCTAAACCTGATACGCGTGCCGTTGCGGCTGGGATTTGATGTTTTCGAGCACAAAAAAATACTTCCTGAGAAAGAAGGCATGGTCATCAATACGATGCATGCATTTCGTTACCTCTTAGACGTATATTCAGTTGTACATTACAAAGCCTGTGCAACTTCGGCTATGAGAGACGCCGAAAACGCCTGGCACATTATACAACGCGTTAAAAGCGAAACCGGAATAGATATTGAAGTGATCAGCGGCGACACAGAAGCTTCTTTTATCTATGAAAGCCACATAGCTGAAAATCTTTCCAGGGAACATTCTTATCTGTATATTGACGTAGGGGGCGGTAGCACAGAACTTACCCTGTTCAGCAATAGCCAGATGGTGTTTAAGAAATCTTTTGATATCGGTACCATACGTTTGTTGAAAAGCCAGGTGACAGACGCCGACTGGCAAACAGTAAAAGACTTCGTAAGGGCAAAACTGAAAAGCCATAAAAGCCTGATTGCCATTGGCGCCGGGGGTAACATCAATAAAGTGTTTTCCATGTCGAAAAAAAAAGATGGGAAACCCTTGTCGCTCGAGCTGTTAAAAGACTATTATAAAGAGCTGAACAGCTTTCCACTGTACGAACGCATGCGCCTGTATAATCTCCGGGAAGACAGGGCTGATGTTATCGTTCCCGCTCTTTTTATATTTATCAATGTTATGCGCTGGGCAAACGCAAACGAAATATTTGTTCCAAAAATCGGTTTGGCAGACGGAATGATCCAACACCTTTATCATGAATTGCCGCTGAGAGATGTTGCAGTGTAAACGCTGGTGATTTCCTTTTGCTTTAAATACCATTTTTCTATGGAGATCCTTATAAAACATGCTGATGTCTACTTACAAGGAAGTTAAAAAAGTAACTACGAACACGTTGCTGCAAATGAAAGTAAAGGGCATCAAAATCTCTATGATTACGGCCTACGATTATTCTTTTGCCAGTATCTTTGATGCCTCTGGTATTGACATCATTTTAGTGGGTGATAGTGCAAGCAACGTTATGGCGGGTCACGAAACAACGCTTCCCATTACCCTCGATCAAATGATCTATCACGCTGCCTCAGTCATGCGCGGGGTTAACCGCTGCCTGGTGACGGTAGATCTTCCTTTTGGCTCGTACCAGGGTAATTCAAAAGAGGCGTTGATATCCACTATAAGGATCATGAAAGAAACCGGCGCCCATTCCATTAAGCTGGAAGGCGGAGAAGAAGTAATTGAATCAGTAAAGCGGATTATATCATCCGGCGTACCGGTAATGGGGCATCTTGGATTAACCCCACAATCCATCTATAAATTCGGTACATACACAGTAAGGGCTAAAGAAGAAGATGAAGCGCTGCGGTTGAAACGGGACGCCCTTTTGCTTCAGGACGCCGGCTGCTTTGCCATTGTACTTGAAAAGATACCGGCATTACTGGCCAGGGAAGTGTCAGCGAGTTTGCAGATCCCTACCATTGGCATAGGAGCAGGAAAGTTCTGTAACGGGCAGGTATTGGTCATGCATGACATGCTGGGCATTACCACAGAGTTCAAACCCCGTTTTCTTCGTCAGTATCTTAACCTGAACGAACAGGTTACCGGCGCTGTACAGCAGTACATCAAAGATGTAAAATCACAGGATTTTCCGGGCGAGCACGAACAGTACTAAGAAGTATGGTGCCGATAAACAGCATCTGCATAGCTGATAAAAAATTTAACACCGAAACAGTGTTATACATGAACCTTATGTCATCGGCAACTGTAGCTTAACAATACCAGGTATATGAAAGAAATATTAGACCGGCTCCATATCAGTCAGCGCAATAGTGGTGTTTCCACTGGTAGTGTATGGTTAAAAGCTACCGGACGGAAAATTGATTCGTACTCTCCTGTGGACGGCAACCTGATTGCGACCGTAATGGCGGCGGGTAAAGAAAATTATGAGGATACGATTAGAACAGCATCGGAAGCATTTACACAATGGCGCATGTGGCCAGCCCCAAAGAGAGGAGGCATTGTACGGCAGATTGGTGAAGCCTTAAGAAATCATAAGGAGTCGCTTGGAAGGCTGGTATCATACGAGATGGGCAAAAGCCTGCAGGAGGGCATGGGCGAAGTGCAGGAGATGATAGACATCTGTGATTTCGCTGTTGGACTGTCACGGCAATTGCATGGTTTAACCATGCACAGCGAAAGGCCGGGCCACCGGATGTATGAACAATATCATCCGCTCGGCACAGTGGGGATCATATCAGCTTTTAATTTTCCGGTGGCTGTCTGGAGCTGGAATGCCATGCTTGCCTGGGTATGCGGTGACGTATGTTTGTGGAAGCCTTCCGAGAAAACGCCTTTATGCGCTGTTGCATGCCAGCACATCGTTGCCGGGGTGTTTGCAAAAAATAATGTGCCTGAAGGCGTAAGTTGCTTAGTAGCCGGGGACAGGGATGCGGGTGAATGGATGAGCCATGATACAAGAATTTCGCTGCTTTCCGCCACAGGGTCTACCCGCATGGGAAAGGCGGTAGGCGC
Organism: Flavihumibacter sp.; assembly: GCA_041751095.1. Taxonomy (GTDB): domain Bacteria; phylum Bacteroidota; class Bacteroidia; order Chitinophagales; family Chitinophagaceae; genus JADCRZ01. The sequence goes on from JBGSYC010000136.1 coordinate 102,929, forward strand.
AGCCGTAGGTGCCAGGCTGGGCAGAAGCCTTCTGGAATTAGGTGGCAATAATGCCATTGTCATTTCTGAAAACGCAGACCTCGCTATAGGGTTAACCGCGAGCTTGTTTGGCGCCGTGGGAACTGCAGGGCAGCGATGCACTACAACGCGCCGGTTAATTATACAGGAGAAAATTTACGACACTTTTAAACATAAACTCCGTAGTGCTTATCAACAGTTAAGGATCGGAAATCCACTGGATGAGACCAATCATGTAGGGCCGCTGATCGATAAAGATGCTGTGTCAGCCTATGAAAAAGCAATACTTGAATGTAAGAACCAGGGAGGTGTTTTTTTAGTGGAAGGCGGAATCTGCGAGGGAGAAGACTATAAAAGCGGATGTTATGTTAAGCCTTGCATTGCCGAAGTAGAAAGTGATTATCCAATTGTGCAGCATGAAACCTTTGCCCCGATTCTCTTCATTATGAAATACAACACCCTTGAGGAAGCGATAGCCATACAAAACAATGTGCCGCAGGGCTTATCATCGGCTGTAATCACAATGAATATTCGCGAGTCGGAACAGTTCCTATCACATGCAGGCAGTGATTGCGGGATAGCAAATGTAAATATCGGTACAAGCGGTGCCGAGATCGGCGGAGCATTCGGAGGGGAAAAAGAAACCGGCGGCGGCCGTGAAAGCGGAAGCGACGCGTGGAAAATTTATATGCGACGGCAGACAAATACCATAAACTATTCTGATAAATTAACCCTGGCTCAGGGTATCCGGTTTGATCTATAAATTAATCACAATTTCTTTTTGGCGCCAATGGATTCCCGATTAAATTTCTCAAATTTGAACGATAAACATGATCGTGCATGATTAAACAATTAATGACTTTGGTAGTGGTGGTTTCTCTTACGTGGCAAACTTCAGTTTGTGTTGGGCAGGGAAACGCTGTAACTGACCTTCCAAAAGGATGGCATTTGCTCGACAAAGAGAAAGACGGGTTTTATGGAATCAGCCTGTCCCAGGCCTATGAATTTCTCAAAGGAAAGAAGAGTCACCCGGTTATCGTAGGTATTATTGACACGGGTGTTGATACTTTACATGAAGATTTGAAAGAGGTATTGTGGAGAAATCCCAGAGAGATTCCGAAAAACGGAATAGATGATGATAAAAATGGTTATGTGGATGACATCCATGGATGGAACTTTCTTGGCGGAAAAGATGGGAGGAACGTAAGAGAAGATTCACATGAAGCAGCAAGGATCTATCATAAGTTAAAACCGGTATACGGTAAGAATAACATCGACACTTTGTCGCTTTCGCCTGAAAAGAAGGAACAGTACCAGGTGTGGTTAAAAGTAAAATCAACCATCGAAGGTGATGCTGCCAGCGGCGGTGTTGATTATATCATCCTTCAGCGGTTATTGAAAACAAGTATTTCCAGCGACAGTATTCTGCGCAACTCCGTTGGGGCCACTTATACCGGTAACGACCTTGAAAAGTTTGCGCCTGCCAATCCTGCGGAGCAAAAAGCTAAAGCCATAATGCTGAATGTGTTTCACGCATTCGCCCTGATGGACAAACCAAACAATGAATTTCTGGTGGAATTGAAGGAAACAATCGAGAGTGAGCAAAAAAAGAAAGAAGCTTTAGACAAGGTTCCACCTGATTACCGGGGCGAGATCGTGAAAGATGATGAATCGAATATCGAAGACCGGTATTATGGCAATAACGACGTGATGGCCGGATCGCCTGACCATGGCACCCATGTTGCCGGTATTATCGCTGCAAAAAGAAGTAATGGGAAAGGTATGGACGGCATTGCGGATAATGTACGCATAATGGCCATACGCGCCGTTGCCAACGGAGATGAACATGATAAGGATGTAGCCTTGTCTATTAGGTACGCTGTAGACAATGGGGCCAAAGTTGTCAACATGAGTTTTGGCAAAGGCTTTTCTCCCGAGAAACAATGGGTGGATGACGCGGTGAAATATGCTGAGTCTAAAGGTGTGTTGCTCATTCATGCAGCGGGCAACGAAGCCCAGAATGTTGACACTACTGAGAATTTTCCAAACCCAAATTTAAAAGGTTCGAAAACAAGAGCTACCAATTGGATTACCGTTGGCGCAAGCAGTGATCCGCTGGCAGAAAAATCCTCTAAAAGCTATACTGCATATTTTTCAAACTACGGCAAAAAAGAAGTGGACATATTCGCGCCGGGCACAAAAATCTATTCTTCCTTACCCGGCGGAAATATTTACAGCAGCCTTCAGGGCACAAGTATGGCAGCACCTGTCGTTGCCGGTGTGGCGGCGCTGATTTACAGTTACTATCCGGATTTATCACCAGCTCAGGTTAAGTACGCAATTGAAAAATCCGCGGTTCATCTACCTGTAAAGGTGAAAAACCCCGGATCAGCAGACGTTGTAGACTTTTCAGACATTTCAACTTCAGGCGGGATATTAAATGCTTATGGAGCAGTGAAACTTGCCTCACAGCTAAAGCCTGAAAAAACTGTCAATCAGAAATCTACCTTCCGGAATAAAAAAGGCTGATCCGTCATTGCGATTCAAACCGTTCCTTTCTTTGATAAAGAAACGGTTTGTTAATCCTGCTTCATAATTCAAGTCAACCTGGCAATGGCACAAGCAAGTATCACTGCGCCTGATTATTTCAACCGGTACATATCCTTGGTGGACGAGGACAACCTGAACAAAGCTATCCGGAAAAACAGCAAAAAATTCCGGCAGCTGTTAAAAGCTATACCGGAAAAGAAATCGGGATATGCGTATGCTGATGGCAAATGGACGCTTAAACAACTGCTACAGCACATTATCGACGCAGAAAGAATATTTACTTACCGGGCGTTGTGGTTTGCCAGGCAAGATGAACAGCCACTATCGGGCTTCGATGAGAATGCCTGGGCTTCTCACGCCGATGCCTCCGGAAGGGAGTGGAAAGAAATGATTGATGAATTCAGGGCGGTGAGAAAATCCACAGAATATTTATTCACCTCTTTTAGCGACGATGAATTAAGGGGTAGCGGATTATCCGGCGGAAATTTGATCAATGTTACCGCACTTGGGTACGTCTGTGTAGGCCATGTTGATCACCATATGAGAATAATCCGCGAACGATACCTGTAACAACACTGTCATTGCATACTTGCTTCTACAAGCTCTGCAATGTCATAAACGGATACGTGCTGTTCTTTCTCTTTTCCTTTTACACCATCTGTCAGCATAGTGTTACAAAATGGGCAGGCTGCTGCGATAATTGAAGCGCCTGTATCAATGGCCTCACTGGTTCTTTCCATGTTAACTCTGGCCACTCCTTTCTCTTCCTCTTTAAACATTTGCGCCCCTCCTGCACCGCAGCATAATCCGTTTGAGCGGCAACGCTTCATTTCGACAAGCTCGGCATCAAAAGCCTCAAGAACTTTCCGGGGAGCTTCGTAGATGTTGTTCGCCCTGCCAAGATAGCAGCTATCGTGATAGGTTATCTTTTTACCTGCAAACCGCCCATCTTCTTTCATTTTTATTTTGCCTTCATCGATCAGTTGCTGCAAAAAGCTTGCATGGTGAACAACCTCGTAATTACCTCCCAGATCAGGATATTCATTCTTCAACGTGTTAAAACAATGAGGACAGGCAGTGACTATCTTTCTTATCGCGTAGTTGTTGAGTATCTGAATATTCTGGTACGCCATCATCTGGAACATGAATTCGTTTCCTGCTCGTCGTACAGGATCTCCTGTGCACATTTCTTCTTTCCCGAGAATAGCATATTTGATTCCCACCTTATTGAGGATATTGACAAATGCTTTGGTTATCCTTTGCGCGCGCTGGTCGAAACTCCCGGCACATCCCACCCAAAACAACACGTCAGGGCTTTCCCCATTTGCCGAGAGCTCAGCCATGACCGGTACATGCATGTAAATTTTTCTGTAAATCTAATGAATGCTACAGAAATACCATCTGTTGCCGTTAACGTATTTAACGATTGATCATTTAGCGTGCAACCCTGAAAATAAAAGTCGCCTCGTGACAACGCTGTCGTGAATTGATTCAGGTGTTCTCCGGAGTATTTTAGTTAAGTTCCTTTATCTTCGTGCGCGCCTGGATTTTTGGTGAAGCCGTCTCCACTATGAAGTACCGGAAGGAATGTGCATAAACTTTGATTCCTGCTGACAAGAGGATTTTATTACTGATAAAAGTGAGGAAGCAAGGGGGTTCAAGGGCATCATTCCCCAAGCACACCGGCAACGTATATTCTTTACTGTTTTCAAAACGGCCTGGAGGGGCTGCTATGCTGCCGGACTTACCGGCGGGATTTTATCGGACATGCACAAGCGCTTTTAAGATGCTAAATCGAGCTTTAGAACCGCATTACCGGTCAAATCAAAATTTAAAGAACAGGTAAAACTTGATGAACCTTTTTCAGAAAATCCTTCACCGGCCATTTTTTATCAAACTGACAAGCTGGGAATACTGGTCCTTTAACGTCATTTATTCACCCATCTATATCATCTGGTTCGGACTCTGTTTAAGGGCAAGGTCTTTTTTCTTTTTTTCAGCGTCAAACCCCTCCATATTAAACGGGGGATTTTTAATGGAATCAAAAAAAGCGATATATGATATCATGCCCGCGGAATTATATCCGAAAACGATTTTTTGTAAAGCTGGTTCACATCATACGCAGATCATGCAACAATTAGAACGCAGGCAGTTTAAATACCCACTTATTGCTAAACCTGATATCGGCGGCAGGGGAAGAGGCGTAAAAAAGATCATCACCCGGGAAGAGCTGCTGGACTACGCAACTGCTTCGAAGATGGATTTCCTCGTACAGGAATTTGTGCCTTTTGCCAATGAAGTAGGAATTTTTTATTGCCGGTATCCTGATCATGATAAAGGTTTTATTACCGGTATTGTACGTAAAGAATTTTTAACCGTGAAGGGTGACGGAAAAGCCACAATCCGTGACTTGTGCATGAAAGAAAAACGGTTCATCCTGCAATTACCCGAATTGGAACTTATGTATGGTAAAGGGTTAGATGAAGTACTGTCCGATGGAAAGTTAAAAGTGCTGGTGCCCTATGGCAACCACGTACGAGGGGCCAAATTCCTGGACGATTCACATCTCATAGACGCTACGCTGGTTTCCGTCGTACATGACATATGCAGCAGGGTTGACGATTTTTATTACGGCAGGTTAGACGTTAAATTCAATACATGGAAGGAATTAAAACAGGGAAAGAACTTTTCCATAATTGAATTAAATGGCGCCGGCTCTGAACCTACTCATATGTATGACCCCCGCCATACCCTGCTTTTTGCATGGAAGGAAATCATCCGGCACTGGATTATATTGTGGCGGATCAGCATCATAAACCATCGCAGGGGCATACCTTACCTTTCCTTCAAAAAAGGAATAGATATGCTGGTGGAAAATAAGCGATTTGAAAAAAATTATTGAAGCAGCATGTTTGAGTTGTTACGCATCTTTTCAACCGGCCTCCTGATCAGCATGCTTGGCGCTTTACCACTGGGAACGCTGAATATTACGGCAATGCAAATCTCGGTTCAGGAAAACAGCAGAAACGCTATTCATTACGCAATAGGTGTAGCGCTGATTGAAATAACTTACGTGAGGTTAAGTTTAAAAGGAATGAACTGGGTGATGAGGAACCAAACTATTTTCCATGTTCTTGAATGGGCTACCGTTTTTTTGTTTATTATACTGGCGGTGAGCAGTTTTATTACCGCTGGAAAAAGCCGTGATCAAAAAACCATACTGCTGAACAATAAATTGAACCGCTTTTTTCTCGGATTATCGATGAGCGCCCTGAACCCAGTTCAAATACCTTTCTGGTTTATCTGGAGCACTTATTTATTAAGCAATTCATTTCTCAAGCCAACTGAATTGCACTTCAATGTATTTACGGCAGGCATAGGTGTGGGTACTACAATCGCTCTTTGCATATTTATCTATGCAGGGAAATGGCTGGCGGTTAAATTAAACGCCAGTCACAGGGTGATCAATATTGTCGTAGGCGTAATATTTGTTATCTCCTCAATCCTACAATTATACCGCGTGATCCACAAACCTATATATGAACAACTAAAGGGCGGTACCATATTGGGAAACAAGTGATCGTTCCTGGAGCCTTTTAATTTGGAATATCTACGTCCATCCCCTCTCTCATGTTTTTGCGTTTGAACAGGGAGGCATCTATTTTACCGAAACGGTAGTTAAAATTAAGACGCATCAGTTGCGGATCTCTCCTTCTTTCGTAGTTCTGTGTGAATAGTGCCGATTCAGAGTAATAGCTGTATCTCTTTGTCCTGAACAGATCATTCATACTTAAGGTGATCGAAGCAGCTTTGTTTTTCAAAAAATCCTTTCTGATGGCCATCTCAAAGCCGTAATTCGGATTGATATAGCCCTGTGCGGTAGGCTGTGCGCCACCTCCAAAAAAACTGCCTCCACCACTGCCGCGTCCGCCGCCGCCACTGCTTTGGGGCAGAACCGATTTGCTTTGATAATCGCCAGAAAGCTGGATACTAAAGTTAGCAGGCAGCTTAAAGCTATTGTTCCACTTAATAAAGTAGCTCACCCGCTGGCTTTGCAGGCTGTTATCGATATTACTTCCATTGATTTTTGAATTATAAACATTAAGGTTGGTTGTCATATCCCACCATTTGGCTATGGGGTTTCTCGAAGTGAGTTCAAGCCCATAGGCAACACTGTTTAATGCATTTCTGTATGTATTGAAATAAGCGCTGTCTGCTCTTGATTCGGAGACTTTATCCCAGTATGTATACCGGGTGATAAGGTCGGTACTATATTTGAAATATCCGGTAAACAATAAGCTATGACTTTTTTCAAAGGTTTTCTGGTAAGATAATTCAAATGAATTGGTGAATTCAGGCCTAAGGGCAGGATTGCCGATACTGTAGTTCTGGGGATCAGATATGTCGGGAACAGGGATCAATTGAAAGAAATTGGGCCTGTTGATCCGCCTGGAATAATTGACCTGCAAATCCTCACTTGTACTTAGCTGCTTGGTAATAAATACACTTGGAAACAAGCTTATCGGGTATTTGGTGTTGAAGGTGGTATTGTTCCCTTTGAGTAGTGTTCCGGTATAATCTGAACTTTCAGCCCTTAGCCCGGCCTGGTAACTCCAGGTTTCAATTTTATGCGAATAAGATACGTAGCCCGCATATACTCTGTCCGTAAATTCATAGTTGTTGCTCAAAAAGGTGTTTACATCATACTTTTGTGTTGCATTGTTGAAAAAATAATTGTCGTTAATACTTGTATTATCCCGGATGGATACCCTTGCTCCGGTTTCTAATTTTGAATTCTCCGTAAGTGGATCGGTATAATCGACCTGGCCGGTAAAATATTTGGCGGTACCATTACCAGTCGTTTGCCTTAATAGCGGCAGGCCTTTTGAGCTGTAATTGGGGTCGTACAAATTTGTAGTGAATACACCTGTATTTTCGTTGCTGCTGCTGTTAACATTTACGTCAGCGGTTAGATTTTTACCTGATTTGGCAAATAAATGTTTGAAGCTGATGCTCGAACCGTAATTCCGGAAATTGAATTTGGTATCGGTTAGCTGGTTACCCCTGCTAAAAATGCTATTGCTGCGCAGGGAGTCAAAATAAAGGTTCTCTACATTCTTGAAATTGCCGTCGACAATAACACCTGAAAAGGTAAGCGTATTGCGGTTGTCCATCAGGTAATCGAAACCCGCTCTTCCAAAAGCGAAACTTCCATTGTTTGTGCCCTTGCTCGTTTGATCAATATCTACCGGCGTATTGCCGAGAAAATTGTGGCGAAAAATATCGCTGGTTGAAATGGATTTCCGCTGGCTGATGTTTGCACTTGCAAACATATTTATCTTTCCCTGCTTAACATTTATATCACCGCCGCCATTAAACTTTCCCCGGGAGTCGACCCCAACCCGGATATTTCCGTTGTAGCCAGCTTTCCTGTTCTTTTTAAGCACAATATTCAGGATACCGGCATTTCCGCCTGAAGCATCAAACTTAGCGGATGGATTAGTGATCAGCTCAACACTTTCTATATCGTCTGCAGGAATCTGATTGAGTGCAAGGGTGGTTGGCCGCCCATCCACAAATATCTGGGGCGCTGCATTCCGGAGGGTAACATTTCCGTCAATGTCTACGTTCACACTCGGAATATTTTTCATGATTTCCTGTGCCGTCTGACCAACGCTTACCAGGTTTTTATCTACATTAAAAATTTTTCTGTCGACACCCATTTGAAAAAGAGGCTTTGTTGCGCTTACAGTTACTCCTTCAAGTACCTGTGCATCTTCTTCCATTTTTATGTTACCAAGATCCTTATCAACCGCAGCCATCATTTGTTCCATCCCGCCGGCCCGGCCTGGCTTTAGATTAAATGCAACTTTTTGCTCAACTGGCTTATAACCGATAGCAGATATCTTTAAGAAAAAATTGCCCGCCACCGGCAGGTTTTCTAAAGTAAAGTCGCCGTTTGAACGGGTAAGCATTCCGGAAACAAGTATCTCTTTGGCGGTTTTGGTGGCTGTATCTACTTTGCTTTGGACGAGTTGTACAGAGGCAGCGGAGATCCCTTTTGAGTTCTTTTTATCCACCACCTTACCATAGAAATGGCCCATGTTCATATTCTGGGCTCCCGTCCTTCCCTGACCGGAGCCGGGAGATTGAGCAAATGCGGCATAAGTATAAAGACTAAGGAAGAGAAAACAATAGAGATTTTTCATGATGATTTGATTGAATACACTTTGTACAACTGTCTCACCGTTACGGTATATAAAAGGATGGGTTGTACTTAAATGAGTGGCGATAGTAGTAATTTGCAGTTTAGACGTTGATGCGGAGGCAAACCTGCTGTAAGGGTGAATAAATATTTCTTAATAAAAATTTAAGGCGGGTTTATGCAACGAGTCTGCCACTCCGCTTTTTTGCACTGCATGAAAATACCGGGGCGGAAACCAATTGCATTATCGTTTTAAATCGACAGCAATTGAATTTTGAATGAATTTTAAATTCCACTACTTTTACGCCTGAATGGTAGCTGTAGCTCAGCTGGTTAGAGCATCAGATTGTGGTTCTGAGGGTCGTGGGTTCGAGCCCCATCAGTTACCCGTATTCCTGCTTCAGGCATTCCGGATATCATAACAAAGGGCGCATAGGACAGACGATTCCATGCGCCTTTTTCTCTTAAGCTGTTCGAAATCATACATAATTCACACCTCAACTTTGCAGGAATGTCATCGTTTTTCAGCGCTGTTTTCTTTTTGAACCTTTGATCATAATCCATTGTTAATTGGTTTTTTTCTGCAACAAATCAGTCCATTTATCGTTATTTTTGATTAAATGTCTAAAGTCATCCAATATATGTTTAGCAAAAGAAGTTTACCCATTTTATTGTTGGTATTGGGATGTGGAGTTTTCATTGCATTCCGCACATTAGGTACTAAGGGCAATCCTCCCACGAAATATGAAAAGATCTTAAGGAACGTAGGTGAAATGCTTACGCAGATTCATTATAGCCCTAAAGACATTAATGATAAATTCTCTAAAGAGGTTTTCAATAAATATCTTGAACAGGTAGATCAGAATAAAAACCTGCTGTATCAGTCTGACGTCGATAACCTGAAAAAATTCGAGTTAAAAATCGATGACGAGATTTTAGGAAGTCCTGTGCAATTTGTACCAGCGGTTACAGAAGTGATAAAGATGCGAATGGCCGAGACTGAAAAAATATATAAAGAACTGCTGGCTCAGCCTTTCGATTTTTCTAAAGAAGAGACTGTTGTAGTTGATCCGAAAAAATTAAAGTTTCCGAAAACAGAAGCGGAAAGAAAGGAATCGTGGAGAAAGCGTTTAAAATACATGGTTTTGGACAGGTATGTCGACCTCCTCGAAACACAGGAGAAAAACACAGGCAAGAAGGATTATGTTGTGAAAAGTAAGGAAGAACTGGAAAAAGAAGCGCGCTCAAAGGTTGTTCGTATCATGGAAAGAAGCTTCGACCGGATGAAATACAAAGTCAGGGAAGATGAGCGTTTTAATGAGTTTGTAAATATTATCGCAAATTCGATGGACCCTCATACGACATTCTTCCCTCCTGTTGATAAAAAATATTGGGACGAACAGCTGAGCCATCGCTTTTATGGCATAGGTGCTTCTCTGCGTGAAGATGAAGGAGCTATAAAAATAGGAAATCTTGTCACTGGCAGCCCTGCATTTAAATCGGGCGAGATACAGGTAGGCGACGCTATCATTAAAGTAGCCCAGGCTAGTGAAGAACCTGTAGATCTGACCGGCTATTCGTTGGGAGACGCCGTAAACCTGATCCGTGGTAAAAAAGGAACTGCGGTAAAGCTTACGTTAAAAAAAGCCGACGGTGTGGTAAAAGTGGTAACCCTGGTGCGGGATGAGATTGTACTTGATGAAACGTTTGCCCACAGTGTAATCATCAATCATGATAAGGCAAAAATCGGGTATATTCTGTTGCCGGAATTCTATGCTGATTTTGAAAATCCGAAAGGAGCACGTTCTTACCAGGATGTCAAAAAAGAAGTAATTAAATTAAAAGCAGAGAATGTTGACGGAATAATCATTGACCTCCGTAATAATGGCGGTGGAGCCCTTGAAGATGTGGTGAGGATGGCTGGTTTATTTATCGATGAAGGACCGATAGTTCAGCTTAAAGACCGTGAAGGAAAGCCAAGTGTGATGAAGGATCCGGACAGATCTTTATTGTATGACGGGCCCCTTGCTGTAATGGTGAATGAATTCAGTGCTTCAGCTTCTGAAATATTTGCGGCGGCCATCCAGGATTATAAACGAGGTGTGGTAATAGGAAGCACGTCAACTTATGGCAAAGGCACTGTACAGCGTGTAATAGGTCTCGACAAAGATCTTGGTTTTATGTCTGCCAACAGTGAACTGGGATCAATAAAATTGACCTTATCTAAATATTACCGCATCAATGGAGGTTCTGTGCAGTTGAAGGGAGTTGCCTCTGATATCGTTATACCCGATCTGTATGAGCATTTGAAACTCCGTGAAAAAGACGATCCTGATGCCCTGGCTTGGGATGAAATAAAGAAGGCCGATTACAACTTATGGAAATCGGATTACGATGTAAAATCACTCCAGGCGGCCAGCGCGGCAAGGGTAGGTAATAGCTCTGCTTTTAAACTCATCAAAACCAATACGGAGTGGCTTGCTAAACAGAACGACAAGGTGTATTCGTTAAAGCTTGACAATTTCCGCAACGAAAAGAAAACGGTTAGCGCGACCTACAAACAACTTGAAGCTGCCAATAAGCTACCAAAAGAACTAAATGTAACAACGCTCTCAGGTGAAGAAAATAAGTACGCCGCAGATAAGGACAAGGATTCACATTTCAAGGATTGGTTGAAAGTTGTCCGTAACGATCCTTATATCGAAGAGTCGGTAAATGTGGTAAATGATATGGTAGCAAAAAAAGCATTAACGGTTAATAAATAAATGAATAGACGTTTGACAAAACCGGGCTCTAAGCCCGGTTTTTTTATTTGTAGGCTCGCACATGCGAGGGATTGCTGTTGATCGCAACTTGCGGTCGAAACTCCTCGCTCCTCCCGCTATTTACGGCCCTTAGAAATGCTCTTAGCCAGGGTATTGCATTTCAATTACCAATGCGAATGTTATATTCTGTGTTTGATTTGGCCCCGATCTGCAGAAAACATGCGACATTTGGCGCTTTCATGATGAAATAGTGATTAAGCTGATCATCATCGACGATGTACAGCGCGTGGCAGCAATGATTACCTCGTATTGGACCAAACATTAAATGCACATTATGGTTAACTGGTGGATCGGCTGTTCGCGGTTTCACTATAAGCGCTGGAAAGAGATTTTTTACCCCCCACAAGCTGCCTCAGGCCAGGCGGTTCGAATTTTATTGCCAGTACTTTAATACCGTTGAACTGAATGTAACATTTTACAGGTTCCCTCAACTTACATTTTTTGGAATCCCGGCATGAGAGAAGTCCTGATCATTTTAAATTTGCCGTGAAAGCGCCAGGAGCTATCACGCACTATAAAAAATTTTCAGAGACTGAAAGGCTGATGCCGGACTTTTATGCAGTAATCAGGGAAGGTCTGCAGAAAAAATTAGGCTGTGTGCTTTTCCAATTGCCACCCAGGCTTTCGTTTACCGGAGAACGTAAAGTGCAAAATGCCGGAGTTACCCGGCATTCTTTTATTTACTTCAATAATGATATCGGCGGATCTGCCATAGAAAATGCAACGGAAATACAATCGTATGGTAAGGCCACATCATGACCCTACTTGCGAAGCTTATCAAGCTTTTTCTTCAAAGGATCGGTAAGTTTCTCAAACCCCTCTTTAACTGGTTCTTTCAGATCATTATAACTCTCCTTAAGAGGTTTTTCCATTTTCTCAATACCCCTCTGCGCTTCCCGGAGCGCTTTACCAACTTGCTGTTTAACGGGTTGCCTGTACGACTCAACTTCCTTCTTCACTTTATTTGCCTCGTCTTTAACTGGTTGCTTATAAGACTCACTTTCTTTTCTTACCTTATTTGCTTCCTTTTTCAGGTTCAGGTGGCTGAAATCCATATCCCGCCTTTTTCTTCTATATTCTTTAGTTCGCTTGCTTTTCTTATCGCCGCTAAATAACATCAGCGTGATTAAAATCGCTGCAGATACACCCAGTACCTTCAGGATAGGTGAAGCTGTAGCGTCCTTGTTTTTTACCGGTAACTGCACTACTCCGGTATCGTCAGTAACAGCGGGCTGTTTCACATAACGGCCATGCCTGGGGACAGCTACCTTATCGAAGTCACGCACTAAATTGTGGAGTGATTTCCGCATCGACATACCCCGCATGGGGCGGCCATGGCTGGATGCTACCACTTCCGGTTCAAGTCTGGCCAATTGTTCAACAGACCAGGCCGCAGATAACCAGTCGCAGGTAAAGTATTTGGGGGGGCCTGACAGTTTTTTAGTTTGAAAAATTACCGAAAGTGCAGACTCCTGTTTGGTAGTTACCAAAGCATCGCCTGAAATAAGCACCTTATCGGATTCCCTGAAGAGGCTCACATGGCCTGGCGAATGACCCGGTGTATGTATGTATTTCCATTCACTTAATCCGGGAACCCGGCCTTCCTGTGGAAAGGCGATAACCCGGTCTTCTATATTGATTGGCCCTTTTGGGTACAGAAATGAGAGATCTGTCATTAGGCCACCGCCTACCGTAGGATCAGGGGGAGGATAAGACGAAACTCCAGTGAGGTAAGGCATTTCGAGGTGATGGGCATATACCGGAATATTCCACCCCGCAGCGAGACGGGATACTGATCCTACATGATCAAAATGTCCGTGTGTTAAAACGATGGCAGTCGGACGGCTTCCGGAACCAAAAAGTATTTCAGCCATTTTCATAATCTTTGGCGCCGACCACTTCAAGCCGGCATCAACCAATACCCATGTATTGTCTGATGGATTAAGAATAGCGAATACATTTACGAAAGTGTCCTTCATTCCCCAAACCCCTGGGGCAACGGCAAACAAATCGATGTTAATTTCTTTTGTTTTCATCATCAATTAATTTAAGGATCTGGTTAATGGAATAATTAACACTCGAAACACTCATAAAAGCATGCCAAAGGAGATATATTGCACTTTGCGCCAGCCCGGTAATCAGTTAATGAACCTTTAACTGGTGAGCAGAGTAGATCGTAAAGCGTAAAAAAGCCCGGTCGTATAACCGGGCTGACAATTTTAAGGCTACATTTAATTTAACCTTGCGAGGGCGTCAATAATCCGCTTATACCCTTCCTCTATTTTTTCCATGCTGTTGGCAAAAGATATCCTGATAGAACCCGGCTCACCAAAAGCTCGCCCGGTGACGGTAGATACGTGCGCTTTATTAAGCAGGTACATGCACAGATCATCAGCATTATTGATGATTTCGTCACCATCCTTTTTACCGAAGTAGTAACTAACGAGCGGAAAAATATAAAACGCCCCGTCCGGTTCAGGGCATTGTATCCCCGGAACGGCTTTCATCAATTCTATCACCCGGTGCTTTCTCCGTTCAAATTCCCTGACCATTTCCATTGTGGTGGAAAGATCTGCGGTAAGGGCTGTAATTGCTGCGCGCTGGGTAACAGCATTCGGGCCACTTGTTATCTGCCCCTGTAATTTCTCACATGCTTTCACAACAGAAACGGTTGCTGCAATATACCCCAGCCGATAACCGGTCATTGCATATCCCTTACTGAGTCCGTTAACAATGATGACTCTGTCTTTCAAAAAATCAAATTGCGCAATGCTTTCATGCGTACCGACATAATTGATGTATTCATAAATCTCATCAGACATAATATAAATGTCAGGATATTTCCTGAACACTTCCGCCAGGCCAATGAGTTCTTCCCTGTTATAAACACAACCCGTAGGATTATTTGGGGAAGAGAACATGAAAAGCCTTGTTTTCGGCGTGATGGCTGCTTCAAGTTCAGCAGGGGTGATCTTATAGCCGTTCTCAAGAGAAGTGTTTACAAGAACCGGAACTCCTTCATTCAGTTTTACGATCTCTGAATAGGTAACCCAGTAGGGTGTGGGGATAATAACTTCATCACCTGTATCAACCACTGCCATTACCAGATTTGCAATGCTCTGTTTAGCGCCGGTTGATACCAGGATGTTTTCGCATCCGTATTCAAGGTTATTGTCGCGTTTTAGCTTTTCACAAATAGCCTCACGCAGATCCTGATAACCGGCAACAGGGGTATAATGCGAATAATTGTCGTCTACCGCTTTCTTGGCAGCTTCCTTAATATGTTCAGGAGTATTGAAATCCGGTTCACCCAAACTTAGATCTATAATATCAATCCCTTTCAGTCTTAACTCCCGGCCTAATTTTGCCATTTTTAAGGTTTCTGGTTCGTTAAACCTTAACAGCCTTGATGATAGTTCCATTTTTTTGGTCCGTTTTCGGACGGTAGAATAATTGGTGAATAAAATTGTTTGCGCTTTCGTCTTGTAAATGAGCGATTGCAAATGTATTAAAATCGAAACAACCAAAAAATTCGGCAATAGCTTCGGTTGGCATCATGCGATTACCGGCTGTCAGACGCCCGATTATGCAGGGCAGTCAAAATGCCCTCCTGTTTTTATCCGGAAACTTTTAGTTATGCTGAATTATTGTGATGCTCTCCTTATAAATGCCGGCGCCACCCGTTGCGCCGCTGGCCAAAAAAGTGTACAACTTACCGGCTTTCAAAGTATAGGATGCCTGTTCAAAAAGCAATTTATTTCTATTTCTTAACTCAATCCGGTAATTACCCGGCCTTACGCGGATGCTAAATGGAACCTCTGCTTCCGGCAAATTGTAATTTCCAACATACGTGTCAGTTACCTGGAACCCGGAAGTGCCTGAATATAAAATCGCGGACAGCGTATCTCTGCCCGGAACAAAGTGAAGGAATCTTACTCTCGCAAGGGTGTCTGTGGAAGTGGTATCGTCGCTTAACAGAATTACCCTGACATTATTATTCTTTAGTGTATCAAAAAGATAAAGGGAATATCTTTTATCAGCCTGAAGAGAAACATTCTTTTGAAGCACTGCCTGTATTGCGGCGTTTACCTGTAGTGTATGCGTTCCTGCAGCAACCAGCATATAAGGGTTCGTGCTGTTCCCCGTTGTGCTTCCAAACGTGAGCGCAGTGGTATTAACCTTTGTCTCATTTACATAGATGTCCACAGGATCAGCGTTTAACACCAGATTTGTTACAGAAAGGCCTGCTTTAGGGCCGGAATCAGTATTATCCATATTTTTCAAACAGGCGCTGAAACACAGGGTTATGGCTATGAACATACCGGGGAGCATTCCCAATCGTCGGGCAGTGTCGTTGGCGGGATTAACTAAGTCTCTGAAACGCAACATTCTTCTGATGGTTAATATTTTAAAATTTTACTTCGGGCAATCGCGTCCAGCACTACCTGTCATACGCAATCCTGAACTTTGAAAGATCCGGTTGCCGGATGCGGTTCCTGGTGGTTTCGTAATCATATATGAGCTTGCCAAGATGCTTCATGAACGGGAATCCGGTAGTCTCATATTCATAGTTGTCGTCATTGAGAACCCCATCGCTGTTGCAGTAAATGGTTGCGCTTAACATGAATTCTACATTTTTTTCGAAATCGACGATATAAGCCACGTCGGTTAAGAAACCATAAGCATCGCCCACCTTATTAAAAATGCGGATATGTTTCGGAATAGCTCCTTTTTCAGAACCGTACATAAGAAATTTCACATAAGCGTCTTGGTACACGGAAGAGTCATACGACGGGTAAGTGGACTCTGATAGCAATTGTGACATGTATTTCCATACAAAATGGTGATCTTCCGGGGTCAGGTTGAACCGGTGTTTTTCCGGAACAGCATCAGGAAAAAGTATGCTCTTCAGGATAGATGTAAGGTTTTCCAAAGAAACCTTATTCTTTTTTGAAAAATCCATAGGCTCATTAACAAGCCGGCCCTGAAGGTAATATGCCCGCCCCGCCGAATCATGACGCTTGGGATAAATGCGGGTATTTACCTGCATCGGCTGGCTGAATAAACTCCTTCCCCCGGTGTTAAAGAACTGAACCGGGTTGGTGTGGCGGTTTTCCTCTTCGGTTAACGCCACGGATAACCGGTGAAGGATCTGCGCGTGTAAATAATCCTTTTTCTGTAATTGCTCATTGATATACTGCTGACCTAAAAATTCATACAAACGGTTAAATGCATCGTTGTCGCTGGTAAGAAAAATCTTTTTTATATAATGAGCAACAGAGGGCCGCCCGTCTGCGGTGGTAGGGTCATTGTACACTGCAGTCTGGCCACTGAAATCACTGCGCGAAATCATCGAAGAAGCGCTGTTCAGGCCATACACCCTGAGTTCGTTTAAACGCTGCAACGCCATTACCGCTACGGGCATTTTAACCGTAGATGCAGGATAAAAATATTCGTCAGGGTCAACATTAAAATAATAAGGTTTGAACACCGGCTCGTTATCGGCTGTTCTGTCGATTTGCGTATAGATGATCTGTACTTTGAACGAATCCCGGTTTTCAATAATGTGACTGAATTCATCAGGCCTTGATTTTAAGAGGTCTTCCAGGAAAGCATCTGTTTTTTTCATTTTCGGGATTGTTTGAATCGTATCCGGTTGCGTGATAATGACCGTTACAGGCGCAGCCGGAACAACCACCGGACTCTTTTTAAATGTGTTGCACGAAAGGTATATTATCACCGGAAAAAAAATCAGGTACTTCAGCTTCATAGATTGAAATTACATTATTCGGGAGGAATGGCCCCGTTCACTGCCTGTGGTGAAAACTTATTTCCCATTTCCGGTAACGTCATGTGCATGAAAGTAACAAGAAGATGGGATGACCCTCTTTAAATGGTTTTTAACAACGTTTCTTCCGCGTTTTCCCCTTAAAATTCAGCAGTAATGCATTATCTTTGCCGTCCCTGAAAAAATTTTATTCAAAACAAGAACTCCAATGAAAACCTTGGTCACTATTTTCGTGGGTTTATTAGTTGTCTATTCCCTTTACCTGCTTTCTTTTACATGGTTTGTAAACAGCCATGAAAAAGATATGGACAGAAGAGCCACGCAGGTAATAAAAAAATATCCTGCCCCGGAAGTAAAATACCCCGGAAACAAAGAAGTCCAGGCCTTATACAAAGACAGCCTCGAACAACTGAAGAAAGACCGTTTACGGAGGTTGCTGGACAGCACAAAAGATAAAAGCATAACATGGTGGGGTACCTCTTATCAAAAAGCAAAGGAAAATGAACTGTTGCTGGGGTTAGACCTGCAGGGCGGCATCAACGTTACCCTTGATATCGAACTTTCAGGATTGATTAAAGGATTAGCTAACAATCCCGGAGATCCGGCCTTAAAAAAGGCTCTGGACGAAGCAAACCGCAGAAAGTTGAATAGTGATGCAGATTATATTACTCTTTTCGGGCAGACCTTCAGGGAGGTAAACCCCGGGACGAACATGGCCCCTCTTTTTGCCAACAGTACGCGCAATAAATTAAAAATAGACGCCTCTGACAATGCCGTGATCGCTTATATCAGGGATCAGGCAAATGCCGCCATGAATCAGACATATGGCGTGCTTACCAAACGGATAGATAAATTCGGGGTTGCCCAGCCAAATATTAACCTTGACGAAAATAAAGGCATTATCACCGTTGAACTTGCTGGTGCAAGCGATCCCGAGCGGGTTCGGAAATTCCTTCAATCCACTGCTAACCTGCAGTTTTTTGAAGTGTACAATATCAGCGAGCTTGACAAATCACTCGAAGCGGCAGACAAGGCACTGGCTATTGCGCTGGGGGGTACGGTGGCTGCCGATACTACCGCTAAAACAGACAGCGCCGTTGCTGCTGCAAATACGGATACTTCCGCCGATATTTCGAAAATACTGAAAGGGAATTCCGGCCAGGCAGGAACCGGCAAAGCGTCAGCTGTCACACCTAAAAATGAACACCCTTTACTTAGCGTAATTTCATTTATCCCTCCAAGGGATGAAAACAAGGATGGCAAACCCGAGTATTCGCCAATGCTTGGTTATGTGAGAATTCAGGACACCGGCCTTGTGGATAGCTACCTGGCGAATCCGGCTGTAAGAAATAATATGCCGGCCGATGTGAAATTCCTTTATGGAATGGCGGAAAAAGACAAAAACGGGAAAGTGCTTACCTCCCTTCCTCTATACGGCATCAAAACAGTTCCGGGTTCGGAAAAGGCTAAACTTGAAGGTGAATCTATCGTTGACGCATACCAGGATTTCGACCCGGTAACAAACCTCGTTACGGTTAACATGACAATGGATAAGCAGGGAGAGAAGATATGGTCTAAACTTACCGGTGATAACGTTGGAAGGGCAATAGCCATCGTGCTTGATGAGATTGTTTATTCTGCTCCCAACGTAAATGACAGGATTGAAGGAGGTAACTCGCAAATATCCGGTGGCTTTGCCGTTCAGGAAGGCCAGGACCTTGCAAATATTCTGAAATCCGGTAAGCTTGATGCGCCGGCCAAAATCGTTCAGGAGCAGGTTGTAGGGCCTACCCTCGGCCAGGAAGCTGTAAGGGGCGGCTCTATGGCATTCATCATTTCGTTTGTTATCATCTTTATTTTAATGCTGGTATACTACAATACCGGTGGATGGGTGGCCAATATCGCCCTGATATTAAACCTCCTATTTACTGTAGGCGTGCTTACGGCGTTTAATGCCACGTTAACCGCTGCCGGTATTGCGGGCCTTGTTTTAACGATAGGCATGGCGGTAGACACGAATGTGATCATTTTCGAAAGAATCAAAGAAGAGCTTACCCGCGGCAAATCGTATCAGCAGTCAATTAAAGATGGATACCGGCGCTCACTGGCCCCTGTTTTGGATGCACACGTTACTACTTTGCTTACGGCATGTATCCTGTTCTACTTCGGGCTTGGGCCTGTACTGGGTTTTGCGACTACCCAGATCATAGGTATTACCATGTCATTACTGTGCGGGATTGTTGTATCGCGCCTGATTACAGATTTCTGGACCAACAAAAACAGGCATTTCAACTATTTCACTCCGGTTTCCAGGCGAATATTTCAGCATTCCAATTTTCACTTTATCAATTACCGTAAAGTTGCCTATGGCATTTCGGTTGTTGTGCTGATCCTCGGTATATCAGCGATCTTTTACGGCTTCAGGGAAGGTGTTGAATTTAAAGGCGGGAGAAGCTATATCGTGCGGTTTGATAAGCCCGTTGATGTAGATAACCTAAAAAGCGAATTAAACAAGTCGTTCGGGGCCTATCCGGTTATTAAGACCTTTGGCAGTAACAATCAACTGGATATCACAACGGATTATATGATTGCTCAGGCAGGACCCAATGCTGACAGCGCCGTGCAGAACAAACTGTACCAGGGCCTGCTGCCGTTTTTAACGCAGGGTTCATCTCCTGCAGATTTTGTAGCAAGGAACCTTCGGGGATCAACAAAGGTAGATCCTACTATTTCAGATGACCTGAAATCAGGAGCGAAGTGGGCTACTTTCTGGTCTATCCTGATTATTTCCTTGTATATTCTTATCCGGTTTCGCGACTGGAGGTATTCTTTGGGAACGATTGTCGCACTATTGCATGACGTGCTGGTTACACTCGCGGTTTTCTCGTTTCTGAAAGATGTTGTTCCTTTTCCCCTTGAAATTGACCAGCATTTTATCGCAGCCATACTGACTGTGATCGGCTTTTCCATGAACGATACGGTAATCGTGTTTGACCGGATCCGTGAATATAGCCGCACCATGAAAAATGCTTCAAAAACAGAAGTTATCAATAAAGCAATTAACGATACCTTAAGCCGTACGATAATGACCTCTTTAATGGTATTCATTACCCTGCTTGTACTTTTCCTTGTCGGCGGAGAAGTTACCAAGGGCTTTGCTTTCGCTATGCTGATCGGTGTGATTACGGGAACGTATTCATCTATTTTTGTTGCAGCACCGATACTTGTAGATCTTGCGAAAGACAAACCATTAGGAGATCCGGAGCCTGTGAAAGTAGAAAAACTGAAACCGGTTCTTTCCAAATAACTTTTATTATTTTTATAAAAGAGGCTATCCTGTTAACCGTGGTAGCCTCTTTTTTATGATCGGTTGCCACGCACGCAAATAAAATATCATAAAACGGCAGCTTCAAATACTTTGCTAAAGCTTTGATTGCAGAAAAACATACAGCATTTATCAGGGAGGCTGCCTATGCGCTTGGCTTTGATTACTGCGGTATAGCCAGGGCCCAAAAATTAGATGAGGATGCAAGGAGGCTGGAGCAGTGGCTAAACAAGGGAATGCATGGAACCATGAAGTACATGGAAAACCATTTTGACCTGCGCGTTGACCCGTGTAAATTAGTGCCCGGCGCAAAGTCGGTGATTACGTTATTGCTGAACTACTATCCGGCTGTAAGTCAGCAGGCGAATGTTCCCAAAGTTTCAAAATATGCATATGGTCATGACTACCACGAAGTGATCCGTGAAAAGTTGAATCTCTATCTTTCCAATATAAGGCAGGAAATAGGTGAAATAAACGGCAGGGGTTTTGTTGACAGCGCACCGGTTCTGGAAAGAACATGGGCGCAGCGAAGCGGCTTGGGCTGGGTGGGTCGAAATGGAAACCTCATTACCCGGCAGAGCGGGTCATTCTTCTTTATTGCCACGCTGATCGTAGACCTTCAGTTGCACGCAGACGATGCCCTTGCAAAAGATTATTGCGGCAGTTGCCGCAAGTGCATCGATGCGTGCCCTACCGGGGCCATACAAAACGACAGGGTAATTGATGGTAGCAAGTGCATTTCGTACTTCACCATTGAGTTGAAAGAGAATCTCATCCCAGAGACCATGAAAGGCAAATTCGACAACTGGATGTTTGGGTGCGACACCTGCCAGGACGTATGCCCATGGAACCGCTTCAGTAAGCCGGCTTCAGGATTTTCCTTTACGCCGATACCTGAAATACTAAACTTTACCACCGGTGACTGGGAGCAACAAACCGAAGAAACATTCAAAAGGATCTTTAAAAATTCTCCCCTGAGAAGAAGCAAATTTGAAGGAATTAAAAGAAACCTGAGATTTTTGCATTGCGAATAAAAAAGCGGGAAACAGGCTTCAGAAGCGTGGATATAAGCGTCAGACGGTTCTGCCGTCAGACACGGATTCGAAACTGCACAACGGCTTCACACGATTCAGGCCATCGCTTCCAATAAAATCATTTAAATACCCAACCCGCTTTTAACAGCACCCGTGGCAGGGTATATTTGTACGTTTGAAATTCTTCGAAGCAAGGCCCGGCGATTGGGCAAATGCCTGTTCCTACGCTGTTCTTCATCCTTTTCATGCTATATCCTGCGGTGAATATTAAGTCATCCGATTTGGTGATCCCTACCTTCAGAACTCCTTACTCCTCACAGTTTGAAAGTGCGGAGATCACTAGCGTCTTGTTATAAAGTACATCAGTTCTTTGAAAATATTGCTGGATAAGGGTTTCAGAGATTCAAAATTTCAAATGATTTGAAATGATTTCGTTTATTTGATTTATAATTACTTATAAATCAAATAGTTATGAA
>JBGSYC010000137.1:0-2910 GCA_041751095.1 Flavihumibacter sp.
CAATAGAATATAATCAGAATTACTGTCAATGGAGAATTAAAACTATCGACACATTACAAGTGAAAAAGATTGCCACGGGAAACATATCAGAAGTTGTAAGCAAAACTTTATTGACAAGGGTTTGCAGACAAGAAGATGAAAAAAGCAAGAGCGACATTTCATACTATTTCCAAAATAACAAATACCACATTTTTTATAATGAGTACAAGGTTAAAGATTCTGTCTTGCTAGCAGTTGACAATATTTATCAATTTAAAAGCATTTCATTTAATGAGAATATTGTTTTTGACACAGACAGCTCATTTTATTTTGTACAAGGAGTGAACAATCCTCATTCATCAAAAAGGAAAGTAATTGAAAAGACTTATGACAATTATCGCCCTTTTGAAATTAGTACCGTTGGTTCTTATAAAGTGACATTTTCATTTTGGTACTATGACAAAACAGAAGGTAGACAGCCAAAAGAGAGGAACGTTCTTTATAAATCTGATACAGATGAATTATTGCAAGACTTAGACAAGAAGATTGACGGGAAATAAATACTGCAGGCAACATGCGTATATCGTTGGTGGCAATTTTCCGACCGACCGTTTAGACAGACGAAAACTTTTGAACTAAAAATTTTCATACTTACCAATTTTTGGTAACTTCGGGAAAAGTTTAAAAGAATGAAAAATACATCAATATCACTGGGAGATTATTTTGACCAGTTTGTGAGTAGCCAAGTATCAGTAGGGCGTTATAAAAATGTGAGTGAAGTTATTCGTGCAGGACTTCGACTTTTAGAAGATGAAGAAAGTAAAGCAATTGCCTTGAGAAATGCAATTCAAAAAGGTTTAGAAAGTCCAAGAGTTGAAAATTTTGACTTTGACGAAAATTTAATACGACTAAAAGCCGAAAAAAGAAAAAATGGCTAAAGTTATTTTAAGACAAGAAGCAATTGACGACTTGAATAATATTTGGGAATATACTTTTGAAAAGTGGTCTGAAAATCAAGCAGACAAATACTATGCAATGCTGAAACTGGCTTGTAAAGAAGTTGGCAAAAATCCTGAAATCGGACGAGAATATAATAAAATAAAAAAAAATTTACTCGGATTACATTCAGGAAGACACATAATATTTTATCAATTGGTTGCTGAAGACGAAATTGAAATTGTCCGAATTTTACACGAACGAATGGACTTGAAAAACAGATTGAACGAATAAAAAAACTGCCACCAACATTCGTATACTATGAAAAAATATACGCTGCATAGAAGATAAAATAATATGGTTTTTCTCTTAGTCGATAATTTCTTCTTTTTCTGTTCTTCCATTATACAATTAAAGTAGGCTACTATTAGCAGTACCGGGTTACGATCTGCATGTCTATATTATTTCTGGTTTTATAAAACTATGGCTGCAGACTTGGCAATTAGCACCTGAAGCGCAACGCATGTTTAGCAGTCCATAGTCGGTAAAATGTACTTTATCTGATAATGTAAAAGAACTATTATAATTACTGTTTGCTTTAGTTTCTCACTGGGGGATGAAATGGATTTTCCGGTAATGCTTAACCTGTGTTACTACTGCTTAAAAAATCCGTTTCATCACACAGTGACCCCTGCGGGAGCATTCTTCATTGGGCGACCCTTTGGCTTTGCTGTCGGCAATTGAGGAGCAGAGATATCTGCACTGGTAATGTTACCATTCATGCCGGTTACGTATACCTTACCACTGCGCAGTATGGCACGCATTCTTCTTAGCAGCTTCCTGGCTATGCGCAGAATCGCTTTCTGAGGCTTCATGCGTACAGTAAGTGCCTTGTACTGGTCAAACATGGCTGGGTCTCTTCGCACTAGATGCCAGGCCGATTCTACCAGTGCACTTCGTAACTGGTTATGTCGGCGCATGGTCAGTCCGGTATGCCTTTCTGTATCACCACTACTATCGCTGTCAGGGCAGAAACCTACAAACTTGTTGAGCGCATCAAAAGTCCTGAACCGGTTAACGTCTCCTACCTCGAGTAAAAACAACATGGCAGTAAGCGGACCCACTCCCGGAATGGTTCTTAGCAATTCGCTTTTATGTTTATACTGGTCGGTCCACATCAGTTCGCGTAGCTTTCGTTCCGTCTTTAAAAGAAGCTGGCGAAGTGCCTGCACTTCTTCAACCATCAGTAGCAAAGTATCCTTGAGGTCAGCGTCTTGGTTTGCTTGTTGTATCAGCCAGTTAATAAAGTTCCGGCTCCAGTGTGGGTTGTCGTACTTTTCTGGAATAATAATACCCTGGAATTTAAGTTCACTTTTTATTCTATTCTTTGCACGTCCGAGATCGCCCCACAGCTTCTTTCTAAACCTGATAAGGCTGCGCTGTTTTTGCGATTTTTCGCTAGGCACATGTACACCTATTAATAAACCTGCTGCATGATGACGAGCCAGTTTACGGGCATCTATTTTATCGGTCTTGCTCTTTCTTTCTTTGTCTGTTCCGGGTATGTCTGCAGGGTTCACAACGATGCACTCCATACCGGCAGCCCAAAGTGATCTACAAAGGTTGAAGCCAAAGGGGCCACACTCATAAACACACCGGAAGTCAGCCTTGCCATAGTGCCTGTGCAGGTAGGTTACCAGTTCATCAGCAGCGCCGGATACACTCACATTACTCAAGATAATGCCGTCTAAAAACACCGCTACCTGCCACCTGTTTTTATGCACGTCAATACCAACATACAATTCCCTGTTGCTAAAATCAACCCTGTTAAGTACCTTGTTTACCAGTTCCACTTCGGTAGAAGATTGTTTCATTTTCATAATTAAAGTTTTAAAACAAAATAATTCTTTGCAGCAGGTATGTCAAGTACTATGACTGCTTACCGGGTGGAGCTTTTTTTTACATATAGACTTGGCATTATGGCGGCGGGACGTT
>JBGSYC010000138.1:0-112123 GCA_041751095.1 Flavihumibacter sp.
GTCCATTACCAGTCATAATAAAAGAGAACAATACCACTGAAGTAATTAATACATCATCAGTACCAGTAGAAACAAAAACAGAATTAATAAGGGTATGTAAGGCATGCAAGAAAGATATTTCTCAACAAAAAAGTAATAGCATCTACTGTTCTGAAAAGTATCAGGGTAAGAATGCAAAGAAATGCAGGAACATGATATCCAACAGGATTAACAATGCCAAACGTAAAGGGAGCAAGAATAAGAAACCTGCAATGATTACATCACCAGATATTAAGATAGATCCAAAAGTAAGAATAAGAGAAGTTCTAAACAGGATTAGAAATAAGATGAATATGGAGGTGATGTTGAATTAGAAACAGCGCAACAGATCCCTGGATAATGATTAATCGACACCAGAGCTACCATGCAGCCATCTCCAGTACCTTATCCTCACCTTGATATTTAAAACCTCAGATAAGGGCAGCAACGGGCAAGGTTACCAGTGATCAGGAAAAAGTTTTTGGCTCTCACTGATTAACACACCGGAACTACATTCTCATGCGCTCACAGCTTTTGTAGTAGCTCATCATAGAGCTATTATAGTTGCAAAGGGAATTGGCAACGCCAACACTGGTTTTAAATAACACAACTTCGCCGTCGTTATACCGTGATAACCAGTTCTCCGTTGTAGAATATACCAGAATGGTACAGATACCCTTGAACAGCCTTTAAAACGGCAATAAGCATGCATTCGGTGCAGATGGGCAATTAATTATTCCTTTAATAAAGTCTCCCCTGGTATTTGGATTTTGTAATTTATCCCCAAAAAATGGCAAAGAAAACAACATACCTTTGGAAACTGATAAATGTTATGCATTAAGTACAATGAAAGCCATTATGAAAAATTTAGATGTTATTAACCACTAAGTATCTTAGAATTATAAACCGTTCAAGCCGTTTCAGTAGTCATTGCCTCACTGTCAAAATATAAGAGATTTCAAATAATATTTAACAATATGGATGAGAGTAGTCAGGAGATTTCAATAGAGGAAATCGAAATCACATTAGTTGATTCAATTACCAGCGAACACTTATATGAATTAAGTAGTGACCTTGGTGAACCGCTTCTGGATGCAATCTTGAAGGAAGGAGTATTAAAAGAGATTCCTGTGTTTGGAACTATATATAAGCTCTCAAATATAGCATTAGCGATTAAGCAGCATTTTTTTATAAAAAAGGTCTACAAATTTCTTTTTGAGATCAAGGATGTAGATCCCATTAAGAGAAAAAAGTTTATTGAAGATTTAGAAAACACTGGAGAAAAGGCGGGTGAGGCACTTTTACTTTTGATTGACAGGATTGATAGCATTAAAAAACCTAAGCTAATTGCAAATTTATTTAAAGCAAGAGTTGAAGAAAAAATTTCAATTGAAAAGTTTCTTAGGTTCTCTATGATTATTGAACGTGCTTTCCTATATGACTTGCAAAAATTGCCTTCATTCCAAGTAAATGAAATGCATAGCGAAGATGTTGTGATTAGCCTTGTTAGTTTAGGATTACTTCTTCAGCCAAATAATCAAATTGTTCTGTTAGAAGATGAGGGATCGGATCGGATCTACGAAAAGATTCCAGATGGGTACATTGCGAATTCAGAAGTAACAATAACGAAGATCGGAAAAGAGTTAATTGAATACGGATTAAAGGATATCTAAGCAAAGTGAAAAACGCTCACCAGGTTTATAACTTTACCAACAATGAGGTTATGGTGTTGAAGCTAAATAAATTTCAAATCACCAAATTTAACAACATTCACTCTTCGTAACCACATTACCAGTTAAGCCTAAGAAGGGGAACGAATACTCCAAAACTTAACCATTGACCTTCAGCACCCTCCAGCTTGGCTGCAATTAACATATTCAGGACAATATACCGAAATGGTACAGGCCTGCCAGAATCGCCTCTAACTGATAAGAAACACTATTGTAATTACACAATCAGCTTTTCTATGGAACCCACCAGAATAAGAATTCCAAGAGAATGCCCGGAAAGTTACTTAACAGACTTTAAAAAAATATGTATATTCATTGGTCTGTTATAAGGCTGTTAGATGTAACTTATTCAATTATTATAAATCATCAGGAGGAAGTATAATGAAGACATTTTATAACGAAAGACATGCTAAATAGTGCAGAAAACCGTTTTGGAACAACGGGGAATATTTGAATTTAAAGATGAAGTATTTTGTACATAAACAAGTTAAAGCGAATCGTAAGCCTTCAATTCGCATTGATTTAAAACCCCTCATACATTATTTTAAAAACTCCTTATCCAGTAGACTCCAAAAGACATCAGCTATTGTTGGGATTTTCTCAGGTATAGCTTCTGTCTTACTTGCAATTGTTAGTATATGGTTAACTATTCAGGTATCAAGGGGTAAACAGCATATCCAAGATATGGATATTGTCTTAAAACAGCTAATTGTTGCTAATGAAAATCAAAACGCCCAATTAGTTGAATTACGAAATTTATCTAAGCAAACCTATTCTTTAATAGGCCAATTAAAGAAATCAAATCTTTTAGCTGATGAACAAACTGGATTTATGATTGAAGGCTCAAAACCTATTATTCACATAGCAGGTGAAAAGATAACACCAATAAAAGATAGTATAAACTACTATGAATTTGCAACAACAGTTTCCAATAAAGGGGGCAGGACTGCATTTGATTTTGCATTAGATGTTGTTATGCTTGTTCATAAAGGCCATAATATTTCAAAAACGATTATAGCAGAAACATCTTCCTTTACCACACAAGAAGAAAGCAAAATAGCACCCAACACAACGGGGAAAGCAGTAATAAATATACCTGCTGATACACAGCTTCTTGAAGAGATTAGAACCGCCTATTTTATCTATTACTATACTTTCAAAGATAAATTTGATAACCAAACGTATATAGATACTGTATATATGGAAAACGGATCATTAGAAAGAACCGGAAATTTACATCTTTCATACCTAACAAGCCCTGAGAAAATATTTGTTAGGGAACACCTGAAAACAAATAAAATATACTAAAATTATTGGGATTCTTACTCAGACATTGCGCAGGTAAAGGAAACAATCGTTTTTTTACACAATGCAAGTAAATAATTTAGAATGCCTCCTTTCAGGCTAAAGAAAAGTAAATAAACTTGGTAAATAAAACAAAGTAAACTATCTTACCGCTTTAATGAGTTTATTTACTTTTAAATTTATCCCAATGTTAATCGGATATGCAAGAATTTCAACCTTAGACCAGAACGATGAACTCCAACTGGATGCCTTAAAAAAGGCAGGATGTGAAAAGATATTTAGCGATAAGATAAGTGGAACCATAGGTGAAAGGCCGGGTTTGGTAAAGATGAAGCTAATGTTACGCAAAGGTGATACCTTGGTAGTCTGGAGGCTTGATCGTTTGGGCCGTTCCTTGAAACACTTAATTGAATGGGCAGAATACCTGCAAAGCCAGGAAGTTGGTCTAAAAAGCCTTCAGGAATCCATAGATACCAGCACCTCCTCTGGCAAGATGATCTTTCACATTTTTTGTGTCCTGGCAGAATTTGAACGTAACTTAATTGTTGAACGTACCCATGCGGGTTTAGCAGCAGCAAGAGCCAGGGGGAGATTGGGAGGCAGACCAAAGCAGTTAGATAAGGACAAGAGGAAATTAGCAGTGGATTTATATCATAAAAAAGAAACGCCGATCAAAAAAATCTGTGAGATGCTTAACATCTCAAAGCCTACTCTATATAAGTATGTTAGGGAAAGATATCCATTGGAAGCTATAAAAGCTGGCTGAATTCAGTAAACCTCTCACCACCAGTTAGCACTCAAAGAAAGTTATTTCTAAAATCAACAAGTTTAATGTATATTAGGTAGTGAAAACAGGTGAATTATGAGAATACTAAATTTGATTTTTGCAATCTTATATACTTTAAATAGTGTAGGACAAGTTCATGTGAAAGGATACATAAAAAGCAACGGTACATATGTTGCTCCGTATACACGTTCAAATTCAAACTCAAGTCCTTATGACAATTATAGTTTTCCAGGTAATACAAATCCTTACACGGGTAAAACTGCAACAGGAAATGCCGATACGTACATAGATAACTTATACAACAAGAGCACTTCAAGCAAATCTAAGGTTTGGGTAAATGATTATTACAGAAGAGATGGAACTTTTGTGTCTGGTCATTTGCGTTCTTCACCTAACGAAGATATTTATGACAATTTAAATTATACAGCAAGCCGTTACACTGAAACAATGTATGTTAAAACTACTACGTTGAATGTGAGGAAGGGAGCAGCAGTGAATTATTCAGTTTTAAGAACGCTCTCTTATGGTGATCAAGTAGTTGTCATAGGTGACGTCAATTCGCGTTGGACAAAAATTAAAGTTTTATGTTATGGTGATGATGATGAATTAATTACAAAAAATGGGTATGTTTATAGCGACTACATTTCTTCTGACCCCTTGGTATCAGCCCCTAATAGTTTGCCTTTTCCTTCTCTCGAAGGTATTTATGATAAAGTGAAAGATGCGATTTCGGACGACCGGTTAAAAAGTACAAATTAGGGATTTTCGTCAACATGATAAACTTAATCCGCAGTGAGGGAACTGCCAAGTTGCCTTTTAGAAGATTATGATTGTTTGTTGGTACATGATAGCGTATCTGTGATACTACTTGATTAATCAATTAGACCACAGATACAACCATTACAGGGTAAATTTAGCCCTTTAAGAGACCTATGTCAGATTCTTGCTATTCAGGGGAAGTAAATTATAAATAATGAAAAATCTTCTAACACTTCATGATGCGGTTATGGTTGTTTTGAAAGAACAACCCAAACGCTCCGCTACCTTTCAAACTATCGCTGATGAAATTGAAAGAAGAAATTTATTTCCAGAACGTAAAGGAGGAATACCATTAGCTAAGCAAATAAGGTTGCGTACAGCAATTAAGTCAAGCAAGTATAAACATTTATTTAATTTTATGCCTCCTGATACAATTCAATTGATATAACTACAGAGCGAAGAATGTTGCTACGATTTACTCCCCTGCCCATTCAAATACCCTTCCTGACCACATCACTTGCATAGCCTTACAACCATCAGGAACCAATACACAAGCCTTTAAACAGCCTCTAAATGCGTTTATATCTTTTTTGATATAACCATCACCGTTATAAAAATAAATACCTCTAAATTCATTGTTTTCGCAGGCATCTAAAGTATCTTTGCATTCTACACTAACAAATCGCCAAGATCGTTTAATACTTTAATAACTACATTAAATGCATTCTCAGCGGGAACTCAGACAACCTCATTTTTACTGGGAATTCAAACCTCATACAGCACAACTTCTCAACTTCAATTCAGAATACAAACACTACCTGGACTTGGAAAAGAAACATCAGGAGGCACGTAATAATTGGATCAAGGAGTTAAAGGTATTGAACGATCAAGCTGCCAAGGGATTGCCAATTCATTCAAGCAGATGGGCAACTCAGGATAAAAAACTTGAAGAACTTAACTTGGATAAATCAAAACGAGCATTGGGTAAGGAAAGGCTGGCTTACAGTATCGAACTACTTTCAAAAAACGTATTTGGAATGTTTCAGGATATAGAAGATGATTTTCAGGGAGGCTACCTAAATCAAGAGCAGTTCAATGTATATCTTCAGACATATTTAAAGCTGTTTAAATCCGCTGATGAATTGGGTTTAACCTGTTACCAAAAAGCTCCTGCAGATGCCATCTGGAAGGAAATTCATAAATATCTGAAGCCAGTAGAGAAAACAACAACCGTTTAATTATTAAATAATATTTCCAATGAATAATATTCACAATAGTCACGAAACAATACAGAAAGCCTTTGCTGATGGGCTGATAAATTCAACAGATTACCGGCACTATTCATTAATAGAAAACAGCAAGAATGAGCTTAGGAAAGGTTTGGATCAAAATTCAATATCATCAAAACTTTATGATGAGATAGTGCCAGATCTTCGATACGAATGGGAGCGGAAGATAGTAGATGGCCGTCTACAATTTACGCTCAAGACCAATGTTCATTTTGATACCACCAAACCTCCTACCCCTGAGATACAGGAATTGCCTGCAACAAAGGTTGTTGCTGCACCTATAAAAAAAAGTCGTACTATAATTGACAGCGTTGAGTCTTTGGAAAAGGCTTATAAGAATCAGGAAATTACTTTAGATTATTATAAAAGCTCATTACCCATGCTGAAGAGCGTGGATTCAATTACTAAATTGGCAGCAGATGTTGTAAAGAGGACTGAGGAAATGAAAAGGGAATCTAAACTTAGTGAGAAGAAGATTATAAACCTAACTGGTTACAACAGTGGTAAATTTTAGATGGTTGATTCGTAGATCAATGGATTCTTTGGCAAGATATCGCTTATACAATCTATAAGTATTCAATATTAATGCCTACTTTGGTTTAAAAGAACATGAAAAGATATTTCCAGTATCTGCTTCTGATACTAACAGTTTCTTGCTCCAGTAATAATTTTCAAGATGGTAGGTATAAATCCACTGTTTATAACCTGAACAATTTATATATATAATGAACAAATAAATGGTATCAAGCGAACATTAGAACTCTATCAAAGCTATGGGTGGACAATATTAAATTATGAAGAAAATATATCTATTTCTTATTCTCTCATTGTTGACAGTTAGCGGTTATGGACAGTTCAGTGCATTCTATCCTGATGGAAAGAAGATAACAATTAAATTTAATACCATAAGAGAACTTCTTGATACGTTAGGTATTCAGGAGGCAGATAGTTACAGTCATAAATATGGTCATGTTTATTTCAAGCGACTTTCAAACAAACCAATTTTCATTCTATTTCTTGAAAAGGATTACCCGGAGAAAATTAAAGAAATTATATCCTCCTACAACCTCAAGTACAATAGATATCTGTATTCCTACCCTTATTACTATGACCTAAAGGATATGATAAAAAATCACACCCTTACACAAGAGTATCTGTTAGACATTTTCAAAGAACCAGACATCAGAGCAAAGAACGATGAGGATAAAGAATATTGGATTTACAACAACTACAATGTGAAAATTACTTTCGATTGGAATATTGCTAATTTAGCGGACGTTATTAATTACAATGCATTCAAACGAAATCAACTTGCAATATCTTCATTCAATGTAACGGGAAGTGATTATGCAATTGGGTTCAATATTTCGCTAACAAATTTTAGTTCAAAAACCATTAAGTACGTTTTTATCACTGTTACTGCGACAAATCCAGTTGATGATAAAGTTGGTACAAAAATAGTTAAGGCCGTTGGCCCCATCAAACAAACTGACATAGGAAGTTATGAGTTTGACGATATTATTTATTCAAGATCTGCAAAATATTTGTCCATAGACCTTATAAAAATTCAATACATGGACGGGGCAATTAAGACAATCCCTAAGTCAGAGATTCAAAATATTCGACTAATGGATTGGGAAGAAGTTGGAAATAGAACTGAAGATAATTAATGCCAGCAGGCAACAGGGCGTTTTCTGCTATGCTGGCTGCTTAACAACCCCTTCTGTTCACTATCTAATCCAGGGCTGCACATTCTACACCACTAAACCTTTCCAGGCCGTAATGAGCTTTAAAATGCCACAGAACTCATTGCAAGTTATGTTTGTTAAAAGCAGTCATGCGGAACCTCTTTAGAAACATTTTGCCTATAAACTTGGCCAGCTTTGTAAATTATATCATAAATGATATATACATTGCCGTTATACCTTACTTAAAAAAATATTTATGGAAATAAGTCTCTCTATAACTCATTGATTACATGCAATATAGACGTGGAATATATCAAATAAGATATTGACTATCAATATATTATGTTTGTTTTTATCGTTAACTTAATGTAATTTAGTTCTATAAAAAAACATTATGCCCAAACGAACATCGCACCCCGAAACAGGAACCTCCCTGACAATTTTCTTAGGTAGCACTCAACAACAACAGATCCGATCTTTACAGGAAATCAAGGATGCAATGGCGGATGTAGTAATCCAAGCTGCGGCAGTAGACGGATCATGTTGTGACAAAACCGTAGGCTGTGTTACTCAAATCTACATGGAAGCTAATTTCAAGATGCAACAGCTTCTAAATTCTCAAGAAACGAACTATTAATTAATTCCCATCATCCTAACCTGGACAAGCCAGTACCAAAAAGGGGAAAAGATAAGTAACTTTCCTTTAAAAAGTGGAATTGCTAACAACGAGATATTCAGAGAGGATAACTGGTATTTTGAGATGTTATGACCGTATTGTTGTGAGAGGCACCCTTCCATCTATTTGTTATCCTGACGGGATGAGCCGTTATCTGACTAAGAATAATACTTTGATATTCGATTACACAAAATTTGCCGACCCATTTCGGGAGAAATTAAAAGTGCATGCAGAAGGCTTGGCAGCGAAGCATTTAGCTCCTATGGAATTTATCAGGAGCAGTAATGCCCGCAAGGAAGATATAGCAAAAAAATATTTTGATAACAGCCGGTCTGGATTGGTATGCATATTATCAGCAATGGAATCATGCCCAACATACAAGCCCTGGCATGACAAAGTCTCTCATAAAACATTTCTGAGAAGTGCACAAGGTAAATGCTTACATTATTATTTTTATTTTAACGATCCGGATATAGGGTTCGGTTATATGCGGGTTCCTACCTGGTGTCCGTTTCAGCTTCAGGTATATTTCAATGGACATAATGTACTGGCCAATGAGTTGTCAAAGAAAGCAATAAGATATTCGATAGTGGATAATGCCTTTGACTATATAGAAAGCTTTGAGAAGGCACAGAAAATATCAGATGCACTGAATGTAAAAAAGCTGTTTAAGAAACTGCAATGGCTTTCCAGGCTTTACTGCCCGATCCATCAGGAATTTGGAGAAACCTATCATTGGAGTATCATGCAGGCCGAATATGCCACCGATATTGTATTTGATCATTCATCAACGCTCAAGCCGGTCTATGACGACTTGATTACTACAGCTATACATACTGTGAAGCCAGCCAACATCTGTACCTTCTTTGGCCAAAAGCTTCATGGGAATTATGAAGGGCAAATAGGTAATAATTACAATATCCGTCAGGAGGGCAGTCGGATTAAACATACGATGGGGCCGGTATCCATTAAAATGTATGACAAGTTTAATAAAATCTTACGTATTGAAACTACCGTCAACGATGTTAGCTTCTTTAAACACTACCGAACAGTAGAACACCGGGATGGAACAACATCCCAACAACAGGCTTATGTAAAGAAAAATATATTCAGTCTCCCTCTCCTTGCCGACCTCATGAAGGCCGCTAACGAAAGGTACCTGGAGTTTATATCAGCCATTGAAGACAACAGCATTGGAAAAAAGAAACTGGAAAAGATCACCACCCCAAAAGTGGAAAACGACAGGACTTATAAAGGCTTTAACTTCTTTGAAAAAATTGACCAGAGTATTCTGATACATTTGACAAGCGGAGAATTTAATATCAGTGGATTTAGAAAAAAAGATTTTGACAAGCGGTTTAAACATTTATCATCCTTTCAAATTTCAAGAATACTAAAAAGACTTCGGGTAATCGGCTTGATCAAGAAAGTAACAACGACCTATAAATACTACATGACAAAATTGGGCAAAGAAGCAATCCTTACTGCCCTGAAACTAAAAAATATGGTTATTATACCCCAACTCAATTATAATCATCTATCTTAAATTTCTTGCCATTATTGGCGTTATTTTGAGTTGTTAGCTACTAAACGTTTAAAAAATTCAAAATGACAAACATTCAATTGAACCGTACATTTAACCAAATGAATTCTGATGCACTATTAAAAAAGGTGTCAAAAGGAGGTATGAATATCAGGGAGGCAACAATTGTAGCCACAATTCTGGAAAGGAGGTTTCCAACACCCCTTCACCTGGTTAAAAAATAAGATATTCACTTTAGTTCAAGGGGATCAGCAATGATCCCCTTTTTTCCTTGATCAATAGCATACAATAAAAATTATTACTTATGACTGATTTAGAATGTATTTATTATAATTTGACTGTTTTAGCTGGTGGATGGGCTTCTGATGAGATGCAGGGTCTAATTGCAAAAACGATACTTCGTTTGCCGGTGGAATTGAGGGAAAGTGTACCAGATGATGTTATTTTCATCTGTGCTGATGGAATGTATGGTCAATATGAACATTATCCTATGCCCATTTTTAAAAAGGAAATTTTCCATTTCATTATTTTAAGCCTTTCCTCAATAGAAGAAGAGGAAGAAAAATATTTTGTTATTGCCCATGAGATTGCCCATTTCGTTTTAGGGCATTACAGAGGCAACATGTTGGAAGATCAAGACATAGAAAGTGAAGCAGATGGCCTATGTGAGAAATGGGGGTTTATAATACCTGAACGCCGAAAAGAAGCAATGAAATTAAAATAATCTTAAAATATGCCAGCTAAAAAACATGATTCAGAAATGCAAAAGACAAAGGGATTATCCTTCGATGAATGGAAGAAAACAATACCGGCCAAAACAGATGAAGAAATTGGTGAAATAACCTATCCAAGTGAAGAGGAGGAAGAGGAACTGGATACCACATTCCTGCTTGAACCTTGGGAAGAAGAACATGAGGATGAGTGATGGTAACGTTATTGAATCTGCTTTGTAATAGACAATAGATAAGCTAACGCTAATAGTGGAAAAGAATTTTTTATTTATAATGTTTATTAATAGTGTTGCCAACGCTATAAATTATACCAAATGACTGATAAAAATCCCCGGTGCTTTGTTATTCAACCTTTTGATAATGGAAACTATGATAAACGTTATAAGGATGTTTTTCAACCAGCAATTCAGAAAGCTGATTTAACCTCTTATCGTATTGACAATGATCTTTCTGTTAAAATTCCAATTGATGAGATTGAGAAGGGAATTAGCGAGTGCTTAGTTTGTTTTGCTGAAATATCTACTGACAATCCTAATGTTTGGTATGAATTAGGGTACGCGTTTGCAATGAAAAAAGACGTTGTTATGGTGTGTTCAGATGAGAGAAAAGGAAAATATCCTTTTGACATTCAACACAGGCATATAATAAACTATACAACTGGAAGTAAAAGTGATTTTGAATGTCTTGAAGAAATGATCACAAAGAAGTTAAACGCTATAAGGCAAAGCACTGAAACAGTAAATAAATTAAATTTAACTCCATTAGTAGCAACACAAGGATTGGAAAGCCATGAAATAGCATTGTTAGTTCTAATAACACAAAATGTATTTACAAAAGATCAGTTTATGACAATTCACCAATTACAGGTTGAAATGAATAAATCAGGTTACACAGACATAGCAACCAGTGTAGGTTTAATTTCCCTACAAAACCAGGGATTAGTGGAAGTTTTTTCCGCCGATAGTCAATGGGGCAACAATGAACCATATCCGGTAACCAAGCAAACTGAAACCGGGAAGCAATGGATATTAAATAATCAGCGTCAATTAATATTTAGGCAAGATATAAGGGAAGGCAATTCTGGAGGCGTTGAACCAGTTGACGATTTGCCATTTTAACCCTGCCTAAGCCTCAACAACTGATCATAACCATTGAAATGAACATATTGCAAAGGTTGATTGATGGCAGGTCACCAGGGGGGGTATCATGCCCGGAATGACGGGTTACCATCACCATCACCGGAATATACAGTGTTGACCTTGAATTAATTCAATTTATGATCACTCCAAAGAGATATAAAGAACGTCACAGAATTCTGTCGGTATTAAATTCCAAAACAAATAATCAAGAATACGTGGCAAGTGGCCTGAGTTATGAAGACTGGTGCATCCCTGTGGATGAACTATGTACTGAAGCGAATCTTAGCAAGGAACAATATAAAAACCTAAATTCCTTGATGTTTGATGAGGAGGAGATAGGTTTAATGACATTACGAAATATCGAAAATGTACATATTAGACAAGCTGGCATGACAGCTTTCAATGAAAAGAAATACTTAAAGGAAGGGAGAGCTAAAACGTGGCACAACATGAATACAATTGGCCTATGGGTTGTATCACTGTTGTCATTATCTGTATCTTTTTACACCTGTAATCAAAGGTAATCCGTAATCTATCTGCCAGCTTTATCACCCTCATCCCTCAGAACGTGTGTACTTACGTGTGTAACTATATTATTTACTTTGATAATCAACTTGTTACCTTGTATTAAGTAGTCCCGACAGGAATCGAACCTGTATCAAAAGTTTAGGAAACTTCTATTCTATCCATTGAACTACGGGACCATTGAACCGAAAGCCTGCCGCTGACCACAGCTCTCTGTTCAGGGAGTGCAAAAATAAAGTTTTCCTTCAATCCACCACCTAAAATCTAAAATCTTAAATCCCTAATTGAAAACCGCCTCTTATCTTTGCCCTCCATTTCATGCGTTTATGAAGTTCTATAACTGGCTGATCAAATACAGGCTCTATGTCGGCATTGCAGTGCTGATCATCGCCATTATCGTCAATGTTGTCAGCGGATTCTGGCCTTCCTTTATCCTCTACCTCACCGGCGCTATCCTGATCGCCGGCCATTTCTTCTTCGGCCCTATGCGCCTCATCCAGCAGTATATGGAAAACGGTGACATGGAAGGAGCTGAAAAAGTACTTAATTCCGTTCAATATCCCAATCTCTTATACAAACCCATCCGCTCGGTTTACTTTACCCTGAAAGGAAACGTGGCTATGATGAAGCAGGACTACGCAGGCGCCGAAAAACACATGAAAAAAGGACTTGATCTCGGAATGCCTATGAAAGAAGCAGAAGGTGCAAGCCTTCTCCAGATGGGCATGCTCTCGATGCAAAAGAACGACATACGCCAGGCAGAAAGCTATATCCGGTCAGCTATCCGCAAAGGACTTCCCGATAAGGAAAACCAGTCCGCAGCTTACCTGCAATTGTGTTCTATCATGATGACGAAAAGGGAGTTCCGGGCAGCTAAAGAGTTTTTCCGAAAGGCAAAAGGGCTTAAACCTACTACCCCACAGATCGTTGACCAGATCAAACAAATTGAAAAATATATCTCCCGCATGCCGGGGTAAAAAGGAGAAAAACGAAATACAGATCAGGAAATCAGCAGATGACGTTATCAATCGACCTTTTCCCTAATTCCTGCACTCAGTGAAAAAGTGCTAACAAGGTACCTTCCTGCTTCTAATTTCGTACTCGGGCTTTGTACGGCTAATACAGCTCAATACTCGTTTCCTGTCCGGGCCACTTTCCAAAAAGCTCACTTGTTTTGCTAAAACGAAAGGCAAATATTTTCCTAAGCTGGCTTTGCACCACCACCCTGTTGGCAATATCACCCAGGATGCCCAGAGGAACTTTGTAATGAACAATATCAGTCATCTCAATACCACCTTCTACCGGCTTGAAGTGATGCTGGTGATGCCACATGCTGTAAGGGCCGTACCGTTGCTCATCAACAAAAAAGCTTTTTTGTTCCACATGGGTGATCTCAGTCATCCAGTAAACAGGTATCCCGAGCAGGGGCCTGATCTTATACTCGATGATCTGGCCCGGGTACATGGTGGCCCCATGATGATGCGATAAAATGCGAAACCCCAGGTGAGATGGTGTTATGGCCTGGAGGTTGGAGGGATTTGAAAAAAAATCCCACGCTTCGTTAAGCGTAACCGGAATCTTTTGTGCCGCTTTAATAGAATAAACTGCCATAAGCTGATGGAATCATAACCATCTACGCGGCAAATAGTTTTACATATGAAAGAAGAAATCCAAAGATCTTATAGCCTTCTTATAACCAGGTAATTTCTCAAACAACATCGGCTCCCCGTTTGGGATGTTTATGGGTTTACTTATGGTGCCGATTGTCCATATAAGCTTCGCTGGCGCAAATCTTCTTTTTAAGGTCAATAAAGGCCCTTGAAGTTTTTTCCAGGTAGTCAAAATGCCCATAATCAATAAAGTTTTCAACGGTATCAAGCTCCTGGCGGGCGGAGAATATCAAAACATACAAATCCGGGTGAGAGATACGGATAATCTTCAGAGTCTCCAATCCTGTAAGAACGCCGTCAAGATCATTATCCAACACAATAACATCAGGGTTATGAACAACGAGTTCCTTAATACAATCTTCACCCGTGGTGAATAAGTGTGTAGCCGCACTTACAGACTGGAGCTCCTTCTTAATCAACTGCTGGTACAACGGATTGTCCTCTACTATAAAAATCACCATTTTCTTTGTGTGCATGCTGTTAGGTTATATGCACACTGCGTGAAAATCATGCCGCTTAAAAAAGTTGGGTGAACGTAATGGTTGCCAACGCATTACTCAGGCGAGGCCTCCCGGCATTTTCCCTTTCCTGGAAAATAAACCGGGTTTAGGTGCTATTTTGATCAGCTGGCTTTTCCCAGTATTTCCGTTTCAAGCTGCTTTATACATTCATCTACCGTTGTATTAAGATTTTGAACGATCGCATAAATATTTTGAAGCCCTTCCTTTTTCTTTGCAGTACGTTCAACGATCCTTACATCTTCCCGCAAAGAATGGATGCCCATAGAATCAATAGTGGATTTCAATTTATGAGCCGTTTTACTAACCATTTCCCAGTTCTCTTCATCTATAAAACTGTTTAGCTCTTTCAGGCAAACAGGAACCGTTTCAATAAACAGCTGAATCATTTTTGTTACAAAGTCTTCATCACCTCCCGATACTGCTCTAATGACGGAAAGATCATACAGCTTCCTGATGATTACCGGTTGTTGAGTCTGGGATGGGCGGTTTTTAGCCGCAACAGCCGGGCCTCCCTCACCATTCCTTAAACTGCGGGCAATTACCTGAAAGAGGCCGGCTTCCTGGAAGGGTTTGGATAAATAATCATTCATCCCGGCGGCCCGATATTTCTCGCTGTCACTCTTCAACGCATGGGCAGTTAAAGCTACAATAGGAATATTGGCTTTCGCCGGGTCGCTAAGATTGCGGATCTCCATGGTGGCAGCGATCCCGTCCATCCCGGGCATTTGTATATCCATCAGAACCAGGTCGTACGTATTTTTCTTAACCATGTCCAGTGCCTGTAAGCCGTCACAGGCAATATCCACTTCGAACCCCCATGTTTCCATGATATGTTTTGCAATAAACTGGTTCAGCTCAAGATCTTCCGCAAGCAATATTTTCTTCCTCCCGAGACTTGAATAATCAATATCGGTAGTTGACTCAACTTCCACTATCTGTTCCTCACTAATAAAGTAAGGAAGGGTAAAGGTGAACGTGGAACCTTTGTTCTCTTCACTTTCCGCGTACAAGCTTCCTCCGAGCATTTCTACCAGATTTTTGCAGATCGACAGGCCAAGGCCCGTGCCGCCGTATTTACGTGATATTGATGAATTAGCCTGCTCAAAAGGTTCAAATATCTTCTTCATCTTCTCTTCCGTAATCCCGATGCCCGTATCTTTTATATTAAATTCGATGAACGCGTTTTCATTTTTGAAAGACTTGATCCTTGTAGAAATAATAATATTCCCTTTCTCCGTAAATTTGATGGCGTTGCTTAAAATATTATTGAACACCTGGCTTAACCGGAAAGGATCTCCTATCACCACGAGGTCGCCGGGAATAGCATTTTGATAAATTATTGCAAGGCCTTTTTCCTCAGCCCTGTAAATAAATGACTGCACGATTATAGCAACCTTATCTACTATTTTGAAGGGTATTTTTTCAAGCTGTAATTTCCCGGCAGCAATTTTCTCAAGATCAAGCACATCATTGACGATTACCAGAAGATTATTCGCAGACTCCTGTATCAATTTTAAAAAATTCTGCTGACGGTCGTTCAGTTCCGTTTTCCCCAAAAGGCCTGCTATTCCCAAAATACCGTTCATGGGGGTACGTATCTCATGGCTTAAATTGGCAAGAAATGTTTCTTTAGCCTGTCTGGTCTCCTCAGAGATTCTTTTTGAATTGACCCGTTCGTGTTGCAGGAGAATGCGCCCGGTAATATTTTGAGACACGCTGATCACAATAGCATCCCTGCCCTTCTCTTCTGCTTTATAGTTCTGGTATAGTGTATATACCTTCTCCCCGGTACTGCTTAAGAGGCAAAGAACTCCCTGTGCACTATTATTCCTGTTGATCTCAGCCATGTATTTGTCCGTAAATTCAGCACGGCGGTTCTCCGGCATAAATTCCGCAACTTTTCTCCCCACCAGGTCATCTTTACTGTACTGAAGTAATTTACAAAGTGCAGGATTCGCCGATAATACATTCCCTTTCATATCATGCGTACAGATCAATGCCTGGCTGTCCCAGAGCAGGTCATTACAAATCGCCGCCGTGCGCCGGCCGGGCACTTCATTTTTAGACTGAAATAACATTGAATTATCGCCTGTATCAGACCTATCCGCCTGTTTACCTCCCCTTAACAGGGATCGTCTGATACTGCTTACCACGTGCTGATGCCCGGTTAATTCTCTTGCACCCTTCAATTCAGCGCCTGGCTTAATACCGGCCTGCCGTTCATCTGCTAACATGCTTTTCAACACAGTATCTTTTTCTATTCGATTCATAGGATTTCGTTGTATGATGAAAGTCTATCGCATTGCCAGCTCATTTACCTGCAGCATGCGGTAAATGGTGGATTTCCCGATATCCAGCTTTTGAGCAACGAGCAAAACATCCGAGTTATATTTATCCAGGTAATATTGAATAATCTGGTTGGTATACTGTTTCAATGATATCTCCTGGCTTAAAAGATTGCTCATGGAAGCAGCGCTGTTTAAGGTTATATGCTCAGGGTCTATATTTTCCTCATCTGACATTACCACAGCGAGTTCCATTAAAGACTTTAACTCGCGCACATTTCCGGGAAAAACATAATGCAGCAACTTCTGCTGCGCAGCGGTAGAAATATTTTTTTTACCAAGTTTATTCTCTTTACAAAACAGATCAGTAAAGTGCTTGGCGAGGATCAAAATATCGTTGCCCCTTTCGCGAAGGGGAGGAATGTCAACCGGCAAGCCAATCAGGCGATAGTACAAATCTTCACGGAAACGCTTTTCTTTCACTTCTTCAAGCAGGTTTTTATGCGTGGCAACAATAATGCGTACATTGATCGGAGTAACCTCATTACCCCCCACACGTGTGATCTCTCTTTCCTGGAGAACCCTCAATAATTTTGCCTGCAGGGCTATATCCAGTTCACCAATCTCATCCAGGAACAATGTTCCTTTGCTGGCTTCTTCAAATTTTCCGATCCTTCTTGTCACTGCACCGGTGAAGGCGCCTTTCTCATGTCCGAACAATTCACTTTCCAACAGGTCTTTAGGAATAGCAGCAACGTTGACAGCTATAAAGGGCATTTTATGCCGGTCGGAATTATAGTGTATGGCTTTCGCAACCACTTCTTTACCGGTTCCGGTTTCCCCGGTTATAGAAACGGTGATATTTGTTTTACAGGCTTTTTCAATGAGCGAGTATATTCTTTTAATTGAATCACTTTTCCCGAGGATCATCTGAGAAAAATCGTACTTGCGGCCTACTTCAGAACGGAGGTCAGCAACTTCCTGCTTTAATCCTGCGATCTCCCGCAGGTGCAGGATCGAGTTCCACAACCTGTCTTTCGAATCTTCATCTTTTACAATATAATCAAACGCGCCATTTTTTAAGAGATTAATGGCAGTACCTACATCTTCCTGGCCTGAAAGAATAACCACCTGGATATCCTTATTGTATTCTTTGATTTTTTTCAATACTTCCCCGCCATCGCTTCCGGGTAAAGAATAATCGAGGGTAACCACATCAGGGCTTTCATGAAGACGTGAAAAAAATTCTTTAACGGAGTCGAATCTTTTGACCTCATATTCCGGATTGAGGGAAAGATAATGGAATAACATAGAGCCATACCAGACATCATCTTCCAGTATGAAGATCTTCAATGCATCTTTTTTCATAGATCGGATATAAGATTAAGGGGGGAATCAACTTTCCCAATTGTAGAACGTTTCCTATAATAGAATATTATTATTAAC
Organism: Flavihumibacter sp.; assembly: GCA_041751095.1. Classification (GTDB taxonomy): domain Bacteria; phylum Bacteroidota; class Bacteroidia; order Chitinophagales; family Chitinophagaceae; genus JADCRZ01. The sequence goes on from JBGSYC010000138.1 coordinate 18,113, forward strand.
ATTGTCCGGGATGGGTTGATATGACCAAATACATATTACCACTTATATAACAATCTTCCTTCGGTTATCCATAAACGTATGAAAAACGGCGATGGCATTGAATTCAAATCACCCGTGAGGGGTTCAGCCCTTTATAAGGAAATGCTGTCTGATGCCAGGCCAGGTCAAAAAAAACACACTGTTACAGATGCTTACCCTTCCCTTAATTCCGGACAAACGCAGGAAGCAGGCTGCCTGTAAGCCATTGGAATCTTTGCCGGAAGCACACGAAAGCGTCATGCAGATCATCATCAAAGCGGTAAGATACTGATGAATACTATCGTTTTGTTCATGCATATCCCCTTGCATAAAATACCTTTTTAAGGATATCCTAACGAAGCTTTGCTTCTTTAATCATGGTTCCTGCCTATGTTTGCAGCTGTTTAAACTATTTACCGGATTGCAAAAGGATATTTTTGGTACTTTTTCTTTCATTTGTATTATCTGCGGAATCTGTATGATCAGTATTATAAGCGGCACTGGTTGTGCTAATATCATACCTCCATCCGGTGGACCCAGAGATTCTCTTCCTCCTGAACTGGTGGCGGTAACCCCGAAAGATTCGTCACTTAATTTCAGCGCCAAAAAAATCAGCTTTTCTTTTGACGAGTATGTAGAAGTGCAGAATCTGCAGGAAAACCTGATCGTTTCTCCCGTGCCCAAAGTCATACCTGTAATAGAATCCAAATTGCGTAATGTAACCGTTCAGATAAAAGATACGCTTGAGCCAAATACCACATACTCCATAAATTTCGGAAATGCCATTCGCGACATAAACGAGGGCAATGTGCTGAAAGACTTTACCTATGTGTTCGCTACAGGAAGCACGCTTGATGACAATGAATTATCCGGAAAAGTTATTCTTGCCGAAACGGGAAAAACAGATAGTACGTTAACCGTAATGCTCCACCGTAGTGGGGACGATTCCGCCATTATTAAAGAGCGGCCGCGTTACATAGCAAGGCTGGATGGAACAGGGAACTTCACCTTTAGACATTTACCTTCGGGATCATTTTACATATTTGCCCTCAAAGATGAAGGCGGCTCTTTGCGGTATCTTTCCAAAGGTCAGCTGATCGCCTTTTCAGCCACACCTGTCGTTGTTACAGAAAAAACTGAACCTGTGACCTTGTACGCTTATATTGAAAAAGCGGATGAAGTAAAAAAAGCAACACCCATTGTTCCAACCGCACGGGAAAAAAGAACCTTAGATAAGCGATTAAGGTACCAGACCAGCCTCGACAACGGGCAGCAGGACATTCTAAGCAATTTTGAAATGCAGTTTCTTACCCCACTGAAAATTTTCGATTCCGCCAGGGTTATTTTCGCAGACACAAACTACCAGCGGATCACAAATTATTCTTTCCGGGCGGATTCACTTATGCAAAAATTAATATTACGGCATAGCTGGAAACCTGGTGAGGCGTATAACCTGATCCTGGGTAAGGATTTTGCGGAAGATAGTACTGGCAACAAGCTTTTGAAAAGCGATACCCTTGTAATCAGGGCAAAAAAAGAATCAGATTACGGAAGCCTGCGGTTAAGATTCCCAACCCTCGAGCTGGGTAACAATCCGGTTTTGCAATTTGTGCAGGGTGATAAGATCGTTTCGTCTTTCCGGCTTAACACAAGGGACTTCTACCAAAAACTTTTTCCTCCCGGGGAGTACGAATTACGCATTTTGTATGATCAGAATGGCAATGAAAGATGGGATGCGGGTGTTTTTTTCGGGCAACACTTGCAACCGGAAAGAGTACAGGCAATCGACAAAAAGGTTACGGTGAAAGGCAACTGGGATAATGATACAAGTATAACCCTCTGAATTGTTCACCCCGTTCTTTGCGTACAAAGCAAAACAATGCAGGCAATCCCCATATCTGTTGGGCGACCCCATAGATGCCGCCTCAGAACCTACGAGCAACTACCGGTCACCGGGTCATCTTACCTTTCGGATTTTTGCGAAAATGCAAAGTCCGCAACCAGCGGAAAATGATCTGAGAATGGAAGCTCCTCCTTTTTATACTGAAGAACTTCAAGGGTTTTATCAGCCAATATATAATCAATCCTTAAGGTCGGAGAGATAAAAACGAACGTTCTTCCCAATCCAAAACTTTTTTTGATAAAAGCATCCTGACGGTTGCCTTTCACCGTAAAGTAAGTGTAGGAATTCGGCACATCATTGAAATCGCCGCAGATAATTTCCGGGTAAACGCTCTTGTCCAGTTCAGCCCTTACCAGGTCTGCCTGCCGGCTTCTCAGTCCATAAGACCTCCTGAACTTAGAAATAATGCCCCTGCCTGCTTCAACGATACTGTCTCTGTCATCGGCCTTCCTGATGTTGTGGAGCCCCCGGTAGTCGTTTCCAGTGAACAGGAAGGATTGCAAATGGGTGGTGAACACATTTATTTTTCTGCCCCTGATGTCAATAGTAGCGCGGATCAGGCTTTCACTCGCTTTATGGGAGTCGGTACGGGCATACCGGACGCGAAGCGTATCTGTTATAGGATGGCGGGAGAATATAGCAACCCCATGCTCATACGACCCGTTAGCCGTAAGGTGATCGCTTGCAAAATAGTGGTACGGATAGCTGAGCTGCTTCTTTATGAAAGGAATATTATAATCGAAGAGGTCAGGCCTGCGTGACTCAAAAAATTCCTGAAAACACACAACATCTGCATCCTGTCTGTTAATAAATGCGAACATCTTCAGCCGGTTACTGGTTCCCCCTTTGCTTTGCTTATTCATTTCATCCCACCGGGAAACATTCCAGGTAAGTATCCGGAACGAATCGGCTTGTTTACCCGGGTCAAATGTTGCCATTATGTTAAAAGCGAACAACGCATGTATCTGAAACCAGCCCACCGCTAAAGCAGCCAGTGAAAGAAAGGCCCATGTAGATCTGACAAACACCCAGAAAAGAATAAATAATACGTTGGTGATCACAATAAAGATAAAGCCAACGCCAAGCAGGGCAACATAAAGATACCTGAGCGGATTACAGTAGGCGGCAAGACAGGCAACTAAAAAAAACAGTACAGTAATGATATTGGCAAGAATGAAAAAGCGTTTTGCTAACTTCCTGAATGGAGACATGATTAAAATTACAAATCATCTCCGTTAGCAGCTCTTTTTAATATATCTTTTTCCTCTTCGGTAAGAAAGTGGATTCCCTTTTGGTTTATTTTATCCAAAATGTCGTCGACACGTTTTTGCGTTACGTTCGGCGTTTTTTTGAAGGGCTGTGATTCTTTAACCTTATAAAAATATTCCGGTTTCACAGGTTTGCTTTTGACCTTTTTGTCGGGATTAAAAAGGTTCTCTAACCAGTCGAAAAAATTATTCATCCATTCACTCCAGTCGCTGCCTTTTCTGAGCTGGTAGATAAACATAAAGCCCAGTCCGGCGCCTGCAACATGTGCAACATAAATTGCCGGATCCCCGGCACGAATGCTTGCAAAATCGATGATCACATAAACAAGGGTTAGTATCCATAATGGAATGCCCCCGTTGATCATGGGGAATATGCGATAATCCGGGGATACTGTTGTTGTTGATACGGCCACTGCCATCACCGAGGCGTTGGCACCCAGGAACATGGCCGATGGAAGCGAAGATTGCAAAGAAGGAAATATGTAATAGGATAAAATATAAAACACCGCACCGGCCAAACCACCATATATGTAAATGGGGACGAGTTTTCTGTTTCCCGCTATGTCCTGCAGAATGTAACCGAAACACCAAAGCCATAGCATATTCGCGACAAAATGGATCAGGTTTTGATGGGTAAACATGTGCGTCAGCACTGTCCAGGGCCGTGTAGCTAATTTATTGATATCCGCCGGTAGTAAAAACCAGTTGAGAATATTTTTAGGATAGGCAGCGATATCAAGGTTAGATACCAGGTAGATAACGTAGATAAAACCCAGCAGCGCAAATAGAATTGCATTGATGATTATTAGGTTTACAAGGGCGTTCCCATCCTGTCCAAGTGTTATTTTATTACGGCTTCTTTCTTCCCTCACATTCATGTATATAGATTTCTTTTTATGTACTAATATACAAAAGAATACCGGACATTTCTTCACGGTATTTACTTTGCCGGATTTTTTTTGGGGGGCGGTATATTAATAAAACGTTCTCCTGTTGTTCTTGTTCCAGATGATCACTAAAATCAGCCCTGCGGCAGCTCCCCCGAGGTGCGCCCAATGGGCTATATTATCACCAGGCAGCCGGGCAATGCCTGAAAATAAATCCAGGGCCATCAACCCGGGGATGGCATATTTTGCTTTTATGGGGATGGGAATGAACATCAAAAATAATGGGGCGTTAGGATTCAAATATGCGAAAGCGGCAAATACACCCATGATAGCACCTGATGCACCAACAGCATAACCTTGTCCTCCACCTAAAAGCAAGTGAGCCACTCCTGCGGCAAGTCCACAGATTATGTAAAACTGCAAAAAGCGCTTTGGGCCCCAGAACTCCTCGAGGATTTTGCCAAACATATATAACCCAAACATGTTAAAGAGGATATGCCATATGCCACTAGAGTCATGCATGAACATGTGGGTAACTAGCTGCCATATGCCAAAGTAAGGTGATTGCAAGGGCCACAAGGCACCCCATTGCTCAAGGAATATTCCCTGTTTGGTAAAAACGACCTGCGCAAGGTAAACCAGCACATTCGCTATCAATAAATTTTTTACCACCGGCGGTAAAGAGCCTGCTGCCCTGTATTGTGCCATTCCTATATAGTTTTAACCGAAATGAATTGTAACCATCAATCCTGCCCCGGGGAAAGCCGGTAAATTTTTCACCAGGCCCGTCCGGCAAATCATAATAAAGCGCGCAACCTTAATTCTGCTACATTCTCGATATGATGTGTATGCGGGAACATGTCAACAGGCTGAACCCTTGTGATCGCATATTTCTCATTTAAAGCTTTCAGGTCTCTCGCCTGTGTAGAAGGATTGCAACTCACATAAATCACCTTAGGAGCCTCTATGTCTGCAATCTTTCTTACTAATTTTTCATGCATGCCTGCTCTCGGGGGATCAGTTATTATAACGTCTGGCTTACCATGTTGTTCAAAAAAGGCATCATCACAGATATCAACTGCGTCCCCGGCGTAAAACACTGCATTATTAATGCCATTAAGGCTGGCATTTGATCTGGCGTCCTGTATGGCTTCGTCGATGAGTTCTACCCCGATGATCTTTTTCGCCTGCCTGCTTACAAAGATGCCAATGCTTCCTGTGCCACAGTAAAGATCATAAACCGTTTCTTTGCCTGTAAGTTCAGCAAACTCCCTTGTTAACCTGTATAATTGTTCTCCCTGGTAAGAATTTGTTTGAAAGAAAGATTTAGGGCCAACCATGAATTTAAAATCTTCCATCATCTCGAGTACATAACTGTTTCCGGCGTAAAGTTGCGGGTGCAGGTCATGAATACTGTCGTTCCACTTTGGATTGATGGTAAAAAATAAACTTGAGATCGATGGTACTTCCCGCAGTAAATGATCAAAAAGCTTCACCCGCTGAGCTTCATCGTCATGGCCAAAGCAGACATTCACCATAATTTCGCCCGTAGTACAGATGCGAAGGATAAGATTCCTCAACCACCCCTTGTGCTCTTTTATGTCATAATAGGTATACCTCTGAAGCCGGGCAAAATTACGGATGGTGTTTTTGATGATATTTGCGGGTTCATCCATCAGATGACAGGTATTGATATCAATTACTTTGTCAAATAACTTAGGCACGTGAAAGCCCAGCGCGCTTTCCTGCGGAATAATGCCGTCGCGGTTAATTTCTTCCGGCAGCAGATAACGGCGATTGCTGAATGTGAAATCAAGCTTATTGCGATACCGGCGGGACGGCGAGGCGCCAAGGATCGGCGATATTGCAGGCAGTGAAACTTTGCCGATCCTGCGCAGATGTTGTTCTACCTCATTTTGTTTAAACTGCAGTTGAATTTCATAAGGAAGCATCTGCCATTTGCACCCCCCGCAAACACCAAAGTGTTCACAAAACGGCGCTACGCGGTTCTTTGACATTTCGTGGATAAATATCACTTTTCCTTCTGCCCAGTCTTTTTTACTTTTTGATACCTGTATGTCAACGACATCACCGGGGACAGCCCCTTCAATAAAGATCACTTTTCCTTCAATCCGGCTTAATGCCTTTCCTTCCGCAGCGTAATCTTCAACAAGGATGTTATGCAGCACCACTTTCTTTTTTGGCATGCGGCAAAAATAAGAAATGATTCAGGGCGGGGCAGAACTTTAACAGGAAGCCGATGGCAGGCTGTTGCGGTAAGCAAAGCAAAATATCCACTCCGCTAAGAAGGGAAGGAGAGGGTTGAAATTTTCCAATCAGCAATCGGAATTGCAACAACTGCTGACATAAAATGGCATATTCCTGATCACTTACTGCTGATTGCCGATTATTTCATTTAACATGTTCAAAATAGCGCCTGCATTCGTTAACTTTATCCGTGTTGATAATATCTACTCCCTCCCCGTGCAGGAACGACCATGTTTCCGCATCATCCGAAGCACCCCACAAACGAAGGAGTTTTCCCTGCTTATGAACAAGCTTGATCATTGCCCTGAGCTTTTCGGCGGCCTTTAACGTGTCACCGGCAACGTAGTTCCGGTAGTTGTCGCTAATCACAGCAACTTTTTCCAACATGACGGGGGTGTAATTTTCATAAGGACGGCCATCAAAATTAATGTAAGAAGGATAGTTAGTCCAGTTGTCCTGACTGCCCCTGTCGCCGCTTATGATTATCCGCACCGCGCCAGGACTATGACCCGGGTCAAAATACTGCCTGTTCTTTTCAACCATGTTTACGAGGTATGGTAAAACCACTTCAGGCTTTTCTTTAATATCTATCACCAATGATACTTTATACGAAGTATCAGGTGAGATGTACCCACGGTTTTGTTTAAACAACAGTATAATAGGATTCACATATAAAGATTCCAAAGTTCTAAACGGATCAATTTGGTTACGGGTATGGGCTACTGCCAATGTATTATCCAAAACAAATACATCCGCTTCAATAGAAAACACCTTCGCCTGAAGGGCATTCGTCAAAGGATTGGCTTTCTCATAGTCGTTATGGGCATGAATGCGTACCTGCGTTATTGCCGGTATAGTTAATAATATCATCATCAATCCAAGAAGGACTTCCTTCAGGGAAACTTCAGGTTTGCAAGCATTTTTATTCATGGTACATGTATTGTCTGACAGCCGTATTATCCACGTCTTTGATGAGAACAACTGATCTTACCTTTTGATAAAATTCTTACGGGAATGTGGAAAACAATTTGTGTAAGTTCAAAAAAATTATTAATCCATTGCCGGATTCTTTCAATGATGGCAGGATACTTGATTAAAGTATTGCGGCAAACAAAATACTAAGACAATTTAAATTAAACTATTAATCATGAAAAATCTCCTTTTTTTAGCTATGCTTTTGATAGGTATTGCAGCATGTGAAACGCCTCAACCGGCTACGGGTACTGATCAATCCGGAACAAGCGGAACTTCCGGAACAGGTACTTCAGGCACATCTACAGACGGAACTTCCGGCACTGGAACCGGAACTACAGGAACTGGAACAACTGGAACAGGAACTACAGGTTCTGGAACGGGCACGGGGACAACGGGTTCTGGCACAGGTACCGGAACAACTGGTTCCGGCACAGGTACAGGAAGTTCTTCTACCGATACAACCAAGAGTGGAAGTGTACCAAGGTAAATAATAACCTTAAAAATATTAAAGGCCGTTTTATACGGCCTTTTTTTTTGAGCGAATATGACCTCTTTGTAGAATTTTGAGGAAAAGGAAAACAATTTTTCTTTCCCATACTGTAGAACCTTTGCATCGTTAGTTAGTTAAGATAATATCTTTATATAAAAAGATTATAACGCAACACTATGAAAGTGAATATATTATACCATATCTTCCAGCAGCATTCCACCCGGCTGGCGGCAAATTGGTGGTTGATGGCAAAATACTTGAATGCTTAATGAGGTCAATAGATATATTAACCATCCACGTTTTAAATTTAAAAAGTATAACTTATGAAAAGTATCGTTTTTTTAGCCTTTATGACCTTTGCTATTGCTTCGTGTGGTGATAGCTCCGATGGTTCAACTACAAATTCTGATAGTACTATGGGAACTGGTACAGGTACATCTGGATCTGGTTCTGAATCGAATATGTCAGGCACAGGAATGGATACAAGTATGTCTGGTATCAGAACGGATACAAGCATGTCTGGGACCGGAACAGGTACAGGAGCCGGGGGCACTGGTACAGGGTCTCAAAGTGGTACAGGCACTGGTACCGGATCCGGCGGTACAGGCACTGGCACTGGTTCAGGTGGTACTGGTACCGGATCAGGTGGAACGGGCTCAGGTTCAGGCTTGTAAATCAGCCCGGAAATTTTCCCGGTAACATACCGGTAACATAATTACGCGGTTTAATCCGCCGGGGATGAAATCCTTTAAGGGTGTCATCCCTTTTTTACATTAACGACCCGATAATGTTATTCTGCAACATAATATTGATCAAAGGATTTAAGTTTAAATATATGAACTACATCATTGGTTTATTTCTGGTTGCAATTGGCATATCCTGCAATGCCCCGGAACAGAATTCCGCTGTCGGCAACAGCCAGGAATCAACTACTGTGAATTCAGATAATCAGGGCACCGAAAGCACAGCAGATACGGCAAACGCCAAAGCGGATTCTTTAGATCATCGGTAACGCCGGACAATCATTCTGCCGTAAATACACCTTTTACTTTCCGGAGTAAAGCAATAGCATCATCCGTCCACGCGTTTATCTTCAACTTCATCAGCATTATCCTACTTCAGACGTATCGGGAACCAGAAGCACAGTGCTAATACGCCAAATAATCATGGCACCATTTTTTATTTATAATAAGAGGACGCAGAATAGAATATCCGGCGGAGTTTTGAGACAAACCAGGGTACCGAATAGTGATGAATGGTTGGCTTGTAAGTGGATTTCAAAAACCTTTAAACTTTTTTATCATGTTATGGCAGGGAAGGCAAGGTAGTTCTAATGTTGATGATCGCCGCGGCGTCTCCGGAGGCGGGCTTGTTGCCGGAGGTGGTATTATCGGCGTAATTGTATTATTGGTAAATTTTTTCATGGGAGGAGGTGATGTTTCACAACTTCCACAGGTACTTGATGGCAACCGGCCGCAACAGGAAATGACTACTGAACAAAGTGCAGCCGAGGATCAAATGGCTCAGTTTGTTTCTGTGGTATTAAAAGATACTGAAGACGTTTGGGATAAAATATTTGCCGGTAAAGGAGAAGATTATCTTAAACCTACTCTTGTTATTTTCCGGAATTCAATACAATCCGGATGTGGAGGGGCAAGTTCCGCTTCCGGCCCGTTCTATTGCCCTGCTGATCAGAAAGTATATATCGACCTTGCCTTTTACGAAGACTTGTCCAGGAGGTTCCAGGCGCCAGGCGATTTTGCCATGGCATATGTGATCGCTCATGAAGTTGGTCATCATATCCAATACTTAACGGGTGTAACGCAAAAGATGCAGCAGCTTCGCCAGCAGGTAAGTGAGAAAGAATACAACAGGTATTCGGTAATGCTGGAATTGCAGGCAGATTTCTACGCCGGTGTGTGGGCCCATCATGCACAAGAGATGAAAAATATCCTTGAACCAGGCGATATGGAAGAAGCGCTGAGAGCTGCTAACGCAATCGGTGATGATCGCTTGCAAAAACAATCGCAGGGCCATGTAGTGCCTGACGCATTTACGCATGGAACATCAGCACAACGGATGTTCTGGTTCAGGAAAGGATTTGAAACCGGGGATTTAGACCAGGGAAATACATTTGCCGCACCGGATCTGCAATGATCCATGAATTAACAAGATCTCTCATTGGGTGTTGTCGAAGCAACAAAAGGTAAATTCGAGACTTAATGCAATGATAAGAGGTTGATTTCTCTCCAGGTAAATTTGCCTGCTATTAAGGATCAAATATTTCTATTTGCTAAAAGAAGGGAAGCAACTTCAACTCATAGAATTCAAACAGGCACGCCGTCAGATTGAAGCAGAAATGAATCAAGACCCCATACCAGATCGTCTTCTCTTTATCTCGCACATTTCCAAGCCATATAGCAAACGGCATCAACCAGAAAAAAGAAATGAAGCTCATGTGAATGATTGCAAATAAGAACGCGGCTATTAAGATGGCTTGCCGCTGATCAGCGAGCTTAAGCAGGCTATGAAGGATGAGTCCGCGGTAACTTAATTCTTCAAAAATGGCTGGGAACAAAGCCACCAGGGTCACCATCGCTACCCTCGGGTAATCGAGATGCATGAAAGTCCGGTAATAATAAACTTCCTGATCGAATATGCTGTTATTAACCCATTTAACCAATACGTTAACTACGATGGCGAATAACACCGAGGCAACGGCGTAAACCAATGACTTGACTACCGAAAAACTTTTCCATTCAAAAAGAAACTTTACGTCTTTCCATAAGATAGCAATGAAAATCACCGTCACGGTGGCAAGAACAACCTCTGTAATAAATAACCATCTGAGGCCGCGGAAAAAGTCCAGGAAATTGACCAGGGTGCAGATGACGAGGTCAAGCGAGTAAAAGATCATTAGCACCTTTAACCATTTGTCCCTTTGAAGGTCTTCAAATTCTTCGTCTTCTATAGTTTGAAAGGAGCCGCAGTATCTGCAAGACACAGCATTTTCAGCAACGGAGCGTTCACATTGACTACATACTTTTGTGTAACGCGTTACTTCTTCCATTTACTTACATTAATCTGCTGTGTTACATGGCCGGCAAAATGCCCCTTTGCTTTAGTTCGTGCTTTAGTTGCTGTGGCGATTGGAAATGAATTCCTTCTATCCCTACAGCTTCAGCCCCTTTGATATTCCGCAGGCTATCGTCGATAAAAATCGCACCGGCCGGGTTTATATCAAACCGATTAAGCAATATCTGGTAAATTTCAGGGAAAGGCTTCCTCGTTCTTTCTTCGCCACTCATTACAATTCCATCAAACCAGCGCAGGAAATCATAACGTTTGAGCGCCACCGGGAAAGTTTCCGCACTCCAGTTTGTGAGTGCATAGAACATGTATTTGTTTGCTTCCTTTAAAGATTTAAATATTTCTACCGTTTCTGTGATAGGGCCTCCCAGCATCTCCTCCCACCTTCCATAGTAAGCCCTGATTTCGTTTTCGAATTCCGGATATTTGTGTACCAACTCCTCCGTAGCCTCGTTTAAAGACCGCCCCGCATCCTGGTTTTCATTCCATTCGCTTGTGCAAATGGTCTTAAAAAACCATTCAATCTTTTCTTCGCTGTCAAAAACGTTACGGTATACGTAACGTGGATTCCAGTCGATCAGTACACCTCCCAGATCAAAAATAATGGTTGATTTATTTGTATTCATATATTGCCGGTAATCAGGAATAATTTACGAACAGCATTCATCAGAAATATCTGTTTTGGTAAAGATAGTATCAGTACAAATGATAGCGCAACAGCAGGAGCTATTTTTTAGCGCCAATGAGATATGCCCGTTCGGCAAGGTCCTCAATCGTTCAAAACCTTGTTCATATACCCCTGGGCGCCGGATAAAAAAAAGGCGGCGAACCTGATCCTCCATTGTGATCGCCTGCAGGCCGTTGAGCAATGTTCACTTATTTTTCTCAAGTAACCACCAACGCCGTTCGCGTTTTTGGAAGTTATGGTTTTTACTGATGTAGGTTGAGATATGATTCATTGCTTCATCGATATCATCCGTCAGCAACACCAGGTTCATGTCTTCCTTACTAATCGTTCCCTGAACAGCCATGAATTTAATAAATTCAATAAGGGGTTGAAAAAACTCTTTCCCATATAGAACAATAGGAAACTGGGTAACGGTCTTCGTCTGGATAAGCGTAATGGTTTCAAAGAATTCATCCATCGTTCCAAAACCGCCAGGCATGATAATAAAAGAATATGAATACTTCGCCAACATTACCTTTCTTACAAAAAAATGTTCGAACGTTATTGATTTGTTGAGGTAAGGATTAGATTTCTGTTCAAAAGGCAACCGTATATTACAACCTACCGAATAACCACCGTTCTCGTAAGCGCCCCTGTTTGCCGCTTCCATTATACCCGGTCCACCACCGGTCATGGTAGTAAAACCAGCCGCAGCAATACGTTTACCAAATTCCATCGCCGCAACGTAATAACGGTGATCCCCGGTAAACCTTGCAGAACCAAACACGGTAATGCAAGGTCCTACAAAATGGAGCGACCTGAAACCTTTGATCAGCTGCCGGAAGACGCGCCATGCAAAATTAAGTTCAAACGGCCGGCTATGCGGCCCATCAAGATACGCGTGTTCTTTTGGAGTAATTCTTGTCTGTTTGCCCATATTGCTAAGGTAAACATACGCGGTTATTAATCAGGGCTGCGGATATTCTTTCTGTTTATTGCGGATATACCTCAGTTTGATATATTTTCAAGTTCTAATTGCAAGGACACAAAACAGTGAAGCGTATGAGTGACCATAAAAAAAGAATTTTACCGGTTGTGATCCTGCTTTCCCTGTCTATCGTTACACTGTTATACTGGTGGGGCTATCAAAACCCGGTCTACGGAATGGATGAGGCCAATACCTATTTTGTTTACATGAGAAATCTGGCAGAGGGGCACGGCTTTGTGTGGATCAAAGGAGGAGAAAGGGTAGAGGGGTTTTCGTCTTTGCTCTGGACGCTGACGGGGGCGCTGTGTTACAAGATCTCTGCAGTTCATTTACCGCTGTTATTAAGAGGCGTTGCTTCTATTCTCACTTTTCTTACGATATACAGCGTGATACTGTTCTCCCGAAAGCTAAATAACAGCGAACATAAAACCATCACTATAACGGACATCGTTATCCTTTTTTTATTGTCCTCTTCCATCGGATTTATTGAATGGATGATCTTCAGCCTGATGGAAGTTGCATTATGGACATTCTTACTGATACAAATCACTTTACAACTGTGCAGGTATTACATCGATCGTAAAATAAACATTCTGCGTTTCAGCATGATCCTTATCCTGCTAAACCTGGCCAGGCCGGAAAGCATCGCGTACAATGTGTTGTTTATTCTCATTCTGACACTTATTCTCTATATTGATAACGGCAGAAAGCTGGCTATCAGGAAAATTCTTCTCCCGGTGCTGGCGCATCTTGTCACCATCGTTTCACTTGCAATATGGCGCCTTACCTATTTCGGATACCCGCTTCCCAATACGTTTTATGCAAAAATCTCATTTTCGGTAAAAGACAATATCGTCAGCGGGCTGCAATACCTGCTGACCTTCTTTTACTCTTACCCGCTTGCCGCCTTCATAACGGCTATCCTGTTCTTCTTTGGTATTTTCCTCATTCTGAAATTAAAGAACGGCAAAGTGAGGTCTGAACTTACAAGCAAGGAGAAGAGCCAGGCCATCCTCCTTACCGTTATCTTTTGTGGCCTTGCACTTCCAGTTGCAGCGGGGGGCGATCATTTTCAACACAGCCGCCTTTATCAGCCTTTAATTCCATTGATGTACCTGTCAGTAACGCATCAGTATTTATGGAAACATTACTGGACATCAATTATTCAAAGAAAGAGATGGGCGGTAGTGCAGTTGATGATCGCGTTTATATTTGCAGCTTTCTGTATTTCAAAATCACGGATATCTGACTTCGGGGCTGCCCCGAATCAAAATGTGCAAAATCGCGTTATCCAGGATTTTAAAACGGCTGAAATCGGCCGGAATATAGGTTTCAAACTAAACAGGGTATTTAAGCCATGTATAAATTACCCCTCTGTGGGCACCCTTGCTTCAGGAGGTATGGGCTACGTGTATGCCGGTAAAACCATAGACCTTTCGGGCAGTAACAACAAAGTAATGGCGCACGCAACAACGGTAAAGACGGGCTTTAAAAACCATGCGGCATTTGATCGAAAAGGCTTCTGGGTGTTAATGCCCGATATGGTCGGCACGTTTTGGGGAGCTGAGATTTTGACAGATACCTCAGGTTTTATATTGCCTGAAAATACACCCGATTTCAGGGAAACGGATTTCATATATCTCTGCTTCAAAGGGATCTTTGACGACAGGGCCTTCAGAGAAATGTATTTCCCCGCTTTGGTAAGAAACCGAAAACTAGATTATTTTGTATTTGCTTATTATAAGGACACTTTTCTGCACTCCTTAGACAGTACCTCCTTTGATGTAATCCTGCCTGAAAGAAAATTCAACTCCAAATTAAAGGGGTTTACACCCCCAATAAAGCTGAACACACCAGGTAAATGAAATCATCAACTTAACCAACGGTTCAAAAGAGCGTGGATGGACAAGTTCTTTGAAACCGGGTTAGTAGATTCATTCAGGCATATAAATAAGGATCCTCATCAGTATACCTGGTGGAGCCAGTATTTTCCAGGTGTGCGGTTAAATAATAAAGGCTGGCGTATTGATTACATCAATGTAACAAAAAATTTAACAAATGCGATCAAAGATGCCCGGATAATGCCTGATGTAAAACATAGCGACCATTGCCCCGTATATCTTGAGTTGGAGACAGCTTAAATGGCCAGGGATAAACCACTCTGAAGCAACTATATTGAGGGGGCCAACCTATAAGGTTCGAGTAGTTTAAACATCAAAGCCCCGGCAACCCAAACCTTATAGGTTTGACGCTGGGGAAAAGGCCAGTGAATATCTTTGGAGTACATACCCATCACCCTTAATACGCGCCAAATGGAAGAGTTAAGCTTTGCGCTTTCTGTTGTTGTTTTCAACCTCGCTGCGTCATCTGGGCTGTTCAGCAAAAAGAAGATTGATAATAACATTTTTTACCTGCTTATCGCTATTACGTTGAGTTTTGTGTCGCTGACAGCACCTACCCAGCTGATTGGCCACAACATAACATTGTTCTGGCCGTTTGAAGCCGTACTGCTTTACAGGCTTTACCAAAAGCCGAATATTCGTATCATAGGGCTGGCGTCCCTGATTGTACAGACGGCAATGATGATCAGCCTGTTAATTGACTGGTTCAACGTTTACGGATCACTTAGCTTGCCCCTTCCCGTTATAATAATTAAAGGCTTAATAACAACCATCTTTGCGGCGGCCGCTACCTGCCTTTTATTTATTTTGAAGAGAGATTTTCTTTAGCCTGTTGCCAGGCGCAGTCTTTATTTTCGCATACGTCGGATCTACCGCCAATATCCAAAGCCGGTTTTTATAAATTGTTCTTTCTCCTGCCATTGTCGCCTGGTGTATGGGAGACCTGCCTGACATCCGGATTTTTGATGAGCATTCAAAGCAGGTGCCTTTTATTTTGAAATCTGACCAGCAGGGTTTCCACGAGAACAACTTTATAGAATTGCCGGTTCTTTCTGTAAAAAAGTAAGCTGACGGATCGTACTATAAGTGATATCTACCTGATCATTAAGAATACTGAGGCAAACCGGACGGCTCTCCTTGGTGGAAGTGATGATACAACGCACTGGTTTGTTATCAAAGAGAATATTTTATTAAATAACTCTTTGATGCCGGCACAGACCGGTTCATACCGGCGCTTACATTTCCCGGAAGCTCGTATAAATATTTTGAGATCATCATGACAGGAAAAGATCTGCTTCCTGTAAATATTATTAAGGCAGGCAGATATCAAAACAGGTTCCCTTGTTTTACTTTTGGCACTCACTTTTAAAATGACCAGGGAGATAAACAGGAATGAAAGCAGGTAGTAAACACTTAAAACGGCGGCATGATCATATATAATATCACTTTCAAGGTGGATTGGTCAATACATGATGATTGGTTATCGTGGCTCATCGATATACATATTCCGGGTATGCTGGATACGGGATTGTTCTATAAGCACCAATTGGTGAGATTATTAGATGTAGAGGAGTCAGACGGACCTACTTACGCTGTTCAATATTATTTGTTAACCTTACGGAGTTACCATGATTTCATGCAACATCAACTGGCTTTAAAACGCCGGGAAGCGCGTGAAAAATGGGGCGATAAATTTGTAGAATTCAGCACCCTGATGGAGGTGGTACACAATGGTGAATGAACCGGTGATTTACGGTAAAATAAACAGGGTAGGGCAAATTTATCATAAGTGATATCTGTATGAAATTTGGCCTATTTACCATTTAAAACCTGCAAGAGCTGGCATTCCGGAAAAACCAACATACCATAGCTGCTGTCATCCTGCGAGTTGAACCCAGCTAAAATCCTTGCTGCACGCGGACTTGAAGGAATTTTGAAATTCTACGGATTTCCAAAAAAGTTTTGTTCGTTACAAAAAGCGTCTATATTTGTCCTGATAAATAAAAATACTTCACTATGAACAAATCTGAATTAATTGCAAAGATTGCCGATGATGCCGGCGTTACCAAAACGCAGGCTAACGCTTCTTTGGATTCTTTCGTTGAAGCAGTTGGTAAAACTTTAAAGGGCGGCGGTAAGGTTACCCTGGTCGGGTTCGGAACATTTTCTGTTTCCAAGAGAGCTGCACGCAACGGCCGTAATCCTCAGACAGGCGCTGTTATAAAAATTAAAGCTAGAAAAGTAGCTAAATTTAAAGCAGGTAAAGAACTGTCTGCAAGATTATAATACTCCTACCGCATGAAGCAAGAAGCATAACTATGTTTCTTGCTTTTTCATTAGGGTTTGCCGGGAACAAATGATTCCCGGGATTGTAGTAAAAATGATGCACTTTTGCATCTTGTTTTAGTTTGAAGTATTTAAATCAAAGACTCATATGGGAAGAGGCGATAAAAAAACAAAAAAAGGAAAAATTTTTAAAGGATCTTTTGGAAAATCAAGACCTGCGCGTCCGGCTGTTGCTAAAAAGAAGGAAGCGATAAAAGAACAAACAGCTTAGTAAGCTCAACTCAAATCGAGGTTTTCGACTTGAGATTGGATTGATATTTAGCAGATTTCCGTACTTGTTGCCTTATTTCAGTTGTAGAATAGGCATTAACTGAAGGATCCAGGCTAATCCAACATCTCTCTATTCTCTCCTACGGAGCTAACCTTTCTACTTTCCAGCTACCATCCGGATTAAGCATATATTGAATTCTGTCGTGCAGGCGGTTTAGTCGCCCTTGCCAGAACTCAACACAAACCGGTTTCACCAGATAGCCACCCCAGTGCTCAGGCCTGGGAATAGCTTTATTTCCAAACTCTTGCTGAACTTCGTGCTCATTGGCTTCAAGCCATTGCCTGCTCTCTATTACCTGGCTTTGTGGCGAAGCCCATGCTCCGATACGGCTTCCCGGTGGACGGCTGTTAAAATACGCGTCGCTATCCTGTTCAGTCAACTTTTCCACAACCCCGGTAATTCGTACCTGACGTTCAAGTTCTTTCCAGAAAAAAACCAGGCAGGCCCGCGGATTTTCCGATAGTTGCTGCCCTTTAAAACTATTGTAATTGGTAAAGAATGAAAAGCCCCTTTCGGAGAAGCCTTTTAATAACACGATTCGCGCAGAAGGCAGGCCGTCTGAAGAGGCAGTCGCCAGCGTCATTGCATTTACTTCAGCAATTTCAGACTGCAATGCTTCTTCCCACCAGGCTTGAAATTGCAAAACCGGATCGGCGGCAACATTGTTTTCTGAAAGAGATTGAAGCTGGTAATCTTTCCGGAGGTCAGCTATTGTAGGCATAACAGGAATGATAAACTAAATTGTTCGGCTACATAACTCCCAAGGGAGCATCATATAAAACAGAAGACGTTTCACTCGTTACCAGGGTGCCAACATCTTCACCCATGACAACCTTTAACAGGTTCCCTGGTTTATTCATATTGAATACGATAATGGGTAATTTGTTTTCCATGCACAGCGTGAAGGCAGTCATATCCATCACTTTGAGGTTCCGCGTTATACATTCTGCAAATGAGATTTGCTGAAATTTGGTAGCAGTAAGATCCTTTTCGGGATCAGCGGTATAGATACCGTCTACACGGGTTCCCTTTAGTATTACCTCAGCCTTTATTTCAATCGCTCTTAGTGATCCTGCCGTATCGGTAGTGAAATATGGATTTCCGGTTCCTGCTCCAAAAATAACCACTCTTCCCTTTTCCAGGTGCCTCATAGCCCGTCTGCGGATATAAGGTTCGGCGATCTGTTCCATTTTTATAGCACTCTGCAGCCGCGTATAAATTCCGGCCTTTTCCAATCCCGCCTGTACAGCCATACCATTGATTACTGTGGCCAGCATACCCATGTAATCGCCATGCGCCCTTTCAATACCTGTTTCAGCTTCATTCATGCCGCGGTATATGTTTCCACCGCCTATTACAATGGCAACCTCAACACCCGCTTCAATAACTGATTTTATTTCCTGTGCATATTTGGAAATAACAGAAGAGTCAAGCCCGAAGCTTTTATTTCCCATCAGTGATTCACCGGAAAGCTTCAGCAGGATACGTTTATACATGGGTTGCATACGCTCATATGGATTTTACATTCATCGGCTTTGAAACACGCCATCAATTGCTGTGCAAAGAAAAGGTTTTTTACCAATCTTTTCTCTCTGTAGGAAGTATAGCCCTGGAATTTACCCCCGAAGGATTATACGTTTATTACAGTCTAAACAAAAAAAGGGAGCCAGAGGCTCCCCAAAAAATTATCCTAAAGCGACCCGCTTGAATTGAGTGACCTTTAAATCTTTTTCTATAGTTTTCAGGTATTCACCCACACTTTTACTGCCATCCTTAACAAAGGCCTGTGCCGTAAGGGTTTGCTCTTTGAAGAACGAGTTAAGCTTCCCTTCGGCAATCTTAGCGATCATTTCGGCGGGCTTACCAGCCATTTTCGGGTCGGCGGATATCTGTTCGGTTACAATAGCCCTTTCTCTTTCAACCGTGTCGGCAGGAACGCTGTCTGAATCGACCGCCACCGGGTTCATTGCAGCGATTTGCATAGCTACATCTTTACCTGCCAGCAATGCTTCTTCCGTGTTCATGTTCAGTCCCACCAGCACGCCCATCCGGTATGAGCCGTGAATGTAAGCAGCCACGCCTTCAGATTCTATCTTCTCGAACCTGCTAACGCTGATCTTTTCACCAATTTTGGCAACCTGGTCGTTTACTTTATCTGCAACGGTAGCACTATCCAACTTCAACGCATTAAGTTCGTCAAGGCTGTTTACATTGTTTGTCACCGCTACGTCCATAATAGATTGGGCAAAAGCAATAAACTCGGCATTTTTGCTCACGAAATCTGTTTCACATGCAAGGTTGATTATAAACCCCGTTTTGTTGTTGGCTGTCGTTTTTGCGATAACAACTCCTTCCTTTGCCTCACGATCGCCCCTCAATGCGGCAACTTTCTGACCCTTTTTTCTCAGGTAATCGATTGCGGCTTCAAAATCACCATTGCTTTCAACGAGAGCTTTGCGACAATCCATCATTCCCGCACCGGTTTGCTGCCGTAATTTATTTATTTCTGCAGCAGTAATATTTACAGACATGCTTGTATCGTTTTATTTTTGATAAGAAGGTTTATTTTCTTATTGATTGTTCCTTTAAAATGATCCGGGGTATTGTTATACAAAACGCTTATGGAAACATACAGACATCCAGCTAAGCATCAGGCTGTGGCTTGAAAATAAAGCCGACGCAACCGCTTGATAACCCTGTTTTATGTGTCTAACTACTGATCAGGTCAGTGAAAACCATTATACATCTGCTTAGAAAAGTCATAGCGATCAAACAGTCATGCGTATGATATAGGAACTGCCTGACAACAAACCAGACATTTTAAAGACCTCATATCGTCAATTCCTAAATCAGGTACCAGTCTTTAACGTCCACCACCTGGCCTGCGGTTTCCGCCGCCGCCAGCACCAGGACCAGAAGACCTGCGTCTTTGAGGACCACCAGTTCCTCCGGGACCGCCAGCGCCAGGGCCACCCTGGCCTCTGCCTCTTCCACCCCGGGCGCGGGCCGCTTCAGCCTCTGCTTCAGCCTGCAACCGCGCCGCTTTCTTTTCGTTCTCATCACCCACTTCCTCCACGTCCTCTTCTTTTGAAGCCTGCCTTTCAGCAAGCCCTTCAGCAATAGCTGCGGTTATATAGTTAGTGATAATCGAAATAGATTTTGTAGCGTCATCGTTTGCAGGAATCGCAAAATCCACCTTGTTCGGATCGCAATTGGTATCAACCATGCCGAACGTGCCGATGCCTAAACGTTTGGCTTCAGACAAAGCAATATGTTCATGCCCTATATCAACAATAAATAAAGCTGCAGGCACGCGTCCTAACTGGGAAATTCCACCCAACACTTTTTCCATCTTCTCCCTATCGCGGCTGAGGGTAAGTCGTTCCTTTTTTGTGATATTATCAAATGAACCATCACCGAGCATTTTTTCAATGCTCTGCATTTTTTTTACACTCTTTCGAACCGTATTAAAGTTTGTAAGCATGCCGCCAAGCCATCTTTCAGTGACATAAGGCATATTCACTTTTTGCGCGCATTCAGTTACAATCTCTTTTGATTGTTTCTTCGTAGCCACAAACATGATCTTCTTACCGCTTTTGGCAATTTGCTTTAAGGCAGCAGCCGCCTCCTGCAAAGCTTCAGTCGTTTTATTCAGGTCAATGATGTGAATACCTTTTTTCTCGGCAAAGATGTATGGAAGCATTTTAGGATTCCACTTCTTTTTCAGGTGACCGAAGTGTACACCTGCTTCCAACAACTGTTGCTGTAACGAAGTATTTTGTTCCATTTTATATCTGCGTTTTGCTAGGAGCGTTCACTATCAGCGTTAAACTTTTAGCAACAGCATTTAGCGTTTGAATAAATTATGAGCCGGTGAGAATTAACGTTTAGAGAACTGGAAGCTTTTCCTTGCCTTTTTGCGACCCGGTTTCTTGCGTTCAACCGATCTGGGGTCCCGTCTCAACAAGCCGGCAGCTTTTAATACGGGCCTTAGTTCAGGGTTCACCTCAAGCAGGGCTCTTGCGATGCCAAGCTTGGCAGCTTCTGCCTGACCTTTCACTCCACCACCCGCAGCATTAATCTTTATATCGTATTTATCAGTAGCCTCGATCGTTTTTAAAGGAAGCTCCACCTGGTTTTGCAAATAGACCAAAGGAAAATACACTTTGTAATCTTTGTCATTTACGATAATTTTCCCTTCGCCTTTGCTCAGGAAGATCCGGGTTACCGCTTCCTTACGACGTCCTACAGCATTTTTTTGTTTTTCCATTTATAGATGTTTTACCTGGAAGTGATAAGGGTTAAAAAGTAAGTACCTGCGGTTTTTGAGCGCCATGCTGATGCTCGTTTCCGGCGTACACAAATAGTTTTTTGAACATTTTACGTCCTAACCGGTTTTTTGGAAGCATTCCCTTTATGGCTCTTTCGATAAGCGCGTCAGGCCTTCGTCTTAATAAATTCTGTGCTGATTCGGCTTTCTGGCCGCCGGGAAATCCCGAATAGGTTAGATACATCTTATCTTCCATCTTGTTCCCGGTAAAAACAATTTTGTCGGCATTGATCACGATTACAAAATCCCCGCAATCAACATGGGGAGTGTAATAAACCTTGTTTTTACCCCTAAGTACAGCGGCAATCCTGGCACACATGCGTCCTACGGTTTGATTAGTACCGTCTACAACATACCAGTTGCGTTGCACGGTAGCCTCGTTCGCATGTTTAGTTGTGAAATGTAATTTACTCATGATGTCTGTTTTAAATGATACCGGCGCTATCCCGCCTGCATAGAATTAAGGGCGCAAAGGTATATTTATCACATGACACAGACCAAATATTTTAGATATTTTTTACAAGCACCTTTATAAGGCCCTAATAATCAGTAAAAAAATATCTCTCTGCGTATCATCACTGACTAAAGCAGCATGGATTTACATAAATTTCGGCGTATATCACTCTACATTATTAAGCGGTCAAATCAAATTGACTCACCGTGTGTGCTAAATTGAGAAGAGAATAACTGATTGAACAGGTCTTCTGGCGCAGTTGGATTTCGGAAATCCGGGCGTATGGGGAGAAGTCATTGATAGCCAAAGAAAAGGCACATGGAGGATTTTAGACGGTATGTATTTTTTGACTCCCAAAATGAAAACTTACTCCCAATAGGGGATGGAAAAGGGGTAAACTCACCCGGTTTTATAGGTAAATCATTCTGGCATGCCATTCGCAAACATCACATCAGGTTTTTCATAGGATATTGGATTTAAACGGGCCTGGATTTCTATCCTGGGCCCTTTTTTATTTGTTATAAGAAAATATCGCTTTCCTGGTAGGTCTCTTCACGCCAGGTTTTATTGGGATAAGCGGCCAAATCCCACCATTCGTCATAGCTATGCCATCATAAAATTAATCCCCCTCCCTAAACCTGCTGGAGCTTTAACCTTCGGCCTTACCCCCTCCTGCTTAAAGCCGCTGTTCTCCCCTTTTGATATCACTGGCTCCAACTGGTTACCGGCAACACTTTGAATTTTCCAGAAATAAAACCTTTTTTCCCGTTTCGGGATGAAGTCATGCATTTACAGGCTAATCCGTGCATAAAATTATCTGGCATTCCATTAGCCATCATCACATCAGGTTTTTCATAGGATATTGGATAAAACGGGCCTGGATTTCTATCCTGGGCCCTTTTTTATTTTTATAGAACTATGGCTTCCTGGTAAGCCTCTTTACGACAGGTTCTAGTATAAGCGACCATTTCTGCTCCATTAGTCATAACACTGAAATCATGAAGTTAATCTCCCTCCTTCACGTGGTGGAGGTCGCATTTGTTTTGATTACCGGCTCCGGCTGCTTATCGGCAACACCCTGAATTTCCAGAAATAAAATCTTTTTCCAGCTTAGGGATGAAGTCATGCCATTTACAGGCTAATCCGTGTATAAAATTATCTGGCATTCCTTTAGCCTTCATCATATCAGGTTTTTCATAGGATATTGGATTTAAAACGGGCCTGGATTTCTATCCTGGGCCCTTTTTTATTTTTTAGAGATATGGCTTTCCTGGTAAGCCTCTTCACGCCAGGTTCTACTGGTATAAGCGGCCCGTTCTCCGCTCCATTGGTCATAGCTCTGCAATTATGAAATTAATCTTCCTTCCATCACCTGTGAGCTTTAACTCCGGTCTGCCCCCCCATGCTCAAAGCCGCTGTTCTTCCCCCTTTGACGTGATCACTCGCTCCAACTGCTTATCGGCAACATCCTGAATTTCCCAGAAATAACATCTTTTTTCCAGTTTAGGGATGAAGTCATGCCATCTACAGGCTAATCCGTGTATAAAATTATCTGGCATTCCTTTAGCCTTCATCATATCAGGTTTTTCATAGGATATTGGATAAAACGGGCCTGGATTTCTATCCTGGGCCCTTTTTTATTTTAGGTAAGGTTGAATGGTATGATGATGCTAATATTTATTCATTAATAAAAAAATTAGTGTTGCTGATGAAACGTAAGGCTTTCTACAGTTGTATGCAGCCTGAGCATAGCCTCCAGATATTGTATGCTCTGTATTGGGAAATCAGTCGCGCTATAGCGCTATAGGCGGTTAAAAGAATTGAAAATAGGAATAAAGCAATCATTAGGGTGATAACTCCGATAGTTAAACGCCAAATCAGTAGATACTATCTTAGAAAGGAAAAAAGAAAGATTGCAGGGATAACAAAAAAGCCGGAGAGAAAGGTGCTCCGGCTTTCAAAGATAATTCAATCAGCTACGTTATAGTTTTAGTATTAACAGGGTTGCTTTTTTGGTTCCCTGTACTGCTTCAGCCAGGTAAACACCGTTACGGTAAGAAGCTCCGATTTGTACCATTGAATTAGATTGTACACTTTTGCTTTCCACTAACTTTCCTGTTATATCATAAATGTTTACAGTAATTTTTTCGCGTGTATTGCTGCTGGTAATACTTAGGATAAAGTAGGAATGAGTTGGGTTCGGTGTGGCTTTTAAGCTCAAGGTATAATCTTCAGGAGTACTGCAACTGCCTAACCGGGAACCAGCTTTAAGAAGCGGGGCTACAGCACTTGCATAAACACAACTGGTAAATGAGTTTCCAAATTTATCAGGAAGAACACTACAGACTTTTACTTTATTTCCACATCTTACATCTACTACCTTTATTACTTTTCCTGCTGACACTTGTTTACATCCTAAAGCATCGGTAACGGTAACAGTATAAGCCGAAGTCGTGGCAGGACTTACCTTGACAGAAGCCGTTGTAGCGCCATTAGACCATGAGTAGGTGTAGGGAGGAGTACCGCCGCTCACAGTAGCCGTAAGCGTAATTTTAGAAGCAGGAGCATAGCCAGGATAAACCGTATTCGGATTAACACCCGTATTTAAAGCAGCAGTATCCGGTATATTAACTGTGATTGGGCTATTAACCGTAACCCTGGTTTGACAACTGGTGGTATTATTACTGCTGTCTCTTACCGTCCAGGTTATAGTACTGAGGCCCGTATTAAAGAGGCCACTGGCATTATCTCCTGTTCCGCTTCTGTTAGTAGCGCCACTAATAGTATAGCCGATACCTGCAGTACGACAATTATCAGTAGCCACTAACCGGGGGATGGAGTACGTGCCACTGCTGTTGCCACAAAAGGCGGGTACAACAGGACAAGAGGTAATCCTTGGTGGCAGTGTATCTCTAACGGTAATAGTAAAAGTACAAGTCTGCCCGGCACTGGTGTTTATCCTAACCGTTGTAGTACCTAAACCAAATAAAGACCCGGACGCAGGCGTAGCTGTCACAGAGCCGCAGTTTCCCGAAATGGTAGGAAATGGAAAATTTACTACTGCACCACATTGGCCAGCGCTAATAAAAGTGGTAATATTAGCCGGGCAAATCAGGCTACAGGAAGTTGCGATAACATTGGCGCTTGTCTGGAAGGAATTATTAGGAGGAACAGGATCTATATTAGCGCTCGTTATCGAAGCTACATTGTTGATCACGTTAATATTGTTTAGGTTATCAGGGGCTCTGGTCACCAAGGTAAATGTTGCGCTGGCGCCGTTTTCAAGCAATGGAATTGCTGCTGAAACCAACCCCGTGTTGCCTGCCGGAGGAGTAGTGACTACCCATCCCGGAGGTGCTGAAAAAGAGACAAAGGTTGTGCCTTGTTGAAGGCCATCATTCAAAACTACGTTCCGGGCATCGTTGGGCCCGTTGTTTTTTACCGTAATGGTATAAGTTAACATTCCACCGGCACTTACTGTCGCCGGGCCTGTTTTAATTAGGGAAAGGTCGGCCGGCAGGGGAGAAATTACTCTTGTACTGAATATTGAAAAATTATTATTTTGGTTCATATCTATAGTGGCACTTGTTGCAGACGCTACATTTGTGATGAAAGTTCCAAGGGGAGCATTGCTACCCACGTTTGCTATTAGGGTAAATGCCGCTGCCGCACCAGGAAGCAGTATAGGTACGGAAGCAGTAATGATACCATTAGAACCCACCGGTGGAGTAGTAACCGTCCAGCCAACCGGCGCTGAAAGTGATACGAAAGTGGTGCCTGAGGGCAAGATATCAGCTAAGGACACAGAGGTTTGAGGTTCGAGCCCGATGTTTACCACCTGTATAGTATAAAACAGATTACCACCACCGGCATTCAAAGTAGGGAACCCTCTTTTGATTACAGCTAAGTCAAAGGGTGGTACAACAGCCACAGAAGTAAAAGCCCCCGAGAAGTTGTTTGTTTGATTAGGATCAGGCGTAGAACTTGATATGGTGAGTGTATTGGAAAGTCCTGTACCTGGAGGGACACTACTGCCTACATTTACTACCAGCGTAAAAGTTTGCATGGCTCCCGGGGGAAGCACAGGTATGGTTGCCAATACAGGAGCATTGACGCCTACAACAGGGGTTATTGCATTCCATCCTGCCGGAGCAGTAAAGGACACAAATGTCGTTGCAGTAGGCAAATTGTCGGTGAGGTTTACATTCGTTGCGCTGCCCGGCCCGTAATTTACCACCTGAATAGTATAGGTTAAATTACGATTCGGGCTTATTGTCGTCGTAGCTGTTTTATTAACAGCAATATCTGACTGTGCCCGTAAGAAGAAGGGCAGGAAAATAGAAGTGAAAAGCACGAAGCAGTTAGAGTGTAGTTTTGTTCTCATGTGAAAACAGTTAGTAATGAATAATATGATTTTAATCCTTATTCGAAGGGCAGGATTATAGAAATTTAAAGGGGTAGATTAAATGGAGAAGGTCAGGATGTAAATAGGGCAGTAATTAAGAGGTTTCCTTAAAGCTACCTTTTTGTCTAAATGAAATTATCATTTTTGCCTAAATAAAGCAAAGAAGCATTGATTTATTTTCAACTGTTTCAAACAAAAAAGGTAGTCTATGGGCTACTCCTATTAATAAAGGGAAGAAAGGCATCGGGGGCTTACAGGAACCGAAAGCAGCTTTATAAAAAGGCTCTCTTATACCCAATACAAAAGACACACCTAAAAGAATTTGTAAATAACGAGCAGCCGCAGACTAAAAAACCTCTCTTTGTGGATAGCAAGCTTTTCAAATACCTGCTGCTACGATAAGTTAAATCGGTAATCAATACAATTGACACATTTTTATCACGGAACTCTTTCTCCTGTTTTTCTTTACCGTTGTATTCGTATTTATTATCCAGACTCCCGGCCCTTCACTACTAACTTACCCCACCATCGTCAACCCTAACGGACAGTAAGCCGTTTCTTCCCGCAGAGGGGTTTGATGTGGGTTGCCTGCAGGTTGTCAAAAAAAACGTCTACCTCCCCCGTCTCGTTATTCAGGTAAATGGCTTCAGTTACTTACTGGCAACAACCTGAATTTTCCAGAAATAAAATTTTTATTCCAGATCAGGGATGAAGTCATGCCATCTACAGGCTAATTCGTGTATAAAATTATCTGGCATTCCTTTAGCCATCATCACATCAGGTTTTTCATAGGATATTGGATTTAAAACGGGCCTGGATTTCTATCCTGGGCCCTTTTTTTATTTTAGGTAAGGTTGAACGGTAGAGCAATGAACACATCAATGAGACCTTCTGTAGGACAACTCCATAAATCGCTGACGCTTTCGTAGTATCTTTAGATTACCTGCCGGGCTGTTCCGGCTCACTTTAAGGATAGAAATAATGCCTCGCCTGGAACTCTTCGAAAAATTGAAGATAATGATAGAGATGGTTTGTCAACGTAGACTATGATCATCTTACAAATGCCCCAGTGCAAACACTCATAAATAATACAATAAGGTAGAAAGACAAATACCTACTCCTGTTATAACCACCTTGGCAGACTTCCTCTGAACTGTTGCACTATTTTTAGTACT
This sequence comes from Flavihumibacter sp., assembly GCA_041751095.1. GTDB lineage: Bacteria > Bacteroidota > Bacteroidia > Chitinophagales > Chitinophagaceae > JADCRZ01. The sequence goes on from JBGSYC010000138.1 coordinate 45,549, forward strand.
AACCACTCCGTTATTATCAACACTGATTTTGTTTGTTAGCGATGTTTCTTTGTTTTGTAATTCATCCCCATTGAAACCTTTTTTACTTGTTAATCCCCTCTGCCTTCGAACTAATCCCCGCTATAGTGAGTCTGTCCAAAAGGATAGTAATGCGTTTCCTCCTATAGCGGCCCTTTAATGTGGGTCACCTGCAGGTTGTCAAAGAACACGTCTGCGGCGTCTCGTTGCTCAAGTAAATGGCTTCCGTTACTTATCGGCAACAGCTTGAATTTTCCAGAAATAAAATCGTTGTTCCAAATTAGGGAGGACGTCATGCCATTTACAGGCTAATCCGTGCATAAATTTATCTGGCATTCCTTTAGCCATTATCATATCAGGTTTTTCATAGGATATTGGATTTAAAACGGGCCTGGATTTCTATCCTGGGCCCTTTTTTATTTTAGGTAAGGTTGAATGGTAGCGCAATGAACACATCGGATGAGGTCCTCTGTAGCACAAGCCTGTGTGCCAGCGCTGCCGCCAGCAAAGCAGGTGCGCATAGCCGCTACTGCTGTTCATCGCTTCTTTTAAAGCCAATTTTTGGTCTGGGTTCCTGCGGCGGATTGATCAACTGCTTCAGGCATTCAAAAATCCGTTGTATATCCTGGTCATGCCCGGTTACTGTCTTTTCTATCTATTCCGGCTTTAGTAAAATGTCTTTGTGAGCAGAGAACATTTCCCGCATCTTTACAAAGATTTCAATGATACAGATACTGACCTGTATGGCTCTTTCACTCCTCAATACATTCGCCAGCATCAGCACGCCATGTTCGGTAAAAGCATACGGTAGACAGCCGCCCAGGTGCTGTTTGGATGGTATCGCATTTTGCGATACCATGATTTCTTTTTACCTGCTCCCTCGAGCGTATTGTTTTCACACGGCAGAGTTCTGCCAGGTCCCGGTCGAGCATTACCTTTTGCTTTTGGAGATAATACAGTTTATTCATTACTACTTCATTGGCTACTACTATTGCTTTGTTTGCTTTTACCATGGTTAGTTGCTGGTATGCGGTTTACAAAATATTGTTTGGTGTTACCACGGATGGAACTTTCTTATATCTTTCTGCAGTTCATCTTTCACACCGGCTTTATACTTCTCAGTTGAACTGACAGATTTATGCGGCTAAGTATGGCACTCCTAAATCACATTGCTTTAACCATGCTGTAATTACGGATGCTCTTATCTGGTCATTGTTTTTATTCCGCTGTTTATTTTTGGAAGGTGTGCCAGCATTATTTGAGTAACCTTCAGCATCACTAATAATTTTCCTACTATACTACCGGCATTAATATGCCCTGCATCTGCAACCCTAACGGACAGTAAGCCGTTTCTTCCAGCAGAGGGGTTTGATGTAGGTCACCTGCAGGTTGTCAAAGAACACGTCTACCTCCGCTGTCTCGTTGCTCAGGTAAATGGCCTCAGTTACTTACTGGAAACAGCCTGAATTTTCCAGAAATAAAATTTTTATTCCAAATCAGGGATGAAGTCATGCCATTTACAGGCTAATCCGTGCATAAAATTATCTGGCATTCCCTTAGCCATTATCATATCAGGTTTTTCATAGGATATTGGATTTAAAACGGGCCTGGATTTCTATCCTGGGCCCTTTTTTATTTTAGGCAGGGTTGAATGGTAGAGCAATAAACACATTGGACGAGGTCTTCTGTAGCATTTCCTTTGCGGCAGCGCTGCCGCCAGCAATGCAGGTGCCGCATTGACGCTACTACTGTTCATCGCTTCTTTGAAAGCCAATTTTGGTCTGGTTCCTCCGGCGGATTGATCAACTGCTTTAGGCATTCAAAAATCCGTTGTATATCCTGGTCATGTCAGTTAATATCTTTTCTATCTGTTCCAGCTTTAGTAAATGTCTTTATGAGCAGATAACATTCTCGCGCATCTTTACAAAGATTTCAAAGAGACGGATACCGACCCGTATGGCTCTTTCACTCCTCAATACATTTACCAGCATCAGCACTATGCAGCTCCCCCAACACTATCCCCTTTACCTCTTTCCATCCCCTCTGATTAATGTTCTTTCCAATCCTGATGATCCTGCCGGTTCAACAATTATAATCCCTTTGAATTTGTCTGAACCGGAGATCCGCTTGTATCAACCTTAAAGTAAAACCGGCCAAATAATAAGGGTGCACAATTACTGGCCAGGTAAACGACCATGCAAAGAATAAAAAGATGTTGTGTTAAAGCAAAACAAAAGAAGATAAATAAATCGGGAACAAGCCTTACAAGAGCAATCACAAGTAATGAACCCTTATAACCTTTGGAGAAATAAAGTTCAGGGCACAAAAAAAGTTGTCTCATTATGAAACAACTTTCAAAATTTTGATAACTCCATCAGACTATTTAATCATGTCCTTCGAGTTTAACAAGCTTATTATACAGTCCCAGTATCAGGAAAGGCGCAGGCCACTGACCAACAAACAAGCTTTCTTTTTTCTTTCCCATCACCTGCAGCGTTACAGAGACTGCAATAGCACCTAAAGCAGCCCAAAGAAATAGATCAGATGGTATTTTTGCTGTTTGCTTTTCGATGGTTTTAGCTACTTCACCTTCCTGATGATCAGGGTTTAAATTAGTACTCATGATATATTCCTCCTTGTTTAATGTATAGAATATATGTTGTTCTTCAATTTCTTTGCCATAGAGCCGTCTACATATGTTTAAAAGGTATTATTAATTATCAGCCGCAGTCTGAACAAACTGACTTCTAACACCCTGAATGTATACAGCAAACAATTAAAATGATCATTTTTGTGTAGCATATTCCTCAGAACGGGGATGCCACCATTAAGTACGATATTCCGATGAACAGGTATGTTTTTATATTACAAGAGCCGGTTAAATGCAATTGCAAAGCACTTTTTAAACTTTTCATTGTCGCGTTCAAATCTTTCCAAAATTTACTAAAGAGTTAATGGCAGCAGGTATCAAATTTGACAAATGCAAAAAGCCTGTCGCATTAGCTTATCTAAGAAAACGCCTTAGAAAATTAGTTCATTTGATGTCACAATCAGGTGCAAAATTTTCCATATTCTGGAAGAAAAAGCCTGCAAAAAACATCTTTATACTTTATTATTGATTATCTACCAAAATAGTTTCGATTAAGTTTTACTTTATGGATTATATTATTAATTTTGACCCGGTTAATAAAAAACGTTTATACATTTTATTGACGCTCCTAATCCATTTCTCTTAAAAAATCTTATCGACTTTTTTGCTATTCCTCTGTTCAAGACCTTGTCCTTACACGTTATCATCCTTTGAATTAGTCCTTTAAACGGGTACTTTGTCCTGTTTCAATGATGCCTTTAATGCCTTTGTTTTTGAAAAAAGACGAAGAGATATCCTTTTGTTCTTACCTGATCGGGTTAGAAAACTTAACCTGACGTTTATTGCCCTGCTTAAACTCTTAAAACACCTTCATGAAAAGATTTTTACTCCTGGCTACGCTCCTGATGGGAATTTTTATCTCCAACGGTACTGCACAACCGAACGTGTTCAATCACAACGACCCCATTGTTACATACAGTTCTGCGAATCCGCCGGTTACACCGCCAGCAGACGTGATGGCAAAGTGGGTGCGTACTTCAAGGATGACATGGAATACAAGTAAGTTCAAATGTTACTACTGGAACGGCATGGCGTTCCGTTTGCGCTTTCCAAATGGATACGATCCCGCTGACCTTACAAAAAAATACCCGGTCATTGTATTCTTTCATGGTGCAGGAGAAATAGCACCGGTGACTGATAACGAACTACAATTGATATGGGCAGCGCAACGGTTTGAAGCTTCCATGGATGCAGGACAGTTTAACGGGTTTATGCTGTTTCCACAGGTAAGGAGCACCGGATGGGATCCGTCTTATTTTTCCCGGGTCAATAGTGTCTTAGATTCCCTTCAGAAATATTGCAGACTTGACCAGGACCGCGTTATCGCAATGGGTTTATCAAACGGAGGCTATGGTGCACTTAGTTACACTTCAATGTTTCCCCGGATAGCTGCAACTGCTATTGGAAGTTCGCCAGCCGCGATACAATATCTAATCGGTTCACAGGAAGTTTACAAGCATATCCCACTGTGGATTTCTTCGGGAGGAAAGGATCCAAACCCCGATACATCCAACGTGAGGAATTTCGTAGATTCTTTTACGGTAAAAGGCGGCCATGTCAGGTATAGCTACTTCCCCACCTTAGGGCATCATACCTGGACTGAGCAGTGGAATGAGCCTTATCTGGTGCCTTACTGGCAGGCTGCGCATAAGGCGAATCCGATGGTTTTTCATAGAAGAAACCAGTTTTCTTCAAGTGCGGAAATCAACGCGCGAATTGGTGTTACAGGAGGGTTCTATACTTACCAATGGCAAAAAGATGGTGTTGACATTCCGGGTGCTGTTTCCAATGAAATAATCGCTACGCAGTTAGGCGCTTACCGGGTTCATTTTAAACGTACCGCAAGCTCGGCCTGGTCAGACTGGTCGCCCATTCCTGCAGTTCTATCGCTATCCACCGACAATACGCCGCCTTCGGTACCCGGCAATCTTTCTGCTTTGTATACCGGCCGAACCTTCGTGCACCTCGACTGGGGCAATTCAACTGATGCAACAGGAATTGCTGAATACGATATATATATAAATGGTGTGAAAAAGTATACGTCTATCGAATCTGGATTTACCGCAGACAACCTTCTGCCCAATACCACATACACGATAACAGTAAAAGCACGTGACCTTGTTGGCAACAACTCCGCAGCCAGCAACACCGTTACCATCACTACTCAAAATCTGTCTTCCGGTATATTTTACAGGTACTACCAGGGTACCTGGAACGCCCTCCCGAACTTTAATAAACTGACTCCGGTTACTTCAGGTTCATCATCGAACGTAGACATCAACGTAAGGCCTTCAGGTGTGTTTGACAACTTCGCATTTGTATGGGAGGGTTATATCAATATCACTACTCCGGGCACTTACACCTTTGAAACCGTATCCGATGATGGTAGCAAGTTTTATTTTAATACCTTTTATTCCCCCTATGCTACTGCTCTTGTGAACAGTGACGGATTACATGGCGCTATCGCTGTTTCAGGAACAGTAAATATACCTACTGCCGGACTCTACCCGATAGCTGTTACCTATTTTGAAAAGAGCGCAGGTGAAACAATGCAGGTGTACTATACAGGCCCCGGTATAACAAGGCGCCTTATTCCAAATTCTGCTTTCAATTCTCCTACGCCTCTGGATACAATACCACCGACTGCGCCAGCAAACGTAAAATCACTTTATAGCGGACGCAATTTCGCAACCCTGGACTGGGATAGTGCAACGGATAATGTTGGAGTTGCCGGATATGACATTTATGTTGGAGGAGTTAAAAAATATACAACCACTTCAACAAGCATAACCGCCGACAGTCTCGCTGCAAATACTTCCTATGTCTTTACGGTGAAAGCCCGTGATCTTTCAGGCAATACTTCTCCGTTTAGCAATTCAGTGGCCGTTACTACTGCTGCTACTCAAAATGGTTTGAACTACAGGTATTATGAAGGTGAATGGAATGTGCTCCCTGACTTCAATGCGCTTACTCCTGTTAAGGTAGGATCCACGCCGAACATTGACCTTAACCAGAGGAAGGCAGGCGTGAACGATAATTTCGCATTTGTCTGGGAAGGTTATATCAATATCAAAGTGCCGGGCAATTACACTTTTGAAACAATTTCTGATGACGGCAGCAAATTTTATTTTAATTCGTTTTATTCACCTGCTGCTACTGCCCTGGTAAATAACGACGGCTTACACGGTGCGGTGTCTGCTTCAGGCACCAGGAATATTCCGGCAGCAGGATATTATCCTGTTGCGATATCCTTTTTTGAAAGAGGAGGGGGTGAATCTATGCAGCTCTACTGGACAGGGCCTGCCGGTTCGGGTATAACAAGACAGCTTGTGCCTGCTTCAGCATTCGCAGATGACACTCCGGTTCCGGGGGATAATGTTGCGCCTTCGGTTCCCGCGAATCTAAAGGTGATCGGCGCCAACAAAGGTTTCATTGTTTTAGATTGGGAGAATTCAACGGATAATATCGGTGTAGCTGCTTATGATGTTTTTGTAGGCGGGATAAAAAAATACACTACAACTGTTTCTACGATCACTGCCGACAGCCTTGAAGCAGGTACGGCATACACTTTCACAGTTAAGGCCCGCGACCTGTCAGGCAATCTTTCTTCAGCCAGCAATGCAGTATCCGCCACAACCACAAGTACTGCAAACGGGTTGAGCTACCGGTATTATGAAGGCAACTGGAATGCGCTTCCGGCTTTCAACACGCTTACGCCGCTTAAAACGGGTTTAACACCAAATATCGACCTGGGGGCAAGAACTCCCGGCGTAGACGACAATTTCGCGTTTGTCTGGGAAGGATATATTTTCATTCCCGCTGCTGGTAACTACACATTTGAAACCGTATCGGATGATGGCAGTAAATTCTATTTCAATTCATTTTATTCTCCGACCGCCACCGCTCTTGTAAACAACGATGGATTGCATGGCCCTTTCTTCTCTATCTCGGCAACGGTGAACGTACCTGCACCCGGAATGTATCCTGTAGCGATCACCTATTTTGAACAAGGAAACGGCGAAACCATGCAGCTTTATTATACTGGACCTGGCATAGCAAGGCGGCTCATTCCAAATTCTGCATTTACCAATGCCGCCCCACCGCCTTCTGACAATGTTGCTCCAGGTACTCCTGCAAATCTAAAAGTTGTTTCAGCAGCCCGCACCTTTGTACACCTGGACTGGAGCAATTCTACTGACAACGTAGGGGTGACAGCTTATGACGTTTTTATCGGCGGAATACAAAAATATACCACTACCGCCTCTGCAATAACCGCCGACAGCCTTACACCGAATACCACCTATAATTTTACTGTGAAGGCACGTGACCTTGCCAACAACATTTCCGCAGCAAGCAATATGGTTTCTGCAACAACTACTAACGCAGCAAACGGCCTCAATTACCGCTATTACGAAGGCACTTGGAATGCACTTCCAAATTTTAATGCCCTTACCGCGGTTAAAACAGGCTTATCTTCAAACATCGACCTGGGTGTAAGAACGGCTGGTGTTGATGACAACTTCGGGCTGGTTTGGGAAGGTTACATCAATATAACAACGCCTGGCACGTATACTTTTGAAACAATCTCCGACGACGGAAGTAAACTCTACTTCAATACCGTATACTCTCCGTCGGCCACAGCCCTCGTTGATAACGATGGCTTACATGGCTCGAGAGCGGCTTCTGCGTCAGTGAATGTACCCGTTGCGGGCTTATATCCAATAACCATTACTTTCTTCGAACAGGGTGGCGGCGAAACCATGCAGGTATATTGGACCGGCCCCGGAATCACCCGGCAGCTTATTCCAAATTCTGCTTTTACAAATGCTGCTCCCCCACCGGCCGACAATATCGCTCCCACCGCTCCGGCAAACCTTAGGGTCTCTTCTACCAGCCCTACATTCGTTCACCTCGACTGGAATAATTCTACTGATAACGTAGGAGTTACGGCTTATGATGTATTTGTTGGTGGTGTTAAAAAATACACTACAACCGAGCCGGGAATTACCGCAGACAATCTGCTGCCAAATACATCGTACACATTTACCGTTAAGGCAAGAGACCTTGCAGGCAATCTTTCCCTGGCAAGCAACGCGGGTACCACAACAACAACAAATGTGGCAGGCGGGTTAACCTACCGTTATTACGAAGGTAACTGGAGCGCACTACCGAACTTCAATACGCTTACACCCGTTAAAACCGGCACCACTCCCAATATTGACCTTAGCGTAAGAACCCAGGGAGTTGATGATAATTTCGGCTTTGTCTGGGAGGGTTATATCTATATCCCCACAGCAGGTAATTACACTTTTGAGACCATTTCAGATGACGGCAGCAAATTTTACTTCAATTCATTTTATTCCCCTTCTGCCACTGCCCTCGTAAATAATGACGGCCTCCACGGCCCCTTCTTTTCAATTTTTGGAACCGTAAGCGTTCCTGCACCAGGATATTATCCTGTAGCCATTACCTTTTTCGAACAAGGTGGCGGAGAATCGATGTTCTTATACTACACAGGGCCGGGCATCACAAGACAGCTTGTTCCCACCTCCGCGTTCTCCGGAACTGCGCCTGCCGGTACGCTTATCAATCTGGATTCATCAAATGTATCCACAGGTAACATCAGCCGGTCTCCCGGACAAACACTTCAAACAGATACACAGATCGGGAAGGCATATCCGAATCCGTTTAAGGAAAACCTGTTTATTGATTTTAACAACTCCGCTTCAGGCAACATAATACATGTTGAGGTTTACGACTTTTCCGGAAAGTTCATTCATAACTGTCGCGTCGGAAATATGCCAAAGGGCAATACAACCCTGAATCTCAACCTGGCCAGTAAAAACCTGATGGCAGGAATCTATTATGTAAGATTAAGCATCAACGGCATCCCTTCTAAAATGATGAAAGTGGTAAAATCCTCCAGGTAAGTTATCTTATACATACTAATCATCTCCTTAAAGTCCGGATACTTCTCCGGACTTTTTCTTTTTACATTATTTAAGATAATGACGTCTGCTATGCCTGTGAGTTGGTAACGAGTTTGAGAAAGCTCCGGAATAAACTATTGCCTGCGAATACTGTTTTTTACTTTTGTAACTGATGGGCCAGAAAAAATTATACCGCTTCGAAGCTATTAAGTCGTTTTCAAACGTGTTGCAATACCCGCCAGACATGGCCGGCAAATGGAATACCTTCTTCAGGAATGACCACCCGGTTACCATCGAACTCGCATGCGGCAAAGGCGAATATGCTGTTGAATTGGCCAGGCTTTATCCCTTGCGCAATTTCATAGGCGTTGACCTGAAAGGGAACCGCCTTTACGTAGGCGCAAAAAAATGTTTACAGCAAAATGTGACCAACGCGGCGTTTCTGCGCACACACATAGATAAAATAGAAACATACTTTATGCCGGGTGAAGTTGAAGAAATATGGATTACGTTTCCCGACCCCCACCTCAGAAAATCAAAGGCAAAAAGAAGGTTAACACATCCGAAATTCCTAAGGCTGTATCAACAGATCTTAACTGCTGACGGCTGCATACATTTAAAAACGGATTCACCGGATCTATACCGTTTCACTAAAATGGTTATAGATATGTATGGTTTATCCCTGCATGAGGATTTGGAAAATATGCTGGAAGGAGAACCGCGTACAAAAGAGCTACAGATAAAAACCTATTATGAAAGCCTCGATATTGCGCAAAGCAATAAAATTCATTACCTGAAGTTTTCATTACCTTCATCCATTTTACCTGACCTCGATAGCATGTTGCACGAAAGAATCAAAGAGCATGAGCAAAAAGTTAGTTGAAGGAACCGATTTTTATTACAACGAGCAAGGCTTTATTGTGCTCACAGAAAAATATCACCTTGAAAAAGGATTTTGCTGCGGCAATGGCTGCAGGCACTGTCCTTTCGATTACGAAAAAGTTCCGGAGCCGGCAAGAACGCAGTTATTAAGTCAGAGAGAAAGCCAGGATGTGAATATTTGACGAATGGCAGGCCTTTGCGTGCACCCGTTTTGAATTATTGGATTATCCGGAGAATTGTTTTTATTGCTTATAGCCTTTACCACTTCTATCATGCAGCACAGTGAATAACGCTGTTAATCCTGATCGGTCATTGCCCATGTCAAAATCATACAACAATGATAAATTAACATCAGTTAAGCCTTCGGGCAAAAGGGAAGAATCTTTTTACGAACTGGTTTACCAGGTGGCGAGGCAGATCCCGGAAGGCAGGATTACTTCCTACGGGGCGATTGCCGCATGCCTTGGCACAAAACTTTCAGCCAGGATGGTCGGCTGGGCCATGAGAGGTGCCCATACTGCTGAGAGCGGGGTTCCTGCCCACCGGGTGGTAAACAGGAACGGAATGTTGACAGGGAAACATCATTTTCAAACGCCCACTGAGATGCAGGAGCTGCTGGAAAAGGATGGCATCAAAGTAAAAGATGATGCAGTAGTTGAATTTGATAAGTTATTTTGGGATCCGGGAAAAGAATTGTCCTGAAAATGTTTTGCAGAAAAGGTTTGGTACAGGTAACATCTTGACGTAGATCCGAAGATGAGGTCGATCTTTCCTTTTGGCAAAAAGGGGCCGTCATCCGGGTTTTCCCTAATAAAATAATAAATTGCTTTCTTTGAATTTCCATGAAACCACGTTTATGCGTTACCTGTTTTGGTTGATCATCATTGTTGTCGCCATCTTCGCTGGTTATAGCTTAGGAAAGATTCTGAATAAACCTGAAAACAATATACAGTTAACGGAGAACTATTCTTTTGTAAAGGAGATTGCGGAGCTTGCAAGCCTTGAAGTAAAGGGCACTACCACCTTAAAGAGCAGTAACGTAAACAATGATGGCAGCTTTAGCGACGATATCAGGCGGCTCTTTATTGAAAAGACCGTTCGGTTATCGGCTCCGTATAGCGCAAAATTCGGCGTGGATTTACAAGATAGCAGCCTTCGTATTATCCGGACAGATTCTGTTCTTAAAGTGTATCTGCCAAAGCCCAAACTGCTAAGCTACGAGCTCCACCTCGACCGCCTGGAAACAAGTAACCGCAAAGGCTGGTTAAGGCCTGAAAATGATGAGGCATACATTACCTTTCAAAAGAAAATGTATTCGGAAGGACGGGCACAACTGGAAAACAACAATGTCTTTTTGAACCGTAGCAGGGACAAAGTATGCGGCATTATACAAAGATATTTTGCTCCCCTTGGCGTGCGCACGGTTTGCATTTATGGAGAAGAAGCTTTGCCCCCGCAACAGGCAAATCCTTAAAACCAAACCCTGTTATCGTTACAACCGAAAGGTTGAACTTACTTAGCTGCTACAATTGGGATGCACAACCTGCTTCCAATCCGGCCAAACTAAGAGAGGCATCACTATTTCATCAGACCGCTGCCATTATTCCCCTGAAATAGCCAACAGATTCGGCAATCCCCGGTAAAGAATCTTTCATGTCCTTCTCAAATTCTATACTGCACTTCCCCTGGTAATTAATTTTCCGCAAAGCTGTGACAAGGGCGGGAAAATCAATTACTCCCCTGCCAACCTCCATAGCCTTCCCTTCCTGTTTTGCAACCGTAACATCCTTAATGTGCAAATCAAACATACGCTGCCTGAAATCCAGCACCGCTTTGGCCGGATCAGCCCCGGCACGAACGGCATGACCGATATCAAGGCATAAACCCATACCGGCATCCATATTTTTGATCCGGTCGAAAACGTCTTTTGGGCCTGGATAACGTTTATCCTCAGGTCCATGATTGTGTATGGCTATCTTTATTCCCGTAGCTTTCACCTTATCTTCCGTATATTTCAACAGGTCGTATTCCGGTACTCCTACAATAAGGCTTACGCCGACTTTCCGGGCATATTCAAACGCCCTGTCTACTTCCGCAGCAGTCTTCATGTATATCACGCCGACCGCATATATTGTTATTCCCCCATCCTTGAATTTACTTACCACTTCATTCACCTTGTCCTGTGCACTATCGAAAGGCAAATGAAACTCTTTAAGGGACAGCATAGTTACTCCAACTCGCTTCATCATCGAAATGGTCTGATCAATGCTGAAATTTAAAAAAGTATAACCGGCCATACCCATCTGAAGCATGTTACCGGCAGCGATCGGACTATTTAGACCAGAGAAAGCTTTGGTATTTACCAGCGGAAGTAAACCAGAGGCAGAAAGGGTTAATGATGCGCCTTTAAGAAAATTTCTTCTTGATCCCATATGCTGAATTGTAAATTGATTGTAGTTTTCAAGATATGAAATAAAAGGACAGGAACATTTTTTGTATACGGATTCACATCAACCGGTCATAAAAATTGCAAACAATAATGGGGTTTCCGGACTTGATGAGCTTCTTTATGATTTAATTATTTCTATGAAGCGTGAAAAGGTAAAATCAACAGCTATGCGGTCCGTGGGATATAATGCAGACCTGCAGGTGCTTGAAGTTGAATTCCCCGATAAAGATGTCTATCGATATTCCAACCTGCCGTTAGAAGTTTATGTCGCGTTCCGGCAATCGCCTTCTCTGGGCACCTTTTTAAACCGTTTTATAAAAGACCAATACCCTGAAAAAAAGATCAGCAATTGAGTAATTCAGTAATAAGGACTGATCATCAGGTAGACGATAACGCCGGTTAAAGATACATATAACCAGATCGGCCAGGTAATTCGTGCAAGCTTTTTGTGTTCGGGCCACTCGGAAATCAGGGCCCGGTAGGCGGTAAACAGGATGAAAGGAAGAATAACCGCAGCTAAAAAAATATGCGTGATCAGAATAGTGAAGTAAACATATCGGATAGTCCCTTCGCCCCGGAAACGCGTATCTCCCGTAAATAAATGATGGCAGATATAGGAGATCAGAAATGTTACGGATAACAACAATGCGCCGAACATGATGCGTTTATGAAGAAGATATTTACCTTGTTTTACTGCCGTCAGACCAAAGATAAGCAGGACAAACACACATGAATTGATTACGGCATTCGCTTTTGCAAACAGGTGTGGATCAAACCCGAGGTTTACGTTAAGCTTAATTTTACCAAGCGCCACAATGGCCAGGAAAACAACGATTGAAAATATGCCGATCAGTGTCTTTGCCCCCCGGTCATTTTTTTTAATGGCACGTGGTAAAATTGCGGGTGCAGACGCTAAGCCCTTATCCGGCAGTATGGCATCTTTATGGACAGATTTCATTTATCAGCATTAATTTCCAAAAATGTTTCTTCTTTTTTTAGCCTTTTTTTCGAGCGCGAGATATACGAGATCACCGGCCAGCCTGTTAAGTGCAGCACTATCCAAACCGTTATAGTAACCACGAACCACTCTTTCTTTATCGATTAGCACGAATTTTTCTGTATGAATAAAGTTTGTGTCTGCTGACTGCGGATCCGGAGTTCCCATTTTTAGTTCGTTCAGCGCAAAGTCGTAAATATCGTTTTTGGAACCCGTAAGCATCCACCACATATCCGGGTTTACACCAAAACGGTCGGCGTACTTTTTCAGCGCAGCGGCAGAATCCCTGTCCGGGTCTACGCTAAAGGAAAGGAAGTGTACGAAAGAAGGATCTGTCTTTTGTACAAGGTCTTTTGTTTTCAGGGCATCCTGCAGCTTTTTCATATTACCGGTCAGTTCGGGGCAGATGTTGGGGCACTTTGTAAAGAAGAAATCGGCTACTATAACTTTCCCCTTTAATTCATCCAGGGAAACCGTGTTACCCAACTGGTTCGTAAGTGTTATGTTCCGCACCTTATGCCATATCGTATCGGTTGTTTCTTTCCCGTTCCTGACAGTGGAAAGGACGGTATCCGCATACAACCTCCTGGGTATTGTTACCGCATCATCGCTTAAATACTTTACCGCAACATAACTTACCATAGGCAGGATCACAACAATGCACAATGCCAACAATGCTTTTCTGTTCATACGCTTGAAATTCAACTCAAAGCTTACCGCCTGAAGTTAGAGACACACATAAAAAACCATCGTTGGAGACGATGGTTCATAAAAACGGATATATTTCATAAGAATAGTTGCCTATTCCTTCGAACCAGGTTTTTTTGCATCCCTGCCATGCGTCTCCTGACCTTCCTTCACCTGACTTTGCTCCCTCTTGTATGGGTCGTAGCTGTTGCGTAAGTCGCGGTACGAGTTCCCGTCCCATAAAAAGGCGGCAATGAACCAGACAAATAAGAACAACGGTACAATGATGGTCATAATCAGGTTCTTAAGCTCATGGCGGAGGTGCATAAATTCCGCTACTATATAAAAAGCTTTCAACAGGGTGAGGAAAATGTACAATATGTTGAAAAAAATCTTCAGGCTGATGAAATGCGGGGCTATAAACATCCCGATTGTCAGTTCAACACACGTAATGATGAGGAGAATCCAAAAGGTTCGCCATATCTTTTTAGTAGAAAAGCTGGGCTCTGCATGCCCGTGGTGTACTGTTGTCGTTTGTGCTGTGTCCATATCTATCGGTTAATTCAATTTTAAAAATCAGAACAGGTAAAAACAGGTAAAAACAAAAACCCATACCAGGTCAACAAAGTGCCAGTATAATCCTGCTTTCTCAATCATATTGTAGTGCCCCCGTTTTTCGAAGACGCCTTTATACGTCATTATCAGCATGATGATGTTGAGAATTACTCCTGAAAACACATGAAAGCCATGAAAGCCGGTTATTGTAAAAAAGAAATTGGTAAAATTGGTCGATGCTTTTGTTCCATCAAAATTTACAAACGGGTTGCTTCCCCACCATGCACCCTGGTGGTACAGGTGCGTCCATTCCCAAGCCTGGCAGGCAAGAAACGCTATTCCGCCGATGATGGTCCAAATCATCCATTTCATCACACCGGCCTTGTCGTTACTATGACCTGCGGCCACCGCAAGTACCATTGTTACGGAACTCATGATGAGGATAAAAGTCATTAAACTTACAAACACCAGGGGAAGGTGAGCATGCCCCATCAATGGAAAAGAAGAAAATACCACGTTGGGATCGGGCCATCCGTTGCTCGAAAAACGAATGGTGCCATAAGAAATCAAAAAAGCGCCAAAGGTGAATGCATCACTCATCAGGAAATACCACATCATTAATTTTCCATACTCTACATTAAAGGGACTTCTTCCGCCACTCCACCATTTTTGCTCTACTGGTACTGCTGTTGCCATGTTATCTGTTTAAGTACTTCGCGAAATTAATTTACAATGGTTAAAACCTGCATATAATTTTTGCCGGCGGTTACTGTATCAACAAAAAGAAAACAAAAAGGTAAACCCAGAGAATATCTACAAAATGCCAGTATGTTGAAACAACTTCCACCGGTACGGGATTATAGCTCCTGCTGCGTGTACTGAAAATCCGGATATACATTATCAGCAGCGCAATGATCCCGCCAACTACATGGAGGCCATGAAGGCCAAAAATGATGTACATGAAAGGAGCTGCTCCCGCGCCTGCCAGGGTTATACCCGTTTTCCACAACTGAGAGAAACCCAGGTATTGAAATACGATAAATATACCTCCGAGGAGAAGCGTGGCACTAACCAGGTTGCGGTACTTCAACATTCTCCTGTTCTTAAATTCCTTCAAAGCCATTTGCATGGTTAAACTGCTTAACAGAAGAACGGCTGTTGAGTAAGAGAATATTACCGGCAGGTCGAAAGTGATCCATTTAGGTTGATTGCTTTTTACAATATACGCGCTGGTTAACCCGGCAAACATCATAATTATGCTGCCCATGGCTACCCACAAAGTAAACTTATGGGGGTGAATTCTTTTTCTTTGTGATCCTGTGTTACTCATAACACTATCCATAATACATTCCTTTTTTAATTCTCTCTGAACCAAATTGCTTCACGCTGATCATTTAACCGGCTATATTTTATCTGCAAGTAAAGCAAAAAAAACTACCGGCAAATATACATAGCTGCTGAACATTACCCGTCTTGCAGCTTTTACCTCCATTTCTTTATACAGGCGAACACATTGATACACCATAAAAATATTTGCTGCAAATACAATCCATAAACTGACGGATCCACTCATGCCTGTAAAATAGGGCAGCACCCCCACAGGTACAAGAAACAGCGAATATATGATCGACTGTATAGCAGAATATTTTGTTGGCCCCTGAACCGAAGGCAATAATTTAAATCCCGCATTGGTATAGTCTTTATGAGCAATCCAGGCAATTGCCCAAAAATGAGGGAATTGCCAGAAGAACTGTATGGCAAACAGCACCCATCCGCCGATGGTCAACTCATCATTGCCTGCTGCCCAGCCAATCAGGCACGGCAATGCTCCCGGGATAGCACCAACAAGAACCGATACTGAATTTACCCTTTTCAGCGGTGTATAAACAAAGGCATATAAGAAGAGGCTGAAGGCCGCAAGCCCTGCTGCAAGCCCGTTAAAGAAATACCACAGTATAAAAACCCCGGCTAGACCGGTAACCAGGGCAAAACTCCAGCCTTCAGCAATGCTCATTCTTCCAGACGCGATCGGCCTGTTTGCCGTCCGCTTCATCATGGCATCAGTATCTTTTTCCGTTACCTGGTTGATGGCATTAGCGCTTCCCGTTACCAGGAAACCACCTGTAAAAAACAGCATGATCATCCTTACATCGAACACTACTATCGCCGGAGCAAGTAAATAACTGATTACGGCGGAGAATACGACCATAAAACTCAGGCTGACCTTTACCAGCAACATGTAATCTTTCAGTTTGCTGGCAATGGTAAAAGAACTGGAATTTGTTACACTTTCCTGTATTTTATGAATCACGATTAACCAATTAACATATTATCTCAATATTTAATATTCCATGTGAACAGGCATCTCTGGTTGAACAAACTTCGATTTTTATACTCCTGCAGATTACCAAAATGCCCTGATGCAATCAGGGCATTTTGGCTATTCACCTTCAAATAAACTGATTGCCATTCAATTCTTAATGCTTTTTTTCATCAGCCGCTACCGGTTCAGTCTGTGGAACAAAATCTCTTTCATCCTTGCCATAGTCATACGCCCAGCGGTGCACTTCCGGTATTTCTCCAGGCCAGTTACCATGGCCTGGATGGATGGGCGCCGTCCACTCAAGAGTTGTTGCACCCCACGGATTTTGGGATTTAACTCTCCTTCCCTTAAAAATCGAGTAGAAAAAATTAAATACAAACAATAGCTGAACAGCAAATACAATTATAGACACGATGGAAATAAACCTGTTTAAACCCTGGAAATTGTTAAACGATATCCATGGGCTGAAATCATAATAACGCCGCGGAACACCGGCAAAGCCCATATAATGCATAGGCCAGAAGATCAGGTACGCTCCGACTAAAGTTACCCAGAAGTGGATATAAGCCATCGTATTATTCATATAACGCCCATACATTTTCGGGAACCAGTGATACACGCCGGCAAACATCCCGAAAAAAGCCGATACACCCATCACAATATGAAAATGCGCCACTACAAAGTAGGTATCATGCAGGTGAAGGTCGAGTGTGGAATTACCAAGGAATATACCGGTAAGGCCTCCTGAAATGAACATGCTTACAAACCCGATGGAAAACAGCATGCCGGGCGTAAAACGGATGTTCCCACGCCACAAAGTAGTTAACCAGTTAAAAACTTTGATAGCTGAAGGAACGGCGATCAGCAGGGTCAGGAGCACGAACACGGAGCCAAGGAAAGGGTTGAGCCCGGTTACAAACATATGGTGCGCCCATACCACGAATGCAAGCACGGTAATTGCGAATAATGAACCAACCATGGCCATGTAGCCAAATATCGGCTTCCTTGAATTTATACTCATTACCTCCGATACAATACCCATTGCAGGCAAAATGATAATATACACTTCCGGATGCCCGAGGAACCAGAACAGGTGCTGGTATAGAATCGCACTGCCGCCTTCATTGGGTAGCGCCTCCTGGGTTTTTTGCAGGAAAATATCCGACAGATAAAAGCTTGTTCCGCCGTGGCGGTCAAACAATAAAAGAATAAATCCTGATAACAATACCGGGAAGGACAGAACACCCAAAATCGCTGTAAAGAAAAGTGCCCAGATCGTTAATGGCACTCTGGTCATGCTCATGCCTTTGGTACGCATATTTAATATGGTAGCAATATAATTTAAGCCGCCGAGTAAGGAAGAAACTACAAACAGCGCCATGCTAATCAGCCAGAAATCCATGCCTGCCTTAGAACCTTCTGACGCATTCCCCAAAGCACTCAGGGGGGGATAGGATGTCCACCCTCCACTTGCCGGGCCCGTCTGAACAAAAAGGGAGGATATCATAACAACGCTTGCCATCCAGAAGAACCAGTATGACAACATGTTCAAAAAGGGTGACGCCATATCTCTTGCTCCTACCTGAAGCGGTATCAAAAAATTTGCAAAGGTTCCGCTCAGGCCTGCCGTTAATACGAAAAAAACAAGAACGGTTCCGTGCATGGTGATCAGCGCATAATAAAATTCCGGCTGGAGTTTGCCACCCTTCGCCCATTTTCCAAGGAGATCTTCAAGAAAGGGGAATGACTGATCGGGATACCCTAATTGAAGGCGGAAAATAACGGAAAACAATCCTCCGATGATGGCCCAAATAATTCCGGTAATCAGAAACTGCCTGGCGATCATTTTATGATCCTGGCTAAACACGTATTTTGTGATAAAAGTTTCCTTGTGGTGGCCATGATGTTCATCATGGTGAATATCTGGCGCAACGTCCGGGTGTGCATGTATTACTGTCTCGTTACTCATAACATTTTTATTCCTTATCCTTTAATTCAATTACTGCTTTTAACAACGATCGCCGGGGCCACACTGTTTACAGACGCCGCCGTCGATTTGTTTGCTGATGAATCGGCAACTGCGGCTGGTGGAGCGTTTGCTTCCTGAATCTGAACATAAGCAGGTTTCTGTTTGGCTCTCCATAACAAAAACTCATCAGCCGAAACAACTTTTATGATTCCGCGCATGGTATAATGACCTTGTCCACACATCTGGTCACAGGAAATTTCATATTCGAAATCAGGGTTGTCTGTCTTTACTTTCATTTCTGCAGTGGTATATAACGGCGTGAACCACATGGTTGTAGGTATCCCGGGAACTGCATCCATCTTCATCCGGAAATGGGCCAGGCCTACGTCATGAACAACGTCTCTCGCATTGATAATTAATTTAATAGGCCTGTTCACTATCGTATACAGTTCTCCCGTTTGTACAAGATCATCCTGGGATGCTTTATCATCCCAAATCAACCCAAGCTGATTGTTATTGGTTTCATCGATGTTCTTATAATATTTCTGCCCAAACACATTGTCCTTACCGGGGTAACGGTAAATCCATCCGAATTGTTTACCGGTAATTTCCACGACTACTGAATTCTGGGGTGCGTCACCGGTGATCTTGAACCAGTAGTATAGTCCGAAACCAACAAGCACCGTTAACGCGATAGCCGGTACGACGGTCCAGATGATTTCGAGCCTGTTGTTGTGGGGGAAAAAAAAGGCTTTCCTCTTTTCAGAATACTGGTATTTGAAGGCGAACCAGAAGAGGAGAATCTGGGTGATCAAAAACACAACTCCGGTTACTGCGATGGTAATGTAAAGCATGTTGTCGATCTTAACTCCATGTTCGGACGCAGGAAACTTCAGTATCTTGTCCTCGTACAGCTCGTTGCACCAGTAAACAGCAACCAATCCCAGGATCATGAAAACAAACATCAGAAACCCGTTGATGCGGTTGTTTTGTTCAAAATTCTTTTTCTCTCCTTTCAATATTCCGACATACTCGCTTGCCTTTGCGATCTGGAAAGTGATAAGAAAGCCTAACAATAAAATAGCGACCAGAAATATTGTTGACATAATCTTTCAGATGATTTGTTCTGAGTTTTCAAAATTGATCATTACACATGATGGATGATCGTTTCTTTAAAGAACGGATGATTTTTAACATACATCGAGCGCTTGCTCAATTCCCTTCCGGTGACAAACATGATAAGTCCGATGAACCCTAAGGCCACTCCAAAATCAAATAGTCCTAACTCGAGGTGATCTGGAAACGGCCCGGGAAAGACCATCTGGTAAAAATCGAGCCAGTGCCCGAATAAAATAAACACTGCCATAAAGGTCATCGTTGTGTAATTACGTTTCGAACCTGCCCTCATTAATATTAACAACGGTGCAAGAAAATTAATTATAAGATTCAGCCAAAATATTCCACTGTACGGCCCCTGAACCCTCGGCTTGAAATACACGGTTTCCTCCGGTATGTTTGCATACCAGATGAGCATATATTGCGAGAACCACAGGTAAGTCCAGAATATAGAAAAAGCAAACATGAACTTACCAAGGTCATGCAGGTGTTCTTCATTTACAAGTTCAAGGTAACCCCTGTTCTTTAAATATATTACAAAGAGCGTAATCAATGCGATACCAGCCACAAACGAACTTGCAAAGGTATACCAGCTATACATTGTAGAATACCAGTGCGCATCAATGCTCATTAGCCATAGCCACGGAGCAGTAGATGCTACAGTCAGTGCAAACCAGAAAAGATATAATGATGCCCAAACCGTAGTTTTAAAAACGTATTTTCTGCCTTCTTCAATTGTGCCTGGAGGCCTGTCGTCCAGCTCCTGTGATAATTTGCGCATTTTTAAACCTAATACAATCCACAGGCCAATGGTAAGTATTGTCCACACGGTAAAAAAGGTAGGATTAAGAAACCCACTTTTACCCTCCAGTATTCTGTCACCTTCAGGGGTCAGCCAGTGATAAATATGATGCTGATGACCAAAAACGAGACACATCAATACGATAAAAGCAATCACTCCCACCGGTATTACCGCTACCGAAATCGCTTCTGAAACTCTTCTGAAGCTCATCTGCCATCCACCCATAGCCAAAGTAGTAGCGCAAATAAAAAACATAGCGGCATTCACAACCAATAAAAAATAAACGCTGTTGTGTAGTAATGATGCCCAGAATCTTGCCTGGTGATGCTCATCACCGGTACCGTAAACAAAAAAGCCGATAACGATTGATAAAAGCCCGATACCTGTAAGGCCAAGAGACCAGGTTCTGAACCTTTTGCTTACCTGAAACTGTTCTTTTAAAGCCATTCTTAAAATTATTTATGATGATCTCAGTAGTGATTCAATTACTTCTTTACTCCACCGGGGGCCGGAGAAGCGTTTAAATTCGTTCCCCCCCTGCTATCTGTGTCAACATTTCCCTTTCCGGGAGGGTTCGTTGTCCCTCCTCCGTTAATCGCGTTCCCGCTTTGTGTAGATCCACCGGCAGCAGAATCAGAGGCTCCGGCGGCTGCAGCAGGGTTCCCACCGCCTTTGGCTATGTCCTGCTTCATTTTTAAGTATCGAACAATCCTCCAGCGCTGACTGGTTGACAACTGTGGGCCGTATGGTCCCATAGCTCCTTTGCCGTAAGTCACTGAATAAAACATCTGACCTTCGGGCATGACCGAAACGACAGGGTCTCCAACAAGATTTTTCGGAGCGGCAGGGTAAGGCCCGTTACCGCCGTTGTAGAGGGGGCCATTACCATCGAGGCTGACTCCATGACAAATTCCACAATTGATAAGATATAACCTCTCCGCCTCTTTAAACTGAACCGTATCAAGTGCCTGCAGAGGATTTGCCACCTGCCTGGATGCCACATAATTAACGCTGTCTCCTTCTTTATCCTGTGGAATCTGAAAAGGGAATACTTCTCCTCTTTTGATAGTGCCGGGCACCGGCAAGGCATTATAATTTATACCCACAGCGTGCAAATCTTCGTGCTCCGCGTACGTTTCGTAGGCGCGGCTATCCCTCATATCCGGCATGTAATCCCTGCCACGTGTGCGTTCAACATCACTACAGCTAATGATCACAACTGGTGTCATTAAAATAACCAATATCGTAGATAATTTCTTCATCAATAATATTTGAAATCGTTAAGCGGTGATGATTTGTTTATTCTCAAACGGCTTTTTCTCGCGGTCATAACGGCCTAACCACCACCCCGTTTCTGCATTCTGCATGTTTATTTCCTTTGCACCGATACTTTGCAAAAACGCAGTCAGATCCCCTTCATTTGTTTTGGGCGTACATTCAATAACCATAACAAAAATATCATCGGTAGACCTTAGATGGAAATGATGTTTCTTAACGAATGGCGCCATCTGGCAGAGATAACAAAAAGTAAGCACCATGCCTACGGCAGAAAAGAGAACCGTTAGCTCAAACATGATCGGAATCCAAGCGGGCAAGGCAAAGTGCGGCTTGCCGCCGATATTCATCGGCCAGTCCTGCGTAAATATCCAGGTCATGAAGGAAAGGGCCGTGATGGTACCCGTTATACCATATATAAAACCGGCTGTATGCAAACTCGTATCCCGCAAACCCATAGCGGTGTCAAGGCCGTGGATAGGCATGGGTGTATAAATATCATGAATCTTATATCCTGCCTTCCGTACCCTCTTTACGGCAGGAAATAACACCTCTTCATCGTCAAAACATCCAACTGCAAATCTTTTAATGCTCATACAGAATCACCTTTTTATTATCATTAATGATGAACGCTGTGTGTATCGGCATACAGCACTTCAGGGGTTCCTTTTTCCACCTTATCCATACCCACTTTATAGTTTTCACCTGACTTTTTAAGGATATGTTTGATCTCCGCAACCGCAATAACCGGGAAAAATTTGGCAAAAAGGAAAAAACAGGTGAAAAACAATCCGAACGTGCCAAGATAAAAACCAACTTCCCAAATAGTAGGGGTGTAGTAAGTGGCCCAGCTACTTGGTAAGTAGTCACGGTAAACAGAAGTAACAACGATAACAAACCGCTCAAACCACATTCCGATATTGATCAGGATGGACATAAAAAAGGTCAATGCCACATTCCTTCTTAGCCTGCGTGACCAGAAGATCTGGGGAGAAAGAACGTTACACGTCATCATGATCCAGTAACTCCAGCCATATGGCGAAAAAATATTAGCCCTGTTCTGGCTGAAAGCATACCATTCATACCCGTTCTGCCCATACCATGCAATAAAAAATTCGGTGATATAAGCTATACCCACAATCGACCCCGTAAGGAGGATCACCTTATTCATCACGTCGATGTGGTTGATGGTAATATAATCTTCGAGGCGCAGCACCTTCCTGGTGATCAGCAATAAGGTTTGAACCATGGCAAACCCGGAAAAGACCGCCCCGGCAACGAAATAAGGTGGAAAGATGGTCGTATGCCAGCCCGGGATAACTGACGTTGCGAAGTCAAAAGATACAATGGTGTGCACAGAAAGTACAAGAGGTGTGCTTAATCCTGCCAGCACAAGTGATAACGCTTCATGCCTTTGCCAGTGTTTTGCGCTGCCAGACCATCCGAACGACAAAACCCCGTACATTGCCTTCCTCCATTTCAATTTAGCCCGGTCACGAACCGTTGCCAGATCAGGAAGTAAGCCACTGTACCAGAAAAGTAACGACACCGTAAAATAAGTAGAGATCGCGAATACATCCCAAAGCAAAGGTGAATTAAAGTTCACCCAAACCGGCCCCCTGGTGTTGGGATAAGGCAAAATGAAAAAGGCCAGCCATACACGCCCCATGTGAAAGATCGGAAACTGACCTGCGCACATCACCGCGAAGATTGTCATGGCTTCAGCGGCCCGGTTTACGCCGGTTCTCCACCCCTGGCGGAACAGCAATAGAATGGCTGAGATCAGCGTACCCGCGTGACCAATACCTACCCACCAAACAAAGTTTGTAATATCCCATCCCCATCCGATTGTCTTGTTCAGATTCCACTGTCCTATGCCATAAATGATTTCCATGGCAACAGACAGCACCCCGAACAGGAGTAAGGTAACTGAAATCAGAAAGCCAATCCACCAGAGCCGCGAGGGTCTTGCCTCAATAGGGCGTATGATGTCCTCAGTTACCTGATGGTAATCTTTATTGCCGATCACCAGCGGTTCCCGTGTTTGCGATTCGTACCTTAATGATGCCATATGTATAAGCTTTTAGCTATTCATTTACCCCTGATGTAATTCCTTCCCAAACCATTCGTCAATAATACGTCCCTTCTGAAAACCATTACCCATGCTTTTTATCCGTAGTTTTCATTTCATCCTGATACCTGTTATGCTGGCCTTCCTGCACACTTAACACATCTGTATTCCGCACTTTGACCAGGTAATTGATATTTGGAAGGGTATGGATGGGCTCAAGCACATAAAATGTGCGCTTGAGACTTTCCTTGCGTACCGTATTTATTGCACTATTGACGTCGTTAACATTTCCAAACTCAATGGCCTTTGCAGGACATGCCTGCTGGCAGGCCGTCTTTACTTCACCGTCAATAAGAACCCTGTTGTTTTTCTTTGCGGTAAGTTTGCCAGCCTGAAGACGTTGAACACAAAAAGTACACTTTTCCATAACGCCGCGGCTGCGTACGGTAACATCAGGGTTTAAAACCATCCTTGGCAACTCCTCATTCATCATAAATACCGCCGGGTCAAGTTCCCCTACAAGAGACTGATCCTGGTTATCACCAAAGCTATCGGCTCTGGTGTAATCGGCCCAGTTAAAGCGGCGAACCTTATACGGACAGTTATTTGCGCAGTACCTCGTTCCGATACATCGGTTATATATCATCTGGTTAATTCCTTCACTGTTGTGGGTAGTTGCTGCCACGGGGCAAACGTTCTCACAGGGAGCATTGTCGCAATGCTGACACAGCATAGGCTGAAATACCGTCTGGATGCTTTCGGGATCGTCAGGGTTACCTGCAAAATAACGGTCTATCCTCAGCCAGTGCATCTCATGTCCTCTCATCACTTCATGCTTACCCACTACAGGAACATTGTTTTCAACGTTACAGGCCACCACGCATGCACCACAACCGAAACAGCTGTTCAGGTCGATAGACATGCCCCATTTTAGACCCGGCCTGTCGTATATGGGATATAAAGTTCCCTTTTCGGCATAATTTTCCAACCCGCCCCAGGGAGCCAGTTCTTTTTCTCTTTCTTCAAGAATCTCGAGGGGATGCTCCTTGAATTCACTTAGGGTTAATTCCTTTACAACCTCATGGCGGCCTTCATATGAACTATGGCTTTGGGTTACAGCGATCCGGTAATCTTCCCCGGTTTTTTCTACATTCACATTACCTACGTTCCAGTCTACAGTTGCCCCGTCAAACTTTGCCAATCCAAAGACATTCCTGCCGGCGCCGGTAGCGGCCCTGCCAATTTTAAGCGCGGTATCCGCACTTTTGCCACTCCCACTTTCTCTTCCGTAACCCACGGCAATCGCGATGGTGTCGTTATTCATTCCCGGCACGATTAAAGCGGGCAACTGGAAGGTCTTATTTCCAACAGTCACCTTTATTACCGGCTTCCGTGGATGGACTTCATATTCATCCGCCTGTCGGCGTTCCTTAATATCAATATCAAACAATGTCTTACCCATCACAGGGGAAATCATTACGAAATTTTCCCAGGTAGCCTTGGTTATAGGATCAGGCAATTCAAGCAACCACGGATTGTTGGCTTGTTTTCCATCAGCCATAGCCACATTCTGATACAATACCAGTTCGGTTTTGCCGCCGCTTTTCATTGCAGATATAGCGGACGCAGCACCGGGCACACCTGAATTATTAAAAGCTCCTCCCGCAGAAGCCGGGTTTACCGTTAAAGCAGTACCCTCCTGTGCAACACGGTTCTCCACCACTCCATCCTGCAGGGCTTTATTGTACAGGTCATCACTACCCAATCTCGCCGTCCAGAATTGTTTGAAATAAATAGCATAGGGAACCGGATTGCCGCTCCACCTTAATAACGAGTCCTGGAATTGCCTTGTCTTGAACAAAGGTGAGATGGTAGGCTGCAACATACTGATGTGTCCCGGCTTGGGTTCCGCATCGCCCCAACTTTCAAGGTAATGGTGAGAAGGAACAACATATTTGCAGAGTTCGGTTGTTTCATCCATCTTTTCATTGAATGAAACCGATACTTTCATTTTCTTTAAAGCAGCCTTAAATCCTTCCGCATCAAAATAATCATAAGCCGGATTTGCATCGTTTATCAACACAGCTCCAACATTGCCTGCATTCATATCTGCAACCAGGGTAACCATTTCCCGGTCGATTCCCTGTTTCGTCTGCAATGGCACAGCCCAGTTCACAGTCGTACCGTTTGCCCCGGTTGCCTCATTTATTGCATTGACGATCATTTGGATATTCGGGTTATTGCTACCACAAACAACAAGCGCTCCTCCCCGGTTAGCCAAAAGATCTTTAGCTACTTTATCAATCCCTTTTCTTAATTTATCATTTGTTATACCTGATACCACCTGCCCGCTTACGGCGTTGTATAACGCAAGGGCAACGGCCCCTGTTTCAGAGGGCTTATGGGTAAAACGTTCATCAGCACTTGCTCCGGTGAGGCTCATCATGCTCTCAAACTGGTAGTGCTTGCTCATGTTAATGTTCTTCTCATCGATCTTCCTCCCGGCAGCATAATCTCTCTGAAACTCGATCGGACTAAGCCAGGTTCCGAGGAAATCGGCCCCAAGGCTTACGATAACCCTGGCATTCCCAAACTGGAAAGAAGGGATCACCCGCCTGCCGTAGGAGGATTCATTCGCCAAAAGCATTCCGCTGTAGGACACGGGATCATATTGCACATGCCGGCTTCCGGGGAATTTCGCTAAAAAATCGGCGATGATCTGCCTTGAAGTGGGAGACGTAACGGTACCTGTCAGCAAAACCACTGGCGCCCCCGCAAGCCCATTCAGCGCATCTCCGATCATTTTGTCCAGGGCTTCGAAGGTGGTTACTTCCCTGCCATTTGCAAAAGGGTAACGCAAACGGGCCGTATCGTACAGGTCGAGAACGGACGCCTGCACCCTCGCAGAAGTACCACCTCTTGTAAAAGGAGATAGTTCATTACCCTCTAATTTGATCGGCCTGCCATCCCTTACCTTAGCTACGACTGGTACAGCATCGCCGCCGGAAATATACGTGGTAGCATAAAAATTTGCTTCACCCGGCAACAGATCACTGGGTCTTGTGAGGTAAGGAATAGCCTTCCTGACAGGCATTTCACAACTGGCAGCCGCCATGGCAGCGGCAGTACTGAAACCGAGATATTTTAAAAAGTCCCTTCGCGGCGTTTTTTCGTCCAGCAATCCCTTCCCCTGAAGTTCTTCAAAAGGCAAAGCGGAATTAAACTCATCCTCATCATTTTTCTGAGTCCCCTCGGGAATATTGAACTCTCCGAAATTCTGCCAGTACTTTTTTTGCTCCATAATTTATTGTTTACCCTGACCTTTACCGGGCTTTTAAATCTTAATTTGATGAACCCCAACCATTAACGGTTTGGCTTGAGTGTGTCTGCCCTGTTCCATTTCAATACCTTTCGAGCGTGTTCTGCCCATTTCAAAATTTTCATAAGGCGGAGCTTTCATTCTCCTTAGGGAAGTCATGGACTGTTAATAGTGGCATTTCTGGCATTCCGTGCCTCCGATTTTATCTACGGTGATGTTCTGTGAAGGATTTTTTTTCAGATCCTCATGGAACTTCTCGTAAATGCTATAGAACTTATTATTGGTAAACTGAACTTTTGTTTCCCTGTGACAATTCACACACCAACCCATGCTTAAATCAGTAAACTGGTAAACTTCGTCCATTTCCGTGATCGGCCCATGGCAGGTCTGACACTGCACTTTACCTGCATTTACGTGCTGGGAGTGATTGAAATATACATGATCCGGAAGATTATGGATCCTGATCCATTCTACCGGCTTGCCCTGATTGACGTACCTTTTTGTCTGTGGGTCGAAACCCGCATATTTGTAAATCTTCTGAATCTCCGCTGTTCCGTTGATCTCCGTTCCGTCTTCCGCATATAATTTTGCAGTGCCGGTATATTCATTAATAACATTATGGCAATTCATACAGGTGTTGATAGAAGGAATGGTTGCCTGTTTTCCTTCCATGGCCGGGCCATGGCAATAAAGACAACTGATCTGGTTTTGGCCGGCGTGTACCTTATGAGAATAATAAATAGGCTGAACCGGCTGGTAAAGCTTTGTACGTCCCAGGTCAATCGCACCCTGGATAGTGTAATATCCTCCAACTACGAAAAGAACAAGGGTAAAAAGGTAGATATAAGCCTTGTTGCGATAAAAAGGAACAGGCTCCATCGCCGGAACACCTTCTGCATCATCCGATAATTTCTTAAGGTTACTGTTAACCTGTAATAATATCAGGGCAATTATAGCCAGGATAAGGGTAAGTATACCGTATAATAAGGTGCTGTCGGTGTTTTGAACTTTCGCATCCTGCTCCGGCGTTGGGCTGCCCACAGCCGGAACCGCGGCAGATGCCTTAATTATATATTCCGCAATGGCGTCAATTTCCGGATTGGAAAGATTAGGGAAAGCCTGCATTACCGAACCATACTGCTGTTTGAGGCCCTGTGTATATGGATCCTTGGCCATATATGCCACCGGATTGTGAACCCATGCGTAAAGTTCCTTGCGATCAGCCCAGTTGCCCCTGTTTTGAAACCCGGCCAAAGCCGGGCCGGTGAGGTTTTTGTTAAACGCATGGCAACTGGCACAATTTGACTGGTAAAGAGCCCTGCCATCCTGAGCAAATAATCCGTTTACAAAAAAAGTTATGGTTAAAAAAAATATAGAACTGAGTAATTTTTGAACGATCAATCTACAATGCAGCATATGCTCAAGATATCGGTTAAAAGACAGAAATATATCCGGTGGTTGCAAAAATAAGTCAGGATTCTAACATATTATCAACAATGTTAAATTTTTTTTTGCCGCGCTGGGCTTGCTTTTCAAGCGATTGTATAAGAATTTTGTTCTGAAAAGTCATGTTCCTGTTAACAGTTTTGTTGAACCTTTCACCTCTCTCCTAAGGCATTAGTTACGCCTGCGACGCCCGTTCACATCTCCATTTTTTACTATGTTTGCTTTCATGTTGGAAGGACTGAAAAGAAGGTGGCGCGTAGGGGGTACACAGCTGCTGCTGATATTGTGCGTGTTTGCCATCACGGGTACGATTACAGCTGTTCTTACAAGGCAGATTACGACATGGCTAAATATCGATGCTTCCTCTCCGTTATACTGGCTGTTAAAAGCGTTTGTGCTGGTTTTTGCCTACCAGGCTTTCATCCTGCTTGTTTCAATCCCGTTCGGACAATTCCGTTTTTTCCTTAACTATGAGAAAGAAATATTACGCTGGTTTGCCAAGGTATTCCGCCGGGGCAATAAAGGCTGACTGGCGTTGTAGAATCAATATGGCATCATTTGCCCGATGTAAAACGTTAATGACCATTCCAACTCATCCAATGTGATGTGTGGATTATAGTGTTGTAAATTTGAACATGCATAAAATTGCGATTTTTGCTTCAGGCGCCGGCTCCAACGCAAAGGAGATCATCAACAGATTTCGTGGCAATAACGGGATAAAAGTAGACCTCATCGTGTGTAATAAACCCAACGCGGGGGTTATACACATAGCCGGATCAGAAGAAATCCCTGTATTGGTGCTTGAAAAGGAAAAGTTTTTTGAAGGGAATGCATATCTCGATGAATTGTCGTCTGCCGGCATAACGTTTATCGTGCTAGCGGGATTTCTCTGGAAGATCCCTGCCCGCCTGGTAAAAGCTTATCATAGGAAGATCGTTAATATACACCCTGCCCTGCTGCCTGCGTATGGCGGAAAGGGAATGTACGGGCAATATGTACACGAGGCTGTGCTGTCTTCCGGCGAGAAGGAAAGCGGTATTACGGTACACTACGTGGACGACCAATATGATCACGGAAAAATCATTTTCCAGGCGAGGTGTAAAATCGACATTGGGGAAACAGCAGATTCCTTAGCCGCGAAGATTCATCGGTTAGAACACAGGTATTACGCGCGTGTTATCGAAAAATTGCTTGCGGCCAAAGAAGCTTAGTGCCCGAATTCCCACGCAGAAAACGACCGCATGTGGCGCAGATACCCGCCTTTCGGATACCCTGTGAACAACACATCGCTCCTGTAGGGAATAGCTGATCACAATTTGTTAAAACCTCTCCTTCCACCCTTACAATCTCCATACTTAACGTAACATTACAATAGAATCTAAAATCATCGCTGTTGTTTATTAACTGCCGGCTGGTATTTTGTAAGTTGACCCTGTTTGTTGGCCTGTTACTTGCAGGTGGGCAGGCTTTCTGCCAGGTAACCATCAGCGGTTCTGTGTACGATATGTCTAAAACCCGGCCCCTCGAAGGAGTAAGTGTGCTAAGCACCTCCGGAAAAGGAACTACAACCGATATGTTGGGAAATTACGCTATAGAGGTCAGGGAAAAAGACTCCATCTATTTTTCATACCTGAATAAGCCAACGGTAAAATTCGCGGTGACTTCAATCGCCAATATCAATGGCTTTGATATCTCTGTTCATGTGCCTACCAACGTATTACCGGAAGTGAGGGTGATGCCTCCCAGCTATAAGTTTGATTCTGTTCAGAACCGTAAAGACTATGCAAAGATCTTTAACTTCCGTAAGCCGGGCCTGGGAATCAGTTCGTTACCTCCAGGGGCCGGAGGAGCCGGAGTGGGCCTTGATCTCGATGAATTAATCAATGTTTTCAGGTTTAAAAGGACGAAGAGCATGTTAGGGTTTCAGCGCAGGCTTATTCAGGAAGAAGAGGATAAATTTGTAGATCACCGGTTTAATAAAATTATTGTTCGTAAACTTACCGGCCTCACGGGAGATGAGCTTGAGAAATTCATGAAGATGTTCAGGCCTTCCTACGAGTTTACCCAGGTGAGCAGCGACTACGAATTTTACTATTTCATCAAACAATCTTTCAGGCAGTACCGGGCGGTATTCAACGCCGGCAATCGAAGATCCTGATTTGAGATTATCGCTAACATCTACTGAAGAATTTATTCCTATCTTCCTTAAAATATATCTGTCCTCCCATGATAAAATTATTGATGATAGCCTGTTTATTAATAATGACAGGCACTTATTGTGCTGCACAATCATCCCTCGTAGCCCATACCCCACCCCCGATACCTTACAAAGACGTATTGCTAAAGGAAGCAAAACCAGACCAGGCAGGTGTTTCCCCCGCAAGACTGCAAAACATAGACAAGCTTATCCAGCAATATGTTGATAGTAACTGGGTGAATGGTGCGGTGGCCATTTTTGTTCACGACGGCAAAATCGTTTATCATAAAGCAATCGGCTACGATGATGTTGATAAAAAAACGCCGCTGAAAAATGACGCCATTTTCCGGATCGCTTCACAAACCAAAGCAGTTACTTGTGTTGCTGTGATGATGTTATATGAAGAAGGGAAGTTTCTTCTTGATGACCCGGTCAGCAAATATATTCCTGAGTTTTACCGGCCTCAGGTGCTGGATAAATTTAATGACCGCGATACTTCTTATACTACCGTTCCTGCGAAAAGAGAGATCACGATCCGGGATTTGCTAACCCATACTTCAGGTATCGATTATCCTTCGATAGGCAGCAGGGAAATGAAGGCTGTTTATGCGAAGGCTGATATTCCAAGTGGCATCGGTACACAGGACAGGATGCTTTCAAATGAGATGAAGAAACTGGCCAGGTTGCCTTTAGCACATCAACCCGGTGAAAAGTATGCCTACGGACTTAGTATTGACGTGCTCGGATACCTTGTAGAAGTTTTGAGCGGAATAAGCCTTAATGACTTTTTTATGAAGAGGATATTTGAACCCCTCGGAATGAAAGACACCTATTTCAGCATACCCAAGGAGAAACAACACCGCCTGGCGCCGTTATATACCACGGATTCCCTGCATCGTTTACGGAAAATGCCGGCAAGCCGTAATGGTTTTTACGTTGATTACCCGAATCGAAACACCGCATATTTTTCGGGAGGGGCCGGGTTATCGTCAACCGCATTGGACTACGCGATATTTCTTCAGATGATGCTCAATGGAGGAACATATAATGGCCGGAGAATTTTAAGCAGGGCAGCAGTGCGGCTGATGACGATGAACCAGGTGGGAGATATAAATCTCGGTGCCAACAAATTAGGTTTCGGCTTTGGCATAACCACCTTTAAGGGAAGCTCCTTAATTTCGCTGTCGGAAGGATCATTTAGCGGTGGTGGTTATTTCAGCACTACTTACTGGGCCGACCCTAAAGAAAGAGTAATTGGTCAGATCATGACGCAAATGTCGCCAAATAGCCACGGGGAACTGGCCAACAAATTCAAGGTGCTCACTTATCAGGCTCTTGATAATTAAACGCACACAAAAGCATTATGTCTGACCAATTTTAGAACTGCTGCTGTACGGTTATGATCAGGATGTAAGGATCGTAATTTATAGTCGATAATCCGATGAACGCCTGCAGTTTATCCGGTCGGCAGGGAACAATAAAACAACACTATGGATCAGTTAACCTTGGGCATAGGAACCAGGCTGCAGCATACCCAGTACGGGCCGGGAGTAATTGTTGGCGTAAAGTACGCCACCTATCTTATTTCGTTTATTTACCATGGAATAAAGGAAATCGATAAAGCTGATGCAAAACTTGATGAGATCATTCCGGAGAATGTAACACTGGAGATTGAAACGACCTCGCAGGTTGAAAAGTCATTACTTAAGATACTAAGGTTGTGGAATGATACACAGGAAATTGTTCCGTTGGGAGACCGGTGGGTGGGAGGGACCATGGTCTTGCAGTCAAAAGACGCCGGACAGAAGCCAAAAGAAATTCCCATAGAGATTTTTTTTCATAAGATCGTTATGCTCCGGGACAGGATCCGGGTGCTTGAGCAGCAGATCAACGCAAATAAGCAATTAAGCGATCAGGAGAAAGTTAACCTGCAACAATATATTACCCGTGTTTACGGGTCGCTTACTACATTCAACGTTTTATTCAAGAATAAAGAGCACTGGTTTGTGGGAGATAAAGGAAGCAGGGAGGAATAAAAAAAACAGGAGATAAATCTCCTGCAGTGTGACTAAGCAATGTTTAGAGGGGCCCCGGAGGGCAAAATAGTTAAGAATATATTTAGCAGAACTTCATTTCAGGTCTCTTACCGGGTGTAAGTTACAGGCAACGGAAGCCATGGCTATTGATTAAAATCATCCGCCCGTATGATTTTAACCGGTAAGCCTCTGTTTGTGTAAATAGATGCATCTGTTCAACGATAAAGAAAATGTTATGCGTGTTAACGTAAGCGATAGTCTTGCTTATCCATTTAATAAAAAAAGCAGGAGGTTGAGTTCCTGCAATTTTGGGTTGGTTTAAGGGTTACGAACAGGGGTAAGGTTCTATTCAAAAGCGATTACAATAGTAAACGGAGGTCTTTATTGAATTCCGGAACAAGGTACGCGTGATTTAACCTTCAACGGATGACTTCACTCAACAATACTTATGATTATTGTCTGTTGCCGTTTGCCTGGTGTGAATGGAGTTATGCTTATTAACGAATGCAGGAGAAGGGCTCAAAATCCTGACAGCAATGTTACCACCGGGAAGAATCTGCGTCATAAATATCTGCACAGATTGTAGCTTTGCCGGCGCTAAGGAATCTGCTATTTGCTGTGCTGAAGTAATGAAAGAAGTGCGCGATGTTTGGATAAATGCAGGTACTACGTTGCGCAAAAACATATTCATCTGATAAATATCGTACATGAAATTCTTCATTCTGTTCATTTTTTCTTCCGTTTCTCTGTCAGCCCAGGAAAGTTTTGATATTCTTATTAAGAATGGGAAAATCATCGATGGAACCGGCAACTCATGGGTGTATGGTGATATTGGGATCAAAGATGGCCGGATTATTAAAATAGGAAGGATTGACAATGCGCTGCCTGGGAAAACCATCGACGCCGGCGGTCTCGTTATAGCTCCCGGCTTTATTGATGTGCACACGCATATTGAAGGTGAAGAATCCAAAACACCCACGGCTGACAACTTCATTTACGATGGTGTCACATCAGTAGTTACGGGTAACTGCGGCGGCTCAGCTATAGATGTGAACCAGTATATGCAGTTGCTTGACAGTATCAGACTTTCTGTCAATACGGCCGTGCTTATCGGGCATAACACCGTACGCCGTACGGTTATGGGAACTGCCAACCGATTACCAACGGAAGAAGAAATGCGAAAAATGGAGGCACTGGTAGCTACGGCCATGCAGGACGGTGCAGTAGGACTGTCCACCGGCCTGATTTATATCCCCGGCATTTATGCAAAAACTCCGGAGGTTATTCGTCTTGCAAAAATAGCCGCATTATATAATGGCGTATACGCTTCTCATATGCGGGATGAGGGCGACAGCGTGGTGCAGGCAATAAATGAAGCGCTGCAGATTGGGCGCGAAGCAAAAATACCGGTTGAAATTTCACACTTTAAAGTAAGTGGCCAGCAAAACTGGAAGCGTTCGGCAGAAACGCTTGCGCTTATCAAAAAAGCCCGTGAACAGGGCATCGAAGTAACCATAGATCAATATCCTTACACTGCAAGCAGTACATCGCTTGGCACAATACTACCTGAAGACGTATTGTCTGACGGAACAGACTCAATCACAGCAAGGCTTAACCGTTCAGACGTCAGGAAATATATTAAGAAAGCCATGCTTAAAAACCTGGCGCGGCGAAAGCTGAAGCATTACAGCTATGCCATGGTGGCTTATTGCAGGGCTGACACTACACTTAACGGTAAAAGCATTGAAGCCATTAACCTGCTTAAAGGCAGAAAACACAGGGCACGGGATGAAGCAGAGACCATTATCGACATGATGTTGCAGGGCGGCGCGAGCATGGTGTTTCATGGAATGAGTGAATGGGATGTCAGAAACATTATGCAATATCCCTTTAACATGTTTGCTTCCGATGCCAGCATCCGGGCGTACGGGCAGGGTGCACCTCATCCCCGCGGATATGGTACGAATGCAAGGGTGCTCGGCAGGTACGTAAGGGAAGAGAAGGTTATTTCTCTCGAAGAAGCCATTCGAAGGATGACCTCGCTGCCCGCGCGAAAATTTCAGTTACATGAACGGGGGTTGCTCCTTCCCGGCTATGCTGCAGATATCGTGATTTTTAATCCAGAAACCGTGCAAGATGTATCCACCTTTGAACAGCCACATGCGTACGCTCAGGGTTTTAGATACGTGATTGTTAATGGGAAAATGGTTGTTGATGAGTCTAAACATACCGGTGAAAGAAGCGGGATGCCTTTGTACGGCCCGGGTTATAAACAACCGGAAACAAGTATGAAGTAACTGCGGGAAAACCCTTCCCCGGGCGAGTTCCGGTTGCGATGAATGGAGGAGAAACGCGGGCGGCGGCATCACCGGCGGTGATGGCGGGATATGTCGTTAATACCCCAGCAACTTTGTAATAGATTCTTCGAGGCGTGACTTTGCAAGAAAATTCTTTTCCAAGGCTGTATTGAAGGGCACAGGTGTGTCGAGAGAAGCACAACGCATAACGGGAGCATCAAGCGCCCCGAAGCAGTGTTCACAGATCCATGCCGCTATTTCACCACCTATTCCGCCGGTAAGGGTGTCTTCATGAAGCAACAAAACCTTACCGGTTTTGTGTACTGCAGCCTTTATGGCGTCATAATCGAGGGGTAGCAGTGTACGAAGGTCGAGAATGTTTAGCGACACATCCTTGTGAGCATCTGCATAATCCATCGCCCAGTGTACACCACTGCCGTACGTAATAATGGAAACGTCATCGCCTTCGCGGGCAAGTTTTGCGCTGCCAATGTCAACTTCATAATAGCCGGAGTGAACATGGCCACTTACGCTTCTGTATAATGCTTTGTGCTCGAAGAAAATTACCGGGTTTGGATCGTTTATAGCGGCAATCACTAAACCTTTCGCATCCCCTGGGTTTGATGGGTAAACTACCTTTAGTCCGGGCGTGTGCACAAACCATGCTTCATTACTTTGTGAATGAAATGGCCCTGCTCCTATCCCGCCGCCTGCAGGCATCCTGATCACCACATCGGCATGCTGCCCCCAGCGATAATGTATCTTGGCAAGGTTATTTACGATCTGGTTAAAGCCGCAACTAACAAAATCGGCGAATTGCATTTCCACCATACTCTTAAAACCTTCGAGGCTTAATCCGAGGGCAGCACCTATGATAGCGCTTTCACACAAGGGGGTATTGCGTACCCTGTGCTTTCCGAATTCATCTATAAATCCCTCCGTAACCTTAAAAGCGCCGCCATACGCTGCAATGTCCTGCCCCATCAGGATGAGGTTTTCATGGACCTTCATGCTTTGGTGAAGTCCTTCCCTAACGGCATCGACTAAGCGCAGGGAACGCTGATCCAAACCTGAAGCGAATACTGGTTTAGCGGAAACAACATAATTATCAGGAGCCGGCGTCAAAGTGATCCTTTCAGGGCTTTCAGGAGGCCAGGTGTCGTCATCAGCAATCTCAATTGCTTCAGTAGTTTCTGCTTCAGGGTTTTCCTGGGAAACTTTAGGTAGCCTAAAAACGCTCAGCGGCATATCCGCGTATACATCCTGCAGTTCAATAGCGCTGTCAGGTACAACATCATTGCCTGCCAACCCTTTTACCAGTTCTTCTTCAACAGTCTGGCTAAGTTCTTCTCTTATAATTTTTGCTTCCGCGGCGTTTAAGACGCCTGTTGTCAGCAGGAAGTCCTCATAATTTTTTACCGGATCCTTCTTTCCCCATTCTTCAAACAACCCGCCGGGAACATACTTTACTCCACTGGCTTCTTCATGCCCGCGCATTCTGAAGGTCATGCACTCCACGAGGTAAGGTTTCTGATTCTTTATACAATATTCACGCACTCCTTTGATGGTATCATATACGGTGAGAACATTATTGCCATCGATGCAAACCCCTTCCATTCCATAACCTTTCGCTCTTTCAGCAAGGCTGCTGCACCGATATTGTTCAGCTACCGGCGTACTCAAGCCATATCCGTTATTTTCAATGATAAATATCACCGGAAGATCCCACACCGCAGCAGTATTCAGGGCTTCATGAAAATCGCCTTCGCTGGTTCCACCCTCACCGGTAAATGCTAGTGACGCTTTCTGTTGCTTCTGTAGTTTATACGCCAATGCCACTCCATCTGCAACCGCCAACTGGGGGCCAAGGTGAGAGATCATTCCACAGATATAGTGTTCCCTGCTTCCGAAATGAAAGCTACGCTCCCTGCCTTTGCTGTAGCCATCTGTATGTCCCTGCCATTGATTCATGAGCCGGCTAAGCGGCATACCACGTGAAATAAACACCCCGAGGTTACGGTGCAGGGGCATTATCCATTCATCTTCCTGCATCGCTAAGGTTGCACCGACAGAAATGGCTTCCTGGCCGATTCCACTGAACCATTTTCCTACACGCCCCTGCCTTAGCAAGAAAAGCATCTTTTCCTCGATCATTCTGGAAAGCAGGATATTGCGGTATAAATTCAACAGCTCTGCGCCGGAGTAATTTTTTTTGTCGAATTGCATAGGTTTTGCCGGTTTTCGGGAGGCTTCTTGTGTTCCCGTGAGATCGGTTCTTGCCGGTTCAAGTTAAGAACTAATCGCTTCTGTTTTCAGATTTACGTTCTTTAAAAATCAGGGAAGACAATACAGAAAGCAAAAGGCTGAATATTAAAGCCCACCAAAAGCCGTCGACAATAAACCCATCTATGAACTTACCGGCAAGTAAAATGATTAACGCGTTAATGACGAATAGGAAGAGCCCGAAAGTTAATAAGGTGATGGGCAGGGTGAGAATGATAAGAACAGGCTTCACCAGAATGTTCAGGATCGCCAGTACAAACACAACAACAATGGCTGTCCAGAAATTCTCTATATGGATGCCGGGCAATACACTGGCAAGTCCAAAAGCCACAGCGGCGGTAAGCAACATACGAAGAATGAAATTCATGGTAATTATGCGATGTTGTTATTTGTACGATAAATGTTATGCATTAAAAATCCGACCAAAGATGGTTCATCCGAAACGCTAAGCACAGGACGATGGTATTGGCATGCACACCTTTACAATTGGTGTGTGAACGATATTCAAATTACTGTCAATTCACAAAAATTTTCGGGGTTCAGGTACTTATTTGACAGCTCCTGCAATTCTGTGGCCGAAACAGTTCTGATGGTTTCGATGGCTTCATCAAAGTAGTTCTCTCCAAGGTCATGCAGGATGATATTTTTCCACTTTGCCATAATGTGAAACGGCCCGTCAAGCTCCCCTAAGATCGTTCCCATCATATGGTTGCGCACAAGCATGAGTTCTTCATCATCAACCGGTTCTTCCCTGAGGTCGAGCATTTCGGCATAAACTTCTTCTACGGTAGCTTCACATACTTCCCTGCCAGCTTCGGTGCTGATCAGCCAGGCGCTTTGCTGCATGTGATTTTGCAGGTAGCTGTGAATTCCATAGGTATAGCCTTTTTCTTCCCTGATGTTGCTCATCAGCCTTGAACCGAAATAGCCGCCGAATACGTTATTGAGTACCTGCGCTTTCTGGAAATCCGGATGATGCCGGTCAGGGAAATGGGAACCTATCCGTATCGCTCCCTGCACACCGGCGGGGTCATTAAGTACATTGAATTTTTTATCTGTAGTCTTACAAATGACATGCTGCTTTTCCTGCAAGCTCCTTCCGTTGAATCCGAGACCGCCAAAATATCGATTGAATAACGGCACAATGTCCGCCGGTAATTTACCGGCCACGAAAATGACGCATTTTCCGTTGACATAATATTGCCGGTAAAAATTTGCGAGGTCCTGCCGTGATACTTCATCAAATGCGGCAAAGCTACTATACCTCCCATAAGGATGATTGCTGCCGAAAAGATATTCATCAATCAACCGGTTGGCGACAAAATCACACTTCTTTAGATTTACCTCGAGGCGTTGCTTTCCGGTTTGTTTGTAAATCTGAATTTCGTCCTCGGCAAAAACACAATCCGTGAGCACCTCCTGTACCACCGGGAGCAGTTCCGGCAGGTGCTTTGTTAAGCAATGTAAGGTAAGCGTGGCGTTTTCATTATAGCAATGCCTGTTGAAGTAAGATCCATAATATTCAAAATGTTCGTTGATCTGGAATGCGCTTTTGCCGGAAGTGCCGTTTTTCAAAAGATAGTTCGTACTGGCCGCTACAAGGTTTTTGTCTTCATACCAGTTGCCCGCATACATCACCCAGTCTATTTGCAGCACTTCTTCAGCCCCTGCGTCTACCGTGTATACGTCAACGCCGTTATCCAGCGTATACCGGCCGCATGGCTTTAAGCGGAGGTCAAAGTCTACCGCATCTTTTATAGGCGGTGGAATTGTTCTGTGTGTCATTTTAATATTTTATTACAAGCGGCGGTAACTCCCGGGCTTTATAACCAATCAGGTGGTGTAAGGGTTCTTTTCGAGTATGATCAAGCTGGCAATATATCTGTATAGCATTTAGGGCTTCATCCTCCCGCCAAAGGAGTTCGGATTTTTTACATTAATTACTGCTCGAATAATAAAGGGTATTGCTGTTTTTTTTATCAAAGATCACCATTGCTTCTTCCTGTATGTCTTTTACGCTAACGACATTATATTTATCGAGTTCGGTGTTCATCAACCCTGCTTCTCCCAATAGCTCGTAAATAGCGAGGCTGTTTGCCCGGTTCATCACACTCATATCTTCAAACGCAATCATACTTTCGCTTTTATTCTTCACTTTCTGTAGCTCCTTCTCATCTACGAGGTCTTCTTTCATTTTATCCAGCTCTTCTTCAACCGCTTTGTCCGCAGTGTCAATCGAGACCCCTTTTACAAGCTTACCCTCGATGGTTAATAAACCCGCATCATTGGTTCCGAAATGTGAACAATCGATGTTGTTAAACAGTTGTTTCTCTTTTACCAGTGACTGGTATAACCGTGATGACCCGCCACCGCTTAGTATTTCTGTGATCAGGTCGGCGCAATAATATCGCTGGTCTAACCGCGGGTAGATGTGCCAGCATTTATATAATGCATCAAGAGGTACATTAGCTTTGGTTTCCATCATCCTTGCCCCTGTTTGTTGAGGCTCTACCGGCAGGTTGCGACGGTACTTATCACCTGCAGGTATATCACCAAACCATTTCTCAGCCAGTTTGCAGACGGTGTCTGTCTTCACGTTTCCAGCCACTGCAAGTATAGCGTTCTGAGGCCTGTAGTGTTTAAAGAAAAATTTCCTTACGTCATCTATTCCGGCATT
Organism: Flavihumibacter sp.; assembly: GCA_041751095.1. Lineage (GTDB taxonomy): Bacteria > Bacteroidota > Bacteroidia > Chitinophagales > Chitinophagaceae > JADCRZ01. The sequence goes on from JBGSYC010000138.1 coordinate 85,528, forward strand.
TTCAATATGGCTTAGTTCTTTGCCGATTGTTTGCCAGCGGTATGGATGCACGGTATAGGCAAGTTCCCGCATTTTAAACCATACGTCACCATAAGGCTTGTTCAGGTAGTGTTCTTTAAATTCTTCGCATACTACTTTACGTTGTACCTCAAGGCTTTTCTCACTAAAAGCCAATGATAACATGCGGTCGCTCTCAAGCCAGAAAGCAGTCTCCAGATTTTCGGCCGGAAGCTGGCAATAATAATTGGTAAAATCATTTGTAGTAAAGGCATTATTTTCACCTCCGGCAAGCTGCAACGGTTCGTCGTAACTGGGAATGTGCAAACTTCCCCCGAACATCAGGTGTTCGAATAAATGGGCAAAGCCGGTTTTGGCCGGATCCTCATCCCTGGCTCCTACATCATACAGAACGTTAACGACTGCCATAGGGGTACAAGCGTCTTCATGTACAATAACACGTAAGCCGTTGGAAAGCGTGAATTTTTCAAATTGTATCATAGTACAGACGGGTAAATTATAAATTAAAAGCCTGCAAAGATAATGACAAGTTGGATATCAGGGCATCAGGGTTCGGCGCAGATATCCGGCGACAAGAAAAAATAACAGAAACGATATAAATTTCCGGTGACTTTACAAGATGCTCTTTACTTTAAGTGTAAGCATCAGTGGCGCGCCATCCCTGTATACGAGAATTTTTAATTTGCGTCCCTGGCTTTGCAAAAGATTTTTATAGGTCTGGATACTTTTACTGAAATTATTGTCTATCGCAACGATGATGTCGTCTAATTTGAAGCCGGCATTTTCTGCCGGAGAGCCTTTCATAATGTCTGTCACCCTGATCTCACCGTCATAAAAATAAAATCCCAGGCCGGTATAGGCGTAATCGAAAGGGTCACGGAAGTGCGAATTCGGCAGCAGATGGATGTCTTTCTTCGCATAATTGATAATAACATTGAACCTGCGCAACAGGTCATTCCCGATCAGTCCTCCGAGGTATGGATATGACGTAACATTGAACTCGTCATCAAAAACATAGGCAGGTACTTTACGGAAACGGTAAGGGCCAAGCCGGAATTCCCTGATAGTGGTTATTTTCATTTGAGCCTTGCCCCCCAGCCCTTCTGCCTGCGTATGCAACAGTTTCTTTTTAGGAGTAAATTTTAAGCTGTCTGTGGCAAAGTCGCTCGACAGCAAAAGGCATAATCCCGCCCCTGTATCAAAATAAAAACGGCCGAGTACCTCGTCACTTTGGTCTTTTATACGCCCGCTTTGAATAGGGATACTTACCAGCAGCGGTTTAAGCAGGAAGCCCCCTTTTGGATATTTCATGGAACCTTTTGAATACACGAGTATCTTGCTGCTGTCGTAATTGATTTTTACGATATATCTTAAAAAAAAGCTGTACCCGATGATACCGTCAATATGCTCGCCGTAAACATTGCTTAAAATTTCATAATCATTGATGTGAAAATTAAGGCTGTCAACTTTTAAACCCGGAAAATTTATAGAATTATTATTTGCAAAACGCACATTCCTGATGCCGGCAATGCCCCGTATCGTTTTATCTGAAGCCACTGTTTTAATTTGCAAACGATCACAGGTGTTCGAATCCAGTGAAATTCCACCACTACCTGTATCCAGTATGAAATTCAATGAATCCGGGATATTATTCAGGGTAGCCCTGATTACCACTACTCCGCCGCTGAATTGTGTAAAAGGGAATTTTGTAAGCAGACGGGCAGCCGGGGGCACGAATTCTTCCTGGCAGAAAATACTGGTTGAGAACAGTATTAATGATACCAGCCATATCGCTTTTATTTGGCAGCCGTTGCGTCGCACTCTTCAGCAATTGAATTTAACTGAGCATCGTTAGAACTTTCCTTTCGCTTTACCCGTAAAATCAATTCATTAAAAGTAGCGCATTGGCATCACTTACCCAACGATTATATATGAAAGGTTGCCTCTTTCCACGTATAGTTCATTAAATATATTCCTACCGGATGCCTGTCTTTCGTTCGCGTCATTTTTTCATCCAACATTCCTGGCGTATTTTTGTTCTTTAGTAAATACCTGCATGCAGTTAGACCGATTGTATAAAAAAGCGACGGATTTCGAATTTCTTTCTGTAGAAGAAGGGGTTTTTCTTTTTGAGAATGCACCACTGACAGACCTTATGAATATCGCAGATGGGTTAAGAAAAGTTCAGGTGCCGCATGGCAAGGTGACATGGATAATAGACCGTAACCTCAATACGACTAACGTATGCATAGCCAACTGCAAGTTTTGCAATTTTTACCGGGTTCCCGGCCATCCTGAAGCATATATTACCGGTATTGAAACATATAAGGTAAAGATCGAGGAAATGATCCGCTACGGAGGCGACCAGCTTTTACTGCAGGGCGGCCACCATCCTGAACTTGGATTATCGTTTTACGTGGACCTTTTCAGACAGCTAAAGCAACTTTACCCCGACATCAAATTGCACGCGCTCGGGCCTCCCGAAGTTGCTCATATTACCAGGCTTGAGAAATCCACCCATGTCAAAGTGCTCATGGCTTTAAAAGATGCCGGGCTTGATTCGTTGCCCGGAGCAGGCGCCGAAATACTAATTGACCGGGTTCGCCGACTGGTAAGTAAGGGAAAGTGTGGTGCACAGGAATGGCTTGACATTATGCATGAAGCGCACAAATTACGTATTACCACATCGGCTACCATGATGTTTGGCCACGTTGAAACAATCGTCGAGCGCTTTCAACACCTTGTTAGTCTCAGAGATACCCAGGCAAAAAAACCTGCGGAAGCAAAAGGTTTTCTTGCTTTCATCCCCTGGACTTTCCAGGATGCAGATACATTACTCGCCCGTATCCGCGGCGTTCATAATTTAACCACACCGGAAGAATATATCCGCATGATCGCGATGAGCCGCATCATGCTTCCCAACGTAAAAAATATCCAGGCATCCTGGCTGACCGTAGGGAAGGAAGTTGCCCAGCTTTGCCTTCATGCGGGAGCCAACGATTTCGGAAGCATTATGATTGAGGAAAATGTTGTTAGCGCGGCCGGGGCCCCACATCGGTTTACGAGCAAAGGAATTCAACAAGCCATTCGCGACGCAGGCTTTGAACCCCAGCTTCGCAATCAGCAATACGAATTTCGACAAATGCCGGTGATGCTGGAAGAACAGGTGATCAGTTACTAACAATAACCGGTGTGATGTTTTGGATAAATGAATGAACACTGTCCTGAACTATAAGGTCTGACCGCGTATGTCTTAATTCAGGGGCTGGAGCATTAAGACGCGATCAGTGGCCTTAAACAATGGTAAGTTTCCGAATCATTATCCAATGGAGTTTACCTGGGCGTAAACATTTACTCGGCAATGGCTTCAACTTCTTCGGCAACTGGCTGTGCCTGCCGGGTTAAATTTTTTATGCTTAATTGAAACTTTGTATTTAGGGATAACTGATAGTCATTATCAGCAAACATGCTTTTCATTAAACCATCCTGCTGCAAAACCGCTGCAAGATCAGAAGCCAGAGGTGATCCACTGATAACGTTGGTAACACGCCCTTTGGAAAATTCTATATTGAATTTATATCCGGCCTTACGGCCGCTGCCTGCACGCTCGAAATCTATCCTGTTTAGGTTAAGCGTCTGATCGCTTGCCGCCGACCGCTTAAGAAGAATTTTGATAATTGGCAAATACTTGTTCCAGATGTGCGTAAACATGATATTGAATTTATTGTGTCTTTTATAGTTATGGATTTTCAGCCATTTATATGCATCAGCTTCCTTTTAAACAATCGCTGATATCCTCGAATATTCTATGATGGGATGGGGAAAGAATGGTAAAGGTGCAACAAAAATTCCGTATAAACTAATTCTTGGTTGTGAACCCCTGCATAAAACCAGGGATACCAGAGCTCCCGTCTCTGCATTATAGAGCACCCCACAGTTAAATGCCGCAAATGTCCCTGTAGTTTCGCCGTGGCACAGATTTTGTACTTTATACTGAAATATCACATGGAAAATACCGCAGATAATAAGAAAGAAGAAACACAGGTACAACAGGAAGTAAAGGACATTAAAGAAACCCCAACAACAGAAAGGTCTGAAGAAGGAACGAATGCTGATAAAAACAGGGGCAGGGAACAACAGGAAGGATCGATAAAGAATTCAAAATAATGTATCTGTATTGAGTTAAAGATATCTGTCTGGCCCTTATCTTGCGATAAGGGCTTTCTTATTTCGTCATCGGCCGGTGCACAGCTTAATAAAAAAGGCCTCCATCCAGGACGCCTTTTTTATTAAGAATTTTGATTCACCCTACTGCACCTTATTTCTCCCCAGATCAAAACCAGGTACATAGTCTTCTTCCCTTTCTATTACATCATCAGAATTTTCGTTTTCTTCAGCTATTCTTCTGTTAGTCTCTGCTTCGTTCTTTATCGTTCGATCTGCCTGATCGGTATCAGCTTCTTCCGGGAGGTCCTCTATATCAGCGCTTTCCCGGAGATATTTTTCAGCCTTTTCTCCTAATACCTTATTGCTGCTTTCGTTATAACCTTCCTCATCAGACCACTCATTACCCTGGTCACTAATACCTTCGTTCTTTTTTACAACGACTTCGTTTCCTGACGAATCGTTTTGACCTGGGTTCATTTGAGTACCAGGTCCTTCTTCATTTGCATGGGTTTCCATAAACTATATTTTAAGGATATAACTTCACTTCAATAAATCTTATGCCATTGCCTGTAAGGAACTTCCGGCGTGGGACTAAGAATCCACAGATATCTATATTGTAATTGTCCTAAACCGCGGCTGAACCTTAAACTATAATCTTCGTTGCCACCCGCAATAAAGAATCTGAAAAGAGGGAATAAATGCCCGTCAGTAGAGTGCCAGTCTTTATTTCAACGCTGATTTACACGCGATTATCATATTATCGCTTCCTTAACTATGACTCAGATAAAGCTTGAGTTTGGCCATTATCATAGCATCGACGATTACTGATGCAAGTTATCCATTTTCAACAATGCGTCGATTTCTGCCGGCGTTTCTGCTATTTCTATTCCCCATCCTTTCGATAGGTACATCACCGTAACAACCTGACCGTTATCAGATTTCTTAGGATAATAGTACATGATATTATTGGCATTAACATGAACAACCGTTCCGGCAAGATTCAACTTTATAATCACTGGTTTCATAAGAAATATTATAATTTGATGTAAATTTTCGCTAAAGTAACGATTACGTGCAAACTTTTATACGTACCAATTAATTATAATCTCCTTTCAACAAAATCGCAGGGCTTCTGCAATGGCACTTATCTGCTTTCTGACCTTACACCAATATGATCACCGATAATGTAGAAAATATTCAACATTCTACATTGTATTAGTTGAAAAGTGCATTCAGGTAGACAATAATGCCCTGATCGACTTTTCTATCTGAATAATCCTTACATCATTCAGTTTGTAAAAAACGAATTTCCCGTCCCTTTCGGTTTTTACGATGGCGGCCCTGCGTAAAATTGCAAGGTGCTGGGACGCTACCGATTGTTCCAGCTTGAGGCTTGAGTATATTTCGCTGACGGTCATTTTACCGCGCTCCTCAAGTAATTTAAATATCTTCTGCCTGAGCACATGATTTAGTGCGCGCAGAATGATTGCAGATTTTTTTAATAACAAAAAATCAATGTTGAATTCTTTGTCCATATGTACGCGTTAAAAATAAATGAATCCGTGTTAATATATCATTACCTATATGACTCTGAAGATAAAACGGCTTACTTTCGTCAATGATCTTGGTACACATATTGTTCTTTTATATGTATAAAGATAGATGAAGGTTTTACTTAGAAAAAAACATGGCATATGTCAGGCAAGTCAGTTCGAAATGTAAAGTCAGGTGAATTGGAAATTGACTTTAAAAGAATTCAGGATGTCATATACTGGGCAAAAAAATGGGAAATCTCACCGCATCAGCTAATTGAGGCTTGCAAAGCCACGCAAAGTAATCATGTTAAGAATATAGAAGAATACCTGAGAGGAAAGGGTTTTGCCGTGTAAAAGCTAATCCAGGTTGATAATCCATGAATCAGGATCACCGCTACGCCATAAATTGGATAACCAGATATTACCCTTTCTGTCGGAGAAATTCTTCTACCTTGATTTTATCATGCCCGACCATTTCTATTGCCTGCTCCACAGCCTCCTGGCTGACGTTCATTATTGACATGATATAAAGTTTTATTTCCTCTGTATCGGGGATTGTAAATGATTCATCCTCGCCGGTAAATATATTGTCTTCCATACACATAATTTAATAAGTCAAAACACAACTTGCACGAAGGCAAGGTATGCCATAATAAATGCATTATTTACTATATTTGATTACATTCACTTACAGCTATGCCATAGGGCCTGCCACACGCATGAATGCACAACACTTTATAACTGTTGACCCATTTACCGTTATGCTTACATTTGAAGAAAATACCTGACTAATATATCGCCCTGAATCATTATGAAAAACATAATATATCTGCTTTTCGCTTTAGGCCTGCTGCAGCATAATGTGGTATTTTGCCAAAGCGACGAAAATTACCCTGTAGACTCAGCTTCTGTGGAACGCGCAGGCGTTCCGAAAGGAGAAATTCTTCAATTTTCTTTCAGCACGTCCAAAATATTTCCAGGCACTTTTCGCGAATACTGGATATATATACCTGCACAATATCGCCCCGAAAAACCCGCCTGTGTTTATATTAACCAGGATGGAATACAATTTAACGCGCCCACGGTTTTCGATAACCTGATACATAATAAAGAGATGCCCGTAACCATTGGCGTTTTCATCAGACCGGGAGTTGTGCGCGCCTCCAATGGCGCATTGGCGCAGGAAAGGTATAACAGGAGCTTCGAATATGATGGACTTGGAGACGCTTACGCGCGTTTTGTTCTGGATGAAATCTTACCGGAGGTTGAAACACGGAAAGCGGGTGACGGCAGGGTGATCAGGCTTTCAAAAAGCGGGAACGACAGGGCCATCGGTGGGAGCAGCAGCGGCGCTATTTGTGCATTCACCGCAGCATGGGAGCGTCCCGATGCGTTTTCACGGGTATTCAGCTCGATCGGTACATACGTGGGCCTCCGGGGGGGCGACAGGTATCCTACCCTGATACGTAAATACGAGCCTAAACCAGTAAGAATCTTTTTACAGGACGGCTCCAAGGATCTTAACATATATGCGGGAGATTGGTGGAAAGCAAACGAAACTATGGAAAGGGCCCTGGTATTTTCAGGTTACGAAGTACAGCATGTCTGGGGAGAAGGTTCACATAATGGAAGGCATGCGACGGCAATATTTCCCGCCGCAATGCGATGGCTCTGGAAAGGCTATCCCAGCCAGGTAGCTGCAGGAATATCTAAAAATCAGTTTTTGAATGATATACTCATTCCGGGCAGGGGGTGGGAGTTGGTGGGAGAGGGTTATGGTTTTACGGAAGGCACCGCCACCAATGCATCAGGCGAAGTTTTCTATCAGGATGTCGCCAAAGCAAAAACATATAAAGCAGGCATTGATGGAAAATTAACAACGCTCAAGCTTGACTCTAAAAAAGCAAGCGGTACCTCCTTCGGCCCCGACGGCAAACGGTATGTTGTAACACAGGCAACAAAACAGGTATTAAGCTATGACCCCGATGGCAAAGAAACGGTAATTGCGGATAGTATTCCTGGCAATGATATAGCAGTAGCGAAAAACGGGAATATTTACGTCACCGCGCCAAACGGCTCCGACAAACCGAGCAGATTATACCTTGTGAGGCCGGGTGGCGGAAAATATGTGGTTGACGAAGGCCTGAAGTTTGCAAACGGATTAACCCTCACGCCTGACCAGTCGCAACTATATGTAACGGAGTCAGCCTCTCACTGGGTATGGATCTACCAGATTCAAGCCGATGGAACGCTAAGCCACAAACAGCGTTATGGCTGGCTCCACGTGCCTGACAATGCGGAAAATGCATGGTCAGACGGACTAAGATGTGATAGCAGCGGACGCGTTTATGTTGCCTCACGCTCAGGCATTCAGATTCTCGACCAGACGGGCCGCGTAAATGCAATTCTGCCTGTACCTACAGGGCAGTCATCGAATGTCTGTTTTGGAGGCGCCGGATTTGATACGCTATATGTTACTTCAGGAGATAAGGTTTACCGGCGTAAGCTCCGGGTGCGGGGAGTGAATACATTTGAAGAGCCGTTAAGGCCCGGAAGGCCCCGGCTTTAACTACAAACCCCGGCGTGCTGGCTGCTTATGGCCGTTCTTTCGTTTTCATATCGCGCTTAAGACCCGCGAAACCTAAATTTTGCGCAAATGACAACTACCAATTACTACAATACGTTTATCGAAGTTGCCGATGATTGTCCCACCCAGGTAGCGGAAGTACCACCAGTTAAAGAAGACAAAAGAACAGCCGCTAATATTCAATTTGAAATGATTTTTAGCAACCCATACCAGTATACATCAGACGACATTCTTTTCCAGGTCTTCGCGGAAAAGAACAGCATTACAGGTAACGCAGCTACGGGTGAAAGAGAGAAGTTTTTTTCAAAAGGGCAGCCATGCTTTCGTTCTTCCCCGCTTACGAAACGTTATGGCTGGGGTGTACATAGCAATGCCGAAGGAAAGATTGCCGTTTATGCAGCAGGCTCGGATGAATACAAAAGGTTGCCAGGCGACAAAAACCTGAAGCATTATAAAGCTCTGCGCTCTAAACGCGATTAAAGTTCCCAACCTTATAGGTTTGCTACCTAATCGGTCGGGACAATTTTCTTAGATGCCACGACAATGCGGCGAACACTTAGTAATAAACTTTTAACCGATCATATATCTCCACCGACTTTTCATTGTCAGGTTGTACAATCGTTTGTTTATACGAATTGTCTCCTAAAAATTCAATATCAATATTTACAGTGCTGTCAATAAGAGGAGGATAAGTCGACAGAGAATTGACTTCCCTTGATTTGTTGTTGCCATCCATATTATACGTTCCAAAACCGAAAAAAGTACGTGACTTTTTAGACGCAGAATCAGGAATGCTTGCTGCCCAAATGAAGTGGCCGGCCTGGTAAACCTTAAATTCCGTAATGTTATTATTCACGACCGTATCGCCATTTTTGCGGATATAGAAATTTTTGGTTTGCTTCCATGCTCCATCTATGGGCGTACTGTCTGCCTTGGCTACTCTATCATATTCCTCAGAAAGTGTATACTTTTTACCCTGAGAAAGCATTTCCTCAATTACCTGTTTATACCCCTTGTCAGTTAATTCAACTGCCAATGTAAAAGTGTCTTTCTTATCTGCATTTGCGGAAGTGTAAAATAGTTGCTCAATTACCTTCCCATCATCAATCTTGTATGTACCTATTCCGTAAGAAGCCAGCGAATCAGGAAACCGCATAGCCGCGTAAATCACGTGATCGTCTGTGTAGATTTTTAATTGTCGTCGGTTTATAGAAGTGTCTTTCGTGCCATCGTTTAAGGTTTGGCTGGTCATCAGGTAGGCGCCTGCAATCTGCAGCTTTTCTTGCTCTTTTTTTTGTGCGCAATTTGTCAATACAGCTACAAAAAGGAGGGAGATTAGACTTTTCATATAGTATAATTAATCTTTGCTGAATTTACAAACATTCCATGAACTTTACTAATTGTCTGGTGTAGATATTTATACACCGGCAAACCGGATCGTTATTTTTGCTGGCTTACATTCTTTGCTTCATTTCTTGCTTTCCGCCTGAAAAATCCTCTCAATAAAAAATTATGCTGAAGCGCCTCAAGGTTTTCATCCAGCTTCTGGCTGCTGCTTTGCAGGTATTTAAGGGTTACTTTTAAGTCTGAGGCAGCATGCTCATCTTTCAGCAGCATGCCTATGGGGGTATTTTTGTTGTTCAGGCTGTTACTTAGCTCGCTGCTCGTGTTCCTGAGATCATAAACAAGGGCATTAGCTGTTTGCGTGATCGACTTTATTTCTGTAGCGCTGGCCCGCAGGCTGGAAAATAAAGAGGTATCCGTAACGAGTTCATGGGCAAGCGATCCTTCTGTGTTTAACTTCGATGCGTATGCGCCAAATGTCATCGACAGCTTTTCTACATTCTTCGATGTTTTCATCAATGAACGCATGACCACATGCATATCATTAATCAGGGTTTCATCAGTAAGTAATTTTCCAATAGTGCCATTGCCGGCGGATAATCCCTTGCTCACGACCTTAAAATCGTTTGTGATCTCAAGTAAATTGGTGTTGTTTTTTTGTAAAGTATTCATCATATCATCACTGCTGAAGGATTTTTCAACCCCGAGCATATCCCCGTCTTCCACTTCGCCGAATTTATCTGATCCCCCATATATCACCACTATCCTGCTGCCGATCAATCCATCAGAACTGATCTTTGCCAGTGAATTTTTCCGGATGTACGTTTTCGCTTTTTCATCAACGTTAATGAGGGCTTCCACCTGTGAGGAACCTGCAAATGATATCTTTTTGACGGTTCCTATCTTTACCCCGGAGAACCAAACATTATTACCTTTTTGTAGTCCCTGAACATCTTCAAACATAACTTTTAAGGTAAGGGATTTTTGAAATGTCTTTTGCTGGCTTCCTAAAGTAAAAACGGTCAGGACGATAATGAGAAGTCCGAGGAAAATGAATATTCCTACTATTATGGCCCGCTTGGCTTTTGTGTCTTTCATCTTATTTAATAAAATTATAATTATAAAAACTTTGAATCCGTTCGTCGTTGGTGGCAAAGATTTCGTCAAAGCTGCCCTGGCTGACAAACTTTCCATCCAGCAGCATTGCAACCCTGTCACCCGTTATTTTAGCGCAGGTTAGGTCGTGCGTAATGATGATTGAGCTTGTATTATAGCTTTGTTTTACATCATTTATCAGCTTGTTGATTTCAATACTGGTAATAGGATCAAGCCCCGCTGTAGGTTCATCGTATAACATAATCCCGGGTCGAAGGATCAATGTACGGGCAATGCCTATGCGCTTTCGCTGGCCTCCTGAAAGCTCAGACGGCATTTGGTTGATGGTTTCAATTAAGCCTACCGCATTAAGCACGGTTTCAATTGCATCGTTTTTTTCCTGCCTGCTCAGATGCCTGCTATTCCGAACCAGGGGAAATTCAAGATTCTCTCTTACCGTCATACTATCGTACAAGGCACTGTTCTGGAAAGAGAAGCCAATCTTCAATCGCATTTCAAGCAATTCCTTTTCTGATAAAAGGCCCACTTCGCTCCCTAAAACCACTACTTTGCCCCTGTCTGGTTTTAACAACCCGGCAATAAGTTTGATCAGTACTGACTTGCCGGTTCCGGAACGGCCGAGCACAACCACGTTTTCGCCCTTTAATAACTCAAGGTCGACCCCTTTCAACACATGTTTGCTGCCGAACGATTTATACAGATCCCTGATTGCAATCACCGGCATCGAGCCATTTGATCCTTCGAGGTTAGTTTCCATAAGCATTATCCCCTGATGTTGTTGGTGATCTGCACGATAATAATTTCTTCAATAAAGATCAAAAACATAGATGTCACCACGGAAGCATTTGCCGCCTTGCCTACTCCTTCAGTTCCCATGGTGGCATAGTATCCCTTGTAACATCCAACCATGCCGATAGTGAAACCATACACTACCGACTTGACTATTGATGCGTATATGTCGAGGAATGATATTTTGGAAAAAGCCTCTTCAAAGAAAGCGGCAAAGCTGGTCATTTCATTCTGGTTTACGTTTATATACGCGCCAAGCATCGCCAGGCAACCGGTATAGCCCATAAGCATCGGGATCATTAAAGTTGTGGCTATAACACGGCTTACTACCAGAAATTTAAATGGATTTACCGCAGAAACCTCCATAGCATCTATTTGCTCCGTCACTTTCATAGAACCAAGTTCGGCGCCGATATTCGAGCCTACCTTGCCTGCAGCGATAAGGGCGGTGACAAGCGGTGCAAGTGCCCTGATGATAGCAATCGCTACCAGGGAAGGAAGCCAGGATGAAGCACCGAATTCAGCAAGTGACGGACGTGATTGCTTGGTAAATACAAGCCCCGTTACAAACCCGGTCAACGAAATCAAGGGCAATGACTTGTAACCAACTTCATAGCATTGCTTGATAATTTCTTTTACTTCATAGGGAGGCTTTAATACCTCTTTGAAAAACCGGAGGACAAAGCTGCCAACATCTGATATATCTGTGAAAAAAGCATCAACCCCTTTTGAAATAAAGCTCTCACCGGATGGTTTTACATTCATTCTTGGTAATGTTATTGTGTTGCGGCCACGTACCACGTTACAATGGTGTACGTAAAAATAGCCTATAAAAGCTGAACTTGCTTACCCTGCAGCTATTTGAACACAATTTCCATAAGCAACGGTGGAGAATATCATTGGCGGTTTACGAAAAATCAGTGGATATACTTAGGAACATCAGTACAAATACGGTATGATTGCCTGTCGTCCGGGGCTACTTTTGGTTCACCTTAAACCAGGGACAATGAAAAAACGCCTTAATACTTTGTATTTGTTTTTAATTGCTTCTACAGTGCTGTCATGTAGAACAACCACACTCTTGCATGCAACATTCGAAGGAGACGCCAACGGCAACCCACCAATAAAAGACGTGCCCGGCGCACCAACAGGTGATTCAATTCTTTATGTGAGTGGTTTTGAACCGCAGGTGGTAGTGAATCCGGGGGTTGCTACCGGCAAGGCTTTACATTTTACCAACGCGTCCATAAGTAGCTACAACCCTAACCATAAGTACATCATTGAAGAAGTTAAAACAACACGCAAACAACCAGCCGGAATGAAATAAAACAACCATATTTTGGCTTACACCCGCATACTTACCTCTGGAATTTTACCCGCCCGCAATTGGTTTGTCAGCGTTTCTCCTCTGTAATACCTCTGAGCCAAAAATCAAAGAGCTGTTTCAATTATTTTGAAACGGCTCTTTTTTGTAATACATCCGCGCGTGCTGACACAGATGGTAACCCTTAAACAATCATAAACAGGTTTGCCGGTTGCCCCGGGAAAGTTCGTAAGCGATGAAGGGTATTGTTCTGATACCCGTAAATTAATTTTTAACGAGAAGTTCCGGATTTTGTTTTCGTCTCCCCGCTTCAGTTACTGGCCTTTGTCACCCGCTTTTTTACCTTTGATTTTTTTGAAGAAAGTATTTAACTTCTGGCCAAGGGTCTTTGATTTTTGGATGGGGATCACCACCAAATCACCCTCCTGTTTCAAATTAGCGGTCACCTCCGCATTTTCGGCTACCCTAGGTTTGAATTCTTCCTTTTCTTCTTCAATTTTTATATCCGGTGCTATCTTCTTTATCGCAGGTTGCCTCCTTGATTTCCTGGCGGGTTTACCTTTACTTTTTACAGGAGCAATGGGTGCACTGGTTGCTGTTTCATCTGCCATCACCACATTTGCAAATGCAGCCTGCGTTTTTTCAGGTTCAGGTGTTTGTGGTAAATTGATTGCCGGCCTCATTTGCCTGACAACATTCCGCTGTACAACGTTGCCATTTGTTTTCTTATCCGGCTGGTACCACCTTGAAAGCAGGTAACTGGCAAGGAAGAATAGCAATGCGAAGCTGAAAGCTATGGCAGTAATTTTTGAAAGCCTGGTAAGTAATTGCGAGTCTTGTTTATGAATTTCCGGCGAGGAGTTTTTCGTTTCCTTATCGGGTACCCCCGCGCGTTGTAAATGCCTTATGGTATTGACGTTTTCTTCCGGGTGGCCGGGAAACCGGGCCGTTGTTCTCTTGCAGCGTTCTGCGTCATTTTCATCAATTCCGGGTGGCTGAGAAAGCCCGCCGGATGTTACCGGATATTGATCCATCTGAACAGGCAATTTCACATATATGAATTTTGAGCCGATGATGCCAGTCGCTTCTGCATAAACAGCCGCTTCACGGGGCATTTGCTTAAAGGCAGCGAAAACTTCCGATGCTTTCCCCGGCGTAGCTTTACTGGTGTCTGCAAAAGGCGGAATAATCCCCATATCAACAGGACTTGACCAGGATAAGTTTTCCCCTTCCGCCCTCACAAGGTCGGTTACCAGCAATCCTTCCCTCATCAATTCGTGCAACGGGAAAGGCCCGGTCTTAACACCATTTCGAAGTAAGTACACTTTGTCCATAACTGCTTTTTTGTCCCATGGAATCGCGGCATTGTATACCGTCAGATTCATGTTCTTGCAGTATTTTCCAACTCCAGATAAATGCGACGATATCAGGTAATTTAAAGGATATTTTGAGGATTAATCCAGGAGAATCAAATGCTCAGTAGTAAATTACTGAAAAAATCTGGTATTCCAAAATGAGCTTTCATCATAGAAGCCTAACTTCCATACAGAATCAAACAGCCATCTGCGGCTTCTTTTAACCGGCGCACAATGAAAGCCATCAACATCTCACAGGTAAAAAAAGTATCCGGGGTGAAAATTAAATCATTAATAATCAGGGCGGGAAAACAAACGCAGAAACCAGCCTATGTATCAGAACCTATTGCCGGCTCAAATAAGGTGTCAAAAGATCTCCTTTTAAAAAGTGGTTATATCTGGCTGTGTTGGGTGTTTTTGTTTATTCGGATGCCGGATTGTTCCGCCCAAAGTAAAAATGTGATTGCTATAAAAGGCACCTCCTTTACAATAAATGGGAATCCTTTTGAATTTACGGGTGTTAGTTTTTTCAATGCGGTTTACAACCCGGCGTTCAACAGCTCAATCTTCGAACGCATCAGATGGTTAGATAAATTTCGGGCTTACGGCATTAATGTTATCCGGGTATGGGGACAGTGGGACAATAAACAGGGATTTGTAAATACCTGCAGTACCTGCACACTGTATAATCCAGACGGTAGTCTGCGGACGGAGCATCTGAATAATTTAAAAGAGATAATCAAAGCGGCTGATGACAAAGGGATGGTTGTCCTCTTTGTCCTTTTCCAGCGCGAAAGCTGGAATGATAAAATAATCCTGACAGATCAGGCTTCTGATAAGGCGGTGGCCCTGGTAACTAAAGAGCTGCAACCTTACCGGAATGTAATTCTACAGATATGGAATGAACATGACTATCGCACCATAGATTACCTTAAAATCATTAAAAGTACTGATGACAGGAGAATAGTAACCAATTCACCGGGTTATGCAGGAGTTTTGGGAAGCCAGGAGGAAAATGCGGCACTTGATTACCTGTCCCCGCATACTTCCCGGAAAGATGATGCTCACTGGGAGATAGCGCCACACGAAATTGCCTTACTGCTGGCTAAATACAATAAACCGGTTGTCGATGACGAACCAGCCCGCAAAGGCACTGCGAGCTTTGGCGGGCCCAGGTCCCCAACCCTCCCCCTCGATCACATCCTGCACCTTTACAACGTGAGAAAGGCAGGAGGCTATGTTATTTATCATCACGATATGTTCCAGACAAACAAAGAAGGTAACACGATACCGCCCAACGGTATCCCGGATCCTGAATTCAGCCCTTATCACAGGCAGGTTTTCGAATACCTGGCAAAGCAGAAGAGGTATTTACTTTTAAAGGATTAATCTTACAGAAGCCGAAGAACAGAAAATTCTTCGACAGAATTATGACAAAAGGGAACTCAATGTACCAGTAGTTGAGTAAATTTCTTCAATTCATCAACTTCAAGAGGAGAAAGTACTTCGTTATTATTATACTTAACTTTCAGAAACAATACTCTTTTATGCTGCGGATATTTTTCAAGAATGGCATCGATGAGCTGTCCACTCTTTACGTCCTTCTCAAACAAGGGCCTGGCTTCCGGCAGATCGGATTTATACCTCGTAGGCATTTTTTTTATGACCGCTTCAAGGGTTGCCAGTTTGCCTTGCGGTATCCCTTCTACAATGGATGCTTTACTGTATAAGCCCTGCAGTTGTTTTTTACTAAGGCTCCCCCGTTGTTGGTATTGTTTATACAAACTGATGATAAAGGATGAGACCGGGTATGCCACGATGCATTCTTCGAGGAGGTCGTTGATAATGTCTATGCCGGGTTTTTTGATACTCATTTTAAAATATCGTGCAATAATGAAAATACAAATTTAATGGATGTGACGCAAGTATGTTCTTACCATAGTGGTGAAACATTTCACAGGGGGCGTAACACGACGAGGATTTACTCAGAAACTTGAGTTTATGGTTCCCTTTCAGAACCTTTGTTGCAGCCCCTAAATACTGGTGAGCAATAAGAAAGGTTTTAAAGTATGATCAGTCCCCCCGGAATTTCCCCTTCTTCTCATACAATTGCATAAAATGTTTTTACATTTATACCCTCATCGTAACATTCATCATCAATACGTCAGACATGAAAGCACTCCTTTTATCAACCGTAATAGCAAGTATTTGCGTTGCCGCTTTAGCACAGGACAAAGTGCCTGCAAAGGAAATGCAGATAAAAATCGCCCTCATGGCAGCACCCCCGGATAAAAAAGACAGCGTGGCCGTTTATGGTTTTGATGAGGATAAAAAATTTATTTTGTTAAGGAAAGGACTCAATGAATTGATCTGTGTTGCCGATGATCCGGCCCAGGCGGGTATGTCGGTGGCGTGTTATCACAAGGACCTGCACCCGTTTATGCAGCGTGGCCGCGAATTGAGAACACCGGGAAAGTCTGCCCAGGAAATATTTGACACCCGGGAGCAGGAAGTAAAGGCAGGAAAATTGGTGATGCCCAAACAGCCTTCTACCCTTTTTGTATTTTCATCAAAAGCAGAAGATTACAACCAGCAAACCGGAGAAGTAAAAAACGGATACCTGCGCTCGGTTATTTATATACCTTATGCCACCGCCCAAAGTACAGGGCTGCCGTTAAAACCGCAGGCGCCAGGCATGCCCTGGATCATGCATCCCGGAACGCACGGAGCTCATATTATGGTCAATCCTCCGGTAGTGAAATAATTTAATGATAGCCGCTTTAATCCGTTAAACTTTTTAGATAGGTCATGCTCTGGGGCACCTGCTCACGAATGCGTGAACTTTCGTCCTCTATAAAATAATATTTTATTCCCACCTTTTTAGCAGCCCTTAAAATTTCGGGGATGTTGAGCTGACCCGTTCCCAAAGCCACATCGTTTTCGGTGGAGGTTCCGCCCGTAAGGTCGCCTTTGACACCTTTGCGCAAATCTTTCAAATGCATGAGTTTCCAGCGATTCGGGTATTTCAGTAAAAGCTTTGCGGGGTTCTGTCCGCCGTGAAACACCCACATAATGTCCATTTCATATGAAACGAACTTGGGATCAGTATTTTTAACCATATAGTCAAAGAGGGTACCGCTTTGATAGGGGACGAACTCGTAGCCATGAGTGTGATAGCAGAATGTTATGCCTTTTTCTTTTAGTATTTTCCCGGCCCGGTTAAAATCGGCGACCGCTTTTTTAGCATCTTCAAGATTAAATTCATTTTTATGCGGAATCCAGGCTGTCATCACATATGATGCGCCGATTATCTTCGCTTTTTCCGCTATTGCGGCCGGGTCTTTTACCAGTTCATCATAACCTACGCCAACGGAAGGGCTTGTCATTCCGCGTTCGTCAAGCAATTTCCGAAAGGCTTCCGGGCTCATCCCTTCAGGATTCGTGCTGCTTTCCAGCACGGTTATGCCAAGCGATTTAATGGTATCAAGCGTAGCCCCTACATCCTTTTTCATGCTAAACCGGTAAGTATACGTTTGAACACCAGGTGTTTCAGGGAAAAGCGACTTGCCCTTTTGCGCCTGAATGACGTGTTGCATACCGAAACACATGATTGCACTAAAGCTGAGATAAAGTATTCTCTTCATTCTATTGTTTTGTCTAATGAATATAGGTAAATTTTTATAAAGGTATGCTTAAGGAAGAGGATACAGATGGTTATTTCAGGACAAATGGCCTAACGCACACGAATATGCGAGACAAGGAAACCCGTGTAACAGAAATTAAAGGCTACTCATAAAACAGTTACCGCTGCCCTGTTGCCATTGTGCAATATCCCTGACCTAAAAAAGGGAAAGCTGCACATGCGGATACAATTCCTGAGTACTCTTAGGACGGTTGTCAGCACTCGTATCCCCACTGATGAAGAAAAGTGGTGTTTCTGCGTACCTGGATGCCACGATCACCTTCAAGCTGCCGGCATGATTGCTAAAGAGGTCATGAACAAGCTTCGGGCAGTTATTATTTTTAGAAAGATGCGATAGCAGCAGGTGACTCATAAAGGATGGCCGGTGGTCTTTTACCAGTTGCAGCGCCTGCACATTGGAAAGATGTCCCCTGCCACCCATAATCCGCTTTTTCAGGTGATAAGGGTAGCTTCCGTTAGTCAACATGCCTACATCGTAATTACACTCGAGGAAAGCGGCATGGCACTGACTAAAGTGCCGGATCACCTGTTCGCATGAGAAACCAATGTCTGTGAATACGCCCACCTTTACTGTTTTTGACGACACTACAAAACTATGCGGGTCGCAGGCGTCGTGAAACTTGGGGAAAGCGTTGACCACAAGAGAACCGACCTGCACAGGTTCATAAGAGCGGAAATAAATCAGCAATCGGGAATCGACCGATAACCCGCTTTGCTTATGCGTACACTCGGTTATATAAACAGGCAACTGATATTTTTTCGCAAGAACAGGTATACCGGTAATATGATCTGCGTGTTCATGCGACACAAAAATGGCTTTTACCTTATCCATACTTAACCCAAGGCGAGCCATTCTTTTCCCGGTTTCCCGGCAGCAAATCCCGGCATCTACCAGGATGGCTTCCTGTTCGTTTCCGATATAATAGCAGTTTCCATTGCTACCCGAATTCAGGGAAGTGATAAATAATGACATCAGTTAGCTTACGGGTAATTTAAAAACATTCAGGTTGACTTTGTAAGTAAAGACCAATGACAGGCTTCTACCAAAGCAGGAAGTTAAGAATTTCCATTCAGAACAGCCGGGTGATTATTAAAAGAACCATCGTGATATGATCATGTAAGCGTTGACATAATACGGAAAGGAGAATTACCTTGCAATGATTTCTTTATCCATTTATATGGGAGGAATGTGCATCACTCATTTAAACACCTTGTAATTCGTGAATAACATCTATTTAACCGTTCTGATCTTTACCGCTCTTCTTTTATGGGGCAAATCCGCTCCCTGCCAGGATTCATTCAAGCCCGACTTTTCAGCTCCTCCGAAAATACCTGGCATGTCTTTAAACTGGCATGACGAGTTTAATGACGAAGGCAAACCTGACCCGGCTTACTGGAAATATGAGAACGGATTGGTAAGAAACCAGGAACTGCAATGGTACCAGCCGGACAATGCAAATTGTTCGAATGGACTCCTCGTGATCACCGGCGCCAGGCAGCAAAAAAAGAATCCGGGTTACGTCAAAGGAAGCAGCGACTGGCGTTTAAGCAGCGAAAATACAGAGTACACGTCTGCAAGTATACAAACCCGCGGTCTGAAAGACTGGAAGTACGGACGCTTTATCATCCGGGCAAGAATTGATACATCCAAAGGCTCATGGCCTGCGATATGGACACTGGGGGTCAGTGGCAGATGGCCTTCCAACGGCGAGATAGATATCATGGAATTTTACCGGATAAACGGTGTTCCTACGATACTCGCCAACGTTGCCTGGGCCGGTAAAGAGCCGGGAAAAGCAACGTGGGATAATTTAAAGAAACCCCTTTCTGATTTTACTACACGTGACCGGGATTGGACGAAGAAATTTCATACCTGGAGGATGGACTGGAATACCGATTCCATTAACCTGTACCTCGATGACGTACTACTCAATTCAACATTGGTTAGCCAGGCTATCAATGCAGATGGGGAAAACCCCTTCCTGCAACCGCATTATATTTTACTAAACCTTGCCATCGGAGCAAATGGAGATGACCCTTCACAGACCAGGTTTCCAATAAAATTTGAAGTTGACTATGTAAGAATCTATCAGGAATCATAATGAATAATGCTGCATGGTACGCCTGCAGCATTTATTGAAAAAAAGGTACAACGGTGGTTACCTCACGACTTTTCCCATTGCTTTTTTAAAGGATCCTCGATAGAACCCGGATCCTGTGCTTTATTCAACACTTCTTTCGGCAGCATTTTATTGGAATCATTTGGATCATTGTCTGTATCGTCTGAAAAGGTTCTGAGGGTTTTCTTGAATATTTCTACAGATTGCATAAATTCTCCTATTGCGTTATCCGCGTACACACCATACGCATCGATTAAAGTGCCTTTACATCCATCTTCTGTTTCAATAACATAACAAATGGACATGTCATCCGGATCTGAGGGTCCTTCAAACCTGTAAAAATTTACAGCCTTAACATCCTCAGGTTTGTATTCCCTGTTGTTGGTCAGGCAAAGCAGCTTCCCGTTTTCAACCTTGAACTGGTCTGTATAGCCCTCCTTATCGAGTTTATTGGTAAGCTTTTGAAGGTCGGACATGTATGTTAGTCTTTCGTTTGCTTCCTGTTCTGTATTTACTTCTGTTTGCATAAATGATAAATTTTTAATTGTGCCTGTATTATTTTATGGATTGCAATAAATGTTCCTTATCTACCTGTCGTATTACTAATTATCTTCACCAGGTAAAGTAATAATAAAAAAATAATGAACCGACGCCAGCTTCTAAAAATCTCCGGGGCCATTGCAGGCCTCGCCGTAGTTCCGCGATCAATCCTGTCAATCCCAAAAAACAATTTGCCTCCTGCCCACTTTACCTACTGCCTCAACATGGCTACTATCAGGGGCCACAAGCTCGGGTTTGCCAGGGAACTTGAAGTGGCCTCAAAGGCGGGCTTCCATGGAGTAGAGATATGGCTTGATTCCCTGCAAAATTACGTAACTAACGGCGGAGTGCTTAAAGATATAAAAAAACGGCTTGTTGATTTAGATCTCCGTGTTGAGGGAGCAATCGGGTTTGCCGAATGGATCATTGATGATGAAACACGCCGGGCCAAAGGGTTGGAACAACTAAAGCGGGAAATGGAGATGCTCTCCGTAATCGGGTGCAAAAGGATTGCCGCACCTCCGGCGGGCGCTACTACCGGCGCCTTAGTCGATTATAAGCTGGCTGCGGAACGTTACCGTGCTATTCTCGAACTGGGCGACCAGTCGGGGGTCGTGCCACACCTGGAGTTATGGGGTTTCGCGAAGAATTGCAGCAGGGTAAGCGAGGTGCTTTATATTGCGCTTGAAAGCGGCCATCCGTCCGCAAGAGTGCTGCTCGATATATACCATTTGTACAAGGGAGGGTCAGGCATTGAAACACTGCCGTTAATAAACGCGCCCGCTGTTGAGATTCTACACATGAATGATTACCCTGCTAATAAACCCACTTCCGTTATCACCGATGCTGACCGCGTATACCCTGGCGACGGAGTTGCACCGATCCAACGAATTCTTCAGGTATTGAAATCCCCCGCGCGCCCGCTGGTACTTTCCATGGAAGTATTCAATAAAACTTATTACGCCCAGGACGCTTTACAGGTAGCCAGGACAGCTTTGTCGAAAATGCAGGCTGTAACAAAGCGTGTATAGATTAATTTATGGTTATTATACTTTCGCTGAGGGCGCTACTAACATAAATAGCTCATGATATTCGTAGCTTGTTTACTTCCCCGGGGCAGCAATGATTTACTTTCCTATGATTTCGGGAGACACGTCGTTATTTTGAAGATCGCTATTTATCCGGGAGCAGGGCAATAATACCCGTACAATCAACCTTCTTATGAATGTTAATAAAGCTTTTCTGTGTGCCTTATGCGGCATCTCACTGTTTTTGTATGCAACCGCCCAGAATAGCACCGGAATCTTAAAAGGTACGCTGAAGGACTCCCTGAATAAGCAGGTTCTTTCGCTTGCTACCGTTACGGTTTTTATTGCAAAAGATACTTCTATAGTTACTTACCGTTTGAGTGATGCTAACGGGAATTTCAAAATCCCTTCTCTTCCCCTTGATGTTCCGTGCAGGGTTCTTATAAGTTTTTCAGGATATAAGACCTTTCGTAAAGATTTTCTGCTAAGCAGGGAAAGTCAACAGCTCGATATGGAAACCATTTTACTTGCAAATGATCCACAGAACCTTGACGAAGCAGTAGTGCTTGCAGAACGTCCTCCGGTATCCATCAGGAAAGACACCATTGAATTCAATGCGAGCGCGTTTAAAACCCTTCCCAGTGCACTGGTGGAAGACCTTTTAAAAAAGCTTCCGGGTGTAGATGTGGATAATGACGGTAATATTATGGTTAAGGGCAAGCGGGTAAACAGGTTGCTGGTAGATGGCAAGGACTTTTTTGGCGGTGACCCCCAGATCGCCACGAAAAACCTGCCTGCCAATGTCGTCGATAAAGTGCAGGTGATGAATGACAAGGAGGAACTTGAAAGAAACCCTGATATGCCTGAATCGGAGATCGGACAGGTCATCAACATCAAACTGAAAAAAGCAATAAAAGAAGGGTGGTTTGGAAAAGCATACGCCGGCGCCGGAACGGACAAGCGGCATGAGACGGGAGCCATTCTTAATATCTTCCGGGATACCACTCAGGTAAGCATTTTAGGGTATTCCAACAATATCAACAAACCGGGTTTTGGCATTAGCGACATACAAAAAATCGGTGGCTTTCAAAGAAGCGGGGTGTCAAGTATGATGACTATAAATGACGGGGGCTTTGCACTTAATGGCGTGTCTTTCGGAGGAACCGGCCAGGGGTTACAACGGTCAACAGGTGGGGGAATAAATTTTAACAACCAGTATGGAAAGAAGCTTAAGCTGAACCTCCAATATTTTTATGGACAGATAAACAGTGAAATCACTACGCTGAGCAAACAGCAGCTATTTCTCGGAGATACCGTTTTATCTTCACAAGGCCTGAGCAGGTCTGATAATGTAAGTATGACTCACCGTATTGCAGGGACTGTGGTGTGGAAAATGGACTCATTGACAACACTCACTTTCCGCCCGGGAGTTACCTTATCCAGGAACCGGAATTTTGCTGAAGGAACCACAGCTACTGAACAAAATTTCAAGGGAAGGATCAATAACAGCAATACTGCCAGTAAGGGAGTATTTAACTATGGTAGTTACTCCTATAACCTGTACCTGAATAAAGTTTTTAAAAAGAAGGGAAGAAACCTTACGCTTTCTTCTGATCTTACCATTGGGAACAACGACAACGATAATTTTAACGACGGAGTGTATGCCATTTACAATACGGGTGTGCGGCAGGATAGCCTGGTAAACCAGCTTAGGTCTACCGGAGGTGAAAATGTACGCGGCAGCACCAATCTTTCTTTTGCAGAACAGTTAAGTAAAAAATTGACCCTAAGGGTAAGTCACAGGTTAGAATACCTCGGAGAGAACAATGACATCAATTTTTTCAGTAAGGACGCAATCAGTGGCAAATACGACCAATTTAATCAGGTCTTTTCTAACACCATTACCAGGGTTGGATCGAAAAACACTTCAACAGCTTCGATTGGATACAGAAACAAGAAATTTTTTATAAATCCAGGTGTTAATTATTTAACTGCTTCATTTAATAACCACTTCTCAAAAAATCCTTCCATAAACCAGCGATTTGATTTTGTATATCCTTCGATGGAAATAAGTTGGGGAAGTTTAAGTTTTAACTACCGCGCAGACATTCGGGAACCGGGAGCCAATGAGCTGCAACAAGTCATCGACATCAGCAACAGGTTTTACCAGCAGTTTGGAAATCCGGAACTAAAACCGGCGTTTTCTCACAACCTTAGCCTGAACGTATATAAGTTTAATCCAAAAACGAGCAACTCTTATTCAGTGTATGTGAGTGGAAATTTTAGTGATAATGCCGTTATCCGAGAAACAACGATTGACCAGAATGGCATCCGGACAACAAGACCGGTAAATGTTGATGGAACTTACCAATTCGATGCTTTTCTTAATTATAATTACCAGTACAAGCTCAATAAGGATTTTAGGCTAACGTTGCGGCCTTCCGTTTTTTCAAATTACAGCAACACGATCATCTCGGTGAACAGGAACATGAGTGCGCAGACTAATTTCAGTATTAATCCTTCCTTTTCTCTCGGACTCAATTATAAAGATAAAATTGAGTTTAACCAGCGTTATAGCCAACGCTACCGGCAAACAATCAATGAAAACAAGACTGCTTACCCGGATATTGCTGTGCTTAGCCATTCAATCGAATCTGAGGTAGTGATCCGCCTGCCAAAGCACGTAGTTTGGGAAAACCTGATCAATTACAATTATAACCCGCAGGTTGCGCCCGGAATAAGAAAGTCCGCCGTGAGATGGAATGCGGGAGTTAGTTATCTTTTCCTGAAAGAGGATCGGGGTCAGGTAAAGCTATCTGTGTATGACCTGCTTAATCAAAACATCACCGTGTACAGGAATACAAGCGAAAATTCCATTTCTGATGTACAGACAACCACGCTTACGCGGTATTTCATGGTAACCTTTATCTACAATCTTAGAAATTTTACGGGCGGTAAAGTCGGTGGTAAAGACAGATCGATGTTCTTTTTCTAAAAATTCAGGAGTGCCAAAAAAGGATTATGCAGACCAATGGAAGTAACCTGCCTGTCTTTTAAAAATTTAAACCAGCACTTTTGAGTACCTGATGGTATCATATTTAATTTCCACCTGATCCCAAACAAACAAAGGTTCCAACTGAATTGAAACCCTTGTTTGCATTTTATATGTGCGGTATGATCACATAGATGGTTCATCTGCGCTGGGCCCATAGCTTCCTGGTATTGGTATATCCAACAGCCTTAAATACACCCCCAGCTGTGCACGATGGTGTACAATCTGGCAGTATGTCATCCTTATTACTTCGGCCTTTGAAGAAGTGCTGTGAATCTGCTCTCCCGTTCGTAACGTCCATGGTTCAGAGAGCTGATCTTCGGAAGCCTGAGCCAGATGCGTTTTGCCGTCCTCCAAAGACCTCTCATACAAACCAATCAGTTCCCTGGTGTTGTTGATAATTTCAGGATCATAAGGCATGGTGGCAAAATCAAGTTCATTTGTAGTAAGTGTTACGGTAACCCATCCGGGCAACTCAGCAATATGGGTTGTCAGTTGCCTGATGGTCATACTTTTCGGATGGGGTTTCCAGTCGTATTTATCATCAGGCACACGTTCCAGCATTTTCCGTGTAGTTTGAGCTTCCTGCTCCATTTCCTTTAAGAACATTGGGATGATTAACATAGCTGATGTTTTTGTTTAGATACAAAGAAACAGGACGTGACTGACAACCCTATGTCAGTGACTTCGTAGAATCTAAAATAAATTTACTTCAATACGGTACAGGCAGCGCTTTCATATAATCATTTAGCGCTATGTGGCCTGTTTTTTCAAAGGGCTTCCAGGTGCATTTCAAATTCACGATCCTCGATACCTTGAAATCACGGTAGTCATGCCGGTGGTGGCACCACGCTACAAGGTGCCAGCTAAATGCATAAAATACAAGCCCGATGGGTTCCACCTGCCTGTCGCTTGTTTCGTCATTTTTATTTGTGTACGATAGCTGCAAAATGCATTTTGCGGTGATTGCATTTTGAAGCACTGATAAATATTCGAAATCAGTGTTAATACAAGACGGAAACTGGAAGCGGATATTGCTGTTTAATATTTCAAGCTTTTCTTTTTGGGAGCTTCGTAAAACACATTTTACTTTACTAAGGGCGCTCGAATAATGCTTCAGTATAGACTTATCGGCGAAACCCGCCACCATAGCTTCCATGAGCAGCAGCGCATTGGCTTCTTCCGAGCTGAAAGCAACAGGCGGAAGAAAGTAGCCCTGCATAATGAAATAGCCTTTATAAGGTTCAAAGCTCACGGGCACTCCCTGCCCGCAGAGCGACTTGATATCCCTGTAAACAGTACGGACACTTATCCTGAACTTAGCGGCAATTTCTTCGACTGTAATGTACTTTTTTGACTGAAGCATGATCAAGATGCCAAACAACCTGTCAATTCGGTTCATAGTCCCGGGTTTATCTGTTCGATGATCGGTTTATGACCTGTGAATGCCTGATAAATAAAGATAACATTAAAGCGAAGGAAGATCAATGATTTGAGTGCAATTAAATTGTGACTGGCAGGCATATTGCGAGTGCATCCTACCAGTTGCAGCCCCCGCAAATGAAATAATACAAAAGGAAGATTATGGACGGCATCTTTCAGGTTGAAACCTTCCGTGATCTACATGGAAATAAAATCGTTTTCAGAGTATCCCTAATAGTTTTTCGTTAGCATATTCCAATGCCGCTACAGGCGACTCAAACAACATAGGCCTGTTGTCCGCTTCCCTGAACATCTCACCCGGCATGGAACCAGGCTCTTCGAGATTATAGAATACCATGAAATACTCCGTTGGAGTTACATCTGCATTCTCCCTTGGAACAGTCATTGGCTCTATAACTATCCACACGTCTTTTCCGTTGATAGATACTTTTTCAGTCATTCATTGAATTTGGGATAAGGTATTAAGATTTTGATA
>JBGSYC010000139.1:0-6894 GCA_041751095.1 Flavihumibacter sp.
GTAAGAGGCGGTAAGTTTAAATTTGAAGAAACTTTCCATGACGAAGGACAGATAGACATGTATAAAGCGATGCAGGCCTATTATGACATTGGATTTAAAGGCGCTATCAGGCCCGATCACGTGCCGACAATGGCAGGCGACAGTAATGAAAATCCCGGCTATAGCACGATCGGGTCTTTATTTGCCTGGGGATATATCAAAGGTCTTATGGAGGCTGTCTCCAAGAATAAAAATAAAGTTTGAACAAATGAACGGGCATGAATTTTCACAGGCGGCCAACATGTAAGTTTCCGTTCCTGTTTGTATCTCGTGCACGTTCGTTTAGCTGAACGGTTTTTCATCTTGTAAAAAATTGCTGAAGGATTGTTGCAATTCATCTCAATTTCATAATATGCAGCCTGCAAAAGCAAATGATAAAAAAAAGATTGTCACTATGAGAAAATACCCGGTAGTGCTCACTGCGCTTATTTTAAGCGCCTTTTCGGTAGATGCACAGCGTTTAGGTTCCTCGCCCGAATTTGTGCAGACGTTGACCTCGCAATGGAAAGGGGAGCGTTTTGCAGATGGGCGTCCTAAAGTCCCTGATATTGTGCTGGAACGCCTGCAGTTAGCAACGCTTGAACAAATATGGGGTTATCTGAGCAATAAAGGATACCGAAACCAGGTGGAAAAGAACTGGATAATCCTGAAACCTGGCGAAACAATGGTAGGGCGTGTAGTAACTGCGCAGTTTATGCCCTCCCGGCCTGATCTTGACAGTATCGTAAGAACGCAGGGTAAGGCGGAAGGCCGCTCACAAAAGGGCGGGATAAATATCTGGCCCATTGATATCCTCACCAAAGGAGATGTGTATGTAGCTGATGGCTTCGGAAAAATAAAGGACGGCACCCTGATCGGCTCAAGCCTTGGTAATGCCATTACCGGAAAAACAGGAAAGGGTGTTATTTTTTATGGTTCTGTCAGGGACATGCAGGAACTAAAAGACACCAGGGGCTTTAATGCCTGGGTAAAAGGACATGATCCTTCGTACATTAAGGACATGACGCCTACCTCCATCAATGCTCCGATCCGTATCGGGGAGGTGACGGTTTTACCGGGCGACATTGTATTTGCAAATGAATACGGGGTAGTGTTTATTCCGGCTCACCTGGTTGAAAGTCTTGTCTCGGCTTCTGAAATGACGGCCCTGCGGGATGAGTTCGAGAGATTCCTTTTGCAACAGGGTAAGTATCCATCCGGACAAATTCACGGCGATTGGTCAGAAAACATTAAAACAGAATTCCGCGCCTGGGTAGCCAAATACCCTAAAAAGCTGGCGATAACTCCAAAAGATATTGATGCGTATTTATCAAAAGAGGGACATTAAATTAATCTGTTAACGGTCTTACCGGCTTTCGAATATCCCTCCGGGAGACGGGAGTAGGTCGAGTTCTGAAATCAAGGGGTATCATTTCAGTTGGACAATGGTCTTTAATAGTAAATGACGTTTCCGCAGAAGCGGAGAAATGTAATTTTCCACCTCAGTATTTTCTTTCTGCAATCAGTTTCAATTGAGCCGGTTGTTTGATTAACTTTATTCCATTGGTTTCAAATCATTTTTATTTCTGATTATATAATCAAGATTATGATAAGATCTACGGTCGGGCTGCTATTGTCAGTGATTTTTTTACTTTGCTGTAATAACATGTTGTCTGCACAGACAATCCCAAAAGAGGAATTGATTTTTTTAACCTCTGCATGGAAAGGAGAGCGCTTCGCCGACGGACGGCCCAAAATCCCGGATGCTTTACTGGCCAGGGCGAAGAATATCGGTATTGATGATGCATGGACGGTTCTGAAAAATGAAGGATACACCAACCAGTTTGAAGGCAACTGGAAAATGGTGCAGAACGATGTGCCGGTGATCGGCCGGGCGGTAACGGCTATGTTTATGCCCAGCAGACCCGACGTAGAAAAAAACATCAAAGACCGTGGTACCTCTTCCCAGGGCAGGAAAGGAAATACGAATACGTGGCCGATAGAAACGCTGTCGAAAGGTGATGTATATGTAGCTGATGGCTTTGGAAAGATTGGTGGCGGAACGCTTATGGGTGCAACGTTAGGCAACGCGATCTTTAGCAGAACCGGGAACGGTGTTGTGTTCAACGGTGCCGCAAGAGACCTCCAGGAGCTTCAGAATATCAAAGGGTTCAATGCATTTGTCCGTGATTTCCACCCTTCATTTATCGAAGAGATGGTACTCACCGGGCTTAATACCCCGGTGCGCATGGGCAACGTAATGGTGTTACCCGGCGACCTTGTTATCGCGCAAAGGGAAGGGGTCCTTTTTGTTCCCGCGCATTTAGCTGACCAGGTGATCAGCACTTCTGAGTTTGTTACCCGCAAAGATCAGTTTGGCTTTGAAAAAGTTAAATCGGGCCGCTATACAACGGGCCAGATAGACAGCGAGTGGACTGATGAAATTAAAACCGATTTTTTGAAGTGGCTCGGTACCCACCCGGAACTGGGAACGATGACCAGGGCGGAGCTGGACAAGGTAATGAGCAAAAGAACCTGGTAAAGCGCGTCAATCCTGTTCGAAACTTTCACGCCGGGAAGTCTCCACTTAACCATCAACAACGGCGATCACGCCGCCGCTTGTGCTTTCACGTCCTGGCCTCCCGCCAGGAGTTGCTGGCAAGTTCCGATCCGGCATACCATCAGCACCCTTCACAGCGGCGCAGAAATTGCATATTTTTGATGAATTACTATTTAATAAATAAAATGCAGGTGCATACCTGATTTTTTTCATTTCATTCAACAAAAAATATACTCATACTTTAAAGCATCATTCAATGAGAAGACTACCCGTTTATCTGTTATTAGACACTTCCGGATCAATGACCGGTGAACCTATTGAAGCTGTTAAAAACGGCGTTCAGGTGATGATCAGCTCTTTGCGGCAAAACCCCCAGGCTATTGAAACAGCATTTATCAGCATCATTACGTTTGATAGCGTTGCAAAGCAGGTTGTGCCACTTACAGATCTGGCTTCTTTTCAGATGGTGGACATCAAAGCGTCGGGTACAACCGGGCTTGGTGAGGCACTAAAGCTTGTTGCAACATGTATTGATAACGAAGTAGCAAAAACAACTGCTGAACAAAAGGGTGACTGGAAGCCGCTTGTTTTTATTATGACCGATGGCATACCAACCGATGACTGGCAAGTCGGACTGGAAGAATTTAAAAAGCGGAAGACCGCCTACACAGTTGCCTGCGCAGCAGGAAGCAGCGCTGACACAAGCGTGTTGAAACAAATCACCGATAACGTTGTCAGCCTCGACACCGCCGACAGTCAGAGCATAGCCAAATTCTTTACGTGGGTTACCGCGTCTATCGGAGTTACCTCAACGAAGGTGGAAGATGCAGGCAAGGAAATTACCGGCTTAAGCGAACTGCCTCCACCGCCTGCTGAATTAAATATCGTTGTTTAAGTTAATTTAAATTATAGCCCAAAGAAATTTATCAGCTGTTGTGACGCTGCCCTGGAGGCTTATGCCGTGTCAAAGATTTAGGCCTCGCGGATGCATTTTGTTTCTAAACATCGATGTAAATAATTATTGTTGTCTGGAGAAAGTAAGCAAATCACGGTGAAAGCTTTACTGAGGTTAATCCTGGAACATCTCACGCAGAAGGGGTAGGGGTAGGAGTGGTTGAAAGTTATGGATTAACCGGTTTTCATTTTCGTGGAAAAACAGTAATAAAATAATTCTATAGTTGAATACCCCGGTGCTTAACACAAACAAGTAAAATGGGTGAACCCAGTCAATTTCTTCAGGACCTGTTTTCAGCCAATCATATTCCTGTTCCGGAAAACAGGGCTTACCTGCTGAATCAATTTTCAACAGATGAGCAAAACATAGCATTGATAAATTCGATTATTGAAAATCAAAACGTGCTTATGAGCAAGTGGAAACTGGAGAACAGGATTACTGATATTATTCAGCAGCCGGTTCGGATATTAAATGCAACCGTTGGCAAACCTTATGAAACCAGGTTTGATTTTGATAAATTTAAATGGAACGATATTGCTGCATATCAATTCGAAGGGCTTGAAGAAGTAGGTTTATATTATAACGAAAAAACAAAACAGATCACGGGTGTTCCCGCGCGCAGCGGGGATTTTAAAGTATTGTTTAAATTTAAGCTGTCAGGTGAGCCTGAAGATTCGGCCTTTCATGAGAAACCAATCCCGCTGATAATCAATCCGGATCCGAAATCTTTGTGGAAAAATATTGAAAGTGACAGGAATGATCCGTACTGGAAAGAAGATGACGTAACGCAATTTTCCCCGCTTGGCGACCGCCATATCCTGGTGTCGTGTAAAAGAGGCCGTGCTCATGCAAATGTTGGTTCATTCAGGGAAGATGATTTTGCCTTCAAAGATCTCGATACCGGATGGAGCCTCGTTGTAGTAGCTGATGGGGCCGGAAGTGCAAAGATATCAAGAAAGGGCTCTGCGCTGGCGTGCAATGCCGTGGTTGAATATTTTTCTGATAACGCTTCACATGAACGCATGTTAGTTTTTGACGAATTGCTCGAGCAACATAACAAAAACGAAGGAGATGATATTCAAAAGAAGCTGAACCATTTTGTGTACAACGAACTTGGCAAAGCCGCCTTTTACGTGCATAAAAAGTTAGAAGAGTTTGCCAGGCAGGCAGGTGTTCCGTTAAAAGATTTGAACACTACATTGATCTTTACCTTATTTAAAAAATACCACTCGGGGTATGCATTCCTTTCTTTCGGGGTCGGTGATTGCCCCATCGCTATCGTAAACAAAGATGTATCAGAAGTTATTTTAATGAACTGGATTGATGTAGGAGAGTTCGGCGGGGGTACAAGGTTTATTACCATGCCTGAAATTTTTCAAAACGATAAATTCGCTACACGATTCAGGTTTAAGCTTGCTGATGATTTCTTATACCTGATGATGATGTCTGATGGTATCTATGATCCAAAATTTATAGTGGAAGCAAATCTCGCCGACCTGAAAAGATGGAAAGCGTTCCTGGCCGATCTTGGTGGTAAAAATGAAGATAAGATCAAAGTAGAATTGAGGCCGGATAATCAGGAAATAACAAACCAGCTTTCAGCATGGATGGACTTCTGGAGCCAGGGAAATCATGATGACCGGACTTTGGCAATTGTATTTTAGATATGCTCGGAAGTGGCAATGAAATCAAAGTGAATACCATACATTTCTTAACAGCCCGGTTAAATAAACCGCAAAAAGCGTCTAAAACTTTTATGTGTGAGCTACCTGGACAATTTTTTAAATAAATCCGGAATGAGTACAAAATCCGCCGCATCACTGATCACACCTGGAAAAACGTACCAGTATGTTGACAATGGCGAGCCCATGCGTGGAGGGATGAAGGATGTTTATTTTGCGCCGGACAAGTCGTACGTTGTTGCATTTTACAGGGATGAACAGGATTATAATACTAAGGAGCGGTTAAGAAAAAT
The DNA here is from genome assembly GCA_041751095.1 of Flavihumibacter sp. Lineage (GTDB taxonomy): Bacteria > Bacteroidota > Bacteroidia > Chitinophagales > Chitinophagaceae > JADCRZ01. Next base: position 5,509 of record JBGSYC010000139.1, read on the forward strand.
TGTGACACAGTATTACGACAGCTTTTTTAACCGCGAAAACGGAGATTACTACAAAGAGCTTTACTGTTGGCCAACAGATATGGTGGAAGCTGAAAAAAAAATCGGGCTGATTGTTCCTGCCTACAACAAAAATTTCTTTTTTAAAAAAGGGTACGCCACAAGTGAAGGAATAAAGGGAAAGGAAAAACAGGGGCTGTGGTTTGCTTCGGGAAAATTCCGGAACAAACAGTTCCCTTTAAGACTAGACGATTCGGAATTGGGTACATGGTTGAACTATTTCCAGATAAATATAAAAATAGCCCGGGGCGTAAAACGGTTGCATGCCGCCGGCCTGGCGCATTCCGACCTGTCTTATAAAAATGTGCTGATCGATCCCGTAAGCCGTGCTGCTACCATTATTGATATTGATGGCCTGGTTGTTCCCGGATTATTCCCCCCTGATGTTATCGGCACCGCTGATTTTATTGCGCCTGAAGTGCTGGCAACGAAACACCTCGATTTGCGGGATCCTAACCGAAAACACGCAAATCGCACAACCGATCTTCATGCATTGGCAGTAATGATCTATATGTACCTGCTGTACCGGCATCCTCTGAAGGGCGGAAAAGTAAACGATATGGACGCGGAGAAAGATGACCTGTTGAGCATGGGTGAAAAAGCTTTGTTTATCGAACACCCTACCGATCATTCCAACCGGCCAAAGCGTGACCAGCTTGCTAAATCTGCCCTGCCCTGGGCAGACGTAAGAAATATCCCTTATACCGTTACCGGCCCATATCTTCAAAAACTGTTTGATGAAGCTTTTATTAGCGGCTTACATCATCCAAACCTCCGCCCGAATGCAGACGCCTGGGAACAGGCTTTGTTGAAAACCACCGATCTGATGCAACCCTGCAGCAATAAATCATGTGATCAGAAATGGTTTGTATTTAACAATACCACCTCGCCTCAATGCCCTTTTTGTCAAACACCCGTGAAGGGTACTGTACCGGTGCTGGATCTGTATTATCAATTCAGGCCAACGGTATGGCAACCGGAAAATCACCGTTTGATGGTGTACAATAACCAGTATTTGTTTCAATGGCATGTAAACAGGCACGTTATACGGAACGAAAGGCTTACAGCTGAACAGAAGATACCTGTAGGATATTTTACTTTTCACAATGGAAAATGGGTGCTTGTAAACCAGAAGCTAACCTCGTTAAAAGACCTTACCGCTGACAAGGAGATACCCGTAGGTACAATGGTCGACATCACCGACGGTAAAAAGTTGTTGCTTTCCGATGAAGAAGGCGGCCGTGTTGCAATCGTCACAATGGCAAATAATCAAAACGCCTGACAGCAACAGTTTCGTTTCTATCAGTTGCCGGCGTGGCATAAAATTCT
>JBGSYC010000140.1:0-27914 GCA_041751095.1 Flavihumibacter sp.
CGTAGTATAGATAATGCTTTCAACAATATGATTGCTTGCCTGGCTGCTTACAACTTCTTAGACAAGAAGCCTTGCATTAAACACAAAAAAAGAGAATTAATGTTATCCCTTAATAACTTTCTACCATCGAACTGACGTTAATAATAGCGCCGAAGCTTGTAATTATTTACGTTGGTAGCAAATGTTGCGTTAACGGGCTGTGTAAAACTTAAATCAAAACGTTTGTCGCTCAAATTCATGCTGTAGATATCCATCGGTTGTTTACCTGTAAAATAAATCCGCTGGATGCTGTTGTTCCCTGTCCATCCATGCGCTGCCTGTCCTACCCAAAGACTCCCATCTGGTCGGTAACAGTTTCGTAAAGATCGGCCCATCAATATCTTTGGCCGGATTTCAATATCTCTTTATACACCTTATACATATGCCATGGCTTGGGGAAAGCGCCACATCGTCTATGAAGTAAAAGTATTTTTTTTCAAAGTTCCATACAGCTCTTTGACGAGTATTGGATGAAGACCACCAGATACCATGCCTGCCGATGCTTGCAAAGCTGCCATAAGTGTGTCGGTATCCGCTGGCAATAGGATTAAAGCGTTTCTGGTTATCACTTGCGGATTTAGAAGGATTAGGCTCAGGAATTTCAAATACATTTTTTTCCCCCAACACTTCGCTTGTTGCACCTAGCGAGTTAAGAAGGATATTCCAGTCTTTCTCATCCGGCACATGCCAGCCTTTAGGGCAAATTTTACCTGTTTTAACCACATGCCAATTATACAATTTTCCTAAACGATTTTCATAGGCTGAGGAATCATTTTCATACCAGGAATAAGCACCGGTATAATTATTTGACCATTCTACTTTATTGCTTTGAGATGAAATAGGGTTACCATCATTGAACCTGCTTGTCCTCAGGTTTTCAGCCATCCATACCTGGTCGCCTATTTTTACAACCTGATAGCTGTTACCATCAATATCTTTAATCATGTCTTTCAATTCGGGCAAAACCTTCTTTGAAGAGTCAGTTCCGTTACTAAAAAATGCCTTTTTCAATAAAGCCGTTTTCTTTGACGGTAAAGGAACAGGAAGATTCAGGCGTGCCCATTTTTTTGTGATTGTAAGAAGTTGAGTAGGAATATTTCCTTCCAAACCTTGTATAATGCCTTGGTACTGCCCTTTATCATTCCTCCAAAGAGCAATATCAATCCGTTCATCCAATTTGATGCTGAAGGTTCTGCTTTTAAAGTATTTCAAGCCGCCTGCCGCCAATGCCTGTACCCTCCCTTTTTTATCCAGCCTTACGGCTGCCACACCAACTGCATTAAAGGCAACGTCATGGTTTCCAATTTTCATGTTGGAATCAATTAAATCACCTGTCGCCTTATGGGTACCTGCTACCAGTATGAGCGTGCCATCAATCAAACGACAGAACCCGGTAGCAGGAGGAGTAAGGGATGTATGGCCAAACCCATCCATTATTCTTGTTGCTCGTGTTTGCAGGCCAATATTTCTCTTTTTTAAAAGTGTGTATACTTCCTGCTTAAACAATGCAATGCTACTTTCAACAGCCATCGACTTTGGCAGTGCAGCGTTTCCATCAAAGAATTTCCCGTCGAAATCTTTCGACCATTTGCCAATTCTGAAAAGTTGTGTTTCCCCCTTAGCGGCCTTGTTGAAGAATGTTGCGGTTGATGGTTTTTCAAATTCCGGGTTGTACAAAATAACAGCCGTGTAACGCTGGGGGCCATAATGTATTGCGCCATTTTTACCGATTATCAAACTGCCGTTTTCAATTTCACTGGAGGGTATCAGATCTACAGGAATTCCCATACTCCATAGACTGTCCACCAGTTTCATCCCTAAGTCTTCAAAATATGGCCCGTTCCAATTCATTGCTGCGGCATGCCCGAAAACCACGGCCACGGGGCAATCCAATGGGCTTGGCCTGATATAATTTAAAAGGCGGATGCGGGCTTCGGCACGTACATAATTATTACCTAAAATGCCACTTAATGGGGATGACAGATTATTAACCCTTCCTCCGGCAAGCGTTGAACTCCAAAGTTCCTGTTCAAAATCTTCAGCATCTACGGAACCCTGTGGTAAGCCTAACCGGTAGAACATATTATACCATAGCGGGCTTTTCCATTTCTTGGCGAGCGATGTTCTGACTGCAAAAGGGGTAACCTCATCGGTTTGCGCCCAATCGCGCGTGGCCACCCACCAATCAAGTCCATTCTTTTTAAACTCCCTGCGTTCAGGATACGGAAACCAGGTGGGATGTACGGCCACAATGGCTTTAGGGCCAAATACATTTTTTACTGTATGGTAAAAATTATTCTCCAGGGCGCCATTTCGTTGCCAGGACATTTCCCTATAATGATTGATAGCCATCGAACGTTGATCTTCCTGCCCTTTAATACCTGTATGCATGAGTAACATATCGCGGACAAGCTCCCTTCCGCCAGTGCGTTCTCGATAAATATCCGCCATGTAGGTAGAATACCAGAACTCATCCCTGATCGACTCTTCAGAAAGCGCTGCCGGAAACCCCCATTCATCATAAAGCGCCCCAGCCAGTGGTATATCTGCGTATTTTTTAATGATCTCGCTCTGAAAATCCATTAAATGCGGAGCAAATACGTCGGGGTAAAGATAAGTGAACGAAACCACGACCATCGCCATAGTACGGCCTGATTTGTTTTCAGGAGTTATCCTGATCTTAACATTATTCTTCGAGGCGGAGTCGACAATACAGTTTGTGGTAATTTCCTTAAGTGAATTGGGGTCAATATTGCCACCCGAAGCCAGGTTGTAGGCATAGGCCCGGACAAAAGATCCGTTACGTATCATGTAGGGGCGATGATAGTGGTCACGTAATTCGCGGCTGTTGATAACAACTTTTAATGTATCTATTCCTTTAAGCGCTATTTGCCTAAACACCAGCATCTGCTGAAGTTCATCGGGGTATTTTTTTCCAAAGGTTGGTAAAGCCATCCTAACATCGAGGTCGGCAACCAATGAAATTCCTTTTTGGGCTGCATGGGTTGCCACCAGCTTTAGCTTGTCATGAACGTCATCTTCCATGTGGTCGCGATCTTTTCCTACGCTTCCAAGGGAGGTCAGCACATTGAATGGCGACCGGTTCGCGGCGAGGTCAATATTTTCAATTCGCATGTTCCACGACGCAATGGAAGGCATGATATTCCAGGATGTACCAGTATCTGCAACAGCAGCGAGGTAGCGTTGATCTTCCCCGCTGTTTTTGCTTTGCGAAAAGCTATTGACAGAACAAAGCAGCATACTGATTAAACATCCTGTTACGAGATCAGCTTGCTTCATTTAGATTCGGTTTTTTTAAAATCAGGATTCGGAACCGGCATTTGTGCATTCACCTGTTTTTGCCAACTGGCAAGCAACTGGTACATCTCCCGGGTTTTTTTCTTCATTTTTTTCGAGAGGTCGTTTGATTCCGAAATATCTTCTTTCAGGTTATACAGTTCCACGCTTCCGTTTTCGAAGTTTTCAACCAGTTTATAATCGCCCATACGCACCGATCCGGCCGGCCGGCCCAACTGGTTGGAAAAGTGCGGATAATGTCCGAAAAGTGGCCGGTCATAATTAGGTTGTTTACCAGGTTGTAATAGCAAAGGCAGAATACTTTGCCCATCTACATTTTCAGGGAGCTTAGTTATGCCTGTCAGTTCGCATAAGGTTGGCAGGTAATCAATCGAGCTGAAATACGATTCCGATATCTTGCCCGGCGCAATCTTGCCCGCCCAACTTGCAATGGCCGGCACACGGGTTCCGCCTTCATAAATGTGCCCTTTCCATTTGCGCAGGGGAAGATTGGTTGTAGGGGTTGGTCCAAGTTCTTCCATACCCAGCCCGCCGTTGTCTGAGGTAAAAATTACCAGGGTATTATCGGATAATCCCTGGTCTTTTAGGGTTTTTATAATCGCACCTATGCCATCATCCATGCTCTCTATCATCGCTGCATAACTTGGGTTATGCTTGCCGGGGTCATTAGCATACTTCGACAAATACTTTTTTAGCTTATCTGCCCGTGGAACCAAAAAGATATGTGGTGCCGAATAGGTCAGATACAGGAAGAATGGCTTTTCCGAATGCTGTTTGATGAATTCAACACCGTACCTGGTTAATTTGTCGGTCAGATATGCTGACCCGCTATCAATAAATTCGTCTTTATGAGAATCCATGAAAATCGAATAATTGTAATAATCCAACCCGTTCCTGCCAATCATACGTGAATAATCGAATCCCTGGTTCCAGGGTGCCGTTGAATCATTATTGCCGAGATGCCATTTGCCAACCATGCCCGTAGCATAGCCATTTTGCTTCAATAATTCAGCAAGCGTTATTTCACGTGATTCCAGGTATGGTTTCCATTTAGCAGGTAAGAAAGGCGATTTTGGATCGGTCCGGTTGCCGGCAATAAAATTCGTAAGTTGCAACCGGGCGGGATACTTACCGGTAAGGATAGACGCCCGTGTTGGCGAACATACCGGGCTTGCAGAATAAGCCTGCGTGAACAGGATCCCGCTTTTTGCCAGCTGATCTAAATGGGGTGTTTCATTGAATGTATTTCCATAACAACCCAAATCCTTCCATCCAAGGTCATCGGCCAAAATAAACACGATGTTAGGCGGAGGCTTCTGCGCATTAACAATTTCAATCAAACCCATAAAAAATATAAGCGTGCAGATGAATTGATTGTTGATCATACTCTATAATCTAAATGCTGTTTTAACTAATGATGGCATAAGCGGAAGCATATTATAGATGAGGAAATCCATCCCTCACTTCCGGTTTGCGATGCTTTTGTAAGTCGGATTGGGCACCGGAACCACAGCTGCTGTTTCAATTAAAAAATCATTGATCAGTTTTTTTAATTCTTTTGCCGTTTCCGGGTTTTTATCCAAGAGATTGATTTTTTCTCCAATATCACTTTTCATATTATATAATTCATACCTGTCTGACTGATCTGAATTATCACAATAAAACCTTATTAGTTTCCAATCCCCACTTCTTACATAAGTTGACGGCTGATGGCCAACAGTGAAAATGCCGTCACCCTGTGGAAAATGGCAGTAAATGGCATCCCTCTTGACAGGCTTACCTTTAAGGGCAGATGTAATGCTAATGCCGTCAAATTTTTGACCGGCGATTGGTTTAACACCGGTCATCTGTAGGATAGTAGGAAACCAGTCAACACTGGAAATTATTTCACTGGAGACACTGCCAGGTTTGGTTACCCCCGGCCAGTAAACGATACACGGTACTCGCGTTCCTCCGTCGTAAATGGTAGCTTTTCCTCCCCGTAACGGGTAGTTACTAGTGACCGGAACTCCGGGCAGCACCTGTTTCGAAGGCCAGTGCACCCCGCCATTATCGGATAAAAATACAATGATGGTGTTTTGTTCCATTCCCATTTCCCTTATTGAATTCAGCAACCTTCCGATATTATAATCGAGGGTCTCAACCATTGCACCATATACCGGATTTTGCTGTGGACTACCAGGATTGACTTTTGAATTGTATTTCTGCACCAGGTCTTTTTTTGCCTCATGTGGTCCATGAACTGACCATGCCCAATAATTAAGAAAGAATTGCCTGCCTTTATTTTCCTTTATAAATTTAATTGCTTCATCAGTTGTGCGGTCTTCAATGTTTTCACCCGGCTTTCCGTTATCCGCTGTTTTATTTACCCCCCATTTCCACGGTGCCATATAATTAGCAGGTGCAGGTACCCAGGGCCAGTGAGGGAAATCAATTTCAAAACCCTGGTTATATGGATCGAAAGGGACTTTTCCGAGATGCCATTTGCCAAAATGGCCGGTAACATAGCCCACGGTTTTCAGCGCTTCGGCTATCGTAAGGTATTTTGTTTCTAATCTTGTAATTGATTTTGCACCAATCCATTTTAAAGAGGTATTCCGCGTGGTATCAAGGCCCTTTGTCAGGATCTCTTCCGGTAAGTGACAATCGGGAAAAGTAATGCCAATCCTGGCCGGGTGCAGCCCGGTAAGTATACTGGCCCTTGTTGGCGAACAGAGCGGGCTTGCATCATATGCATTTCTGAAAACCATTCCTTGTTTCGCCAATTTGTTCAGATTAGGGGTTTCATAAAACTTACTACCGTTAAAAGCTACGTCCATAAAACCGAGGTCATCAGCAAGTATGAATACAACATTTGGTTTTCTTACGGTTTCCTGCGCTTCAATAAAACCTAAAGGTGCAACGGATAAAAAAAATGTAAATATTAATAAGGTTTTTCTTCTAAACTTTTTCATTTGAAAGACTTTATTTCATTCCCCTTGTCCGAATAACTGCGCATACCCGATACGGTACGTAAATGAATTATTTAATGATAGGCAATCCCTGATAATTTATTTTAACATAGGGCACGGTTCCGGTTGAGTCTGTTACATAGCCCCATTTTTTGATGTAATCCATGCCGGGAAGAAACTGGTCGTTGGTTTTATGTAACAATTTTGCCAGTTTTATTTCCAGATCATTGCGCACCTGCTCATAACCTTTATCATTGACCAGGTTATGTAGTTGATAGGGATCTTTTATGTTATCGAACAATAACCAGGGGCCTGAAAGGTCTTTTGCATAGGTGAACCGTTTTGTTCGTACTCCCCTGTATTCTTTACCTCCGCGGATTTTTGGCCATTGTCCGAACGCATGGTAAGCGGCAATCAAAACGGCATCTGTTGTATCTTTTTTATTCATCTTTAGAATAGGTGTTTTATCAGCTCCTTCAACAGTAGTCGGAATCGGCAAACCGCATAATCCCAGCAGGGTAGGCATCAAATCAGGCGTGTTGATGAGCATATCCACTTTTCTCCCCTTTTGTCCGAATAGTGCCGGGTAGCTGATCAATAAAGGAACATTGATTGATTCTTCCTGGGGTCTCTGTTTATGGTTATAAGCATGTGACCTAAGCATGGCACCATGATCTGAGGTAAAAACGAAAATGGTGTTTTCATGTAGCCCGGTTTCCTTCAAAACACCCTGCAACAGCCCTATACAACTATCCAGTGCAGCAATATGGCCGTAATAACCGGCCAATTCGGTTTTTGCAATCCCTTTAAATTTTTCTGGAACATTCGCCCGAATCGCAAATTGAGAATCGGCGTAAAGGTTTTTAAACGGTTCGGGAGCAAGTGCAAAGGGTGAATGAGGCGGCCCCCAGGATAAAATCATGAAAAACGGCTTCCCTTTCTGCTTGCTTCCCTTTATGTAATCAACAGCGTCAGCAGTTTGAGCATACGCATCATACCCTTGCCACTTCGCCTTTTTATTGTCATTTCCCCAGTACTCTGAATTATAATACTCATGGGTGCATTCCAGCGCTTTCCAGTACTCAAAGCCCTGTCTGCGGTCCTCGGGAATAAAAGCACTTCTTCCGTGTCCATCAAGATGCCATTTGCCGATATAAGCGGTTTGATAGCCGGCGGCCTTAAACACTTTTGCAACTGAAGGAGCTTTCGGATTCAGCTGAACATCGTTTACGAAAACGCCGGTTGTAAGCGGATACTGCCCGGTAAGCAGGCTGCCCCTGTAAGGACAGCAAACCGAAGTGCCTGAAATCGCATTGGAAAAATTTATCGCGTTCGCTGCAAGTTTGTCGAGATGAGGAGTAAACACGTCTTTATTACCATTATATCCCACCGACTGGTTACGCCATTCGTCTGCGAGTACAAACACTACATTAGGCGCTTTCCCGGCTTGCCCGATAACGTTTACAGAAATGGCAGCAAGCAGTGTGATGCCAAAAAATTTATTAAAATATTTTTTCATGTTGCATTCGATTTGAGCTAACGAAAAGCGGATCCCTGTCAATTGGTATATTTGATATTGTATTTACTTTCATCCAGTCCCCATTTCTGAATAAGCCATTTGGCGCACCTGAGATCATATCCCTTGTTTTTTTCGTTAAGCTGAGTAGTTACTAATTCAATAACTGCCTGTTGAATTTTAGGAGTTTTACTTCCTGTGAGATCAATAGCGTTAAGCGCATGGCAACGCGCAAATTCGTTCGTATTTCTCAGCACCTTTTGCAGTGCTTCGAGCGCTACCTGCTTTTTGCCCAGGTTATACAATGCTTCTGCGGCAACAACCACTACATTGGGAGCGCTATCGCTAAGGGCTTTTTCCAGTGCTAAGCTATTACCTCCTGCTTTATTGCCGAGTATAAGCAAGCCGGTAGCACCCCAATACCTGATGCTGTTGTCGCTGTTTTCCAGGTTGCCAATCAATTGGTGAAGGTTATCAGTCTTCCCTTCTATGGCAAGATTAGCTGCATCGACGATCTGCTTTAATGGAACGCCGGGTGTTCTCAAAAAATCATAAAAAGGTTGCCCTCCGGCCCTTGTATTTAATTCGGCTTCGGGCAAGAATCCGGTATCGTAGATACGGAGGCTCCATTCGACACAGGCCTTACGCATTTGTCCCAGCTTTTCAGCATAAGCCGGGTTATTGGCAAGGTTGTTTACTTCCCAGGGATCCTGTTCAGTATCGTACAACTCTTCCGCAGGTTTTGCCAGCCAAAACCTGCTTTGAATTTCATTGCATTCCCCATTGATAAAAGCCTGTTCCCAGGAGCGTATAGACGGGGCGTTCCACAAATAATCGATATGTTGCCCCCAGGGCCGGTAAGGCATGTAGTTGCGGATGTACCTGAATTGGCTGTCGCGAACCGCCCTGCTCATATCGTATCGTTCGTCCATCCGGTCGCGGAACATGAAGGCATATTCCGGGTCGGGAGTTTTCTTGTCACCTAAAAATGCATTTCCCTGCAGGTATTCCGGTATTGGCATTCCCACAATGCTCAACAGCGTAGGAACCAGATCCACGAAGCTGATAAGGCGGTTTACTTTAGTTCCCGGATCTTTTGCGGGAAAAAGATATTTATATTTTTTGGGAATGCGTACGATGAATGGTACATGAGTTCCGGATTCATATACATACCGCTTGCTGCGGGCCAGTACCCCGCCATGATCTCCATAATAAAATACGATCGTGTTTTCAGCTTCACCGCTTTCTTCCAGGTCGGCCAGTATTTTTCCGATCCAGGCATCCATATCTTCGATCTTGTCGTAATACTGTGCCCAGTCATGACGCATATCGGGTGTATTTGGATGGTAGGGAGGCAGCTTAACCTGCTTAGGGTCGTGCCGAAGTTCTGCAAGTGGTGTTCGTTTATGGAGAGAACTTTCGTGAGAAAGCAAGGAATTAAATACTGCGAAAAAGGGCTGGCCCGGTTTCCGGTTTTTGTAATGGGCCTTCTTGCTTGATTCATCCCATATTCCCCTGGTTTGTTCAGGAGGGATATTATAATCTTCCTTGTCGTTATTGGTGCAATAATACCCGGCTTCGCGAAGGTACAAAGGATAGGGTTTTACGGTCTGCGATTTTGAATAAGAACTGCGCATGTGCTGGTTACCTCCTGAACAGGCGTAGACGCCGGTAAGAATCGTATTTCGTGTGGGCGCACACACGGGTGCGTTGGCATAAGCGTGTGTGTACAGGAAGCCTTGTGATGCCAGCTTGTCCATGTTCGGAGTAGTGGCGAAACTATCGCCATAACAACCGGCGAAAGGGCTGTTGTCTTCGCTGGTGATCCAAAGGATATTTGGAAGGTCTTTTGGCCTGGATTCTTTGCATCCGAGTAGAAAGCAGGTGACGGCGATTATGGTCAACGAAGTAAAATTGAAGCCTGGTATCATATTAATTTTTTAAGGCATTACTGACAGCCTTGAAGCCGGTAGTTTCATTATTAATTCAATCGGTTATTGCAGGTAAGTTCCCTTTGTAAATTTGTATAAGTCCTTCCAGCCCCATAGGAATTTTTTCAAAACCTTTTGTCCACTTTTCTGCAGTTGGATTGTTGGTTAAACTCCGGCTGTAATTGCTTAGCACGGTGGTGTATTTGATTTCAAGACGATTCTCTCCTTTGAGCAGTAAAGAGCCGACTTTGAATAAAGGCCTGCCGTACCAATTTACCCCTACCTGCTTCCCGTTCAGGTATAATTCTGTTATTCCTTTGTTCACTTTTCCCAGTTCGATCCATTCACCTGTGCCGTCAGATATGAAGGTGGTTGTGTAGGTTACTTTTCCGGCAAATGTGTTCAGTTCAATATCATCGGAACTGCCAAAATCCGTCAATTTTGTAAAGTTCCTGGTAAAGCTTGTTCCATTCATATGCTCGAATTTCGCCTTCCACGGGTTGTCAACAGCAGAAACGCGGATTGCAGCCTTTTCTGGGGGGCTTGTTTTGCCACGCCCTCCACCCATATCCAGCTCGAATACCAAGAGTAAAGACTGCAAACCCTTCAGTTCAATGGTCAGGTTATTTTTTGTTTTGCCGAAAGGAAATATCTTCCGGGTGCCGTCTTCCGGGTTCCATATCCAGGGTGTTTTGTGCTTAGTCGGAAACCGGACCTTTAAGACGGCGGTTTGGGTAAGGTGGGAATTCGTAAAAAAGAAGATATCCCTTTCACCCAGTTTCTTCCTGATCTGGAAAACATTTTTATCCGGTACGGCAATTTGCAAATCTTTGGTGACAGGTATTTGCCGCATCAGTTTTTCCGTCCATGGCAACAGCTCTTTCTCTGAAGCCGGACTTTTTATGATGATGAGCTGCCCACCATATTTTTTTTGCATCCGGGCAAATGTCTTTTGCACTAAGTCGTTACTGGCGACAGGATCCTCATTGGATAGCGAACGTGATGGCAGGCTGTCAATGATGACTAACTTTCCTCCTTCCTTCACAAATTCCAGTAAAGACAGGGCAGTTTCCGGCTCCAGCGAGCTGACACTACTTAAGAATATCGCCCGGTACGACATGGGTCCATATTGCAAGGCGCCATTTATTTTTTTGCCACTTTTAATGATTTCTTCACTGATGTAATCACAGGAGCTTCCAACCTGGCTTAAAGGCTCCCAAAGCCTGTTGCAATACCAGGGCTCGAGGTGGAAAGGGCCTCTTAATAAACCCTTATCAGACCAGGTGTCTCCTGTTGGCCCCAGGATGGCTATGTTTTTTATGGGTTGCGATTGCTGAAACACATAAGACAACCGGGCATTGTACGCTACCCATTTTGAAAAGTAAGGCCACCAGGTATTCTGTTCGCTGAAATAACTACCATACCTAATCCAGCCTGGAAACCCTGCTTCCAAAGGTGAATAGTTGTAACCATGCAGAATGGTGTGATTGATACCCGTGATGAAGTTCATATCATCATTGCGTTTCACCTCATCAAGCGAAGTTTTGAATACTCCGCGGGTATTGGTCATGGCTTCACAACTGATAATTTTTTTGCCCGTAAGGTGACCACCGGAAGCTGCGTACAGGTTCCAGGTCATATAACCATGCCCCTGGTTCCATGACCACTGATCGGCATTCATGTTGGCTGAATAGATCCAGTTATTGCTTTCCGGTATATCCGGGATCATGTTCCCTTCCGTCATTCCCATTAAGAACGGCGTTCCATATGCCTGGTAACGGCATTTCAGGCCGTTTTCTGTACAAAATTGCTGGAAGATACGGGTGAAGTTATCATGGAACAGCTTAACCAGAAGTTTATTGTAATCAAACCTTGCGCGCTTTATCTTATCACGAAAGTCGCTACCCATATTGTTACTTACAAATTCAGGGTTCGATTCATTAAAGACAAAAGGGTAATAAGGTGCAAGGTTATAATGATAAACTTCATAAAAACGTTCACTAAGCCCATCAGACCAGTTAGCTCCTCCCAACTCGATGCTGTCACAAAACAGCGCCCTGAATAATTCACTGAGTGGTATACCGGTATCTTCGCTGATCTTTTTTAAGCGGTTCAAATAATTAATGGTAACATTCCGGTCATAGTGGTTCATTACCGGACCGGCGGCTCCCGGCGCGCCGTGCATAACTGCCCGGTGCCCCCTTTGCCGTATGCCGTAGATCAATTGGTGTTTTCCTGCAGGCACATCAAAGATGAGTTGGTTGTTATTATTAAAGTTGCCGGAAAGGTCGGTTATTGACGACCCGGTTTTTGCATTTAAAGGCACGAGCGATATAAAAAACAACTCGTTGCTCTGTGCTTTTTCCTGTGGCTGCGGTTTTTGAGCAGCCAGCGCTTTTTGCAGCAGGCCGGCGTTGTTTTCGTTTATCCTCGCGCCTCCTGTAAAAGGTATTGTATGGGTGATTATCCGTTGTATCGTTTCATTTTCTTTCAGAAACTCACCACCAAAGGGCCATCCGGAACCAACGATCAAGTCAGTAATCATTCCTCTTTGCTTCGCTTCCCTGGCAGCCAACACCAAAAGCCGGTTCCATTCGGTGCTTAACCATGTAACGGGTTTTGAGCCAATGTCTGAAGCTTCTTCCGGCATTCCAATCGGATTTATTTCAACGCCACCAATACCCGCGGTTTGCAGTACATCTAATTGTCTCTTAATTTCTTTGGCAGTGATGTGGTTTCCATTCCACCACCATCTTACAAATGGTTTTGCTTCGGATGGAGGAGTGACAAATGCATCGAAAAAATCGTCCTTCTTATTGTTCGCGATTTGATTTGAGGTATGGCAGCTAACGGTTATGATCACTGCAAGCAATACCAATATAAAACTGTGATGTATTTTCACGATAGCGTTTGTAAGTTTATTTTAAAACCCCTGCCGTTTAAAAAAATCTTTTCCCCGTTTTTCCCTGAGCCGTTTACTTAACCTTTTCACCGTTCCGGCATATTCAGGTTTTAGTGACAAATTGATATTCTCTTCCGGGTCGGTGGAATGATTGTACAACATATTTGAAACAATGCCATCGGCTTTATTGTACCACTCAGAGTAAGAAAAATTACTTTCAATCAGGCTTACTCCATTGGCGAATTTGCTGATGGCATAATCTTGCTGTGTTATACCTGGATTCCTCAGCCGGTTAACGAGACTTTCTCCCTCAAGCTGTGGAGGTAAGTTTAACCCGGCCAGGTTGCAAAGTGTGGGGTATATATCAATAAACTCTGTAATGCTTGCGTTGGTTCCCCCTTTAGTCAAACGCGGAACCTTGAAGATCAGCGGCGCATTCATCGACCTGTTGAAATTGCAGTGTTTGCCCCATAAAGAATTTTCCCCCAGGTTCCAGCCGTGATCGCCTAACAAAACGATGATGGTGTTGTCAGCGAGCCCTTTGTTTTTTAGCTCGTCGAGCAATAACCCTACCTGCGCATCCATATAACTGATACTGGCGTAATAAGCATGTCTCAGCTTCAGCGCCAATTCATTGGAAAGGTTTCCCGTTTTGGGTACCGAATGATAATCCCTTAATTCTTTCCAGGGATGAAAGGCTTCGGAGGGGGCGTCTTCAGGAGGTAATGGGTTCGAGGCAAGTGCGATCTTTTGTGGATCGTACAAATCCCAATATTTCTTAGGTGCATTGAAGGGAAGATGAGGCTTCTTGAAGCCTACGGCCAAAAAGAAAGGCTTGCCGGTTTTACCGAATTCCTCCAGATATTTTATGGCTTTTAACGCAATTTCGCCGTCAAAATAGGCGCTGTCGGGAACATCGGCCGTTTCGTAAGGCATTCCGAAAGTTTGATCAGAGTCCAGGGTGAGATTTTCAGTAGTCAAATAATTCCTGCCCGTACCTTTTTTTGCAGCGGGTACCCAGATTTTATCCCAGGCAGCCTTGCTATCATTTTGAAAATGAAAAACCTTGCTCAATGAAACCGTATAATAGCCATTATTGCGAAAATGTCCGGGTAGCGTAATTGCGTTGGGGTAGTCTACATCAGCACGGGAACGAAAGTCAAGGTACCTGTAATCTGTAGGCCTGGTTCCCGTTAGCAGGCTGGCTCTGGATGCGCCGCATACCGGTACATTGCAATACGCCCGTTTAAATGCTACGCCTTTGCGTGCTAACCTGTCGATATTGGGTGTTGAGATAAATTTATTTCCATAACAACCCAGATCAGGTCTGAGGTCATCTACAATGATAAAAAGCACATTGGGCTTTTTAACGTTGTCCGCCGTTTTTTGCGCGTTAAGGACTGTGCTTGTAATTGATGCCATCAATACAAGACCAAGTACCACAATATGTTTTATTTGCCTTTTCAACTTCGTTAAAATTTATTTTACAGGTTTCCGGGAAAGCGAAAACAGATCAATCAACAGGTAGATGGTCTATTGTACTTTGAAATTATGGCTCATCGGAATTGTTTTCATTATTTGCGTTACTTAAGAACCAAGACCCAGTCGTTGCCGGCGCCGGGTGTTCCCGGTGGATCAAATAACCGGCTTCCCGTTCCCGTGTTCATCCTTTTATCAAAAGGAGTGGGCTTTTCAAATTCTTTCCCGTTTACCCACCAATTACCGTTACGCGGATTAAACCAGAAAGCATCCACTTTCCCCGTATGCAACCTGCTCAAATCAAGCGTTACCTCCCGGCCGTTCGATGTATAAACCATCGCCCATTGCCCATCTTTACAGCGCATGGCAGTGATCTTGTCTGACCTTTCGTTGTCTTGACCTTTTTTAGTTTCAAAGTCCGTCACCAGGGTCATTCCCCTGCCATATGTTTTTCCCTGGTCTCCTACTATCAAAGCCTGATCAGGAAGACGATTCAAAAATTGTTTACCCGACCATATTTCATAAACAACTTTATTCAGGTGTGCCATTTGTTTGTTTCCGGGTAGTTCGGCAAGCTCCCGCCAGTCTGACTTAAATTCCCAGATGTCTGAACCGTAGGTATGTCCGAAGCCGCCCATAAGAACAGTTTGATAAGCCTGGTACCGTACACCCCAAGTGTGGATGGCGCCTTCATAAACAGGTTCATACAACCAGGTTGGTTTGGCAGGTGTAAGCATATAATCATTGGAGAAAGCCGCAACCTGGTCAATGGGTGTGTCCTGGATTGAGTTAAAACGAAGCCAGGGATCGTTGTGGAACCATTCGGATGAGTTAGGCGCCCATTTACGCGGATGATAGGAAATCATGATGTTTTTATAATCCGCCCGCCGGTCTGGTTTATCAAGGCCATTTGACCCGTCAGCAAGACCCTCAGCTAACGCCCGGTATAACGGCCGGTAATCCTTAACATCAGTGGCCCCATACCACTTTGTCTTCGAATCATACACCGCCGATCGATCTCCTCCAACCATCCAGACCACATTCTTCTTATTTCCAAATTTCTTTCCAAGCCATTGCCCGTACTTATACGCTTTGTTTTCATCAAAAAGCAAAACATCTTCTGGTTTCTGCCCATGCACGAAACCCGAAAACCAATTGCCCCAGGCCGGGTGGAGGCCGATATACATGCCTCTTTCAGCAGCCAGATCAATTATGTATTCCATGTGATCCCAAAAGTCATACTGAACCCTATCATTGAAGGTATTACCCGGGGTGGTAATTGGTTTTAACGGGTCAGGATTTCCTTTCGGGTCAATTTCAAAAGCCCGGGCGCCATAAGGAGTCGTTCCTGCTAAATAACTTTTGCCCTCCCAGGCAGCTATCCCGAGGATCATGGAAGAGACCATATTATATTTGTTCTTCCGGCATATATCTAGTATTTCAGCGGCATCTTCGCGTGTTCCATGTTCAACCAATTTCCATAAAGTAAAATTGTTCAAAAAAACCGGAGTGCCTGCTACAGTCTCCAATAAGCGTGGATTGGTAAGGCTTACCCGAAGTTGATCCGGGCTCTTCCATTTTTGCTTTTGACCGGAGCAGAAACAATGAACCAAACAGGTTGTGAAAACACCAATGACCAGCCTTTTTTTCAATGTGTAATAATTTATGTTGATTAGACATTTAAGCAACAGCATTTCTAATTTATTTTCGAATCACGGATTGTTCCAAACCAGTAAATATTCGCCGGCAGGCAGTATTGATTTGAACTGATTAATGTTCGAAGAAATCAGATTCAATTTCAGCCCTGCACAGGAATGAAAGGATTCATTTAAAAAAACACATAGGCTTATCAGTATGCTGCAACCTGCTTTCTGCTGAATAGGTTACCATCCCGGATTTTGTTGCATCAATGGATTGAGGTCTATTTCTACAGAAGGAATTGGCCATAGATAATCCCTGTTCTCCTGGAATGATTTTTTGAATAATCTGGTAGTGTACCTGAAATCGAAAATATCCTGGTTCAAACCAAAGAACCGATCGGTTGTATGCGCTGTTTTCCATCTCCGTACATCAAAATAACTGTGTGCTTCGAACAAGAATTCACGAAGGCGTTCGAGCCTTATATTTTCCCTCATCTGATCTTTTGTCAGCCCGGCAGGCAAGGCAACGATTCCTGCCCTGGTTCTGATAGCGTTTACCGCATTGTACACTTCGACTGAGACGCCGCTGCTTTCATTTTTTGCTTCTGCATACATCAGAAGCACATCAGCAAAACGGATCATTGGCCAGTTAACAGGAGCGTTTCTTCTTATCGGGGCGTCTTCTCCCGGTGAAACGAATTTCCGGATCGGCAGTATGGCATCGTTGGGAAAGGTAGTCCGGATACTTGGTGGATTAGTACCTGCGCCTGTTGGCCAATATAGTTTATGTGGTACTCCCGACGCGCCTACAAAAGTAGCGCCGGGCAAAATGATGCTCTTATGTAAGCGGGGATCGGCATTGGCATAGGTGGCCTGATACCAATTGGTTAAAGCAGTACCATAAAGTGTTTCGTTCGCAAAACCGGTGCGCAGTGGAATGGTTGACCTGTTTATGGGGGTGCCATCTTTGTTTGAATAGATTTCAACCCCTACCTGCGATGCGGTAGCGTAATCCTGGCCGATCCTGGGATGGTTGCGGAAACCATACCTGGTGTCAATATCACTACCATAACCTTCTACCGAAATATATTGCAGATCGTATACTGTTTCGGTATTGCTTTCTGTTTGCCAAAAGAATGAATTTGAATATTCAGCAGTGAGTTTATACGTATACGGCGCGGTCATCAACCTGGCAAATTGTTCACTTGCTTTGTCCCATTGCTTGTCGTAGAGAAATGTTTTGCCCAGCATGGCAATCGCTGCTCCTCTGGTAGCTCTTCCTTTTTCGCTATTAGGATAAGTAACCGGCAACTTTGCTACTGCATCTGTGAAATCTGAAATTATGAACTGTTTTACCTCATTAGCGGTACTCCTTGCCAGGTAAGTTTCTTCCACCGGCACCGCCTTATCAAGAATTACAACGCCACCAAACAACTGCCAAAGGTAAAAATAAGATAGTGCCCTGTTGAATTTCGCTTCACCAATTAAACGTTCAGACAGCTCTTTCGTTAATTTAGAATTATTTTCTAATCCGCTGATCGCTTCATTTGAATGTTTTATCGTTTTGTAAAAATCCCTGTAGATAAACAATACCCTCTGGGATAAGGCTGTTGTGGTGCCTGCCGCATGTGCAAAACCAAAATCACTTCGCACACTGGTAAAACCTTCCGGAGCCAGACAGGTAACATAGTAATATATGTCGTACCATGAGTCCTGCGCAAAGGTATGATATATCCCGTTAATGGCTAATACGGCAGACTTATCAGAATTCCATATCACTGAACTCGAAAGGGCATCATAAGGTTTCCTGTCAAGAAATTCTTTCTTGCAACTTGAAAAGCAGATAAGTATAAGTCCGATTGTGAATATTTTATTTTTCATCTTTTTTAAATTGATTATTAGAAACTAACGTTTAAACCTATTGACATAACCTTGCTCAGGGGATAGGATATATCATTGTTTTCTGGATCCTGACCGGGGAACGAAGTGAAATTGAAGTAGTTCTCAAGATTTGCGTAGATTCTGAATTTTTCTACTTTTAAGGTATTTGTGATCTTTACCGGGACCGTATATCCCAATTGAATTGACTTGATTTTCAGATAAGCTGCATTATGCAGAAAATAATCAGATTCAAGATTGTTCTTGATATTATTTGTATAAAGTTTTGGAATGTCATTGCTCCTGTTCTCAGGCGTCCAGGAATCGAGGTATTTAGCAGGCGCCAGGTATCCGAGAACCAGGCGGTTTGTGCTGAATAAATCGCCTTTCAGGTATTTGTCCCATCCTGCCACTCCGGCCATTAGAACGAAAGCGTCAATGCCCTTGTAATTCATTGAAAAGTTTGCACCGTAATTATATAATGGAAGAGGCTGACCTTTCAATACCCGGTCATTGTCATTAATCACTTTGTCGCCATTCGCATCCTTGTACATGAAATCCCCGGGCCCCGGTATGGAAGGAGAAAAGGTATAGCCTTTGGCAATCAATTCATCTACCTGGCTCTTATCCTGCACGATGTAATCGATTTCCCTAACCCAGTAAATACCTATCGGCTTACCTTCAGCCCAAGCCTGAAAATTGCCTCGTGGTTCTATGAAAGCGCCTTTATATTGTACAATTTTATTTCTGTTATAAGAACCATTCACTGCAACAGAGAACGACAGGTCACCCATTCTTGCATTGTATCGCAATTCACCTTCTATGCCTGTATTATTCACTTCAGCAGCGTTTACCCTTGGGGCGGTAATTCCGCCATTAACGAATGGGATAGGGATATTGGTAAGTATTCCTGAAGTATTTTTATTATAATAGTTAATATCGAAAGTCCAGGCCCTTAAGAAAGAAAAATCGATTCCTAAGTTAATAACCTCCGTCTTCTCCCAGGTAATATTCTGGTTCGCAATGCTATTAACTCTAAGGCCCTGAACGACTGTGCTGTTGAAGGAGTGATTCGAAGATGCATATATACTTTGCCATTCGTAATTGCCAATCCCACTATTACCCAATTGTCCCCATGAAGCCCGGATCTTAAGATTATTAATTTTATCTTTTAATCCACTCCAGAAAGGTTCCTCGGAAACTCTCCAACCGGCAGAAAAGGAAGGGAAGATTCCCCAGCGATTTTCCGGCGAAAATCTTGATGAACCATCATACCTGAGATTTGCTTCGAATAAATACTTACTTTCAAAATCGTAATTAAGCCGGCCAAACAATGATCTGATCGCAAAATCGGAAGCATTGCCATTAATTGTTGGATCACTGGGGGCTGCACTTAGCACTGGCGTCTGCAGACTGAGCAGATCCGATTTCGTAGCATTGATATTTTGTGTCTTAAAATATTCCTGGTTGTATCCTAATAAAATTTTGAATTTGTGCTTGTTTAGTGATTTCTCGTAAGAAGAATATAGATCGATCACTTCTCTTTGCGTTTTAACAGCGAACGTATTTAAGCTTAGCCTGGGTTCAAATGATCTTACTATGACTTCATTTCTAAAATCCCACATAGGCGGATTGCTTGCACTGATCCACCCTTCATTGTTTGTAACTTCAGTGAAATAACTGAATGTGGTTGAGAACCCTTTAAAAGGCGTAAGTATTCCGAAAATCTTTCCTGAAAAATCGTTGTTGTTATTTTCGCCGATTGGATTCTCGGCGGCTCTTAAGGGATTGTTTGCCCCTGTTTCATTGGCCGGGGTTTGTGCCCCTCCGTACCTGCCATCTGAATGTTTAGGAACAATACCTGGCGTTGTTGCGCGCCAAAATGTAAATATTTGTCCTTCTGTCCCAGGATCTTCTTCGGTTTTTCTTAATGTTACAATATTTCCTAATTCAAGCCAGTTCGTTACCTTATAAGTAAGATTGTTCCTGAAATTTAATGTCTTGAATGCTGTATTTGGTATCAATCCATTATCTGAATACTGGCTTACCGATGTATAAAAACTTGCCCTGTCGTTACCACCCCGTGCGGAGGAATGATGGTTCATTTTTAAATTGCTCTTTGTCAGGGCTTTCCACCAATCCGTGTTAGGATAACCAATCGGATCGGTTATCGATTTTTGCCGCCATTCGTCTATCTGTGCCTGGGTATACGAAGGGTTGAGTCCTGAATTCCTCTGGGCCAGGTTTATCAGGCTCATGTGGTCAGGGGTATTGCTGATCACATCATGGGTTTGCAATGGTTTACCAAACCCGGCAAGCCCAGCATAGCTAAACGTTACTTTGCCCCTTGTATTTTTACCGGTTTTTGTTGTTATAAGTATAACACCGTTAGAAGCCCTGGATCCGTAAATCGCTGCGGAAGCAGCATCTTTTAACACAGAAATTGACGCCACATCATTCGGGCTGATAGAATTCATGTTGCCTACCTGCCCATCGATGAGTACAAGTGGTTGCTGGCTGGCATTCAAAGATCCCATACCACGGATATTAATTGAAGAGGAGTTATTAGAAGGAGCTCCGGAAGTTTGAGTCACGCTTAACCCTGCTGCCATCCCCGCCAGGGCCGATGATACATTTTGCAAAGCCCTTGAAGTGATCGACTGATCCTCAAAATTTATGGTGGATATGGCCCCTGTTAAATTTATTTTTTTCTGGGTGCCGTATCCTACAACAACAGCTTCATCCAAATTACTTACCGATTCCATTAACTGCACGTTGATTACATTTTGCCCTTTCACAGCTACTTCCCTTGTTTCATATCCAACAAACGAGAATACAAGGATACTTTTAGGATCCGTTATAGTGATTGAATATTGTCCATTAGCAGCGCTTACAACACTCAAACTGGTTCCTTTTACATTGATGCTGGCGCCAGCTAATGGCATATTTTTACTGTCAGTGACCGTACCTTCAATTCTTTCCGCCTTGTTTTCAGTGGGGGATGAAATGCTTTCCCGTTTTAAAACCACCGTTTTCTCAAAAATCCTGTACGTAACATTTTGAGCTTTTAAGCAGGCATCCAGCGCTTCTGCCAGAGAAACATTAGTGACATTGATATGTATCGGGGCAAAATTTTGTAAATCCTTTTTTTTATACAGAAAATTATAACCGGTTTGATTTTCGATGGACTGCAATACTCTTTCAATGGACGCATTCCGCTCATTAAGGGTAACCGCCTGACTGTAGCTTTTTGCGCTTACACTGGATAACGTTAAAAGCAATATGGCAACTGTTAGATTCATAGCCAATAAAACTTTTGGAGGTTGAGGCGATGCCAATAGCATAGCCTTTAAATTAAATTTCATAATTTAGCAATGTTTGGGTTTGAAAATATGGTTCTCTAAACTAAATGGATATCCCAAATATGAGCGGGGGGTGGCGCAAACACTTCCCGTTTTTTTGGCTCTCCAGGTGAAGGCTTCCTGAGCCCTATGTTCTAATGTTTTCTTCTTTATTCATATCGGTGAGCAATTAGTTTGGTGGATTGTTTCATTTATCTGTTAGGACGGAATAAATTCAACAAATTAAATTAGTTCATTACTATAAGGTGTCTCCCTTCAATTCTAAATTTTAAGCCGGCATAGGATAGTATTTTAGTGAATTCAGACAGGGTCACATTTCTTGACACTTTGCCTGTAAATTCATTACCGGGTACAGGGCCTTCAAAGGAAATTTTTACATTGTACCATCTGGCTACCTGCCTTAGAATCTCATCGGTAGAGGAGCCATTAAAGTCAAAGACTCCGTTTTTCCATGCTATTTCCTTCATTGGATCGGTAATATTTTCAAGTTTCATTTTGAAGTGTTCTCCATATAAAGCCTGTTGACCAGGTTTCAAAATCATTGACTGACCGCGGGCTGACAATTTAATCGCGCCTTCAAGCAATGTCGTTTTGGCTACCTTTTCGTCGTCATAGTCCATAACATTAAAATGAGTTCCTAAAACAGTTATCTCCGCGTTTTTTGATTCGACAATAAAAGGCTTTGACGCATCTTTCGCAACTTCGAAATAAACCTCTCCGGTTACTTTTACTTTTCTGTAATTGCCTGAAAAGGCGGAGGGAAATTTAATGGATGATGTTGCATTCAACCAGGCTATTGTATTATCTGGTAAAGTCACCTGGTATTGTCCTCCCTGCGGAGTTTCGATAGAATTAAGTAAAGATGAATTGGGGTTAAATTCAGGATTTTTCACCTTAAAAATAAGCTGCCCTCCTGCACTCTTTGTTATAGAAATGCTTGCCTGTTCTCTCAATACACCATTTTTAGCGCTGTCTAAAACGATGACGTCACCATCGGCTAATCTTAAAATAGCCTTATTTCCACCTGGTAATACGTCATTTTGTACTTTCTTAATATTTTGCTTCACATCAGCTAAATGTCTCTCAGGCTTTTGCCTGTTAAAAAGCAAAAGCAGGCTTACCCCTGTTACTATTAACAAACTCGCGGCAACTAAATATTTTTTTAAGGAAAAAAGGCGAGGGGGTGATTTACTGGTGTTATCAGGAAATACCTGTTTATCCTTTAAAAAAATATTCTCAAGTATTTCCCGGCTGGCGGTAGAATTAAAAAAGATATCTACGTCCTGAGATTGTTCCCACTGTTGCTGCAGGAAATCAATGTTAGCAGCAGACTCGGATTGGAGGATGAGCAACAATTCTTCAATCTCCTTTAAGGAAGCTATATTTCTCTTATAACGATCAAAAAGGAACTTTAATCTTCTGTTATTTATGTCCATCTTACAATGGGTTAAGTGCTTGTGCGAGTGTAAGACAGAACTGAGGTAAGAAAAGGGGGTAATGACTTAAGAAGAAAATAAAAAAAATATAAGCAGTTTGTGATTTTTGCTTTCGCGCAGCCGGTTTAAAATAGAAAATGTGGCGATTTTCAGGTATTTCTTTACTGTTTCCACCGACAAATTCATTTTTTCAGCGACCTGTGCAGCCTTAAGCTTATTATGCCTGCTTAGTATATATACTTTTTGCTGCTGTAAAGGAAGCTTTTTGATCGCCTCATCAAGCAGAAAATACTTGTGGTATTCTGCTTCAATATTGTCGTCGGTATTATGCACCTGTTTATAATGGTGTTCTAGTTTTAAAATCCGGGCACGATTTGCAACCGCCGTTTGTATGGAATTAAGCGCCTGGTTTCTTGAAACTACAAAGAGATAAGCCTCAACGCTCTTAATAGTATGTAGATTCTCCCTGTTTTGCCATATTTTTAAAAATACATCCTGTACAATTTCCTGGCTTGTTTCATATGAATCTGTAAGCCTAGAGATATATGCACCCATCTTATGGTGATACTGCTCATACAATTGCCGGAAAGCTTTTTCGGAGCCATCAGCAATGGCATCAAGCAACCGACTCCCTTCGATCTTTTTCATATGCAGCCGATATATATCACAATATGTAACCTAGAATTGCTGCATGCCATGAGAAAAATAATATAGTTCATCTGGCAGAAAAAAACTATATATCTTTCAACAAGTATGTTCGCAAAACAACAAATTATTTAATTACACAAAGATAATTTAATTACATTATTATAGTTGATTACAGCATGATCTGAAATCAACGCATTAGTTGCCTTTATATTACATCTTTTTTTAGAAGTGTGCATAATTTAATGAATTCTGAACATTTTGATCCAAAAAACTTTTGAAACCTAAAATCTATATTATTAGGTTGGATGGGACAAGAACCGGACTTACACGCTAACCTGCATCACGAGACATTCTAAAAGCAAAATAGCCGTCAAGTAATTGGAACACAGCCTTCGTTTGATTTTGTAGCTTTGCTTAATGGAAAACACATTGAGCATAGAAGTTTTTTACCAGCACAAGCTAAACCGGATGCCGATAACGTTAAAAAAGAAATCGCGCACCTTAATGTGTTTAAACCGGGATGATTTTACAGGAGCCTGTGCCAAAACCAATTCCATACAGCCGTAAGGAAGTTCAACCTCAGCTTGAAAATATTTTCGAGTAACTCTTATTATCGGTTAAATAAAAATACCAGCCACTAAGGAACTGGTCTTGAATATTATTATGGGGATGTCGTAGTATTACCTTTGCTTGGTAGTAATGGTTGGAGATCCTTCTTTTATCATATCAGGACGTGCAGGAATCACCTGGCTACTATCAACTCCCGGTAACCTCGTTGTGGTTGGAGTTGTAGTAATTGTGCTGGTTGCTCCCGTTTCCTTTGGTTTAATGTTAGCCATAGAATCCAGTTCATGCAATTTACTATTAATTTCCGTATTTACAATCTCTACCTTTTGAGTCTTATCCTCCTTTTTTGCAATATGGAACCCTAAACAAACAAGATAAGGAATTACTGCTGAAAGACCGTATCGTAAAGCGCTAGTGTAATATGATGACTTCCTTCTAAAAACGGCTTTATTGACCGCAACGGCAATCTCAAGTTCTTCAATGTAAGAGGCCTTTACAAGCCTATCTATCTGCACCTTTTTCTTATTAGCGTCAACCTCTTTAACGACTTTTTCATATTGGTCAAGATATTCGGTGTAAAACCTTTTAGGAGCAGTTTGGTATGCTACTTCTTCAGGAATCATCAGTCTAATTGTAAAATAAAGTGACACTAAAAAAGCAACGACAAACACAATAAAAAAGCAGTAAAAAATCAAGCTTTGTATTTCCAATCGAAAAACATCTTGGACCAGCGCGACGAGGAAAATTGTGAAACCAGTGTAAATCAAAATAATGTTGGTCATCCTGTCCAAGACTTTATGATACGCCTGAGTGTACTGCTCTACCCTTTTTTCATTGATCTCAATAATATAATCCAGATCGTAAAATGATTTTTCTGCCAGGGAACCGGTTTTTTCTATTAGAACGGCTTGATGTAAAGCTATACACCGATTCTCTCTTAAGTACTTTTATTTTGGGATTTTCAATAAAAGCAATAGGCGCTTAGTACGCCCTAACAATACAAACTTAGGCTTCTGTTCACTATTTGTCGGCAGGGATTAACATGATAAAGTTTATCGTGTAAATAGGGTTATTAAAAACGGTAAAATAAAACGACCGATTCTATTAATCTTTTTTCCCCTTCTCAGTTGCAGATTGTTAATTTAATTTATTACTTTAAAAATATAAGTAAATAAAAGCTACTCATATCCTCGTTAGTTTAAACTCGGCAAAACTAAAGTCCTGAGGATTAAAACCCTTTGCCACAGCTACTTCTTCAATCTATTAAGCGTATAGCAAATAAGCTTATTCGCCAGGCTATCCCCTGACGATGCTTTTATATTTTCCAGATTTAATTCATATACAAAGCCGGGTTTTAATGATGACAGCGTTAATGACACTTTTTTATGATCTGGGCTAACGGTGATTTTTTTTACCGTTATGTTTTCAATACCCATTTGATCCGAGCCATATTTTTTATGGTACCCATAATAATAGCGGCGGAGCTTGTAATTATTTATGTTGGTAGCAAACGTTTCGTTAACCGGCTGTGTAAAAGTTAGATCAAATCCTTTGTCAGTAAGATTCATGCTGTAGACATCCATCGGTTGTTTACCCGTAAAATAAATCCGCTGAATGCCGTTGTTCCCTGTCCATCCATACGCTGCCTGTCCTACCCAAAGGCTCCCATCTGGTGCAAAAGCCAACCTGTTGTTGCCTTTCCGAAGGCCTTTGCCATCCATAAAAGGAACACAGGCACCCTGCAGCTCGCCGTCAACCTTTTCAAGCATTACCCGGATAATTCGTTCTGAATTCATTTCGCCAATAAACAGTTGTCCTTTAAAGGGCCCGAATTTCCCTTCAGTAAAATCACACAAGGGCTGAGATGGCGAATTCGCCATTATCCCCTGAGGAAATAAAACGGCTCCTTTTGTTCGCATGCTATCCAGTTCTGAAACAGGAATATCGAAAGGGCTTCCTTTGTCCCAACCCTTGTTCCAGTTCATGCCTGCCGGGTGTCCGTAAAAATTTCCCTCCTGTACATGATACAGGGTACTGGTACCTTTCCAGTCACCCTGGTTATCGCTAACCAATAAATCTCCACTGGAATCGAAGCAAAGCCCGTTGGGAGAACGAAGTCCCATAGCATAAGGCAAAAGTCTGCCATCGGTAGTAAGTTTCATAACCCATCCCCTGTGAGGAACTACCGAAAACATTTCGCGGCCTCTTCTGCGACCCGACGTATCTAACCTGCCACGAACCTCCGGTCTGATAGTGCCAGCGGCTGAAGCAAGATTGAAGGCGACAAACAAATTACCGTCCTTATCCCTTAACGGGCCATAATTAAATTCATGAAAGTTTCCGGTTAGGCCAAAATCATCGGTAACAGTTTCGTAAAGGTCGGCCCTGCCATCACTATCAGTGTCTTTGATGCGCGTCAATTCCGGTCGTTGCATCACTATAAATTCCGACTTATTAATGGGCAAAATGCCTAAGGGCTCATGTAAACCTTCAGCGAATAAGCTCCACTTTTTCGTACCCGGATCATAAAACATTACTTCCCCGCGGAGAAAACAAGCAACTAACCGGCCGTCCTGTAAAAACTCAATAGCTCCTGTTTCCGCGGTCAGGCCATCAGGCATCTCAATAGATTCCACGATATAAGATGCACTGTTTTCTTTGTTATCCTGATCAAATAAATGACAGGAACATAGTAATGAGCCTGCTATCAAAAGACATACAAGATTTACTTTCATCATTTCTTTTTAGTCATCGTGATTGTAAATTCACGGGCCTGATCGGGGAATAGCTTTAATCTTCCATCCACCCATTTACCCTTAGAAGACGTGTAGTTGACCCCGTCACCCGGTTTGAAAACAAACCAGATGGTTTCACTGTTTTTTGGAATTTTAAAAGTCCTGGTTAAACCTGTGCCATCTGCTTTTGACTTCAATAACTCGTATACGTCAATCCCGTTGATTAAATAATGGAATTCAGGATAGCCGTTGATTAAACGGTAACCTTTAAATTTCACGGCAGGGATATTTTCGGGCCTTTCTATATGAAGTGGAAATGCTGTTTTATCGCGAAAGAAAATGGTGCCCGATATTTTTGCGTAAGCGTCTTTATGACCTTTCCAAACATCGGTATTGTCTAAAAAATCGCCCTGCCATGCATAACGTAATTTGCAGGTTCCCGCATCCCAGCAATAGGATAATGAATGTGGCAGGTTTACCGCGATAGCCGCAGGGCTGGCATCGGGCATAAACGTACGGTATAAATAGGGTGGAGTGGGCCGGTAGGGATGTTGAGGCCTGGAAATTTCTTTTGAATGATCCTTATGTTTGTTGCTATCTTTTGTAACGTCAGCGTTTCTACTTCTTTCCGGAATATTCAGATCACTCTTCATTTCCGGAAGCGCTTCATTTGTAACATACATGGCTCCAAACATCACATAGCCATGGCCGGGGTAAGTACATACATAGGGGTAAACACCTGCTTCTTCAGGAGCATTGAAAGTTATAGATGCTGTTTCTCCCGGAGAAAGAAGCTTTACAAACCACAATACCTGTGAAATCTTTGGTACGTAATCCATTGCCACACCCATGTCTCCTAACTTCAGCGCAGCATTTACAACGTCTTCCCTGGCACCGGGCGTTGTGATTACCAAATTATGAGTCATGTCATCGTTGTTGTTTAAAATGAGTTTGACTTTTGCACCTGGTTTTACTTTGAACCTGATTAAATCATATTGCAAACCGCCAATTGCATTTATTACAACGGTAGTTACGGCATCCCCGGTCTGCCGGGCTTTTGCCGCTATGGCAAGCAGGGATACCGATAGGAACAAAAAGATTGTTTTTTGAAGGATTACCATGCCTCTTGAAATAATAGTCATTAAAATATTAAAGATCATAAGGGTTGGCAAAGTTCTGGATGTCAACAGCTTATTCATTTTAATCGGACAATAGCGTACAAAAATAGTATTTCGGTGAATTATTAAATTGAAAAAGGATCAGTGCTTTCTGCTTCAGAACATCGCACGAAGCGTTCCTACGGAACGCAGTTCGCATTGGCAACGGCGTGACCGCACGAATATGGCTCCCGCTAAAATATTGTCATTTCCGGCATGCTTTTATATATAACTACCGTTGAGCTTATTGGTAATAAACAATTTATTTTATGAGGTTTTTGTTGGTGTAATAGAAGGGTGTGAAAATAAATAAAGGCATGATGCAAAACCTTTTAACCGGCGAAATATGATTATG
>JBGSYC010000141.1:0-2258 GCA_041751095.1 Flavihumibacter sp.
GACGTACAGCACCATCACCCATATAGCATACATTTACATTTTTTGTGCCTTTATATTGTTCTGCAAAGGCAACGCCGGCTCCTAAGGGAATCTGGCCTCCCACAATCCCATGCCCGCCAAAAAATTTATGCTCTTTGCTGAACATGTGCATAGAGCCACCTTTGCCTTTGGAGCATCCGGTAACCTTGCCGTATAACTCGGCCATAATTTCGTTTGCACCCATACCTCGTGCCAATGCATGTGCATGATCCCGGTAAGCGGTTATCATAGAATCCTCAGGTCCCAATACAGACATAGCACCTGCCAGAATAGCTTCCTGCCCGATATATAAGTGGCAAAAGCCGCGTATTTTCTGTTGTCCGTATAGCTGCCCGGCCTTTTCTTCAAATTTGCGCATTAGCAGCATAGACTCATACCACTGGAGATAGGTATCTTTAGTAATTTCTACAGAACTCATTTGTTATTAATGTGTTTAACCTGCCGGGTAGGACAGGGACGGCAAATCTAACCATAACTTGCAAAAAAAAAGAATAAGCTAATTATATTGTTATAATTATTCCATACCAATAGTGTCCTAAACAATTATAATACTGTAAAAGTAGTTCCTTGACTTTAAATCAGGCGTGATTTTCTTTTTTTTCAAAAAAGTATCCCCTGTTCATATGGAATAGATTTCACATCATTGGATTCCTCAAAGGGTGCGTCCAGCCATCTCTGCAGCTTTATTTTAACGAATATATTAAGTCGGATAAAAGCTATTAAGTTAGACAGGTGCCATTTATGCTTGGCCATTGCTTTTAGGGCTTTTAGGATGAGTATAGTAATCAAAGCCGTCCAAATCTGTATCATTACAGCATTTTCGGTTGTTCCTATAAAGGATTTGATATGTAGGTTTTGCTTTATCTCTCTAAAGAATATTTCAATCTGCCAGCGGCTTTTATATAGTTCGCTAATGGTGTTTGCTGTCCAAGACATCTGATTAGTAATTATCTCTATGGTTTGCTGGTTTTTCTCATCCCAAACAGCCACTCTTCTGAGCTTTTTAGGGTATGTGTTTTTTGATTTGGAAGTTTTGAGCTCAATCAGCTCATCAATCAGGATATTCTTATGTCTGTTTGGGGGCAATATATTTTCTTTGATGGAGACATATTGAAGGTTTTCCTTATGCCTGATCACAAAAAACACCTGGTTGCTGTCCCAGACATTGAGCAGCGTAAAATCATTGTAAAACCGATCCGCAACAATGACACTCCCCTTACGAAGTGGCACATCATAAGCTCCTTTGTTGTCTGCCGTCTTGCCATCTGTGATGTTTACATAAACCGGTAGATTGCCATCATAATCAAGCAAAGTATGCATCTTGACAGCTCCTTTGGCTGTTTTGTACTTGGCCCAATCAAATAATGATAAACACAGACTGATCGTCGTGGAATCCAAAAGGAAAATCTTGGACTTGATTTTAAATTTTACTTGCCTGAACCCAGCCTGCTGTCCCAGACTTTCTAATAAACTGAAATAATAGGATTTAAAGACACTGTAATCGCGGTGCTTGTTCTGATAACTCACACTAGACTTCGAGGGGGCTTTTTGAACACCTAAATGGTTCAGGTTTCCTGTAGCGGAACGCAATCCATTACTAATATCTCGTACCGATTGACTTTTGGCAAACTGGCAGAACAGCATTGATACCAAATGAGTCCAACTGGTATATCCCTTGTTGTGTTTGTCTGTTTCTTTTATTGCAACAAGTTTATTGAATTTTGAACGGTCTAACTTGGAAATGATTTGTGAGAATAGCGTTATATTTACCATCGAGAAAGGGTTTGTTTTTGTGCACCTCAAAGGTAACTCTGAGTTAAAACTTTCCTTTCTCTTTTTTTTATCGTTTAGGACGCTATTGATAGATTATTATTAAGCTTATATAAAAGTTTATAATATATTGTTCAATATTTGAGCCATTAATGATATTGACTTATATGGATCTTGACGGGCATAAGGTAACAACTTCTTTCCACTCATTTACAGTCTGGGATGGTATCCCCATTGAAAATACATATGGTGGTAAAGCTGTTTTGAATTTTAAAGGAAGACCCTTATTTGCAGAACTAGTTGTATTAGAGATCTTTAAAGAGAAAGGCTTTGATGGCGTTTGGGTAGATACTTTTCAACGTAAATTCAGAACCGGACTTCCAGAAAACACAGCGGATGTGCAATTACCAAGCCATATTAACGAGAAATTACAAGAAATAATAAAAGTA
>JBGSYC010000142.1:0-7993 GCA_041751095.1 Flavihumibacter sp.
AGTAAGGGCCCTTTGAAGATTAAATCCCCACGCACTTGTCTCATATACACACCTGAATGCAGCCCCCGGATAATGCTTGTTTAAATGAGTGATTATTACATCGGCAGACCCCGTCATCCGGTGACTACCTAACGTTACTCCTTCATGGACAATAGCTACCTGCCAGTCTTTCTTATGAACATCAATGCCTACATACAAGATTTTGTCCTTGTAATCAATGAACGTTTTACTTTGACCTGGGTTTCGGACGTAGCTGAAGTTTGCTTTTTCATTTTATATAAATTCGATTTTAAATAGCAAAGTTCTTCATTGCAGCCTTTCGGACTGCCGCTACTCCGAAACCTTTTTACATATAGACTCTACAAGGGTTACCGAACCAGGGCAAGGCATGAAGCAAAACCGTTAACCGGCGAAATAAGATTGGTGTCTTATCATTGCTATCCAACGTTACCTCTTTCATTCCAGGGTTCTAACAGGCTTATCTTTTTTGAGGCAAGGGCGGCATAACAATCCGGAAGATCGAACACTTTTAACACACCTGGCAGCAACATAGACAAGGGCCAGTTGTACGCTTCGTTTTCCGCGATATCAGCGTAGCCGGAAAGTGCATTCTTTAAAGTTATTTGTGTTACATGGCCCGAAAGCAAGGCAGCAAAGGCTGCGGGGATGGCACCCCAGCCTTTCGCTACGAGGTGAATTTCATCATGTCCGAATGACTTAACCCAATCCACGATACGAAGTACATCATACGTTTTTTGTCCAACGTACGGATAATCAAGCATCATGCTGTGAGCCGCATAGAAATAATCATTCCCGTAAGGATCCAGGAAGTTGTCACCACATGTATTCGGTTTCGATTCGCCAATGCCGCGTACGTCGCAGGCAAAAACGGCTGCATCAGTTTCGCTGCTAATAAGTTCTTTCAGTAATGGTTCCTCACGCAATTCGTGGTCAGCTGAATGGTGCGAAACATAAAGTAATGCTTTCTTTAATCCGGTAGGCGGTCTTGAGAGAAGCACCTTGTCATCCAAACGGTAAGCTATCGAAAATATCCCCGGTTCAGTCTCGACAGCATAAGTAGCGGCAAATTTTTTCGGATAAAACCGCGGTGATCCGGGCCTCAGGATACGATACTCCGGCACACCTTTGATGGCAGGGAGCTTTAAGACTGATACAACGGCTTTTTTCAGCGCGTCACCCTGCAGGGAACGCCTGTCCTTTTTCAGGGACCGGGAGAGCCCGCTAGTGAAAGAAAATACTGTCCTTGGGTTGGTTTCACCTACGTGGCCTTTTGGAGTACACCACAGTGATTCTTCTTTCTCTAAAGTCAAAGCAGGTTCTTCTTTAATGTCTGCATTGTTTGTTGCCTTATTAAACCACTCATACATAGCGAGCCTGTTGTGCACGGAGTAGCCATGATATTCAGGTCCGATAAAAAGCCCGATGTTCTCTTCTGCGCCGAATAATTTGAAGAGATTCTTCAGGCGGTCAAAGGATTCTTCTGCTCCCCTCGCGTCGAAGTAATCTTTCTCCTGGTCTAAGATCATTACCGGTTTGGGGGCCATGGCGGCAAGGAAGTCTGAATGATCCAGCCCCAGGCTTAATGCACCGGGAGGGCATTGTTCAATGTCTGCGGGTAATTCATTTTTGAGGTTTCTCCCGAAGCCTACTACAAAACAACTGGGAGCTGCCATGGTCAGCCGAGGTTCAACTCCACAGAGCCATGTTGCCTGGGTACCGCCCCCGGAATTCCCGGTTACACCAATATTTTTCGAATCTGCTTCAGGTCTGGTGAGTAAATAATCAACACATCTGATACAATCCCAGGTAAACCAGGCGCTCAAAGATTCACCTGTAAGTATCATTTGGCTGCCTACATAGTTGTGCTCGGGTACGCCGATGCCGTGACGCGGCTTAAGATCTGCCGAAAGATACTGGATCCTTTCGCCCTGGCCGATAGGATCAAAAATCAACACTATGTATCCCTGCAAAGCCAGGCCCTGCGCGAAGGACTGATACGGAGGAGAAGCCTTTCCGGGATTACCGTGGCCGCATGTGCCAACTACAGCGGGCCGGGGAAATTTCCTGTCTTTGGGTATATATAAGTTCGCTGTTACAGGAAAGCCTGGCCTGCTTTCGAAAATCACTTTTTCAATGTGATAAAGATCACGTTCCAGGATGCCGGTAACCTTTGCATTCAAAGGCGTCTTTTCAGGCCAGCGGCCAAAACAACGTTGAATTTTTGACCTGACCTCCCGAACATACGATTCTGCATCACTTTTAGTGCGAAGGTTCGCACGTCGTTTCTCAGAAGCCTGTTCTATCTCCCGCATCCGCCCAACGAAAAATTCCTGCACCATCCGCGGGAAACGGTTAAGGGGTGCTAATGCAGCAGCCTCCGGCGCAGATGCTGCAGGTAACTCTGACAGACCTGCACTACCTGGTTTTAAAGTAGGGCCTGCCAAACCGATACCCGCCAAACCCGCAATCTTTATAAAGTTCCTGCGATTATCTTTCATACGTTATTGTAATAGATTACACTAAATTTCCACGTGCATGCTTGTTAAATAATGGTATAGGAACATGCCCCAGGCGCCAGCGATCATATCCTCCAATACTTTTTTATCACCATCATTTGTTTACTTTCTCCGGACAATAAATGAATCCCGGATGAGCCTGCCTGTTGAAGTAATGAGCACGCGCCGCGCGTGGTTTCCACCGCAAAGCAATACCCATTTTTTTGCTTAAATATATGCAGTTTTCAAGACGTGACTTCTAAGTAGTCTGTAAAACACCAGGCAGATCCGGATTTATACGCCATAATCCAGGCATGGGCT
Organism: Flavihumibacter sp.; assembly: GCA_041751095.1. Lineage (GTDB taxonomy): Bacteria > Bacteroidota > Bacteroidia > Chitinophagales > Chitinophagaceae > JADCRZ01. Next base: position 2,838 of record JBGSYC010000142.1, read on the forward strand.
TTAACTCTTTTTACCGGTAACTAAAAAATCAATATATTTCCTCAGGAGAACGTTATTTTTATTTCATTTATACAAAATTGAGATATTAAAATCAGCAGCAATGAAAAGTAACCGCCGAAATTTTTTAAAACTTTCAGGTATCACCGGCCTTGGCCTGGCTGGAGCTAAAATAGCATCGGCTTTCGGTGCAGAGGCTGCAATTCAACCGGAGGGGTTTCACAGAAAACCGGGAAAGCACTTCAATATGAGCGGCTTTGCCGCACCTAAACTGGAAACCGTACGCATTGGTTTTATTGGTTTAGGTAACCGGGGACCTGGAGCCGTTTCACGAATGAGCAGGATAGACGGAGTGGATATCAAAGGGCTGTGCGATGTACGTTCAGATAAAGCAAATGCTGCAAAAAAACTGCTCGAAAAAACGCCCCATCGTCCTGAAATGTATATCGGGAATGAAAATGATTGGAAGAGGATGTGTGACAGCAAAGATATCGACCTCATTTATATCGCCACTCCATGGAGCTTACATACCCCTATGGCGGTATACGCGATGAACCAGGGAAAACATGTATGCATAGAGGTGCCTGCCGCGAAAACAGTAGATGAATGCTGGCAGCTTGTAGAAACATCCGAACGTACCAGGAAGCACTGCATGATACTCGAAAATTGCTGCTATGACTTTTTTGAATTGCTTACCTTAAACATGGCAAGGCAGGGTTTCTTTGGTGAAATTGTGCACGCAGAAGGCGCCTACATTCATGACCTTCTGGCCGCAAACTTCAAAAAAGAAACATACTGGGATATGTGGCGGTTAAAGGAAAATTTCAGAAACGGAAGTTTGTACCCAACGCATGGCCTGGGCCCTGTAGCGCAACTGTTGAGTATCAACAGGGGCGACAAAATGGATTACCTGGTTTCGGTTTCGAGCAATGACTTTTCAATGGCGCCATTGGCGAAAGAGCTGGCCGCAGAGGATGACTTCTATAAGCCCTATGCCAATAAAAGCTACCGGGGAAATATAAATACGACTACGATTAAAACCGCTAAGGGAAAGACAATAATGATACAACATGATGTATCGTCTAAAAGGCCTTATTCGCGTATACACCTGGTTAGCGGCACAAAAGGCGCCGCGCAAAAATACCCTCTCCCCGGCCGTATTGCTACCAGTCATGAAAAGTGGCTGACAGAAGCTGAATTGAAATCAGTGCAGGAGAAGTATGAACCGCCGATTGTGAAAAAAGTTGGCGAAATGGCCAAACAAGTGGGAGGTCATGGAGGCATGGACTTCTTAATGGACTGGCGCACCATAGATTGCCTGCGAAATGGATTGCCGCTCGATATTGATGTATATGACGCAGCCGCCTGGAGCGCTGTCGCACCTTTAAGCGAGTGGTCAGTAGCTAACCGGTCAAATTCGATCAACATACCTGATTTTACCCAGGGCTCTTGGAAAACCAATCAGCCTGTAGACATCAATCTTCAAAAAGGAGGAAATACAAAGGTGTTGGTGTAGAAGACATTTCAGGGTCTTTAACCCTGGGCTGGCGGCGGTTATCTCTAAAAGCAAAGCAGTCCTTAGATCAGTGCCTGACTGTCATACGCCTGATTGGAATTGTTTCAATCACCGGTCAATGTTTTCGGGTAGGCGGGAACGTTAGTTATGGTTTTGAAAGAACTTTTCTTCATTTTTCACACTTCCATTTACATCATAATGGGTGAATTGAATAAAGGGTTTCCCATCCAGACGGTCTACTTTAATGCCCATAAATCCGCCTTTAACCCTTAGAAATTTATGCTCTGGCCGCTGATCTTTTGGATCCCAGCCCTGCGCATGATTATCGCTAACGGGTCCCGAGCCAAATTCGATGAGCCCGGTTTTAGTATCCCGTGAAACATACTGCCAGTGCCGGTCACCGCTAACGACAAAGCAGCCTGGAGTGCCCGCTAGAAATTTCCTGATCCAATCGCCTTCCTGTTTATAGGTTTTATTTGCATGGTTGTCCGACTTATTTTCCCGGTCGGGGCCGACAATGGGAGTTGGTGAGAAAACCAGCTTGAAGGTAGCATCCGAGGCATTCAGCGTTCTTGCTATCCACTCCTTTTGTTTCGCGCCCCAAATAGTATTGGCCGACGCTTCACCCACCTTTCTGTTTGACCGAAACTCCCTTCCTTCCATTAACCATACCTGGAGGTCTTTACCCCACCGGAAAGTTCTATATGGTTTATCCCTTAAAGGCACGTTCTCGTGCCAGATCATTAAACCATCGCTGAACTTTAGTTCGCCATATGCCGGGGAAGCCGGACCGGCATCATCCGCTAACAGATCATGATCATCTTTAAGCAGGTAAACCGGGGTGCTCTTATAGAAATTTACTAATGAGGGCCACGAGTCCATCGCGTGCCATTTATGCCTTGCTTTTGCGGACGTTGTAGCTAACGGCCCCGGTTTGTCATAATAAACGTAATCACCAGTTTGTATATAAAAATCCGGGGTCAGCCTGTTCATACTGTCGTAAGTTTTAAAGCCACGCTTATCATCATCATAACTCCAGAAATACTGGCAGGTAGAAGAGGTCAGCGAAACCGGAACGATCGTATTTATTGATGGAGCCGTACAAAAGTTACCTTTCACTGTACCTGATACAGCCGACGCTGTGGGGCCTGCTTCCAATAAAACCTGATAACACCGGCCAGGCTTCAGTTTCTCAAAAAACACTTTCGCCGTAAAGTCGTCCTTCTCAGAAACACGGCGCCAACCGGAATTTATTTGTTGGTTGCCCGATACCAGCGAAATCCTCACGAATCCTGATGCCCCCTTTACGCCGCCATCCATTTTATCCACAGGCATATTCTCATTAAAATCTACAGGATGCCGGAAAACTGTTTCTTTGCGGGCGTGTACAACGGGATTGGGTTTTTCCTGGCTGCATAACCTGGTCCAAATAATAACAGACCTGTCGGTTAGTTCCGTAATTTTAAAACCTGTGGTAAAAAACACCTTTTGGGCGCTAACCTGAAGTGTGCTCAAAAAAATAGTTGTTATAAATACAATGCGGTTCATGATGGGGACGAGTGAAAGTTTATGCTGTTAAATTTCGCTTTTTTATTGCGCTCATTCTACTTTCTTTTTTACACAAATGAAAAACGTATCCAGTCAGGAGCCTATGTTTGCAGCAATAATGTATGCTGGCTGGCTGTATTGATATTTCTCCACACCTGATTAATGTGCGTCTCTGTTCTTGCGGCATTTAAGCCGCAGTAAGGGTATAATTGATTCACAAGGTTTCTTGATTGCTGTGCCAGATGCTGGCTGGTTTGGCTCACTGTATGTAGCTGCGATGGAGTTATTGTATGATTTGCAACATGATCCGACCACGAAGCATCAAGTGATGCATAAAATTCTTTTCTCAGTGTATCCAGTGTGGCTATTGAGGATGTTACCAATTGAGGCCCCTGGTTTTTCACTGCTTCAGCGCGTGAACCTTCATGCTGTTTTCCGGTGAGAAGATCATTGGCCAGGTCAAAAAAACACAAGCACATGCCTGAGGTATTAACGGCAATAGTAGCCTGAGCAAGCTGTAGAAACGGATACCGGTAAACGGGATGGCTTAACCGGGCGTGATCAGGATCGATCCTGAACGCGCGGTTAACAGGTATCTTCAGGTTTTTAACCGAGTAAGAAAATCCTGCGGTGGCATTTAATCCAATGTATTTCCAGGTGGGATGCAGGGTTACTTCTTCCTTTTTAAAAACAAATGATTGTATTTGGCCGCTCCCGTTCATTACGCAATTGGCGGTAAAATGCGTCGCATGGGGCGCGCCGCTGGCGTATGGCCAGCATCCGTTTATTTCAAATCCTCCGTTGATGATCTTTGCCGAGCCGCTTGCCTGACCGCTCCCGGCCAGACAAACCTGGTGGCCGGTAAAAATCTCTCTGATCAACTCTTCCTCAAAATATCCGATAAACATTGCGGCGCCTCCGCACAGCGTTACCACCCATCCAACGCTGCCATCGGCGTAAGCGATCCTTTCTTCGAGCCGGACGGCGTCGGGTAATGACATAGCCAGTCCGCCGTATTCTTCGGGTACGAATAAATGAAACCACTTCTCACGATATATTAATGCTAATTGTTCAGGAGATAACCTTCCCTGTGCCTCTGCTTTTAGGGAATCTTTACGAATGAGGCTGGTAATTTCATGAGGTAGTCCGGAGTACAGATGGTTCATTTTCTTCTTTTAATTTTTTTCTCCATGAGTAATATCCCGTCACGGCTACGATAAATAGAAATATCGTCAGCAATGCATAAAGCGGCAATGCTTTTTGAAACAATAGCGGAATGGCAAAGGCGTTTGATATGTTTAACAATATCCAGTTCTCTATTTTCCGCCGGGCCAGCAGCCACATACCTGCCCAGGCCGTTGCAGTAACCCAGGCGTCCCAGTGAGGCACGGTAGAGGGTGTGAAATTTCGGAGCATGAAATACAAAAGCAAATATCCGGCAACCACAATGCCGGTTACGGTGATCCAATCTTTTTTTGTGGAGTAGCTGATTTTTACGGGTGGAAGATCTTTCTTTTTCTTCCAAAACCACCAACCGTAAACACTCATTACCACATAATAGAAACTTAAGAGGCTTTCACCATACAAGCCTGCCTGCCATAGCAGGTAAATTGAAAGAATAGACGCAGCAATGCCGGTTGGATACAGTGCTATCTTATTGGCGCGCGCCAGCAGCACTTCGCTTACTCCCAACAAAAGCGCAAGCCATTGAAGCAGAGAAGCTTCTTTTATTTGTTCTGCAAGTATTTGCAGTAGTCTGTTTATCTCCATAAAAAAATCCCTACGCCGGCATTATCCGGATCAGGTGCATGAAAGCAGATCACCAAAGCTGGTTCTCTTTCATTGGGTATATTCTCAGCCTTTCGGCACCCCTTATTAATGGATCAAAGATAAAGCATAACCGGTGCTTTCTTACGTTTGAAGAAGTTAATGCGCCGGATTCGCAGCTTTCTTTGCAGGCAATCTCGTTGACATTACCAAGTTATTCAGGAGCATAAGTTACATTTGACTCAGACCGGCCACCTGTAACATTCCGCGCAGGGTTTGTAAATCTCTTTTCATAGCGGCCAGCACGGCTTCTTCAGCAATCGTAATT
>JBGSYC010000143.1:0-5033 GCA_041751095.1 Flavihumibacter sp.
TCCTTCATTAACAGGGAGTTATGTGCAAGCATATCCATCATTGTGGGTGTTCGATAGATGCCGTTCTGATAGTATAAATTGTTGTCGAACACCATACTTACAAATTCCCTCTTATGCATAGTATCGGCCTGGGTATATACATACCGCATATCGGTAAGCAAATTGAGATGTTTGTTCAGGATATCAAATACCTTACTTTGATCTTTACTTAAACGTTCAATCGCTCCTTTCAGATTGATTATGCTGTGGTTGTACGTAGAATACCATCTATCGTAGGTGTCACGGCTAATTTCATTCTTAATCCATTTTTCCTCAACAGAAAATAGCTTTTCCTCAACTTCCTCCAATTGCTGCTTTTTGTCCTTTATTTTTTTCTTGTTGCCTTCCATCTCAAGGTCAATAGCTGACCTGCAACCGTTCCTAATCTCCTTCACTTTGCCTTCCGTCATGCTCATTAGTTCACATGCTCCTAAAAATTGATCATGTGCTTTAATAGCACTTATATTATTGTGCTTTGAGAATCTGCATTTATAGTAATAAAACCATTTCCCGGATTTGCCCTTTGATGGCGCCCCTGATAACGGATTACCACAATGGCATTTTAAAATCCCTCTTAATGGTATTTCGTCATCAAGAACAGTCCTTACCTTTTCTGGTTTTTTCATTTTGCTCTGAACCATTTGCCATGTGGTCATATCAATTATTGGTTCATGTATGGCAGGGAAAAAGCCACCTGGATAATCTTTATATCCTTCAACATATAACAGGCCTGCATGAACTGGGTTAGATAATACTCTTTCGATGGCCATATTTCCTTTCCTGTCAAATCCTAACTCATAAGCTTTCTCTTTGATTTTGTAAAGCGGCACATCCCGTAAATAGGCGTCAAAAATAAACTTCACAATCTTGGCTTCTTGCTCATCAACGATCAATCGGCGATCTTTCCGTTCTCCTTCCTTTCTATAACCGAACGGAGGATTCTTAAATACAAACCTTCCTTCCTTAGCCTTTGCCGTATAGATCCCGCCTTTAACTTTTATACTTCTATTAATGTTGTCTTCTTCAGCCAAAAGCAGTTGCAAGCCTGCCCTGAAAAAACTTCCGGGCGTTTCATAATCAAAGGTTATCCCTTCTGTTACACTTACTACTTGGATACTATATTTTTTTTGAAGCTTTTTTACCATGCTCATTGCTTCTCCAGCATCACGACTAAATCTATCAAGTTGGTCAACGAGCAAATAATCAACAGCCTTAAAATGCTTGGCAATAAATTCTTGAAGTTTAATAAAATCAGGCCTGTCAAAAGTACGCGCACTTTGACCACGATCAATGAAGGTATCCACCAGTTCAAGATCATTGAATTTTATCCACTGATCTGTGTATAATTCTTGCCTTTCTATTGATCCATTACTTTGCCCTAACTGACTAAAGCGTAGGTATCTAATCGCCCTTTTCATAGTATTCATTTAAGGTAATGGCCACTACAATTTCAACTATTAAATTTACGAATTTTCTCTCTTTTTCCTGTTCTAAATCTTCGTAAGTTTTCAATATTAACTGATCATTTTTTAAGTCGGTATTCTCTCTCAACTTGTCCATCACACACCTCCTTTATGTTTTATTCAATCGGCTTGAAATACACTTTACTTCCTCTGTTTCTTTTAAAAGACGGTTCATACTTTATATAACCATATTCACTTAACTCTCTAATAGCTTTATGGAATGTGGTACTTGCAGAAATCTTGGCTATTCGCATAATGTCGTAGCTGAATACATGAACCGGATTTTCAAAATGATGATCACTCCAATACTGCAATAAGGCCGCATAAATCCCAATATGTGTAATACTTATCCGGCAATCATTTTCGATAGCTGAAAAAAAATCGGATAAGGGTTTTAAGGCTTCCATAAATCAATCTTTGCATTTAAAGGGATAACCCGTTTTTCTTTCTTTGCTCCACTTTTTGTTCTATGCTAATTTTCTGATTGGAGTGCAATGATTCTGAGGTTTTATTCCCAAGTACTGATGCGATACTTACTTTTTTTAAATTCTCGTCATAAACATTGACCGACTTAAATTGCGGATTAGCTTCTAAGAAAAGCTTTTGTTCATTGCCATCCTTCTGCATTGTTACGGCCTGTCGATGCCCATTTATTAAGGTATTTAGCAGCTTCTCAGTTGCTTCCGGAGTCAGTAATTCTTTAAGAGGTAATTGCTGAATTACCTCTTTTACATCAAATCCATAAGCAGATTTGAATTCCTTTATCTTGTAGTTACCCAAGGCATCCTTATCATTAAAATCCAATTGTATCCATGCAGTCTGTTTATTGTTTTCCCCGCTTACAAATTGCTTTTGTATAGATCTTCCTGCCAAGAGGTTATATGCATGTGTTGCGGTTACGACACTATCTGGTTCGAAAACAAATCTTTGCTCTGTGTTTTCCTGTGGTTTATGCCCTGATTGTAATGTAGCTTTGTAGCTTTCAAACTGGTATTGCCCATTGTTATCCTTCGCAAAAAACAAATTAAAGTCAAGCTTTTCTTTTTCATTTACATAATAAGATACTGGAATCGAAAACTCTCGCTCCCCCTGTTTTATGTTTTCTTGCAACTTGTTGCTGATATTATCGAAACCCGCTTTTATTACTGATTCCTTGAGAGCCTGTTGATTATTAGCTGTTTGTTGTTCAGCTTGTTTGGCAAATTGCTCTTGTTTAACAGGCAGAATAATACGTCGTAACATTCTAACTAAGAGATTCGGGTACAGGTATTTCTCTATGCGATTTCTTTCCTGCATCAATATTCGTAATGCAAGCCTTTCTTCCTCACTCGCTGTTTTTCCGTACTTAGCTTCTACCGAATCAAAATACTTAAGCTTTTCCTGCAGAAAAGGTTTATTCTTCAAAATATCTGAAGAAAATATTTTACTAAACCTTTCTTCCTTTGATTGCCAGTCTTTTAAAGCGCTTTCGATACGATTAACAGGAACTTTACTATTCATAGCATTTCTTTTTTTGCATAATTATCAGAGGCTATAGCAAATTCCATAATTGAAGGTTTATGATAGAGATTGTCTTTGCTTTTTCGTTCTTTCATTAGATACCTTTGGCACCGCATCGCTATCATCCGCATCTCCTTGCTTCTGACTTGCATTTTTAGCAGTTTGCTTCTCACCTTTTTGTTCAACCTGTCCATGTTTTTCCTCCTGCCCCTGCTTATGGCTAATGCGCTGCATATTACTGTCATAGATATTGATGGTTTTGAACTGTGGGTTTGCTTCTATGAATTGTTTTTGTTCCGTGCCTCCTTGATTAAATGTCACTGACTGCCGATTTCCTTTGTGTAAAGATTCTACTAGACGAGTCTTGTCCTGTTCGTTAGTTAATTCTTTGATAGGGTGTTTCGATAATGCACTTTCCAGATCATATCCATAATTCTGATGAAACTGCCTCATCTTGTAATTACCGCTATTATCCGTTTGCTTAAAATCCATTTGCATCCAGGCATTATATACCTGTCCTTCCTTATTGGTCAAGTCTTTATTTATAGCTCTACCACTCATTAGGTTATAGGCTTCTTTAAGCGTTATGTTATTTTCCTTGTTAATGTAGAACGTCTGTTCCATCATGTCCGGGCTGTTTTCCTGCTTCAAGGTCAAATTGTACTTATTGAAGAAATACATGTCGCTTTGCTCAGATTTTCTAAAATGTAGCGTAGCGACCGCCATATCATTTCCAAACTTTGTGTTATGATAAATTTGGAATTCAGGAGATTGCTTTTGCAACCTTTCTTTCAGACCATTTTCCAACCCATCGCCAAAACCGGTGAACTTGATCTGGTCTTTCAGGTAATCAAAACTTTTCTGATTCATAAAATTTGTTTTTACTGTATTTAATAATTGTTGGCTTTCCATACGGTCTGTCAATGTATCAGCAAAAGCCTTTTCATCCGGATGTAAATCAATACTACTCAGGTTTTCAAGCAGCTTTGTTAAGGATTCTCCCTCATTAAAAATCTGGCGTCGGACATCTGAAATGGATTGTACGTAGATGACTTTAAAAGAATCACAATCGCTGATATTATCTGCAGCAAATTCAAAGGCTTCTTCTTTCTCCTTAAATAAATCCATATCGCCTTTTTCATAGTAGCAGGATAATTTATTATAAGCCAACCAATAGTTACCTTGAGAAAGCTCACTTTGAATCATATTGAGTAGATCCTCTGATATGAAATTTTCTTTGGCCATTGCACAAAAGCTTATTGAAGATCAAGTATAGGTTTAGCCTTTACAATTGTTCTGTTACCCGCCCTTAACTGTAAGTGCCTGCCCCCGTTCTTTTCCAGAAGTTCGATAGCCAGGTATTTCTCATCCGGTATAGTGAACTTAGGGAGCGCAAATACAAATGCTTTTTTTGTTTTTCCAGTCACTACAGCAGTATCGCCCTTTACATAGAGAGGATATATTTCAAGTTCCTGCGTTGCTGTGCGTTTTGATTTTTTTTGATCCCTTATATAAAAACGAAGCTGTCCTATACCATAATTGATGTTAGAAGTATTTTGCAGCTTAATGCGACAATACAGCACATCACCTTTGATAAACAGACCATCCATTAGCATTTTAATTCCATAGCTTTTATCTCCAATACCAGGCATGCTTCTCTTTTCATGGGCTACCATTTCAGCGTCTGCTTGCATTTGCGCCTCGTTAATACTGCCGGTTGAAAAGAAAGCCAGGGGACGAGTTTCTTTGTAACTATCAAACCGGATATTTAGTACTCCCGGTTTATCAGTATAATCGAGTATATATGAATACAATGTACCATCAGCAGTAATTACAGAAAGATTAGTTTGTTCAAATCTAAGCTTGCCTGCTTTTATCTGGAGGATATTGTCAACCCCTTCAGCTTTTTGAGCAAGTATATCTTTGCTTCCCCTATCCACGCTTTTTATAGCGTACGGAAATATTAAATTGGTTGTTTTGTTGAAAGTGATTGTAAGATGATACGGCTCAATCACTATAGCCCTGGTTTCA
>JBGSYC010000144.1:0-3929 GCA_041751095.1 Flavihumibacter sp.
TATGATTCATGAGTTCAGAGCATTTAATAAATTGGTTTTTTCCTTATACAATTTAGCTCTGAACTTTTTCATTTCAAAGAACTTTATAGCTTAACATAATATTTATCAATTAGTTAACCTCCGAACTGACGTTAATATAGACAGATAATCTACCATGTCTGCCTGACTTCTTCAATAGAAAACTTTTTGTCTGCGGAAATTGAATACCACACATTTACAGTTTCCCTATTTAGTTACAACAGTCAGGAAGTTAAACAAGTGGTATGTGCTCAACCTATCATCATCATATTTTGATGAGGATACTTAATCATTCGGCTAAAACATTCAACCGACCTGAATGGAATAAACTTCTCGCGGATTTAAAGAAATATAAAGGAAAAACTGATTTTATTCTCTTTACCAAATGGGATAGGTTTAGCCGTAATGCCTGTGATGCTTATCAAATGATCAGCACATTGAGAAGGTTAGGTATAGAGCCACAGGCGATAGAGCAACCACTAGAGTAATCTATCCCCGAATATAAAATGATGCCTGCCTTCTATCTCGCGGCTCCTGAAGTGGAAAATGACAGAAGGGCATTAAACGTATTTCATGGGATGCGTAGAGCAAAAATAGAAGGTCGCTGGATGGGAACAGCCCCGGTAGCCGGATAAAGGATTATGGGCAATCAATTCCTGGTCAACAGCCATCTTTATAACCCGCTTGAGGATTTTAATATATTTCATTGCAGTGTTGCTGCTTACCTGGTCATTCGTCGTTAGGAAGTGCTCAAAATCAAAGGCAAAGGAAGATTTAATATCTTTCAGTAGCATATCAGACACATGAAAGCGGTATTTTAGAAAAGCATAGAGCTTGTCACGGGTTGTATTCAGGCTTTTTAAAGTGTTGACTGCCTTCTTACCGGTGTTTACCTTTTCCGCAAACCGGCTGATGTAAAAGTCCAGTGCTTCTTTAAGGCTTCGTTGTTTGACGCCAATTCCTAAATACAAATTCTTAATTACTTCAGCGTTGATGGGCTTATCCAGCGCAAGTAACCGGCTGTAATGCTTGTGCAGATCAGCCTTCATAACAGTAAGCTGGCGGTTGATGGCCTGGGCCTCCTCTGATTTGCCTTTTACACATTGGGCTTTATGATCCCAGAGATTAGGTTCAACATACTGGTGGGTGGCTAATTCAATCCGTTTATAATCAACGGTGAGGCGAAGGTAAATGGCTGGCTTGCCATTTTTGGAACGCTGCCTGTTCAACCGGAACAGGAAAGCAAAGGTTTGATGTCCCTGATTCATACAACACGATTTTTTTGTTTACTTAATTTGATTCAATTACACTTTTCTTAACACTACTTCAAAACAGTCAAACACAATACAGGAGCGCATTTCAAGTCATCCCGGTGAGCAAATGTAAAATATAGTTCTGCTCACCGAATTGCTCACCTTTGCTTTGGTGGATTTTGTATCCCTTAGAACGAAAAAAAATAAAAATCCCGCATAAAACATACCTTTTATGCGGGATTGATTCAGTTTGATTCTTACTTCGTAGCCCCTATCGAACAAATCTCGGACTCTTTTCTCCAGGATTTAAAACTCTTAGCAAAATTAGCAGCTTGATTATTACTAAGTATCCAGACAAGGCGCGCCTTGTGTTTTCACCAAAATAACTCAATTTCTAAATAGTTGATTTTCAACAGTACAAACTTGAGTTATATAAAAGTTATAGACCAATCATTATTTTAGGTTGCTTCTATAACCCTCGTTTTGTTTAACAACGGCAGTCTCTATATGAACTGGACGAGCAGGAGAATTCTATTTGTTTTTCATGAAGCACCTTTTAATGTCTTCTTTCAATTTATTGAAAAAAGCTGTTTTACTATCTTACTTGTTTTTTGTAGTATACTCTCCAATACATATTTACCTTAAGGCAAAGTCCAGTAGGTATCGGGGGTTCCTTTCTTTTGTTTTTTTCCCCTTTTGACTTCCCATCCTGTTTACTGGTGGATAATCTCCTTCTAAAAGAAATAAATACTCTTCTCATAATTGCTGAAATGTGGCCTCATTTATAGCCTGTAGCTCAAATTCTATGTCCTGAAAACTGGCCATGAAAGGATTTGGATTAAAGAAATCCCTGTACCTGTAAGCCAATGTTGTCCAAAACTGTACGCGAAATATTTGATTTGGCTGAGTTTAATTATTTAAACACGTCCAAAACCATAATAAAAAGCATAGATTTGGCTGACTTTGTTTTATGGAAAAACTTATTGGCAGAGAAGCGGAAAGGAAAATTTTGAATGAAGCTCTGGCTTCCCGGGAACCTGAATTAATTGCAGTGTATGGGAGAAGAAGAGTTGGTAAAACTTTTCTTATTCGCTCCGTCTATAAAGACCGAATGGTATTTGAAATATCCGGTATTCACCAAGCCAAGTTAAGTGAACAACTGGAAAACTTCAGCTTAGCCTTACAAAAAGCAACAGGAAATATTATACTGCCAGCAGCACCTAATAACTGGATCAAGGCGCTGGATGTCCTGCAGCAATATTTATCAACCAGATTACGTAAGGAAAAATCTGTAATTTTTTTTGATGAATTTCCTTGGCTACATACGCAAAAATCAGGGTTTCTGGAGGCTTTTGAACATTTCTGGAATACATGGGCTTCAAGACAGCCGAATTTAGTGGTAGTTATATGTGGGTCTGCAGCTTCCTGGATGATTGAGAATATTGTAAACAATAAAGGTGGTTTGCATAACCGGATCAGCCGGCAAATTAGATTATTGCCATTCAATCTTAGTGAGACAGAGAGTTATCTTAAAAGCCGGGGTGTAAACCTTGACAGATACCAGGTACTTCAACTTTATATGGCTATGGGAGGAATACCACAACATCTGAAAGGAGTGCAATCAGGTGAAAGTTCTGCTCAAAATATAGATCGTTTGTGTTTTGTAAAGGATGGACCACTAAAGGGAGAATTTAAAAATCTGTATCGGTCTCTATTTGATAATGCACAGAACCATGAAGCAGTGGTTAGGGCTTTAGCCAAAAAGAAAAAAGGTTTGACGAGGAATGAAATAATAACGGCATGTGATTTATCATCAGGAGGAACCACGACCAATTTGCTTTCAGAACTGGAAGAATCGGGATTTATCACCCAATATATTCCTTTTGATAAAACAGCAAAGGATGGCATTTATAAATTATCAGATGAATATTCATTGTTTTATCTGAAGTTCATTGAGAGTACAAAGGCAACAGGTGCAGGTACGTGGCTACGTTTATCCACAGGTTCATCTTATATTAGCTGGGCAGGTTTTGCTTTTGAAGCAATTTGTCAAAAACATGTTTTACAGATAAAAAGGGCATTGGAGATTGGAGGTGTATTAGTGGAAACTTCGGTATGGCGGTATGTGCCTAAAAAAGGAGAACAGGGAGCACAGATTGATTTGTTGGTTGACCGACAGGATTTATGTATCAATCTTTGTGAAATGAAATTTTCACTTTCAGAATTTGTGATTGACAAGAAGTACGCATCCGAACTAGAGAATAAATTAAAAGTTTTCAGGGACAATACGAAGACAAAGAAAACACTGTTCCTGACTATGATTACTACTTATGGTGTTAAGAAAAACGACTATTATACCTCTTTACTGCAAACTGAAGTGAAGATGGATGCGTTATTCAAAGAATAGCCAAAATGGAGAGTCGTTGTAGTGTAGCCAGTAACTTGAACACTTGCAGCAGAATCGGAACACTCGTATTTGGGGTATAAGAAGATGCACAAAAATTAGTGTATTTCTAACAATGTCATTAACTTAAGCACTTTTTCCTATTTTTGGATGTCCTTATAAAGATAGGGGCTACCTCAACAGAACAAACAGAAAACGCTCTATTATCGGAATTAATTGAAAAACTAAATATCACCATTAAAGATGAAACATTC
>JBGSYC010000145.1:0-3104 GCA_041751095.1 Flavihumibacter sp.
TTCCTTAATAGCAATATTATTATATATTATTACTGTAAAATTTTATAAACCGTACTCGACAAAAATTTCAATTTTCTTATTATTTTGTCTCGTATTTATTGCGATTATTACAGTTTGGGTATCTGTGGAAAATCCGTTTGAATTGACCACCTTTTTCCGCATTGCATTGACCACCCCTTTCCGTTTAACTTGACCAGGCGAATCCGCCTCAACTTGACCAGGTAATTCCGCGTCAACTTGACCACCTAATTCCGGCTCAACCTGACCAGTGTTAGTTTTCATGTGAAGTTGTTTTTGTTTCATACAAGAAACCCTGTTTTTATAAGCTTTGATTCATAAATCATTCTTATAAAAATGTCAAACAACTTCATTCACATGAGCAAATTACGACAAATTCTTAAAATGTACGGCCAAAGTCATAGTAAGCAGTACATCAGCGACACCACGGGTGTGGCACGCAATACGGTAAAGAGCCATTTGCGAACATTTACTGCCTTAAATAAGAGCATTGATGAACTTCTTGCCTTTGATGATACGGCTCTGGAGGCGGTATTTAAAGGAGAACCCAGCATTCGTAATGAAGAGAGTCTGCTGGACTTGTATTCGTTTTTTGCTAAGGGAGTCAAAAAGCTGGCTCGCCGGGGTACTGCAGTTCTGGACCTGTGGGAAGAGTATGCTAAAATCAATCCTGAGGGATTAAAACGGACTACGTTTTACAGGCATTACAACTTGTATAAGCGACGCATTCACCCCAGTTCGGTAATCGAGCACAAGGCTGGTGACAAAATGTATATTGATTTTACAGGAGAAAAGTATCCTTACGTGGATATTATCAGTGGAGAAATTAAGCAGGCTGAAATTTTTGTAGCTATTCTGGGGTGTAGTCAACTGACCTTTGCACAGGCCATCGAAAGTCAGCAAGTAGCCGATTTTATTGAATGCTGCATTCATGCGTTGGAATATTTTGGAGGAGCACCACTTGCCATTGTTCCTGACAATTTAAAATCGGCCGTCATCAAAAGCCACCGTTATGCACCCCGGTTGAATGAGAACTTTGAAGGCTTTGCACGTCATTACGGCATGTCTGTGGTGCCCGCCCGAGCTTATAAA
Organism: Flavihumibacter sp.; assembly: GCA_041751095.1. GTDB lineage: Bacteria > Bacteroidota > Bacteroidia > Chitinophagales > Chitinophagaceae > JADCRZ01. The sequence goes on from JBGSYC010000145.1 coordinate 1,111, forward strand.
CCAAAAGATAAGGCACTTGTAGAAGGAGCTGTTAAACTTTCGTACAGAAGCATTTTAAAAAATCTGGGTGATGATATTGTTCCGCTGAAGGAACTCAACAGCCGAATAAAAATGCTTCTTGAAAATCACAACAACGCTATCATGTCGGCAAGAGATTATTCACGCCGTAGTCAGTTTGAAGAAATAGAACGGTCCACATTGCAACCACTGCCCGAACTTGCTTACAATCTTAAAAAGCACGCAGGGGTAACCGTGATGAAAAACGGCTATGTGATGCTCAATGCCGATAAGCATTATTACTCGGTGCCTTATCGATTTATAGGCAAAAAAGTAAAAATACTTTACTCAAAGTATGATGTGGAAGTTTTTTACAAGTACGAAAAAATCGCCCAGCATCCTCGTACAAAAAGCAGGCATAATTATACTACAAACGAAGCCCATCTTGCTTCCCAACAAAAGGCCACTCTTGAATGGAACCCTGAAAAATTTCTTTCCGATGCCCGCGCTATTGATGAAATAGTAGAATACTATATTGGCCAGGTGCTGTTGAAAAAATCATACCCTGAACAAGCCTATCGCTCATGTATGGGTATTTTATCGTTTGCCAAAAGAAAAGGGCATCCCGTTTTAATTGCTGCCTGTTTGCGTGCCCATTACCTTGGCCGGTATAGTTACACCGCTATAGAAGAAATCATACAGGGTGGAATCGCTAATCTGGAAATAGAACAGGAACCTCTTCCCGGAATGCCTTCACACGAAAATGTTCGCGGTAAGAATTATTATCAATAAAAACTACCGGTGATGCCTGTACTTCTCCCGGGCATTACCGGCTTTAATTGAACTATAAATAACAACTAAAACCAAAATCAAAATGAATGCACTAACATTAAACAAAATGAAACAAATGAAGCTTCACGGTATGGCCGGCACCTTTAGTGCCAATGTAGAAACCGATAAATGGGAAAAGTACACAGCCGATGAGTTAATTGCTATGCTTATCGAAGCTGAATGGGATGAAAGGCATAACAGAAAACTTGACCGTAGTTTAAAAACCGCAAAGTTCCGGTACAAGGCTTCTGTAGAACAACTTTCTTTTGATATGGAACGCAACCTGGATAGAAATCAAATCATGAGACTGGCAGATTGTGAATTTATCAAACGAAAAGAAAATGTTCTCATCACCGGAAGCACCGGTATCGGAAAGAGTTATCTGGCTTCGGCATTAGGTCATCATGCATGCGAATTAGGTCTCAAAGTGCTTTATCAGCAAACATCAAAACTCTTCTCCCGATTAAAGTTGGCCAAGGCAGATGGGTCTTATCTTCGTGAAATGACACGCATTGAAAAATCGGACTTGTTAATCATCGACGACTTTGGAATCCAGCCCTTAGATACTCAAAGCAGAATGAGTATGATGGAAATAATGGAAGACCGTCATGGAAAAAGTTCCACTATCATCACCTCTCAGGTTCCTGTAGCGGGTTGGTATGAAATAATAGGAGAACAAACCATCGCTGATGCTATCCTGGACAGAATTATCCATGATGCTCACCGAATAGATTTAAAAGGAGAGTCACTTAGAAAGAAGCAAGCTAAAGAAAAGGCAGTGAACTGAACTGCTAAACTAAAAATATCATACATTTGATTATTGAAAAAAACGAAAACAATCACAAAAAGCTAACACAAAAATCGGGTGAAAAAGGGTGGTCAAGTTGGGGCGGAATTAGGTGGTCAATCTGAATGGGAATTTAGTGGTCAAGTTGGTGGGATTATCCAATTACTCCTGAAAATAGGTGGAAGTTGTTAGCGGTGAATTCACCACCTCTTTGGCTCCCTAAGATCGGAAGTATCAAACCGGTTTAGGGGTGATTTGCTGATATTCAATGAGTTGATTAGTTTATATAAGTTGCAAATAATGGCTATCAAAAACAACTCAAATTGTAAGGAATTCCATGGTAGCGCTAAAATTAGTTCGATTTCAAAGTGAGAAAACC
>JBGSYC010000146.1:0-38477 GCA_041751095.1 Flavihumibacter sp.
CTGTCTCATATACACCAAGACAACCAGATATCATTGTAGTGCCTTGGGGAAATAAGGGTAACTGTAATTGCATATCCAAAATAACCGCATAATTACTTTGCGAACAAACCTTTATTTACGTGCCGGGGTAAGGAGTTCTGACCTTGTAACCGACTCCCGTGTCGTAATAAATCCCACCTGAGTAATCGGTTTTGGAGGAGAATGAAGCCCGTGCCTTATCTTTTGCGGTAAGCCAGTCAAGGTGATACCCAATATCTGCATAAAGGAATACGTTGCGTTTTCCGTTTCCAAAATATTGCCGGAAATCCGCAAATACCGGAATCGTCCGGAACCGGTAATAATCCAGGCCCACCCCTACCCCGGCAAACGATTTCTGAAATGTTGTACCCAGTATGGTCTGAAGGCCAGGGGAAGAACCATTACTTCCATTAAGTAATCCTATGGAACTTATTGCCTGCACCCGTAATGATCTTTTGCTTTCTTTCGTTTGTGCATTAACGGTAAGAATCGTACAATGCAGTAGAAGCAATAACGCCGGGAAGATTTTAGACATACGCACCCTTTTACACAAAAAAAATTATTGCTCCCACACCATCTTGCTCAATAACCTGATATTATTCACGTCTGAGTAATCATATTGGCGAATTCCATCTTTGGAAACCAGGATGGCGATTTTATTAATAGCGATTACATCGTATGATTCAAAGCCTTTGATGTGTGTGATCAGCTTGAGATCTTTGATATTACTCACATCATATACTTTCAGACCGTCTCTTCCATCGCAAATAAAGAGGTTGTTACCGTCTTTAGAAAGGCCATGGGGATTTGTCATGTTGTATGATTTTATCAGGGAAGGCGCCGCAAGGTTTCTTATATCCAGAACGTCAAGCTGATTTGCGGAATTTGCACACCGGACGTTGCCGTTTCTTAACGTAACAAAAGCGTTATTATCATCGGCAATTACCGGATCACATGAGGTGACATGCATAAACTGCCCGAGCCTTACCGGCGCCTGCGGGGTTGTAATATCATATATAAACATTCCGTTTGTTGAGCCTATAAACAGCTTGTCTTTAAATGGGAAAATTGTTTCGATGCCCCATCCCATATTTACCTTTTTTGTAAATACAGGATTTGCCGCAGATGCAATTGAATAAACGCTCATGTCGTTTTCGCTTACCGTATAAAGATGGGTATTGGCTAAGGCAAACCTGGCCATGGAACCTCCGACTCCCGCCGGTGAAGCCGCTTTTGACTCAGCGGTAAACGAAGCCCTGTCGGAAGCAACAACACTGCAGGTGGCGCAATACTGTTTTAAACGATCACCGTCACAATCGTTTTGTACCGTTGTATCTCTTGAAATCCAGTCAACGATAATCTTACGGTTATCGGCGACAAAGCCATTGTTGTACCTGCGATAAGGAAATGCATTATCAATGATCTTTTTTGTGGTAACGTTTAACGGGTCGGAGATATCCAGTGTTACAAAATCTGAATAAAGGTCAGCATACAGGATATCTCCTTTCACGGCAAGGTCCATATTTCCTGGTATGTCGATAAAAGCCGCATTTTTGGGATTAGCCGGATTGCTGTTATCGATGACGTGAATGCCTTTGTCTATCTCGTTCAAAAAAATATACTGACCCCGAAGAAAAAGTTTACCTGCCTGGCGGATAGGCCGGGGAGCATTGCTTTTTATGTTGGCTCTTACCTCGGCGGTTGTTCTATATACCGGCGTGTAAATCCGGTAGGTGCGGGTGCAGGTATCTTTTATGCAGCCCGGCAATAAAAGTATAGTTACGATGAAGGCAGAGAGGATCAACAGGGAAGACAAAAGCTTTTTCATATCTTTTTTATTTGAAAGGTTGACAAGGAAAGCATCCCTGGCGTTGCAGCATTTCATTATTTCTTATGAAAAATAACTTGCGTTTTTAAGCCCAGGAATAACAGGTGCACATTTCCGTAATTACTGCCGCGCACAAGTTTACTAAGGCTGTATTGTAAGGAAGGCCCGGCCTGAATGGATAGACGATCCCTTTGTAAGAAGCGCATATTCATGCCCGTTGTTACATGAACCTGCGTATTGTTAAGCAGCTCCTTATTTTTATAATAAATCCGTGAACTGTTATCCAGAAGCAATGCATCAGCTGCAATCAACCTCGAGAGAGTGACGCCAAAGCTCCAGCTCAGCGGTATCTTTTCATTCTTTAATAACCGGGCCTGCAGGGATAGCGGCAATTCGATAAAATGATACCTGTTAGTAAATGTCTGCAGAGCCCCTGTCCCGGCGTATGCTGCTGTTGTGATCCGGTCAAACTCGTTGGAAGCCCGCACAGTAATAACGCTATCTACATTTTTACCGGTTTTTTGTTTCGTGGTATAAAGATTATAGCTCAGGCCGGCAGATACGCTTAATGTTCTGTTCAGTTTCCGTGAGACGACCGTCCCGGCCGAAAAGCCGGAGCCATTGCTTGCCGGTGAAGGTGCCGAAAAAGTGTTAGTGCCTGGCTGTCCGCTCATTCCCGAAAAATTTGCAGCGGGGCCTGAAAAACTCTTGTTTTCACTGCCCCGAGTACTGCCTGACGTTCTTCCTCCTTTCAGCGTTACCCCCCACTCCCATCGCTTTGCCGATTGGATAACTGGCGGCCGGCTGTTTATAGATGAAGAACTGCTGAATGATTTTGGGACGATGTTTATTCTTTCCTGCGGCGCCTCTGCATACCTGATCACTGCGGCTTTTATTTCCCTTTTGCCGGGTGATGTAACTGCGTTTGTTGTATCAGGGTATCTAACCTGCTTTTCAGTGTCTGCTTCATAATCATTCGTTTCCGGCCGATCCTCCGCATTGATATTCCTTATGTTTCCTTCACGCAACAGCGTCGGGCCGGAACGAAAAAAAGGCTGACGGGTACCCTTCAGCGTGCGACTAACCTTTTTAATCTGTTTTCGATAAGTGACCTGCTCTTTGACAGTGCGGCGCGGGGAAAGATTGGGACGCGGCGTTTTTCCCCCGGGATCATTTAAATCATTCCTTTCGGTTTGATTGACGTCATTTTCTGTTGGTGTTGTGTTTCCGGTGTTGTTTTGCGGCGGGAAGCGTTTCGGGGTTTTGTACGGCTGGCGACTCAACGTGCCAGGTGATTTGCTACCATTGGCATACCACGAATCAAATATTAAATAACCTCCTGTTAAAAGACCTGCAATAAGCAAGGGCAACCATAGCAACCAGCGCCGCCGCTTTTTCGACCGGTTTATTTCAGCATCCACCTTATCCCACACAACGCCGGATGGGTGAATATTCAATTCTTCCATCTTCCGGCGAACCTGTTTTTCGAATTCATGGTCTTGCATATAATCCGAGTTTGTTGTCAATATCATTTTTTTTTATCCAATTGATCAATAAAGCTCTTGCCCGGAAATATTGTGATCTTGAAGTGCCCTCGTTGATGCCAAGCATCTGGCCGATTTCTACATGTGTATACCCTTCTACGGCGTGCAAATTGAAGATTGTCTGGAAGCCAGGTGGTAATTGCCGGATAAGATCCGCTAATTCTTTGGCTTCCATGCGCAATTCAGGATTTTCAAAAGAAACAGGGTGCATGGGCATATCGGAAAAAGAAAGTTCTGACTGGTACCGGCTGTTCTTTTTAAGGTAATTGATCGAGGTATTCACCATAATGCGCCTGACCCATGCGCCAAGCTCTCCTTCCCCCTTATATTGATGTAAATTTGAAAATACTTTTACAAAACCTTCCTGCAATACATCTTCAGCGTCGGCAACCGACTTGGTATAACGGTAACATACGGCAAGCATCTGGCCGGCAAACTGGTCGTACAGCTGCCGCTGGGAAACACGCTTGCCCTTTAAACATTCTTTTACCAACACTTGCTGATCGATCATCCGGTTACATTGCATGGGTTTGACAACGCATATGAGTTAAACGTTGCACAACATCGGGCTTGCAAAAGTGGAAGGGGCTCCGTTAAAAAGTGTTTTCCGTTTCAGCCTCCTTCAGCGTGATGTGAAATTCGTTCCAAACCACTACTGAATCTTTGTAAGTATAATATTTCCGGAACAGTTCCCTTGTGCTTGGCCAGTCTTTCCCGTGATTGTAATGCCAAACCGCGAAGTTTATGGCAAATTCTTTTCTCCACCCGCTATCCATGATCCCTTCTACCGCTTCGTAACCATGTTTTTGCAAAATAGCAAGGTTAACGAGATTTTGTTGTTCAATCGCCGGTGTATACTTAACGACCACCAGATTTCCGTTAACGTACTTTAACCGGATCTCGTGCATGGGTGTAATTTCCTGTGTGCTATCGGCAAAGGCGCAGGCATAGCAGCTAAAGAAATATCCAAGTGTTTCCCGAAAAGAAAAGGTGAAAGTATTGTTGTCAGCATCAATGCAGGCCCGGCCGATGATATGTGCCTGGAATGCAAAATCAGCCGGGTTCTTCTGCCGGAATATAAAAAATTCATCACAACAATGAGCGCCGCCGGTATAATTATAAATTACCAGTTCCATAATTCCATCGTCATCAAGGTCTTTTTTACCATACTGTGAGATTGGTTCGAGGAATTCCTCCCTGAAAAATTCGGTAATTAACAGCTTTCTTCCATCCTTCATCTCAAGGTTAACGCTGGTAGAATCTTTAAATCCGGGAAGGCCGCTGAAAAAGTTCTCGTAGCATTGACGGTAGGCAAAATCTTCCGCATCTTTTTTTAATTGCAGGGAATCGTTGATCACCATTCCCTGCCTGTCCGGGTTATTGTTACATCCTGCATTCATAAAAACCCATGCAAGAAAATACAACATCCTCCAATAGCTTCGCATACCCGAATTTTGTTTGAATTTACACATAATTTTATGTCACCATCATGCTATCATTAAAAGATAAAGACAGGCAATACATCTGGCATCCCTATACTTCTTTAACCGCTTCACCGGACCCCATACCTATCGTAAACGGCGACGGCGCCTGGCTTATTGACGAGACAGGCAACCAGTATATAGATGCCATCAGCAGCTGGTGGGTAACCCTTCATGGGCACGCTCACCCCTACATTGCAGAGAAGATATACCAGCAGGCTTTGACCCTTGAACAGGTTATTTTTGCAGGTTTTACACACAGGCCGGCGGTGGAACTTGCCGAACGCCTGATCCATTTCCTGCCTGGGAACATGTCAAAGATATTTTATTCAGACAATGGGTCTACAGCCGTGGAAGTGGCCGTCAAAATGGCGTTACAGTATTGGTGGAACTATAGCCAAAATAAGGATTTGCAGAAAGATTCACCGCAAAACTTATCCGCCCGTACAAAGATCCTTGCCTTTCACAACTCATATCATGGCGACACATTCGGCGCGATGAGCGTTAGTGAAAGAAGTGTTTTCACGCTGGCGTTTCGCGGACACTTGTTTGACGTGTTTTTTATAGATACTCCTGTTCATTCAAACATCGCGGCTATCAAAGACGTCATTTCTGCGCAGGGAGATCAGATGGCCGCCTTTATTTATGAACCGCTTTTGCAGGGCGCAGGCGGAATGAAAATCTACGACGCAGGCCTGCTCGACCAAATACTGGAATGCTGCCGGCAAAAACACATCATTTGCATTGCCGATGAAGTAATGACAGGCTTTGGCAGAACGGAAGCATTTTTTGCGAGTGAGTACATGCATGTAAAGCCTGATATCATTTGTCTGTCAAAGGGATTAACAGGCGGTACAATGGCATTAGGAGTTACCGCATGTTCGCAAAAGATAGTCGATGCATTTCTCAGCGACGACCGGATGGCCACTTTCTTTCACGGGCACTCTTTCACAGCAAATCCACTGGCCTGCACTGCTGCTCTTGCAAGTCTTGACCTTTTACAGAAAGATGATTGTAGAAAATACATCAAATACATTACGGAGCGGCACACGGCATTTCTACCTGAACTGATCAGGTATCCAACCGTAAAAAATCCGAGATGCCTCGGAACTATCCTGGCATTTGAATACAGTTCCGGTAACGATGAGTATCTTAATTCAGTCAGCGGTTCTATAACGGCATTTATGCTGGAAAGAGGAGTTTATCTCCGTCCGCTGGGAAATACGGTATATATCATGCCGCCTTATTGCATTTCCGAAATGCAGTTAAACCAGGTATACCAGGCTATTAAAGACCTTGCAAACCTTAGTAGAAATGATTGGCAGAAGTGAATGTCAACGGAGCTAAAATCAAGGCAATGGTTGTATTGATCTACTAAATATTCCGACAAAAGCGAGTTTCTGTGTTTTCACCAAAATAACTCAATTTTAAATAGTTGATTTTCGACAGTAGCAAGTTGAGTTATAAAGAAGGTTGGAAGATTTGAAGTGACATAATATTTTCCGATATGCGCCGGCGGAGCTTACTTTGAAGTTGCCGTTTGCGGTAGGTTTACTCCCGTTATTCTAAAGAACTCGACTGTGTAAATCAACGGTAAACCGTAGTAGAAAAACCCGGTGTCGAGTCAATTACTTTATTGAAATTGCAATTCTAAAGTACCCTAAATACCATAAAATAGAATCTCGAATTTATACACCCAATTATCTTTACCACCTTGCAATTTCGAAACACTTTGAGCCCTTTCGGTTGCATTCATGAAATAATAAGGTCGGATGAATGATTTGATCGTTTTCTACTAAGGTTTTTTGAAAAATGACGTAAAACTTTTAGACTTGGGCCGGAACAGATTACATGGAAGTTGCATTACATGAATCTTGTTCTTCTAAAGAACTGAATTGTGTAAATCAACGGTAAACCAAGTAGAAAAACCAGTCGTGTAGTTTAATTACCCTCATCATAAAATCTAAATAAAATGAAAATCGAATACAACAATTTATATACTCATTTTATATTTACCACCATGCATCGTCTACCGGTTATTCAAGAAAAACACCGACAACGAATTGAAAAATACATTACAGGAATAGTAAACAATAATGACTCTCACTTATATTCTATATACGCCAATCCGGAGCATGTTCATATGCTTATATCCCGTTCTCCAAGACTATCGGAGGAAAGTATTGCAAACATAGTTGCTGAGAGTTCGCAACGATTCATAAATGAAAATGAAATTTGCGCGGCTCACTTTGCATGGCAGGATTCTTCTTCGGCCTTTTCAGTATCGAAATCCGACGTGGATAAAGTTTGTAAATACATACTTAATCAGCCTGAACATCATCGAAAAGTAAGTTTTCAGGAAGAATATGAGGCGTTTATAAGATTTTACCAAAAAACCTTGCAAGCTTTTGGTAAGCATTCATGAAATAATTTCGGATGAATGACTGAACCGTTTTGTACTAAGGTTGAATTGAAAAATGACTTAAAATTTTTAGACCTGCGCCTGAACAGATTACATGGAAGTTGCATGTACATTTAATCGCCGTTATCCAAAGAGCTGAATTACACAATCAACCGATAAACCTTAGTAGAAAACCGGGTATAGTATTGTCTACCTTATTACCTTATTTTAGCTCCGCCAGTATTGATTTCAACCAAGAAAAATATTGGAAATTTGTTCAACTGATGCAACGTATTCTCATCATTGAAGGTAATAATTTGACTTAAATCGCCTCCGCCAGGAGCCTCTGTTTATAGCAACGCTATTCATTAATTCTCCTGTTTCCATAGGATGACGGTTTGTGCTTTTGAGGTTCACTATCTTCCAACGATTAAAGGACAAAGCATGAAGTGTTCCTATGTAACGCAGGTTAGGGTTGTTTCGATTTCTACCCACGAATTGTTCCTACGGAACAAAGGGCGCGGCGTAATCTTCGCGTGGCTCCTATGGAGCCGAACCGTGGGCGAATGTTTTGCTGTAAACACCGGCCCCTTATGGGGTACCCTCTTTTGGCTCCGCCATCAATTAATTTCAATAAAGTAATAAGCCTGACTTTCACTATTACAGTCATCAGTATAACACCAGCTTCACCTTCCTGATCTCTGATCCTTCCCTGATCTCATCACTTGCGGTTTTAATCAGTTTATCACCCGGATTGACATCTCCGTATATTTCTATTTTTCCTTCCGCCTCCCTGCCCTTTTTCACATCTGTCCAAACCGCTTTGTTGTCAATTACCTTGACAACAAAAACCCTTTCCGTAGATGACACTACCGCTGTTTTCGGCACAACGACAGAACTGTCTGAAGCAGGAAGCGGCAGGTTCACCTCGGCATACATGCCGGGAAGCAATTTCTTATCGCTGTTGTAAACATCCATTTCCACGCGCTCCGCGCGCAGGCGGCTGTCGAGCGTTCCGGAGAGGCGGTTTATTTTAGCAGTAAACTTTCGGTCAGGCAAAGACCTCACCGAAAAATTCACCTCATCCTGCCTGTTCAGAAGCCCGGTGAAAGCCTCTGGTACCGACACCACGAGGCGCAGTCTTTTTTGTTGCTGCAAAACAAACAAAGGCGCATCGGATCCTCTTCCTGAGGGGCCTACATAAGCGCCCGGATTAATATTTCGTGCGCTGATCACCCCATCGAAAGGCGCTTTTATCTGCAGGTAGTTCTTCGTTTGTGCCACCTGGTTATAGGCCGACCTTGCCGCTTCCATCTGTGCCCGCTGCGAATTTTTTTGGGCCGCCGACTGCTCCAGGTCGTTTGGCGAAATTGTTCCCGGGGTTTTACTCGTCTCGTACAACCGGTCATAACCCGCCCTCGCCGCCGAATAAACAGCCTCCTGCGACTTTAACCTTGATTGTGCTTCGGCAAGCCTTGCGTTTACTTCCGGCGCATCGAGGCTGGCAAGAAGCTGCCCTTTCCGTACTTCGGAGCCTACATCAACATATACATTCTTTACAAAGCTGTTCTCCTTGGCATACAAATCTACTTCCTGGTAAGCGATCAGTTCGCCCGGCACCTGGAGGGAGGATGACAATTTCCCTTTACCTGCCGCAATGATCTCTACAGCCGGCTCTTCTTCCGGAAGAGCCTCCTTACTGTCTGGCACACCCGCAGACGAATTACACGAAGCGATAACAGCCATGCACAACAACCATATCTGTAGTGTGATGGTATCCCGACCCATTCTCAATAAACGAAAATTCATACTAAGACGGTATATAATGTTTACTTTCTTCATCTTCCGGATCAAGTGAAACTGAAGCCGTTGAAGCTCTTCCCTGCACCCATGTAAACACAAGGGGCAATATCAGCAATGCGGCAAAAGTAGAAGCGATCAGCCCACCTATTACGGCATGAGCCAGCGGAGCCGCCTGTTCACCACCCTCGCCAAGTCCCGAAGCCATAGGTATCATGCCGGCAACCATAGCGAGGGTTGTCATAAGGATGGGCCTCACCCTGAGTGCTGCGGCTTCCTTCGCAGACAATAGTGCGTTGCCGTTATGCATGCGCAAATGCTCAGCATTCGTAATCAATAAAACGGAATTCGCAATGGAAACGCCAACAGACATGATCATGCCCATATACGACTGAAGGTTCAGGGTAGAACCGGTCAGCAGCAGGAACAGTAAAGAACCGACGATCACCGCAGGCACAGTTGCCAGTACAACAAGCGAAACTTTAAAAGACTGAAAATTTGCGGCAAGCATAAGAAAGATCACGACGATGGCCACGATTAAACCGCTCTGAAGGCTGGCAAGCGTTTCATTTAATATCTGGCTTAATCCTTTAATCTCAATGCTTAACCCACGTGGTAAACTTCCCAGCGAGCTGATGGCTTTCTGAACGTCGTCGGTTGCCGTTCCAAGATCTTTTTCATGAATATTGGCGGTAACGGATATTACAGGCAGCGCCCCTACGTTATCATTTTCGCCGTAAGTGGTATCATATTCAATGGTGGCTACATCACCAAGCACAGGCCTGAGGGTATTGCTTTGCACCGGTATTTCCCTGATATCGTTAAGGCTCGCCATCTCGTATTCAGGAATCTCCACCTGCACGCTGTAGCCAAGCCCCACCTTCTCATCCAGCCATACATTCTTTTCCGTATACCTCGATGATGACGTGGAGGCCACAAGAGACCGTGAAATATCCGTTACACTAAGCCCTAACTGCGAAGCACGCATCCGGTCAATATCGATGTTGATGGCGGGGTATTTTATGGACTGCCCCAGTTGGACATCACGCAGGTAGGCGATCTCTTTCAATTTGGTGATGACCTTGCCGGCAAACGCTTCATTTTGCTTTTTGTTCTTCCCGCCGATCCTTACTTCCACCGGTGTTGGAGAGCCCTGGCTTAGAATTTTGTCGGTGAGTTCGATAGGCTCGAAAGACAGACGGGTATCCGGCATCTCTTCCCTGATCTTTCCCCTGAATTTCTCTTTCAGATCATCAAGGTTTACATGATAATCCTCGTGTAAATTCACCTGCAGAACCGCTTCATGGGGGCCAGCCATAAACAGGTAGATCGGGCTGGTTGAAAACTGGCCAGGGTGTGCTCCCACGAATGCCGATGTTACGGAGATATTTTTTTTGCCTACCATCTCTTCCAGTACGTGTAATGCTTTAACCAGCTTCTCTTCTGTGCGCTCAAGCCGTGTTCCATCGGGAGCCCGCAGCCGCACCTGGAACTGTCCTGAATTAACTTTCGGCAACACATCTCTTCCGATCAGCTTAAACAACATGAAAATACCGGCAACGGCAATTAGCGAATACGCTATTACGATAGTCTTCCTGTAGGGTAATATCCTGTTTAACAAATGAAGATACCGTACCCTGAACCTGTCAAACCGCGATATTTTTTCGCTTCCAGCATTTTCAATTCTTTCAATCAGAACTTTTTTCTGATCCCAGGTATCTTTCCGGGATGAAAGGCCTGTGGCTCCGCTCTTGGCTGCGTCGCTCTGCACGTCATTGCTTTTATCACCGGTACCCCCCACATTTCCGTGCGGACGATCTTTCATAAGCCAGTTGGCCATAATCGGCACAAACGTTTGGGACAGCAGGTAAGAAGCAATCATGGAAAATCCTATGGCCATGGCAAGAGGCAGAAACAGAGAGCCGGGTATCCCTTTCATCGTAAGTGCCGGCGCAAAAACAGCAAGGATACAGAAGAGGATAAGCAATTTTGGAAAGGCAATCTCCTTGCAGGCATCCCAGATCGCCAGCGCTTTCGGCTTTCCCATATCAAGGTGCTGATGGATATTTTCGATGGTTACCGTCGATTCATCCACAAGGATACCAATGGCAAGAGCAAGACCGCTAAGCGTCATGATATTTATGGTCTGATCGAAAAGGTAAAGAAAAAGCACCCCTGATATAATTGATGCTGGTATGGTAAGAATAACGATCAGGGCCCCGCGGCGATCACCAAGAAAAAGCAGCACCATTAACCCGGTTAATATAGCGCCGATCGCTCCTTCGGTAACCAGGCTTTTAACCGCATTGATGACGTACACTGACTGATCAAACTCGTAAGATAAAGTAACATCTTCCGGTAAAAGGCTCTGAAAACGGGGTATGGCTTTCTTCAGGCGTTGAACAACATCCCAGGTTGAAGCATCAGCGGATTTTGTGATGGCCATATACACCGACCTCTTGCCATTTACGAGTGCATAGCTGGTGGTGACGTCGGCCCCGTCCTCTACGGTAGCCACATCCCTGAGGAATATGTTTTGAACAGACCCTTTGAATAGCGGGATATTCTCGAAATCCTTTACCAGTTTTATAGTGGTATTTGTAGGCGTGAGATAGTTGTAATTACCGATCCGTACGTTACCCGAGGGTGAACTCTGGTTATTCTCACGGATTGCCTGTACGATCTGGTCAGGCGTAAGTTTATGAGACCTTAGTAGCTGGGGGTCTACTTTGATCACGACAGTGCGGGTATTGCCCCCGAAAGGTGCAGGTGATATCAGCCCGGGGATGGAAGAAAAGGAGGAGCGGATGTAAACGTTTGCCATATCCGACAGTTCGTTGTTCTTCCTGATGGGACTGCTTAAGACCAATTGTCCCACAGGCAGGGTTGAAGCATCAAAGCGTATAATGAAGGGTGGCTGCGTGCCTGGAGGCATCAGCGCCTGTGCCCTGTTGGTAAACGCGGTAACTTCAGCTGCCGCCTGGGCCATGTTTGTATTTTCATAAAAGCTAAGCTTGATGAGCGTTAATCCCTGTATGTTACGGGTTTCGATGCTTTTTACCCCTCCCACATAAAGGAGGAGATTTACGTACTGTTTCCCAAAATAACTCTCCATCTGTGTAGGTGTGTAACCACCAAAGGGGTGCGAAATATAGATAACGGGGAGGTTAAGATCCGGAAAGATGTCAATTTTAATATTCCGCACTGCGTTGATTCCAAAAAAACAAACACCTGCTACAATCACGAGGATGGTGATCGGTTTTCTAAGCGCACTTTTGATTAGTCCCATAACACAGATTCATTGAAAATTAAAATTCGTTTATGAACAGCCCGAAATCTCCAAGGGCAGATGCTTTCAGCAACAAGGCCTGCCATACATTATTGTAAGCAATATCCCGGTCAGTCTCGGCGCGGTTCAATGCGTAAAGCGCCTGGGTTACGTCTACAATATTCGTAAGCCCGTTTTTGTAAAGAACCGATTTTTGCAGGTAAGCGTCTCCGGCCGCTTTCATCTGAACAGGCACTTCCCGGTAGTTTGCCATGGCATTATTGATCTTGTTCCGGGCAAGTACAAGCTGGTTCTTTAGCTGGAGGCCTGCCTGCTCGAGATCATCTTTGAGGGCCAGGGAAGTAAATCTTTGTGAGGCCACCTGGTGTTGTACCCTCAACGGGGAAGTAAGGTTCCACACCACTCCCAATCCTGCAAGATAATTGGTACGCCGGGGTTGCACTCCTTCGAGGTACTTGCGGGTATAGGCGTCCGGGAACTGTGGCCCATAAGTATGGTCAAAGCCTGATCCCCGCGCCTGGAAGATCGAAAACAGGGAGAATGTTGGATAATTGGACGTATGCAGGAACTTTTCCTGCACTTCACTAACGTTTACGAGGCTGTTAAAATAGCTAAGTATTGGGTGTGATGTTTCATTCAGGAGACCGGAATCAAAAATGGACAGGGGTATCCGGCTGATGAAAAGGCTGTCGAGCACAAATCCATGTTCATCAACGCCCATCAAACGGGAGAGTTCAGTTGCCTGTTCCTGCTCAAAGTCCTGTGACCGGATAAACGCGATCTTCGCGCTGGATACTTCCGCATTTGCAAGAGAGGAATCAACACCCGCATTTAAGCCCGTCTTCGTTCGCGTTACTACAACAGCACGTAAGGCCCCTGCGCGCTCCAGGTTATTTTCCTGTGAACGGGTGAGTCTTTGGGCAGCAAGCAGGTTAAGATAAGCTGCTGCCACCCGTACCTGGTGCTGGAACTTTACCTGCTCCAGATCAGTTTCATCTCTCTTCAGCATCGATTTTGCCACATTGATCCTTTCACGTACCCTGCCAAAAGAAAAGAAGTCCCAATTGATGTTTGCCAGGTACAACGCTCCGAAAGCACTATGCCAGTTTTGCGTTTCCATGGGAGGGCCTGCAGATGACGCACTTAAACCCCTTAAGCCGTATTGGGGCCCGCTCTGCCCGTTTATCGTTCCATAGCTTTGTTGAATGGATACACTAACGTCCGGCAGGTATTCTTTTATGGCGCCTGTTACGGAAGCACCGGATGCTTTGACATAATTGGCCCGGGCTCTCACAGATCCAAAATTCTTTACAGCTATTTCCACAGCTTTTTTCAGGGTGAGCACTTTTTCCTGGGCGCGGACGGTATATGTGAATACGAAAAACAAAAGTGAAAAGCAGGTAAAAAATCTACACATGGAGGTAAACGATTTAAAACACAGGCGCCTGCAGGAAAGTAGCTGGCCGGGTTCTAAAATCAATCCAACCATCTTCTACAAACACAGCTGTATGCCTTATCATTTCACGGCAAGGTGAGTTAATCGCTGGCAAATGCTAAACGCCCGGAAACACAATATTCGGCCTTTTATCGATAAGATGACTTTGCGCCGATCAATAATAAAATTTTTTCTTCTAACGTGTCCGACAGCATTATGCGGTGATAGAAAATTAAGGAATCAAAGAGGATCGCTTAGTATCCGGTTAAACGTTTTTGAAGAACCCATTTTTGCGCGTTTGTATAAAAGATTTTATCAATAACGTTTTTTGGCAGCTTCAGGCCCATAAATTCCCCGTCTCCGTGGGGCACTTTCATCTTTGCATCTGTTACAAAAAACTTCCAGTCATTCAGCCAGGTATTATGGGCGCCGCTATTTCGTTCAGCCGGTATCCTTGTGCCCTCAACCGACAGGTCCGTCGCATAGATCAGCCTGTCCTGGTATTTTACCATGAAGTCCCGAACTTTCTTTCGCCGGCTTACGGCCTGGTGCTGCAAATGCGAAATACGCGCGGCCATATCTACTGCCATATTTGGATACTTATCGAGGCGCCTGGCAAGCTCATCAACATTCCATTCAAGGCTTCCCAAATGCGCGCCGACGAAGGTTAGGTCAGGGTGTTTTTCCAGCATGTGATCCCTTGCTTTTACCTGGTCTTCGTATGAAGGATTCTCAGGATGCAGGTACATATGATATTCCGGGTGTGCCGTGAAATACCTTTTGTCGTTACCAACAGTCATTTTTTCAACGGGCAGCCAGCAATTTCTTGGCTCACCAAAATGACCGATCAGCGTCTTCCGGTTTTTAGCAATGAAGTCAAGCACCGGGTCAAAACGGGGATCGTCTATCATAATAAATTTTCCGTCCTTGTCCTTCAGACCCATGCCGATATTTTTCCAAAGCTTAACCGCTATAGCTCCCTGCTCAAATGATTGCTGCAGGTAATCCAGGGTCTGCTTCTGCCACTCGTCACTACCCCAGTCTTTGACGGAAAATGTTGTGGCAAACGATATCCGGTCCGGAAACTTTTTAATAAGCTCATATCCGATCTTTCTTTGTTCTGTAATCGGGGGATAATATTCGGTGTCTACATTGATGGTCAGCAACTGAAAATTATCTGCTTTAGCCTGGGTAAGAAAAGTTGTGTCTTCCTTGTTGAAATGAACATGCGAGTCAAATTTTTTTACGGATGGAAAATCCCGTAACGAATAATATTGCTGTTTCCCCTGCTCTCCTGCCCGCGACTGTTTCACCTGCGAAAAGCCAGTAAGGCCGGAAAAGATGACCAAACCCGGTACGGTGATGAGGTTCGTGATTGTTTGTTTCATAATGACCACAAGTGATTTCAAACAAATTAGCCCTTTTTTATGAATTGACCGGTGACAGAAAAGTAACAAATAGATACGGGCTGAAATGTTAGTTATTAACAGATTTGTAATAAATTGGACGCTTATGAGACACATCGCATTCCTCCTTTTTACGTCCTTACAGATGTCTGCATTTCCGCAAAAGCCGTCTTCAAATACTTTGCCACGCCCTAAACTGGTGGTTGGAATGGTAATCGACCAGATGCGCTGGGATTATTTATACAGGTACTTTAACAGGTACTCGGAAAATGGTTTTAAGCGTATGCTGAACGAAGGATTTACGTGTGAAAACACAATCATCAATTATATTCCGACGGTAACGGCTATCGGTCACAGTACGGTCTATACCGGTTCTGTGCCCGCTATTCATGGAATTACCGGAAACGATTTCATCATCAATGCTACGGGAAAATTAATGTATTGTACGGAGGATAGCAGCGTGCAAACTGTCGGAAGCCATTCTGATGCAGGAAAAATGTCACCGAGGAATTTATGGACCACTACCATTTGCGATGAGTTAAAGCTTGCGACCAATTTCAAGTCTAAAGTGATCGGCATCTCCCTGAAAGACCGTGGCGGAATTTTGCCCGCCGGCCATACAGCCGACGCAGCATACTGGTTTGACGACCAAACCGGTAACTGGATCACAAGCACTTATTATATGAAAGAGCTGCCTTTATGGGTGAGGCAGTTCAACGACCGGAAACTACCGGCAAAATACCTGAAACAGGATTGGAATACCCTCTACGATATCAAAACATATGTTCAGAGTTCGCCTGATGATAACCGTTATGAAGGACGATTTGCCGGTAAGACGACGTCTACCTTCCCGGTCAGGTTATCGGAGATGTATGGCCAGAACTATGACATTATCCGCTCAACTCCATATGGCAATACGATAACGCTTGACCTGGCCAAAGCTGCTATCGAAAATGAAGGGCTTGGCAAAGGTTCCGTGACCGATTTCCTTGCAGTAAGCTGTTCTTCTCCGGATTATATCGGACATAAATTTGGCATAAACGCCATTGAAATTGAGGACACGTATCTCCGGTTAGACAGGGAGCTTGCAAATTTCTTTACGTTCCTCGACAATAACCTGGGCAAGGGAAATTATACGGTATTCCTTACAGCCGACCACGGTGCCGCTCATAATCCCGCTTTTCTCACCGATCACAATATCCCTGCCGGCTACTGGGCAAGCAGCAAAGTGCTCAATGATGTAAACAAATCCCTTGAAGCGATATTCAACGCCAAAAATTTGATATTGAATTTCAGCAATTCGCAGGTTCACCTCGACAATGACCTGATTGCAAAAAGCAAGTTGAATGAAGAGGACGTAAGGAAACACTGCGTTAGGCTGCTACGAAATCAGCCTGGGGTGGCGTTTGTGGTGGACATAGCGAAAGCGAGGGAGGCCCCGGTTCCGGATGAGCTGATCACGCGGATTGTAAACGGTTATAACTATGAGCGATCGGGCTCTATCCAGATCATACAAAAGCCGGGCTGGTATTCGGGTGCGCCTGCTGCTACGGGTACAACCCACGGATCATGGAATGCTTACGACGCGCACATCCCGCTGGTATGGATGGGATGGGGAATCAAACACGGTAGTACCGCACGTCAAACAAATATGACGGATATTTCAGCGACGCTTGCAGCGCTTCTTCACATCCAGGCACCAAACGGCAATATCGGCAATGCGATCACGGAAGTGCTGAAGTAGAGACTTCATGCATGGTTAAAGATCATACAGGTATTTTGCCTGGAACGTATATTGGAAAATTTACGCATCTTTCACACACCGGAACCCCGTATGTTCCAGTCCGGTATCCGGGCTGCTCTTCATTCTTCTCGATACCCGGTAGCCGCTGCAATAACTATCATTACAAAGAAATGATCCGCCACGCAGGGATCTTTTCTGAATTAAAGGTTCCTCAGGATCATAACTTTTATCCGGCCCCTTTGGATCGGCAGCCGTTCCGTTTTGAAAGTTCTTGTAATAATCTGCATGGTACCAGTCGCTGCACCATTCCCAAACATTGCCTGCCATGTCATACAATCCATAGCCATTGGGTTTAAAAGACCGTACGGGAGCTATTTTATAAAAGCCATCTTTTTGCACGTTCCGGTATGGAAAATCCCCTTCCCAGCTATTGGTTTTAGCATTGCCGGTGTTTATATGCTCATTGCCCCACGGGTAAATATTGCCCTGTAAGCCTCCTCTTGCTGCAAACTCCCATTCAGCTTCGCTCGGGAGCCGCTTGCCTGCCCATTTACAATAGGCCTGTGCATCATCCCACGAAACGTGCACAACGGGCAGACTTTTTTTGCCTTCGATGCTGCTTCCGGGGCCTTCAGGATGTCTCCAACCGGCGCCCTGCTCCCAGCGCCACCACGTAGCATAATTGTTGAGATCTACGGGACCTTCCGCAGGCGTAAAGACAAGAGATGCTGCTACCAGCATGCTGTCATGCGGTTTAGGCGTATTTGGAGGAAGGCTCTTTTTAATCTCTTCCCAGTCAGGTGCCCGTTCAGCGGTTGTGATATACCCGGTTGCTTTTACAAACGCTTCAAAGGCTTCATTGGTAACTTCTGTAGCGTCCATCCAGAAAGGCTTTACGGTTACCGCATGCTTTGGAAATTCATCAGGCGCCGCCTGATCATTATCGCCCCCCATCATTGAACTGCCACCGGGAATATAAACCATCCCGCGCGTGCTGCTGTCGCCATTAAAAGATATCCCGCTGCCAGTGCTGTCGGTAACTGCGAAACGTGACGGCGCCTTCATACAGGCGACGGCATCATCTTTAGTGGCAGCACTCTTCTCCTGCTGGTTGTTGCAGGCGGAAAGCATGGAAGTAATGATCACTAAGGTTCCTATTGCGCTGAATTGCTTCATCTGAGTTTTATTGTTTATTAGCCTTAAAACAGTCCGGAGCTTAACTCCTGCTGCAGTTTGACTGACTGATTGCAAAATTTGCCGAATGTCGCAAGTTAAGTCTTTTCACGCTTTTTACTTTCAAGGAATACGGGAGAAATTTCCAGGAAAAGACTGCGTAACAAATGTTGGTGAAAGCTCTACCAGAGGCAAATCCCGAACGTTTTCTCCCGAGGGCAGGGCGGTGAAGTTATGGATATAAACAGGTATTGGTGTTTAGTGGGACAATAGTGATATAAAATAAGTGAGCTTCGTTATTTATCCTCTTTTGCGATTTCTTTCAGCGTCCAATAGCTTGTGCGTTCATTATATTTCTCCCTGATCTTTTTTACATCAGCCGTCCTGACGGTACCAGCACCATTGAGGTGATCGCGGATATAACTTAAAACATTAGCAATCTGGGCGTCGGAATAAGCCGCCTGTGACGCCATCGGCCCGTTAAATTCCACTCCATCGACAGGACCGGTAAGACCGTGCAACAAAATCTTCACCGCTGTTCCGGCATCACCCTTTACCCGGGGTGATCCTACAAGTGAAGGAGCAAGCTGGGGAGTGCCTTTGCCTTCACGTCCGTGGCATGCTGCGCAATTCTCCTGGAAGATCCTGAAACCATCGAGTATTGGAGCTACTGCTTTCCCACGGTACTTTTCCACGAGCGCCTGCACTTCAGAAAAGGAAGGATCCAGGTTTTCTTTTGCAGTGGCCGTAATCACTTCATTTCCGGTAAAACGGCTTGCGATTTCGGTCACCAAAGGCCGGGTTTCTTTATTGCGAAGCCTTAAAGAGAGCAGGAGCTGCTGAACCACCTCGGGATGTTTTTCGTTCTTCATCTTTTTCAACGCTTCTAAAATTTCGGGGTTATTCCCTTTGAGATAAGGTTCACTGATCCGGATGGCGGCGGCTCTTACCTGGGGGTCCTTATCGCGCAGGGCAATCTTTATGATTGCCGGATCAATACTTTGCAGGCCTTCAAGGCTCCACAGCGCATGCAATCTTTTTAAACCAAAATCTATTTCTCCGTGAAAAAGATCGGTAAAGAAACCCTCATGCCCTGCAACGATATTTTTCAGGTCTCCTGTCACCGATTTATCACCTTTCAGGATAAGTAACTTTTGGGCTGTCATGCGCCACCAGCCATTGGGATGACCTAAAAACTTCAATAGATCAGGGGCTGGCTTTTCAAGGAGTTGCGGCCTGTGACCAGGCTTTGCCGACTGATGATAAACACGGTATATCCTGCCCTTGCTTACAAATTTATCATAACCCCTTGCCTGGACAACCTTTCTTAGATAACTACCTTCTCTTACCCAGTTCCCTTCCTGGATAATGCCGCGGTACATGTCAACAATGTATAAACACCCGTCCGGGCCCGTTGCGGAATATACGGGCCGGAAGAGAGGATCCGTGGACGCCAGAAATTCAGCCTGGTGGTAAGGATTTACAAGTATGATTTTGCCATCGACGTGTTTTACCTGAGCCCTTCTGACCAGGCGGCCGACGGGTTCGGGGATAAACAGGTCTCCGTAGGCAGGAGGCATCTTGTCGCCCAGGTATACTTCCTGACCTGCTACGCCGGTAAATTTGTTCAGGGTATTGTCTGCAGTGCGTATTCTCTTCGGGCCTCCCTGTACGTCCGGCGTGCCTACGAGTGGCCATGGCTCCATAAAGGATTCATCCCAATTATTTTTTAGTTCCATGTTTCCGTACGCAGGGTGTTGCTGAAATCCCAGTGCAGGCACTTCTCCCCCGGCTCTTGAAAAAAACAACCGCCCGGTTTCGTCCTGCGTCAGCCCCCATTGCCCCGGCAGCGGGTCGCGCAGCGTATCCCGTATCAGTGCATTGCCGGTAAAGCGGTATCGAAAAGGCTTATTTGAAACGTAAAGCCAGTTATCGATGCTCCACAGCATGTTGGCGTCCTGGTGCTCGAGGTTGCGGTTATCCCTGACTGTGTCCTCCAGCAACAGGATTTTTTCATCAGCTTTGCGATCTCCATCGGTATCCCTGTAACTGTAAAGATTACGGTTATACGTCTCACCCACAATCACCCGGTCGTCGAGCGTTAACATGATTCTTGGCAAAACAAGGCTATCCTTAAAGACCGAACTCTTATCTATCATGCCATCGTTATCGGTATCTTCCAGCAGGGAAATCCTGCTCCAGGGTTGGTTTTCATTATCGCCATCTATATCCTGCATGTAGGTAGTCATCTGTGCAACATACATTTTGCCATCGCCGTCCCAGGATATGGATACCGGTTCCCCGATGAGTGGTTCACTCGCCACCAGCTCGATTTTATAGCCTTCAGGTAAATAAAACCTTTTTAATGCCTCTTCGGGTGTCAGGCTTTTTAATTCAGGATTGGCTGCAATTGGAGGCTTCGTGTAAATCTTGTCTGTATAGTTATTTTGCCTGCATGACGCGAAAAAACAGGTAATGAGTAACAAACGGGCGAATGTAACAGACGGTTTACGGAACCTGCTTAAGCGGGTAACGCGACATTTTGTTTGAAAAACTTCTGGCTGCATTTTTAGTTTTTGAAGCTCCATACAATCAGGAAATTCTACCGGTTGATTCAATAATTTTAAAACGGCAGACATGCGTTTGTGAATGGTTTGCGTAAGCCTAATGTTGCCGCATAAGGCTTAATGATTTGTATGATGGATGCTTGAAGTAGTAAGATAAAATAAAATGTTGAAGAACACAGAAAAGTAAGGTGTTTCTCAAAGATCAGACGGAAAGATGATCTGTTCATTTTTAATTGCCCGGCGCAACTGTAACCTGCCCATCCCTTCAACCTTATAGGTTTTATTGGCTGATTGATAGAGTCGCCGTGTTGCGAACCTATAAGGTTGCTGGCCGCCCCATACCCCGTACTCCATACCTCATACCCCATATTAGCCCCGGATTATCCTTATGAAACGATTAAATTTGTATTGTAAAAATTTTCAGGTATTTTAACGGCGGAGTCAGCGGCCTGCCTGTTTTCCTTTAAGCTGACGATCAGGTAAATGTTTTGGAACCTGAAGATCGGCAAAGGGATATATCGGCTATCGCTACGAGTAACAAAGCCAAATCATTTTTTCAGTACTATTAAACAGAAGAAAGTATAATGAGGATTTACAAAATAGCGCTCTTAACAGTAGGGGTGATCATAATCACGCTTTGTGCGTTTAAGTTTACCGCGTCGAAGGTAAACGCGCTTGCCATCAAAAAGAATTCCCGGATCGTGTTGATCGGAAACAACCTGGGTTCAAGAATGATCAACTTCGGGCATTTTGAAACAGAGCTCCACCTGCGGAATCCTGACAGCCGGCTGTTCATCCGCAACATGTGTGATGGGGGCAATACACCGGGTTTCAGGCCCCATGCGGGGCGGGTGTCGCCATGGGCATTCCCGGGCGCCGAAAAATTTCAGACCGAGCTGGCAACCTATTCGGACAGCCAGGGGCAGTTTGAAACAGAAGAGCAGTGGCTTACCCGGCTGAAAGCGGACATTATTATAGCCTTCTTTGGTTATAATGAGTCTTTCCAGGGTCCGCAAGGCCTCGAAAACTACAAAGCCGAGCTTGACGCGTTTATTAAACATACCTTAAAGCAGAAATACAACGGTCAGTCAACACCTCAACTCGCTATTGTTTCACCCATTGCCTTTGAGGATCTGTCTGCCACGGCAGACCTCCCAAACGGCAAGCAGGAGAACGCCAGCCTTTCGCTGTACACAAATGCCATGAAGGAAATAGCCGCGAAAAACAATGTTCACTTTGTAAATGCCTACTCCCCTTCGAAAAAATGGTATGACGATACTGAAATGTTCCTGACCATAGACGGAAGCCAGCTTACAGATAGCGGGTACGCCACATTTGCCACGTTCCTCGCTGATGAGGTTTTCGGAAAAACGGCGGCCACGTCCGCCTCTCAGCGCGAGTTGGTGAAGGAAGCCGTAAGGGAAAAAAACTGGATGTGGCTTAACGATTTCAAGATTCCGAATGGCGTACATGTTTTTGGCCGTCGCTATGATCCTTTCGGGCCGGAAAATTACCCGGCGGAGATTGCAAAGATCCGTGAAATGACGGCTATCAGGGATGAAGCCATCTGGGCTGCCGTAAAAGGAGAAAAATTCAACGTAAGCGCAGCCGATCAGAAAACAAGAAAACTGCCGGAAGTAAAAACGAACTATAAATTGAGTGAGAAAGAGGGTATTCCCCGGTATCTTTCAGGCGAAGAAGCACTTACCCGGCTAAAACCGGCGCCAGGTTACAAGATATCCCTTTTCGCTTCTGAAAAGGAATTCCCTGATCTGGCTAAGCCTTCGCAGATATCTTTTGACAATAAAGGCCGCCTTTGGGTTGCTACCATGCCCAGTTACCCGCATTATAAACCGGGCGACGCAAAGCCTGATGATAAGCTGATCATACTTGAAGACACGAACGGGGATGGCAAGGCAGACAAACAGACGATCTTTGCGAAGGGGCTGCACGTACCTGTCGGTTTTGAGATCACGGAAAAAGGTGTTTTTATTTCGCAGGGCACAAACTTTATGCTTTATAAAGACACGAATGGTGACGATCAGGCCGATACTAAAGAAATTGTCCTTAGCGGTTTCGATGACCACGATACGCATCATGCCCATCATGCTTTTTGCGCCGACCCATCCGGCGCCATTTACATGGGCGAGGGAGTCTTCCTGCATACCAATGTGGAAACATCTTATGGGCCGGTAAGGGCTACTAACGGGGGCTTTTACCGGTTTAACCCCAATCGCCGCCATCTGGAAAGAACGGCCCAGTTGTCAATCCCAAATCCGTGGGGTATCGCCTTTGACGAATGGGGACAAAACTTTTTCGCTGAAACATCCAGTCCTGATGTAAGGTGGATGATGCCCGGAACGGTTAAGTCGAGATATGGCGTCGCCACTCACAAATCGTTCGACCTGATTGAAAAAGCACACAGGGTACGACCTACGTCCGGTCTCGAATTCGTTTCCAGCCGGCACTTCCCCGATGAAGTTCAGGGAGACATGCTTATCAATAACACCATTGGTTTTTTAGGGATGAAGCAGCACGTGATAGTGGACTCGGGTACCGGCTATAAAAGCAAACACCGGCAGGATCTCTTTCAGTCTGAGGACAAGAACTTTCGGCCGGTAGACATGGAGTTCGCTCCGGATGGTTCGCTTTATTTCGCTGACTGGCACAATGTGCTGATTGGTCACATGCAACACAATGCGCGTGACCCGCTGCGTGATCATTCCCGTGGGCGAATCTACCGGGTTACCTATCCATCCCGTCCCCTGGTTAAACCTGCACCTGTAGCCGGCGCCTCCATTGACCAGTTGCTGGATAACCTCAAACTTCCGGAATACCGCACGCGTTACCGCACGCGTCGTGAACTGCGGGGACGCAATGTAAATGAAGTGCTGTCCCGAATGAAAAACTGGGTTTCAGCGCTGGACAAAAATGATCCTAAGTACGAACACCATGTGCTGGAAGCATTATGGGTGAGCTGGGGGCTCAACAGGGTTGATGAAGGCCTGCTACGCCAGATGCTTAACGCAAAGGATTTCAGGGCACGTGCTGCAGCGGTTAAGGTACTCCGGTATGTGGGTCACCAGGTCGCAGACCAGGCAGACCTGATGCTGCAGGCAGCCAGGGATGAACATGGCCGTGTTCGCCTCGAAGCAACTGTTGCGGCTTCCTGGCTGGAAAAGGAAAAAGGCCTTCCTGTTGTGAATGAGGCAGGTAAAAAAGCTCTTGACGAATGGATGGTGCATGCTCACGAAACAGCATTGGCACACCTGCAGGGTAAATCTGTGAAAGAGCAAAAGGAAGCGGTGGTGCAGACTGATCTTAAAGGGCCCCAACTTGAACTCTTTGTAAAGGGAAAAGAGATTTATGCGCGCGAAGGATTCTGTATCACATGCCACCAGCCGGATGGCACAGGCCTGTCGGCATCGGGTTTTCCGCCACTTGCCGGAACAAAATGGGTTACCGGTAACGACGAACGCCTGATCAAGCTCGTGCTTAAAGGGCTTCACGGACCTATTGAAGTGCTCGAACGCAAGTATGCAGGCCAGGTACCCATGACTCCTTTCGGGGGAATGCTTAAAGATGATGAGATAGCCGCTGTTCTGACGTACGTGCGCAATGCTTTCGGCAACAAGGCTTCCGTAATTTCTCCTGATCAGGTGAAAGGGATCAGGGCTGCCACCAAAAACAAAACCGGGTTTTATTCTCCGGAGGAACTGCTAAAACAACACCCAATGGAGGACTAAATCTTACTTTAGCATTGTATTACGATAACATTAAAATCAATCTGTCATGGCATTAACTAAAACGATTTCCGCCATTATAGTTTTCCTTGCATGCGTTGCTTTTACGCCGTTCCATCATGGATGGGCCAATTACGACCAGGAAAAAGTGCTTGATTACACCGGCACGGTACAGGAGTTTACGTTTGAAAATCCGCACGCTACTGCAAGGGTAAAAAACGAGACGAAAACATGGACCGTTATTCTGGCGCCTACCAGCCGGATGCAGGCCCGGGGAGTTCCCAATAATAAACTTGTGAAAGGAAGTTCTGTAAGAGTAGTGGGATATCCACATAAAGAAATCAAAGATGAAATGCGCTGCGAGCGGATCTTTGTCGATGGCACGAAGTACGAACTGCGTTAATGATCCGGATCAGCGTCAGCTTTCTGCAATGGCTCGAAGCTACGTCCTGGGCTGCTGCTATCCGGCGTTCGTCCTGGCTTTATCCGGGCCTTGAGATCATTCATATTACAGGAATCGCCATCCTGGTGGGAGCTGCTTTTATGTTTGATCTGCGTTTACTCGGCTTTGCAAAACATCTGCCCATCGGGGGTCTTGGTGATCATTTGTTATCGTGGTCGAAGAGAGGCCTGCTGCTGATCATACCATCAGGGGTTTTGCTTTTTATTACCAACGCGGCTACTCTCGGCAGTGATCCGGTATTCTGGATCAAGATGGGCCTGCTGGTTTTGGCGGGCCTGAATGCAACGATATTTCACCGGTTCACTTTTCAGACATCAGGGGATTGGAAAGAAAATGAATCATTGCCGTCCGGGGCGAAAGCGGCGGCGGTATTTTCTATTGTGTTATGGATAGCCATCATTGCGTGCGGTCGGTTGCTGGCGTATTAAAAGGCACGGTTAAATGTTGTTCCAAATTCATTGGTAAATCGGGGATTCAAACATCCGCTATGATAGCGTTGTTTAGGTTGATCACCAATCACAGCCGGTCTAAACTGCGGTCCAATCGATAAGGTACCGATCAGCAGCAGCGGTCAGCCACTCTTCAAGACCCCGGGGCATTGTATCAGATGAAGTTGCCACCGTGTGAAGCATTAAATTCCATGCTGGATTATTATTTCATTCCTAACATATAACTTGTAAGTAAAACTAAGCTTATGAGAATAAACACACGTCCTTATTTGGTTCTAACCATATTATATGTTTTGTTTACGGGCCATCAGCCTTACGCACAACAAATTGATACCACATACAATCAAAAGATTAAAGAATACACAACCGACCCAAGGTTCCTTCCTTCTTCAGTATTGGATTTGGTTGATGACCCCCGGGTTCCGTCTCCGCGCAAATTTTTTGGATCCATCATTGGTGCACCGGGGGTAATGCACCGCACACCGGAGATCTATAACTACTATAAAAAACTGGCAGAAACGTCACGCTTGATTTCTATAAAGCAGGTTGGTACAACAGAAGAAGGACGTGCCATTAACCTCGTGGCGATCGGTAATGAAGATGCCCTCAAACAGCTGGATCATCATAAAAGTCAACTGGCTCTTCTCGCCGATCCAAGGAAAGTAGATGCAATGGATGTGAACCAGATCATCAACAAGGCAAAACCGGTATTTTATTTGAACGGGGGGCTGCACTCAACAGAAATGGGATCACCGGAAATGCTCATGGAACTGGCATATCGCCTGGTCACTGGCAACACCGATGATATCAGGAAAATACGGGAAAACATTATTGTTCTTATCAATCCGGTGTCGGAGCCGGACGGCCGCGACAAACAGGTGGACTGGTATTACCGCTATTCCAAAGCAAGAACAAATTTTGATGACGGCTTCCGCTTCTCGCCGCCTTATTGGGGAAAGTATGTATATCACGACAACAACCGCGATGGCATACAGGTATCACAGCAACTCACAAAAACCATATTTAATATCTATTACGACTGGCATCCTACGGTAATGCTCGATCTGCATGAATCGGTGCCATTGATCTATATGTCTACAGGAACCGGACCATACAACGAGACTATCGACCCGATTACGATTGGGGAATGGCAGGTGATGGCCAACCACGACATTACTGCGCTTGCCGCGCAGGGTTTGCCGGGAGCATTTACATGGGCATTTTACGATGGCTGGTATCCGGGCTATGCCTTATGGATCGCAAACAACCACAACTCCATTGGCCGCTTCTATGAAACATTTGGAAATGCCGGTGGTAATACGTACCTGCGAGATCTTTCTGAAATAAAATATGCAGGCGATGCAGTAACAAGCAGGGAATGGTATCGCCCCGATCCCGCTACCCAACAGGTCTACTGGTCATCACGCAATAACATCAATTATATGGAAGCCGGTGTGCTTGCTTCTCTTTCCTACACAGCGGATAATGGAAAAGTATTGCTGCGCAATTTTTACCAGAAAGGATTGAACAATATCAAAAAAGGGAAACAGGAAAAGCCCCGTGCATTTGTTATTCCTGCTGCGCAACGCGATCCGGTAATGGCTGCTTATCTCGTTAACCAGTTACGTAAACAGCATATTGAAGTGCACAGAGTTGATACGGGTAAAAACAAGAATGATTACGTGATATTGTTAGATCAGCCCTACCGGAACCTCGCAGTATCACTATTAACCAAACAAAATTTCTCAAAGGATGCAAAGTTTCCGCCTTACGATGATATAGCCTGGACACTGGGTTATCTGTATGGCGTTGATGTACGTGCGGATGATAGTGTAAAATATTCTGGAACCGGTCTTACAATGTTGAACGATGATGTTAAGTATGAAGGGAAAGTAAAGGGCACGGGTGACACCTATGTACTTAATTATAAAGCGCAAAACACTTTATTGCCTGCATTGTATTGGTTAAGATCAGCAAATAAAAATGCAACGGCATCGGTATTAGAAACAAACATAACCCTTGATGGAATGCAGGATACGTTAGCCGCGGGTTCTGTTGTGTTCAAAAGGCTTACGCAGCAGCAGGTAACAAAACTTACCATACAGTTTGGGCTTGATCTTCAGGCAACGAAAACAAATCCTGCTTCAAAACAACATGTCATAGAGTTACCATCAGTGGCTGTTTATCATACCTGGACAAATACTCAGGATGAAGGATGGGCAAGATATACCTTTGAACAGGCAGGCATTCCTTATACTTCTATCAATAAAGATGATTTAAAAAAAGGGGGGTTAAGAAAAAGATTTGATGTGATACTCATTCCGCGAACAGGTGGTACCGCAAGCGATTTCATCAATGAGATAGACAAAAGGTTCGGGCCAATGCCCTACACCAAAACGGCAGCGTTTCCATCACACGGCTATCCCGATTCAACCAACGATATGACAGGCGGCCCTGGCTTTGCAGGAATTGAACAGTTAAAACAATTCGCTGAAGCAGGGGGTGTGATCATCAGCCTGGATAACTCATCGCAAATACTAGCTAACGCTGGTATCATAAGAGAGCTGCAGCCTTATGATGCCGCAGGGCTTTTTCATCCCGGCTCTGTCGTAAACGTCAAGGTCCGCAAAGCAGATCAATGTGTGCTTTACGGCTTTGGGGAAGTCTTCCCAATTTTCAGAGGCAATGGCCCGCTTTTGCAGGTACGAAAACATAACCGCGATATGATGTTGCTTCAGTATGGGACAAGGCCGTTAAAAGATGAGGAGAAATATACCGGACCTGTTATGGGTATGCCGGAAAAAAAGGAAATGCCTGCTGCAAAAGATACATCAAAAAAGGAAACACCTTATGTTCTTTCCGGTATGGTACGAAATGAACAGACCATCATTGGCAATGGCGCTATCTTTAATGTGCCTGTAGGTTCCGGCCGTGTGATAGCATTTACCTTTGATCCCTTACACCGTTACCTTAATCTGCACGATGCGCCTTTGGTTTGGAATATTCTGATCAACTGGGATCATTTGAAAAAAGAATAACGCGCAATCTGTAACCTTCGTGTTCAATGTGCTACCCTTTTGAAACGGAGAACACAACAAACCGCAGAGTGGTTGGTGAATCGGAGAGACAAAACATCTGCTAAGAAAACGGTTCTAAGGTTGATCACCAATCACAGCCAAAATTTTCAGTGCTCTTTCATTTCGTCTGGAAGATTACTATATAACCGGCTAAGGTGAGTTTAGGGCTTAAACGTACGATGAAGCAGGAACGGAATTGCCTGTAATTTGTAACCTACAATATGCTACGTTCAACAAAGTACGGGGTGAGAAGATTACCAACAACTAAGGAAGGATTTATCATTTGACAGAATGATTAACCACTTTCAGCAAAGTATAAACCTGACAGATGGAAATTAATATTAACCAGAAGAAAATCACGGTAGGTGACAAATACAAAATTTTCATTGATGGGCAGCACAGGTATTCTGCATCTAAGGAACTGTTTAAATTGTTTGCTACGATTCATCTTTTTGATGTCGTAGGTGGCGGACTTAAGCTAACGATAAATAAGCGGCATGCATGGTTCAAAGCAAAATATGACATTACCCTTTGGGACAAACGTATTCTACATTTCCAAACTAAATCATTTTGGCGAAGCCACTTTCATTGCTATTACTTAACTGACCTTTTTGACATTTAAGGCCATAGAGGTAGAAAGTATTCAATTTATAAAAATGAAAAACAAGTCGCCTGGTGGGACAAACAACCAGTAACCTGGTTTGAACGAGATAATTATACGATTATTGCAGACAAGGATAGCGATTATGAACTTGTAATTGCATTTTGTCTTATTATAGACAACCACCGTAGTAATCACAAGAGTGGCACGGTAGCAACATTTGATATTGGTAATATAGGACTGCATACAAAGAAGTTTGACCCTGCCTGGCTGCCAAAATAGCACTCCCAACGGCTGCCGCTAACGGGCGGCTTCAGTGAAGTTGAACAAACAGATGTAAAATCAACTATCTGCAAGTGCTCGTACCAATACGCGCGGACGATCTACAACAATTATGTAGCTTTATCTTCCTTATGTACGATGCTCTCAGAACATATATAAATAAATATGCGTCCACAGAAATTGCTGACGGTGAATTTGAGTTGATAAAAAATAGCTTCGCTCCAAAACATTACCGGAAGAACCAGTACCTGCTGCAGGAGGGTGAAGTTTGTAAATATTCCACGTTTATTGTAAAAGGAGCAGTTCGCCAGTACACGGTTGACCAAAAAGGCATAGAACACATCGTTAATTTGTGCACGGAAAACTGGTGGGTTGGAGACAGGGAAAGCTTTACAATGCTTACGCCTTCTATCTACAATATTGATGCCGTGGAAGAGACTGATGTTTTACTGTCATCCAAAGCAAATTTTATGCAACTTGAAAATACGGTTCCTGTCTTCTCCACGGTACTACCCACTATGGATTTTAAAAACCAGGTGGCGACACAAAAAAGAATCAACGCCCAAATTAGCTTTACTGCCGAAGAAAGGTACCTGAATTTATTAGAAACCAATCCGGCTTTACTGCAGCAATTTCCGCAAACCATGATCGCTTCATACCTCGGCGTGTCTGCTGAAACAATTAGCCGTATCCGCAAAAAAGTGCATCAGTAAAACCTGATTCACCTCATTGAATATCTTCATGATTGACAAATGTCAATCCGATTTCTTGCTGTTTGTCATTGGAAAAGGGTGCGCTTTCAACCGACCTTTGTGCCTTAAATAAAAATAGATCATGTCAAAAAAAGTATTAATCACCGGCGCTACCGGAAACATAGCAACACTTGCCATTCCATCCTTAATTGAAAATGGATTATCGGTAAGAGCCTTTGTAAGAAATGCGCAAAAAGCGGAAGGCTTAAAAAAAGGTGGCGTTGAAATTTTCGAAGGCGACTTATCAAACCAGCAAGCTATTCATGCAGCCGCTGAAGGAATGGATGCTGTTTTATCCATTACCCCCGCAGGACCCGAGGCAGTAGCTCAGGGAAACGCCGTAACACAAGCAGCAAAAGCCGCTGGTATAAAACATCTGGTAAGGTTATCTGCTATCAAAGCGGCAGAGGATGCGCCAACTGAAAACGGCAGGTCGCACTTTCAAACCGATAAAGAAATCACCGCTTCAGGAATACCCTATACCATCCTTCGCCCGCATTTTTTCATGCAAAATCTTTTGATGTCCGTACCTACTATACTGGGGCAGGGCAATATGTACTGGGGCATGGGGCAAGGAAGGCTGGGTATGATCGATGTGCGGGACATTGCAGATTGCGTGGTAACCCTGTTAACGAACGGTGGTCATGAAGGCAAAATTTATAACCCAACCGGTGCGTTGTCTATTGATTTCAATGAAGCAGCAGCTATCATATCGAAAGGTATCGGAAAATCTGTTACGTATACTCCCGTTCCACTTGAAGCGGTGGGAGAAGCGCTCATATCTATGGGGCAGGGTGAGTGGGTGGCTAAGCTGATGATGGATTATTCAAAAGCATACAGTGAAAACTGGGGCAACTATACCAACGATGATGTAGAGACCATTACCGGTCATAAAGCAAGAAGCTTTCAGCAATTCTTCGATGAAATCATGAGCCGGGGTTTTAAGCGGCCTGTATAGCCAAATAAAGCGATGGCAATGGCTTAAGTATTTTAGATTCAGGGAAGTCAGACCGAGATATGTTCCTGGCTTATTGAAAATTCATTATCCGATTTCTTATTAGATCGGATTATGTAGGTATACGCATGCTGAAAAATGCAACAGGAGGCTGTCTCAAAAATATTCAAGCCGGCTTTTTTGTTTCAGAGATTTTATATAGCTCTTGGTATATTAAGGGTTTTGGTTTTCTTTTCGGTGAGCTGTATTAGGTGATAAGTAATAGATATTTCTCCTCACAACCTTTAGTATTGTTTTTTTACGCTGTTTTCTTACGTTATGCGCTGAGGCCAGAAGTGCTGTTTCGACGCTTAATTTGGCTATATCCCTTAGCATAAATCTTTTAAATTGATGGTAGTGTTTAATATTGGCAAACACCGGTTCTGTGTCGAAGAATCGCTGTTTACGTTTTTGTATTCCGCGGCTGGTCTTTAATTATTTATCTTCCTTTTGCTTTAACCGGTTTAGGTTGTGATTAGCCTCAATGATGCGATTTTCCTTTTGGCGGCGATGACTTACATGCGTTGTCGAGCTGCCCATATTCCTTATTGCCGCGCGTATAGAAGCAGGGTAGGCTTGGAGCTATCTTGTCTGTCTTATCCATCTGAACAACAAGCTAAGGTTCTCCCGATCCAATTTCATAGCCGTATTGCTGAACGTATGTACGCCAACGATGATCCTTCTGCCATTCCGTTCTACCCAAATCGGCGAACCGCTGTTCCCTCTTTGGGTTTCGAGGCGATGCTGGAACGTTTTGCCCGACACAGATAGACAAGTGTCTTGTTGAGCCGTGATGAAATCGGGTACAGGAATACTGCAAGAACTACGGGGGATTGCTTGTATGCATTATCGCGGGGAACGATCCTCTCACCAGGTCAAACGGCTTTTTATTTTGACTCCATCAGATGCCTGATGCGTTAGTGCTGCTATAACTCTGCGATAAATCATAAAGCCGCATGCAAATGATAAACCCGCTATTCTGTCCTATGGTGCTTTACTTTTACGAAGAGGGAGCAACGTTCGATTTGCATATTATGCCAAAAACGCTTGAAAATTGATTCGGGTTTGAAGTACGAAAAGGTTTAGCAAGCCCCGGAGAATCAGCACATATTTCTTTGTGTCGCCATATCTGTGCTAAACCAAGGAGCGGTTTAGGCGCTCCAATAATGGACTCAACAATGAAAGATGTTATGGCAAACCTCTCCGATTTAACTGACATACCATCCGCCCAATTTCTTAATGCAATTGGACCTGCGTTTTGACTGTATAATTGGTCAGGCTTATTGCTAAAATGTATGCTTGCTTTAACTTAGCTGAATAAACTAACACCTTTATGTCTACCACCCTGTGGGTGAGCATGCCCATTATAAGAAATATTGTTATTGGAACGGGCTTTAGCGAAAAGGAAATTGCTACTATTTGCAAAACCGGCGGTATTACTGCGGAGCAGTTGGAGGATGCCGGATATCTGTTAACGTTGGAGCAAAACTGTGGTATAATGGAGGCTGCTTTGACTATTTCAGGAAATAAAACACTCGGACTTCATATTGGCAAAAAAACAACCGCCGTTGTTCTTGGAATCACAGGGCATTTAATGGAAAGCAGTAAGGATGTTTTGACTGCGCTTCAAAACCTTCAGCAATTTACATCTGTTTTTACACGGCTTTACCATTTTTATATGGAGATTAAAAGTGAAGACATGTATTACTATTGTGAGCCACTGGAGGTTTGGAACAATCTGTCTCCTGAAACAGCAAGGCAAAGCGTGGATATTGCTTTTGCTGGTGCCTTGCATATTCTTTTTTTATTAACCGGCAAAGTGCTTCAACCCAAAAAAGTATTGTACCGATACGCTCGTGTTGCCGATACTTCAGAACATGAACGGATATTTAAATGCACACCTGCGTTTAACCAGCCTTGTAATTGCATTGTTTTTTCAATGGCTGATGCACAAACGCCTGTGATTGGTTATAACAAAGAGCTGAATGGAATTTTTAGAAATTTACTGGAAGCGGAGATAAAAAAACAAAATAGTGGTACAACTTTTACAAGTGAAGTAAGGCAAATGATTTTAAGACATTTTCAGTTTTCGTTTCCACAGTTGGAGGAAATAGCAGCGCACATGCACATCACTCCGCGAACACTGCAACGAAAACTACGGGAAGAAAATACGAGTTTCCGGTTGTTGTCTGATGCTATAAAGCAGGAACTGGCTTGCAGCCTATTGGGTAACAACAAGCTTTCGGTTGCCCAGATTTCCTATAAATTAGGGTATGCAGAACCCAGCACGTTTCACAGGGCGTTTCGCCAATGGACAGGCAAGTCACCATATGCTTTCCGGCTTTTGCAATAGTTGGTGCCTGTAATAGTACTGCACCTTTAAAAAATCATCCTTAATAATCCAATAAACCCGTTCAAACTGTTTCACTTAGCAGTCGAAGGTTTTATTTCTTTGTTGGACATTTTAATATAGTCGATGAATTTTGTTTGCGGTATCCCCAAATCGCGCCACGCTTTTTCAGCGTCAAATTTTTCAGGGTAGTTGTTAAGAGCTTCAATGATTTTTGCACCATATTGGAACTTATTTGTAACCTTCCTGAAAAAACTTAATAGTGCAAACGGTACTTTCACTATTCTGATTTTTTTTTGAGGATAGTTTGCAACGTAAAATATTGCAGCTTCGTCAGCCGTGTAGCCATCTTGGCCCTGCACAACATATTCCTGATTCCCATTATCAAGCTGAAAAGCTTTCACAACTTGTTTTCCATAGTCGGCACCTGAAATTAAATACATCATATGTTTTGAAGTTCCTGCAAGAAAGATGTTGTTACCTTGTCTGTATGCTCCTTTGTCAAAACTTTCCATGAATGTTGAAGGGTAAAAAATAGAATAAGGAACGCCGCTGTTCTTTATTGTTGCAAGTGCGTTTTGCTTTAGGTCAAAAGCCCACCAATAAAAGCCATTATGGCCCTGATAAAATTGAACTAAAGAAGACAAATAGCCAATCCGGTTTACAGATGTGTCTTTGACGGTGGCAAGAATGTTGTTAATTCCTTCCCGTTCGGGTTGAAAAGCTTTTTTTGAGCTTGCTTGTTCCACAGATAAGTTTAAATAAAGTGCGTTCTGTCCGCATAAAAAGTCTCTGAGGCTGTTTATGTCTTTTAGGTCACCTTTGAAAAGGTGAAGGCTTGAACCAAAGATTTGTTTTGCCTTTTCTATGTCACGCACCAGCAAGCTTACTTCAAAGCCTGCTTCAATAAATGCTTTCGTTACGGGTTGTCCCAACATCCCTGTTGAACCGATTATTGCTACTTTCTTCATGTTGTTATGTCTGCAATGTCAGCTATAAAATAGCGGCCAGCCCTGACGTCCTTTTGCGGGTGCGGCCCTTTTATTTCACCGTTCATAACGGGCCGGATTAGAATAAATTTCATTGTTTGTTCAGGTGTTTAGACGTATTAATATGCTGAAATAAAGCGGAATTCAGCATCAAAGTACAGACTGCTTTCAACAGAAAGATAAGCCAGTCCGATGCCT
Source organism: Flavihumibacter sp. (assembly GCA_041751095.1). Classification (GTDB taxonomy): domain Bacteria; phylum Bacteroidota; class Bacteroidia; order Chitinophagales; family Chitinophagaceae; genus JADCRZ01. Next base: position 34,585 of record JBGSYC010000146.1, read on the forward strand.
TTATTCATAAGTAAGTACCTTATCGCTTTTCCGGTAAACTTTTTAAATACAGATAAATGGATTTCAATTCGTCGTCGGTAAAATGGCGTATGAATTTCCACGGCATGAACTCATTGTTTAAGGCTTTTCCTTCCGGGGTTTTTCCAGTTCTGATAGCAGCAATGAAAGAACTGTCATTCCAGTTACGCAAATTTCCGGCAGATGTTATGTCGGGTACTGGTGGAAAACCCGGCGCCAACGGCCCGCCCCCCTGCAGATTAGGACGATGACATCCCTGGCAACCCGTAGCCAGGTATTGACCATAGGCTGTACCAATTTTATCTTCTCTTTTCTTAACAGGCGGAGCGTTGTGATCAATCTTTTCTGCAGGAAGTAGTGTAACTTTGTTTATTGCCATCAAAAGTCTTCCAACGGGTCTGACGGAATGCATCCTTTTTTGTGTGGTGCTGACAGGTTCCTGCTGCCTGCAATAAGCAATAATATTTGCAAGGTCTTCATCTGTTAGCTTACTTACCTCATGTGATGGCATCATAAATAAAGACTTGCCGTGTTTATCCACGCCATGCCGCATCACACGCACCCAGTCCGACACATCAAAATCGGCGGGCAAACCACCTTGGCCTGTTGTAAGGTTTGGTGCTGTTATCTGCATAACCAATGGATCATTTATAAAAACACCCCCTTCTCCTTTCTCACCATGACAATCCTGGCAACTCCGTATCTGATATAAATGTTTTCCTTTGATTATAGCTGCAGAATCCGAAGGAATTTCTAAGGCAGCATCTGCAAACCTGTACGTTTTATTTATTCTGTTTTCCGTGATAATATATATTACCATGTAAGCAACAAGTACCACAACCACAAGTCCCAGCAGACTTATACCTGTCCATTTCAATAATTTTTTAAGCTTATTCATATTGGTTGGCTTGAAGCGCTGTACGCTTGTTGACAATGCTTATTGACTGGCGGTAAACCGCTTTTTTTATAAGTGATGCGCCGATGATAACGGGCCAAACAATGCCAAGCAAGAGGTACAAGTTTAATCCTATATCTGACAGAATCTGAACACCGGCCATATTGCCTGTTGCATCCATTAAGGTGGATAGCCCTGTTACGATCGTTAGTATTCCCAGGCCTTTACTTTCACTGTATATGCTTTTGCCCAAACCGATCCACCAAACGGCAGCAAAAATAACTTCCAGTATATTCCACATGCCTTTTGTAACCAATAATGTCGTCGCTTTAAATACAATACCGGTAACGGTTTTATTTACACCGGAGGCCGCCAAATAATCTATCATCAACTCGGGCCAGAGTGCCGCAAGGATAGCTGCACCCAGCGCACCTGTGAGCACATAAGCAAGACCTGAAAAAGTAAAAAATGATGTCCACGGCGACTTATACTTGTATTGCTGGTGAAAGTAAAATATCAACGGCAGCAAAAGAAGGTAGTAGCCAAACATATCAAGCACGCTGAACCATTTGGCAAGCTTATAGTTCTTTGCATAATTAAGCGTAAGTACCGGGTCTGAAAAGGCGTCAAAATTATATTCCACCACTGTAGCTCCAACAAGCAAGCATGCAAGCGCCAGTAATCCGGAAAGTACGGTAACGGCGCCAATAAGAAAACGGTAATCAGAAAAGTATTTCATAAAAAAATGTTTATGCAAAAATGAAGTAGAAAGCATAAACCACTATTTGCATATCACGTCAAAAAACAGGCATTTCATGACAGTAATGATCTTCTGCAGATACACCTATGCTATCGGCAGTGCGGTAGACGTAATGCTTAACAATCAACTATAACACCACTGTACATTGATTCTGGTACGACATTATAAACTAAGCAATTGAACAAACACTAAACTTTTGATCATAACTTTGGCCTCGGCCCGGGTAGACTGAATGCTGTTTTCCCCACCTGCTGTAAGCCGCCTAGCGAATAGAATAATCTTCAGATAAAAACCACATGAGAAAATTAAAACTACAGGTACAAATGACCGTTGACGGATTCATCGCGGGACCAAATGGCGAAATGGACTGGATGATTTTCAACTGGGACAATGAACTTAAGGAATATGTATCTCAAATAACAGAACCTGTTGACTCCATCGTTCTTGGACGAAAGCTTGCCGAAGGGTTCATTCCATACTGGGCTACTGTGGCTGCCGATCCGGATCACCCGGAATTTACGGCCGGCCAGAAATTTACCGACACCCCTAAAGTCGTTTTTACCAAAACCCTTGAAAAATCAGCATGGGACAATACCGTTTTGGCAAAAGGCGACCTCGGTGACGAAATCACCAGGCTAAAGGAACAAGACGGTAAAGACATCATCGCTTATGGCGGTGCCGCTTTTGTGTCGGCTCTGATCAAAGAACGACTGATCGATGAGTTTCATCTGTTCATTAATCCAACGGCAATTGGTAAGGGAATGGAAATTTTTAAAGCACTCGACACCAGACAAAATCTCTCTCTGGTAAAATCTACATCATTCGACTGCGGGATTGTTGTTCTTAATTACACACCGAAATGAAACTAATAGACAACACAGGCAAAAATAACGGGTGAGTTGTATAAGAAATATCAAGGTTTCAAAAAGGTATAGCTGTTTACCTGGCTTGCAACGTGCCGATCTACAATCTGCAACTAATGGGAACATTGCGCAATACCGCAATATCTGCATTTATCTAAGCGTTGTTGGAATTGTAATTCAACCTGTGAGACGGCTTATGAAACTGCACCATACACTCGGACTTTCAATTTTGCTGGTGCCATTGCTTTTTGAAAGCCTGACAGCAAAAAGCCAGGGTACTAAAGGAGAAAATCCAATCATATTTACCGATGCTTTAATTGGGCATTCATATGGTAAGTCCGGAGGACTTTCAGGAGGACTTTCATTGAATTATCAGATAAGCCGAAGCCTTTTCACCTTCCGGATTTTGGGAACAGTAAAATTGGAGTCTTCCTTTGCTTCACCGTTCCTTCCCATCCCCGTTTTTATGCAGAAAAGCAGCATGGAAGAATATGCTTTAATTTATGGATGGCGATTTATAGATGCCAACAGAGCCTTTAGCTTTTCACTTGGGCCTTCTTATAATGTTTTTAGCGAAAGTAAGAGTGACGTTAATAATCAACAATTTAAAAGTTTATCAAGATACGCTGGTGCGTCATTCGAAGCAAATATCAAATGGTTTAAGAAAGAAAAAAGAAGGTTTAGAATTTATGGCCTGTTCCCAATTGGGAAACCAACAGGTTTCGGAAGCAGCGCAGGATTTAAAATTTTTGGGAATATATCTAAAGAAACTTATGCTGGGATGGGAATAATCTTTGGATATGGATTTCACAAAGTATATTAATCCCGCAGGATTTGCCAAAGCGAACTTGTTAATGCAATGTTGTATCACGACATCCCAACCAATAGAAAAATCCATTCAAACTCGTTTTTCCTTTGGTCAATTTACCTTCGTCAAAAAATTGACATTGTATGAACACACACAAACCTGGTAACATCGACGAATACATTGCGGGGTTCCCGGAAGAAGTTCAACAAATTCTGCAACAGGTTCGTGCAACTATAAAAAAAGCAGCGCCTGAGGCTGAAGAAACGATCAGCTATGCGATACCCACCTTCAGGCTTAACAAAACCAACCTCGTTCACTTTGCTGCTTTCAAAAGTCATATCGGCTTCTACCCGGCACCCACCGGAATGGAGGCATTTAAAGAAGAACTTGCTATCTACAAAGCAGGAAAAGGCTCAGTTCAATTTCCGCTCGGTAAACCAATACCACAACATTTGATAACCAGCATCGTGGAGTTTCGAATGAAAGAAATTCCGGAACGTACAAAAGAAAAAAAAGCCATACCGGCAAGGGATAAATGAGTGACTTGCT